>JABWBP010000119.1 GCA_013360445.1 Calditrichaceae bacterium | reverse complement strand
TGCCGGATGGGCATTTATTATTTCCCAATTTGCGATTATATTTGAAGAACGATTGAAATTGGATAGATAATGATTTACACAAAAAATTTTACAGTCTCTAGCTCAATTAGTAATCTGTATAATTGGAAGGGAGGATAGGTTTAATTCCATACTTAGTTAAATCCAAAACAAATCTACATTCTGTCCATTCGCAAATTTCACTTTTATCAGTTGGTAAATGCTTCTCTAAACTTTTCGCTGAAATAATATAAGGTCCATCTGATGCATTCTGATGCTCTAAACTTACTCCAGTCCAACAGAAAAAAAAGTAAGTACTAAGTCTATTTGAAGCAACATTCCATTCATTCCGTGATACTCTGAATCTAAATGTGGCTGTATCTCGAACAACAGTTGCTTTGACCTCAATTTGAATTTGATCTTTTATTTTATACTTGCCCTTTAGCAAATTCCCTCTCAAGGAAAGTATATCATATCCAAATTCATCACTAAATCTTGATGCCCACTTGACATAAAACTTCGGTTTTTTGATTTTATCTGTGATCAAACGATTAAGTTCATATTCGTAAGTAAGTTTTTCACCGATATCGCCAATCTCTTTCTTTTTGCTCTCAGTAAAATTTTCATATTTTTTCAAGACAGTCTCCCACCATTCAATCACATCATCATTATCAAAAGAGAATAAACCTGCGTTTTCTAACAAATCAATCCAGTCTTGGGGAATAGCAGTTCTGAAAATATCACTGTCTTCATTAAAGAACATTAACCAATGATAATTATTATTAGATATTATGTGGGACAAAATAGCTCTAAATACAGGGGTGTTTGGTTCATCGTCGTTACATAAATCGATAAATTCTTCTTTGCAATGCTCTGTTAAATAAATAGATCCAGATTGGATTTCAATAAAATTATAAATCTGACCAAACTTCAATGCATTCTTGGCCGGTACTTTACCACCGAACAATCCAGAATTTTGAGTAATTTCAACAACAGATTTTACGGACAATTGTTCATATCTGGCAGTTAGAGATAATATTCGCCACAAGGCAATAATAATTCCGGGTGATATCGAAAAATAATTATCTGCACTCATTCTTCTGTAACATGCTTTGTAATTTCTTCAATATCTTTTTTATCAATTTCTTCCTCTTCGGAGACAAAAATATCAGCGGGGTCATAGGCAAGAGTCAATAAGTAAGTATCATTTAAAACATTCCCCATCGCTTCAATTTTGTCATTAAGTCTTCTTATCAAAATTTCATCAATTGTATTTTTGGAAATAATAATTTCAATTTGAGTGTCTATAGATTGATCTAAACCCAATCTATGTATTCGATCAACGGATTGTAAATAATGTGCGGCATTGAATGATCTATCCAAATAAATCGCATAGTGGCAAACCTTATGAAGACTTATGCCTTCTCCACAAGCTTGGGGATTTGCAACCATCAATCTACAAGACATATCTTCATGGAATTTACGAATTCTGCCTTCTCTCTTTGTTTCATCTTCATCAGAACCTGTAGGAATATTTCCATAAATTGATACTGGATTATAATTTTTAAAAAGGCTTTCAAGCAATTTTATATTTCTAACAAAATATGACCATAACACAATTTTATTTTGGGAATTTTTATCTAGAATTTCTTTAATTCGGTTTCTTAGATATTCAATTTTAACTGCTTTTTCATATTTTGCAAACTCTCCAATCAATTCCCAAATTTCAGAACCAATAGGAATAGGGTAAATATCAGTTTCATAATCGTTGTCTGTTCCCAGAAGCATTGGATTTGTCGCAGCTTGAATTAGACGAATTACACTTCTACCGATATTTCTAAAGTAAGTTTTCGAATACCGATCCATTCCAGATATTATTCTCGCCGCTTCTGACTTAAATAAACGGTAAAGCTCATTTTGTATAGGTCCCATTTTAATATAGCTGTAAATTATTTTGGGTTCTTTCAAGCCTAATTCATTCTTTGTAGTTCTTACAAATCTGTCAGAAATAGATTCATTAATAACTTTTATTTTTAGTTGTTCATCGTTTATTAAACTTAAATCAGGTAATATCCTCTGTCCCCAAAGGAAATCAAACTGAGGTTCTAAATCAGTATATTTTTGAGGCATTGGAGTTCCTGAAAGTATATCCCTCCTTTTTGCTAAATCTACTAATCTAATTATTTGTAAAAAACTTTGATTATTGATCCCACTTTTTATTCGATGCGATTCATCTAGCACAAGGTGAATTTTATTTTTGATAAAAAAAGGTATAAAATGATTGATGTCTCTCCTCATCTTTTCGTAATTGATTAAAATAATGTCAGGATTAATCTCATCAAGTCTATAGAGATTATTAATTAGTTCGATAGTTAGGCGTATTATCTTGGGTGAGGATTGTTTAAAAATTTCGTTTATCTCATCCTCCCATGAAATAAAAGCATTAATGGGAGAAACAACGAATAATTTTTCGACTTTTCCTAAATGTTTTAATATTGAATAAACAGCTAGGAGTGATGTAGTTTTACCTGCCCCTGGGACTGAAAAATTGGCACCGTGTTTCAGTTCTAAAAGCCTATGAACATCCCTTTCTTGTTCGGGAGTTAGTTTTCTCAAGAATCCTAAATTTAGTAGGATGTTATTTATTTCAGTATTACTTAATTCTATAAATGGAAGGTTATTATTAAAACTATTTTTATCATACAGAAATTCATCTAAAAGAGAGAGTGCAAATTCATCAAATTCAAGAACCACATTCTCTCTTTTTAGAATTTTACTGATACTTACTAAAGCTTTTTTGAAGTCGCTCCATGCAATAATCAATCCAGAGCTAGTATACTGCCAATCATCCGAAATAGCACTTAGAAGAATTCTAATCTCATTCAAGATTTTGCTATCAGAATCTTCGAAAGTTATAGATGCGTCTAACGTGGTTGGATCAACAAATACAGAAAGTTTCTGTTCCAATTTAACATTTCTATTGTAGTAATTTAACTTGTTTTAGTAGATCATTCGCGACATAAATAATTTGATTTAATTTACTTTCAATACTTTCTATTTTTGCAGTATCATTATCAATAACTAAACCTTGAAGTTCTCTTAAAGCAGTACTAACTGATTCATAAACAGCCTCAGCATTTTTTTTCTCTTTATATTCAGCTTTAATATCTGCAATTTTTTCGACAAGGATGGATGAAATTTTGGCTGCCTCTTTTGAGTCACCAAAAATTTCGTGTTTATCAACAACCTCTCCTTCTAAAATAGTATCCAGAATATTCCCATTAATTACTTGTTGTTGGTCTTCTAAACTTTTAGAATAATTTTGAGGAGTTAAAGCAACTGTCATCCTTGAATACACTTGATCAAAATTCCTAATTAAATCCATCACATATCCATAAAGTCTTCCCTTTGATGGTTTTTCTTCAATCAAATGAAAGACAGCATTTTTAAGTTCATTCATCTTTTTTTCATCATTTTTGTATTTCTTAATTGCTTTTTCAAGTTGGATAAAAATCTGTTCTGCTTCATCTAATTTCGAATAATCATATTGTTTAGAAATATTTTTCCAGTTTAAGAAGGAATCTATAAGTTCTAGCATTCTCATCTTAGTTTTTATTTCCGAGACATTCATTCTAAGTCGCTTAGCTATTTCAATTTCTTTATATGCATATCTTTTATCTACCAAACCTCTTCTAATATTGGTTAATTCATTGATCCAATGATATTCTTCTTTGAAATCTTGCGAAATTTGTAATTCTTGTTCGAGGGCATATATATCTCTTGGCGTTGCGTCTTCTGGTAAAATAACACAATCAATATATCTTTCACCCAGAAATCTTAAAGCCGCCACTCTTCTATTGCCATTCACTAGATATCCATCATAAGTAACTATAGCTGCTTCATCTTGTCCTCGAAGCCTTAAATCTTCTAAAAAATCTTTTCCCTTTGCTTTTATCATTTCAATGAGGATGAATTCCTGAGCATCCTGGGCTTTCGACGATTCAGGATCATCAAAAAGAGATTTAGGCAATGTGGGGTTTTCTCGAAGATACCTTAGTTGTTGAATTTCTGTTCGAGAGTTATCTATTCTGAACATTAAATAATCAATATCCACAGAAATTACTTTTTTGTGAAGTGGTTTTCCCTTCCAATTTTTTATTGTATAAATGTTCTGATTCGTGGTATCTTCATTTGCCACTTTCAGTGCTTTTCGTAAATACTCAATTCTTTGCTTATGATCTTTCATAGCTAACCTTTACTTAATTGCTTAATCCAATTATAAGAATCGGAGTATTAATTATGTCTGCAAAATGAACTATTTCTTTTGCCAATCGATCATATCTTGCATAATTTGCCCCTAATAGTCTTGATTCAACCTTGTCTGGAACTACAATGATACCAACATCTATTACTTTCTTTTTCCCTAATTGTGAGAGTTTTAAAATATCAGCGTAAGTCCTAGCAACATTTCCAAGTTGAACACATACCCCGACTTTAGATTTTAGGAAACTAATGGTCAATTTAGAATTCCCTACCCGTACTCTATCTGCCCATCCATGACTATTGAATTTTCCACTGATCTTTACATTAATTTCTTTAGGGTTATTCCGACCAAAGTATAATGAAGTATCTGTCAGTATTTCTTCAATTTCTTCTAAGATGCCATCTTTTTCTTCCATCTTTTCTAAGGCATCCAAATGACTGTGTCTTTCACAAATTTTCATTTTTCTTAAATTCTTCCGGCAATCTTGATAGTTTTGATTTTGTATGATCGTAAATTGGTTTATTAATGGGGCGATAACGTAGCTGGTTATTTTTTAGTAATTCAAGTCTCTCCAGTCCAATCTCTAAATACTTTTTCTGGAGTTCTATTCCTAATGCATTTCGTTTATTTTTATAGGCAGCCAATAAAGTAGATCCTACACCAGCAAATGGATCTAAAATCCAACTTCCTTCATCAGTTAAAGCCAGAATACATCTTTCAACAAGTTCGATTGGATATTGACATGGGTGTTCGGTTTTCTCTCGGTGATTTGCCTTCACATTTGGAATTTCCCAAATCTCTTTTTCCCAATCGCTCAATGTTATAGACCAAACATCAGAAGGATTTTTGCCTTTGGGATTACTAGAATATTTCCCTTTATTAGGCCCCTTGAAATGTTTTTTTGCTGGATATTTAGAATCGACTCTTACGGGGTCGAGATTAAAAATATATTCATTTTCTGACTTTGTAAACCAAAGTATCGTTTCATATCGTCCTGAGAATCTTGTTGAAGCATGAAGTCCATGACCAAAATGCCAAATAATTCTATTTTTAAGAATCAAATTATATTTTTTAAAAATGTTATAATAGAAAATATCTAACGGAAATATTTCTTTCTTCTTATTATCTATAAAATTTCCAACCTGCCAGCAAATGCTTCCTCGTTCACTTAAAAGATTGACAATTTTTTCAATAATTTCCTCTTGCTCTGCTAGATAGTCCTCAATCTCTTTCTTTTTTTCATATTCTTTGCCAATGTTGTAGGGTGGTGATGTGATCACTAAATCAAATTTCATATCAAGATATTTATTGAGGATATTAGAGGCATCCCCTAATTCAAAAAATATTCGAGGCTCTCTTGACTTAAATGACTTTTCTATAGATTTTTGTCTTCTCATCCTCACATCTCATGAATTTACTATACTTAGATTATTCTAATGACAGAATGATCTAAATTGAAATCGAAATGATTTTAAAAATAAAAATGCTTAGTAAGAAATTCAACATAAAAATGAATTCTCAACAACACGCTTTTTGAAGCGCATCTATTCCACCGGTTTAGCAAGGATGACTAATGGCTAATACTCAAGTTTCTTGTGTCTTCAAACACCTCCCGCAGACAACCCGTCCTTCCCGGTATGAATTCACTCCACCCTCTCCAACTCCTCTTCTAACAATTGCTTCTCGTGAATCCAGGCGTACAACCCGCGCCGGGCGATCAACTCCTCGTGGGCGCCCTGCTCGCTGATCCTCCCCTGCTCCAATACCACGATGAAATCGGAATTCTGCAGCGTGGAAACCCGGTGGGATACCAATATGACGGTGCGCCCGGGGAAGAATTCCTGCAAGTTTTTCAGGATGCGGTCCTCGGTCCGGGTGTCCAATGCGGAAAAGGCGTCGTCGAGAATCAGGATATCCGGCTGGCGCAAAATCGCCCGGGCAATCGCCACCCGCTGCTTCTGCCCCCCGCTCAGGTTGATCCCTTTTTCCCCTAACAGGGAGTCGTAGCGATCCGGAAATTCGCTGATCTGCTCGTGCAAATCCGCCATTTTCGCCGCCCACTCGATCTCTTCCGGGGAAGCCTCCGGCCGGCCATAGGCGATGTTCTCTCGAATCGTCGCGGAAAACAGGAAGGTCTCCTGGGGAACGAAACCGATGCGCCGGCGAAGCTGTTGCAGCGAAAGGTCGTTAATATCGCGCCCGTCGATGCGCAGCGCTCCCTCCGGCAATTTGTGCAGGTAGGGAATCAGCTTCACCAGGGTGGATTTGCCGGAGCCGGTCGGCCCGATGATGCCCACGGTAGATTGGGGCGGAATATGAAGCTGAATATTATGCAGCACCGGCTGGCCGGGGGAGTAGCCGAAGGTCAGGTTGTCGAATTCGATCTCTCCCCGGAAACGCCCCGGCTTGAGCGCCCCCGGTTTTTCGGGGATATCCGGCTGCGCTTCCAAAACCAGCTGCATTCGCTTTAGCGAAGCGGCGCCCTGCTGGAACAGCCCGATCACCCAGCCCAGGGCGATAAACGGCCAGACCAGGATGCCGGTGTAGAGAATAAAAGCGGTGAATTCTCCTAAAGAAATGGTGCTTTGAATCACCAGCCGGCCCCCGATCAGGATGACCAGGGCGATGGAGACGCCGATGGTGAGCACCAGGGAGGGGTGGAATGCCGCGTCGATTTTGGCGTAACTGATATTGCGGCGCATGTACTCTTCGTTTTCCTTGCGAAACTGCTCGATCTCGTGTTTCTCCCGGGCAAACCATTTGATGATGGTGGTGCCGGAGATGTTCTCCTGCGCCCGGGTGCTGAGGGTAGCCAGCTGCGCCTGGATCCTCTCGAAGCGGCGGTAGATTGCCTGGCCGAGGTAGTGCACCAACAGGGCAATGATCGGGAAGGGCAGCAGGGCGAAAAGGGTCAGCCGCGGGCTGATGGAGAACATCATGGGAATCACGAAGAGAAACGCCAGGATGGTGTTGGTGGAATAGGCAATCCCCGGCCCTAAAATAGAGCGCACCGCGTTCAAATCATTGGTGGCGCGGGACATGATGTCGCCGGTGGGCAGGGTGTGATAAAACGCCGGGGTTAACGCCGCTAATTTCCCGAAAAAGTCGTTGCGGATATCATTTTCGATCTCCCGGGAGGCCACGATCATGCTTTTGCGCATCAGGAAGGAGAAAAGCCCTTCGCAAATGGCCACCAGCACGATCAACCCGCCGTACAGCCCTAATTTTCCTAAGGAAAATGCTTCATTCAGGTAGTCGATAGCGTGCTGCACCACCTTGGGGTTGGCGATGCGGAAGGCATTGGTCAGCACAATGAAGATCGCTCCGCTGATATATTTCCATTTATAGCGGGTAACGTGCGGCCAGAGATATTTGAGAGATTCGAGTATGGTTTTCATAATGGTAGCATCCGTTTATCCCTTATCCTTATTTTTTCAGCGACGCCCAAAATACGCACAGAAGCCGCCGGAGTGGTAACGTTTTCTGTTTCCGGCAAGGTTTCGAATGCCGCCGGAAAAAGGGAGTGCTTTCAAATCGGCGATCGATCCTTTAAATTGTTAGCTTATGAGGGAAACAACTTTTCCGAAAAAGAAGTGGGGGCAAAATTTTCTGCAAGACAAGAATATTGCCCGCAAAATCGTCGCCGCGCTGCAGGCCGCCCCGGGGACCCCGGTGATCGAGATCGGCCCCGGTGCGGGGGCGCTCACGGAATTTCTCCTGCAAACCGGCGCTCCCTACTGCGGCATCGAAATCGATTCCCGCCTGGCGGAAGGATTGCGGCAGCGCTTCTCCGGCTGCCCCAATTTCACCCTGGTAGAAGCGGATTTTTTGGAGTGGGACCTGGCCGCGGCGCTGCGGGAGCGCCCGCAAACCCCTGGCCGGGTGGTGGGAAACATTCCCTACAACATCACCTCCCCGATCCTGTTCAAATTGTTCGACCACGCCGACGACCTGGAAACCGCGGTGCTGATGGTGCAAAAAGAAGTGGCGGAGCGGTTGATTGCCCCCCCGGCCGGCAAGGAATACGGGCTGTTAGCCGTCAACGGGCAGTTGTTTGCGGAGATCAAACTGCTTTTCCGGGTTCCGGCTGCCCGGTTCTTTCCCCGCCCCAGGGTGGATTCCGCAGTGATCAAATTAGACTTCAAAAAAGGGGTGCGGGCGCAATTCCCGGATTTCCAACTGTTCAAAACCGTGCTGCGGCACTGTTTCCAGCACCGCCGCAAAATGCTGCGCAAATCATTATCCATGTTGTTCCCGGCGGCGTTCGTTACTACATTGGATTTTGATTTGACCCGGCGGCCGGAGCAGCTTTCCATTGCGGAATGGAAGGCGTTAACGGAGCTGATTCACCTGCATCTATCCCGGGAACCCCAAAGGGGCAAGCCGGGCATTTATTGAGTTTTTTTATCTCTCGCAAAGCCGCGAAGTTCGCCAAGAAATACCTGAATTTCTCAATACTTTGCGGCCTGGCGTCTTTGCGAGAAAATATCAAGTTTGGGCCGTTTATAGTTACAACCCGCGGGGGATCGATGAGCGCTTCCATGTTAGACATCAACTACGACGAAGTGCTGGACAACATCCGCTACCTCCTGGAAAATAACCAGGTCGATTTCGTGCGCAACATCCTGGCCGATCTCCACCCTGCGGATATTTCCGACCTGGTGGAACGGCTGGACGCCGAATATCGCAGCGTGGTGTTGTCGCTGCTGCTGCCGGAAACCGCCAGCGAGGTACTGGCGGAGGTGGAAGACGCCCTGAAAGAAGACATTCTGGAGGACCTCGACTCCCGCAAGATCGCCGAGCTGGTGAGCGAGATGGATTCCGATGACGCCACCGACCTGGTCTCGGAGCTTTCCGAAGACAAGGCCAGCGAGGTGCTGGCGCACGTGGAAGAGGAGTATTCCGAGGATATCCAGGAGCTGCTGCACTACCGGGAAGATTCCGCCGGCGGAATCATGGCCAAGGAGTTCGTGGCCGTTCAGGAAGACGTAACCGTTGAAGAGGCCATCGACGAGCTGCGCAGCAAACGCGAAGAAGTAGAGGATATTTACGTCTGCTACGTCATCGACCGGCAGGGGAAATTGGCGGGCTACGTGCACTTGAAAGAGCTGATCCTGGCCCGGCCCCATACCCGCATCAAAGATATTATGGAGACGGATGTGGTGGCGATCAGCAGCGAGATGGACCAGGAAGAGGTGGCGAAGCTGTTCCAGAAATACGACCTCGTCTCCGCCCCGGTGGTGAATAAAGAGGGACAGATGATCGGTCGGATTACCATCGACGACATCGTGGACGTCATCAACGAGGAGACCGACGAAGACCTGGCCCGCATTGCCGGGATCCGGGAAGAGGAAATCTTAGAAGAGAGCACTTTCAGGATTGCCCGGGCGCGGCTGCCCTGGCTGATCATCTCTTTTTTCGGCGAAATGGTCTCCGCGCTGATCATGTCCTCGTTTTCCGCCACCATCGATCAAATCCTCGCTTCCGCCTTTTTCATTCCCGTGGTGATGGCCATGGGGGGAAGCTCCGGCACCCAGTCCAGCATCATCGTGGTTCGCGGGCTGGCCACCGGGGAGATCAATCCCCGGGATATCCGCCGGCGGCTCTTCCGGGAAATGCGCACCGCCCTGGTCACCGGCTTCGTCATCGCCATTTTGATTTTTACGATTGTGAACTTCTGGCAAAACGACAGCAAATTCGGAATGGTACTGGCCGGCACGCTGATCATTATCATCATCAACGCCTCGGTGTTCGGGGCGGTAATCCCGTTCTTTTTCAAAAGAATGCAGGTCGATCCGGCCCTGGCCACCGGCCCGTTCGTGGCCACCTTCAACGACGTGATCGGCTTGTTGATCTACTTTACCCTGCTCTCTTTCTCCCTCAGGTACGTTCTGCCGGGGTGATACGCCATGGAACCGATCCTCAAAACCGAAGCGCTGGTTCTCTACGCCATGCGCTGGCAGGAATCCAGCAAAATCGTGCACCTCTACACCGCCGAGGCGGGATATCTCAAAATCATCGCCAAAGGCGCTTTTCGCCCGAAAAGCCCTTTCCGGGGGGCGCTGGAGGCGCTCAACCGCATCGAGGCGATCATCTCCACCCGGCAAACCCGGGGGCTGCAAATTCTCACCTCTGCCTCGCTGTTGGATTCTTATTTGAACATCCGGGAAGATTTGCACAAAACCTCCCTGGGCTTTGCCGCCCTGGAAGTGCTCAAAAAGCTGTTCTCCGCCCACGAGCCGGTGCAGCCCTTCTTTCACTATCTGACCGAGTGGTTAGCGGTGTTGAATTCGGAGAATCTCCCCGACCCCGGGGTGTATTTATGGCATTTTTTGTTGAAAGTGAGCCAGGTATTGGGATTCGAAGGGGCGCTGCACCACTGCCTGCACTGCGGGAAAGCGCCGGAAGCGTTCCCGGTGCTGTTGGATTACCGGCAGGGCGGGCTTCTCTGCGGGGAGTGCCGCGGGCGGCGGGGCGGGATGGGGCTGACGCTCGATCCGGCGCAATGGAAAGCGCTGGCGGCAATCTCGCAGGCGGAAGTCTCCGCCCTGGCGCAGATTGCGAAGCCGGAAGCGCAAACCCTCCCGCCGGGATTGACCGAAGCGCTGTTAGGGCACCTGGC
This sequence comes from Calditrichaceae bacterium, assembly GCA_013360445.1. Classification (GTDB taxonomy): domain Bacteria; phylum Calditrichota; class Calditrichia; order RBG-13-44-9; family J075; genus JABWBP01. Next base: position 200 of record JABWBP010000119.1, on the reverse strand, counting down.
GCACCATACCGAAACCCCCCTGGAGCTAAAATCTTTGAAATGGTATGTGTGATTTTGGAAAAATCGCTTTAAATTAGGCGCTTAAATTATGGGGGCGTAATGCGTAATGCGTATTGCGTGAAGCGTGTGATGCAATAGAACATAATGGTCTTTGGCATTTTGTTAATCGGATTACCTATCCTGTTCGGTCTTCAAAAGTC
>JABWBP010000118.1 GCA_013360445.1 Calditrichaceae bacterium | reverse complement strand
TGCCTTTTCCCGGGGATTTATCCCCGATTGTTGCACTACGCGGGGCTGAAGCCCCAGAAAATTAAGGTATGAGGGTAATTCGTGTCCCCCCGATAAATCAGGGGGCTATTCAATACATTATAAAACATACACTTAATCAGGAATAAGATCTAATGACTATGGTTTTTATTGAAACCTCTATCTTTTCTCTTTTCCCCCGGCGGCAAACCCGCCCGCTCCCTCAACGGCCGAGGTTTCCCGCTGCAGCTCCCACATCTGCCGGTAAACCCCATCCCGCGCCAGCAATTCCGCCTGGGTTCCCCGCTCGACAATTTCCCCGCCAACCAGCACCAGGATTTCGTCAACGTTTTCCAATCCCACTAAGCGATGAGTAATGATCAGCAGGGTTTTGGGGCGAGCCAACTGCCAGATGGTTTGCAGCAGGCTTCGCTCGGTGAGCGCGTCGAGGTTGGCGGTGGGTTCGTCGAGGATCAACACCGGGGCGTTTTTCTCGAAGGCTCCTGCGGAGAGGAGCGCCCGGGCAATCGCCAGACGCTGGCGCTCTCCCCCGCTCAACAGCAAACCCTGCTCCCCGATCCAGGTATCGTAGCCCTGCGGCAAATTTTGAATGAATTCGTGAATTTGCGCCTGCTTCGCCGCTTCGATAAGCTCGGTTTCGCCGGCGGCGGGATTACCTAAGAGCAGGTTCTCCCGCACCGCGCCGTTGAACAGGTGGGTATTTTGCGAAACCACCGTGAAATGGCGGCGCAATTCTTCGGAATCAAACCGGCGAATGTCCACCCCGCCCAAGCGCAGCGATCCCCGGTCATATTCCCAAAAGCGCAGCAGCAGGTTCAGGAGGGTGGTTTTCCCCCCCCCGCTGGGGCCTACAATGGCGATTTTTCGGCCTTGCGGAATTTCAAAGCTCAAGTTTTTCAACGCCGGGAAACCGGAAAGAGCGGGCAAACGCTCCTCGCCAGGGTAGGAGAAGCTCAGTTCTTCGGCAGAAATGGAATAATTTTGAGGAAGCGGCGCCGGTGCGGCCGGCTGCGCCGCGGCTGGTTCCGCTGCCGCCGGCTGCGCATCGGCAATCTCGAACAGCCGCTCCGCGGCCTTCAGGCTGCTGTTCATGTGCTGCGCCGCGGCCGGCAGGGGCAGCGCCGCCTCGAAGGCGGCCATGGCGCCGATTACCAGCGCCGCGAGATATACTCCATCCAGTATTCCCGCGGAAACCCGGGGGATGGCGGCGAGCAGAATCGCCAGCACGGCCAGGTTCATCAGCAGACCGATCAGCGCCTCGTGCAGCCCGGCAATGAGCGCCATGCGCCGCTGCGCCTGCACCAGGCGCTGGTTCAGTGCGCCAAACTGCCGGAAGTGGGCCTCCGCCTGCCCGAAGGCCAGCAGTTCCGCCATCCCCTGGATGTTGTCCAGCGCCAGGGTGTTCAACTCCGCGCGCAGGGTGATCAATTCCTTGCCGGGGGTTTTGCTCAACCATTGCGCCAGCAGGGGCGCGCCTGCCGCCGCAGCGAGGAAGAAAAGCGTTAATACCATTGAAAACAGGGGATCGAAAACGCCGAAGAGAAACCACATCGACGCCAGAACCAGCACGGCCACTGCCGGGGGAGCAATGATCCGCACGTAAAGATTTTGCAGGCTTTCTACGTCCGCCACTACCCGGGCGAGCAAATCCCCGCTGCGGTAGCGCAGCAGCCGCGCCGGGGCCAGCGGCTCCACGGCGCGGTAAAACCATACCCGGAATTGCTGCAGCAGCCGGAAGGTAACTTCGTGGGAGATATAGCGTTCCAAATAGCGGAACACCCCCCGGGAGATGCCGAAGAAGCGCACTCCCACGATGCCGATCTGCAGCTCCGCGATAGAAGGGTGCAGCGCCGCCTTGGCGATGATATATGCAGAGGTCATCATCAGCCCGATGCCGCTCCCCACGGTGAGAAAACCTGACAGCGCGGCCAGCAGCATCCAGCCTTTGTAAGAAAGGGCAAGTTTGAATAGCCGTGATAAAGTTCGTTTCATGGGAGCTGAGTTTTTTAGCCGGCAATCGGAGTGCAAAACTTCAGTTTTGCACTTTCCTAATCGAGAAATAATTACCTCACTTTAGTGAGAAATAAACCCTGCCAGGCAATATGCTCTCCTCATAGGAATCCATCCCTTCTGTGAAGCGGCCACCGGACATTGATTTGCGATTCAAAAACGCAAAACTGAAGTTTTGCACTCCGGATGCTTACCGCCTACCGCCCCTGATACGCTACCCGCATCCTCCGGTACAGCCCGTCCGCCTGCAACAGCATCAAATGATCGCCCATTTCCCGGATTTCACCCCCGGAGAGCACGATAATCTGCCCGGCGCGGGTGACCGTGTTCAGACGGTGGGCGATCAGCAGCACGGTGCGCCCGGCCATCAGCCGCTCCATCGCCTGCCGGATGAGCGCTTCCACCCCGGGATCGAGGTTGGCGGTCGGTTCATCCAGGATGAGGAACGGCGCGTCTTTCAAAAACGCCCGCGCCAGGGCGATCCGCTGCGCCTGCCCGCCGCTCAACCGCGCTCCCTGCTCGCCCACGGGAGTGTGGTACCCCTGCGGCAGGGTCTCGATGAATTCGTGAATATTCGCCAGCCGCGCCGCTTCCACCACCCGCTCCAGGGGCGCGGCCGGGTTGGCCAGGCGAATGTTTTCGGCAATACTGCGATGGAACAGGTAGGGTTTTGGGGAGACCCAGGCGATCTGCTTCCGCCAGTTCTGCGGATCGATTTCGTTGATATTACGGCCATCGAGCAGAATTCTGCCGCGGTCGGGATGGAGGAAGCGCAGCAGCAAATTGGCAATGGTGCTCTTCCCCGATCCGCTGGGACCTATCAGGGCGGTGGTTTTGCCGGGAAGAATCTCGCAACTGATCCCGCGCAAGGCCGGGCGAGCGCCGCCGTTGTAGGCGTAATGCACGTCCTCGAAGCGAATGGTTTGCCGGGAGAGATCGAAAGGGGTCGCGTCGAATTGCCGGGCAACCGGCGGGGCGGTTTCCAGAATCTGAAAAATGCGTTCCGCCGAGGCCACGCCCTCCAGCCCGGCGTGGTAGCGCGTTCCCAACAAACGGATCGGCAAATAAAATTCCGGCGCTAAGATGAGGATGAATAGCGCCCCCTGGAAATCCATTTTCCCGTAGAGCAGCCGCAAGCCGACCTCCACCGCTACAATTGCGATGCTGATAGTGGCGACGATTTCCAGGGCCAGGGCGGAAAGGAAGGCCACTTTCAGCACCTTCATGGTGGCGAAACGGAAATCCGTGCTGATGCGGGCGATAGTTTGAATTTGCTCCTTGCTGCGGCCTAAAATCTTCAGGGTGGTCAACCCTTGCAGCACGTCTAAGAAGTGGGCGCTCATGCGGCTGAGCGATTTCCACTGCCTGCGGTTCAACGCCCCGGCTACCGCGCCGATCAAGGCCATGAACAGGGGAATCAACGGGGCGGTTAGCAAAAACACCAGGCCGGAGAGCGGGTCGAGGGGAAAAACGATCAGCAGAATCAGCAGCGGAATGAGGGCGGAGAGGAAAATCTGGGGCAGGAATTCCCTGAAATAAGCGTCTAACGCCTCTACCCCGTTTACCAGGGTGTTGGAAAGCTCCCCGCTGCGCTGGGAGTGAATATAGGCCGGGCCGGCCTGCTGCAGATAACGCCCGATCTGCTCCCGCAAACCGGTTTTGACAAAACCGGCCGCGCGGTCGGCAAATCCCTGCTGCATCCAGCTAAATATGGCTCGCAGCAGGCTTGCCACTCCGAAAAACGCCAGCATTCCTCCCACCGTTGCCAGGGTTTGTTTGTTCAAGAAAACCCGATCAATTATTGCGCTGAGCGCCGCGGCCTGCCCGATAATAGCCAGTGCGGCCAGCAAACCGCATCCGACCGTTAAAATCAGGGAATTTCTGGCGCCGCCGGCCAGGTGGAATAGTTTTTTATGAGGGTTCATAGAGAGGATTGATGGAGTGTTGGATGGTTAAATGGTTGGATGGTTGGATGATTAAATGGATGGATGGTTGGTTGCACTCAATCCAACAATCCATTACTCCCCACTCCATTGCCAGTAGCGAAAAATTGTTTTAATGGCCATAAAAAACGCATGGCGCGATTGAGCGCCTGCGTAACCAAGGAGGGGGGAATGTTACACAGTTGAAGTGCGCCTCGCGCCATGCGCCCGTTAATGTAAAAAATCTCTCAAATGAATCAAAACGTTTTTCTGAAACAACAAATTACCTGTAGTGCGAGTTGGTTTAAACCGCGAATACACGCGAATAACTATAGGATCAAGACCGGCCGAAATGAGTGTTTATTCGCTTCAATTCGCAGTTAGATCGAGTGTCCGTTGGTAGAACTAGCACTACAGGTCAAATTGTGTTCAGGTATTCATGTATTCAGGTGCTCTGGTGCTATGCTGTTGGAGTACTTTGATAAATCCTACTTGTAACTATTCATACAGGGATATAAGGCTCTAAATGCTCTCCACGAAGTGGTGGATACCCCCAAATCTTCCTCTGTGACCTCTGTGGTCTCTGTGGCTGAATAGTAACTCCTACTTGAACACATGAACACTTCAACACCTGAACACGTTTTCAATATTGCAATTTCGAGTCCTGGCTCACGCGTTTGCGAAACACCCAGTAGGTCCAGCCCTGGTAGAGCAGCACGATGGGCACGAAGATGAGGGCGATAATGCTCATCACCTTCAGGGTATAGGGCGTGGAAGAGGCGTTATAAATCGTCAGGCTCCAGGCGTCATTGAGGCTGGAGACCATCACCCGGGGATAGAGGCCGATAAATATGGTAATGGTAGAAAAAGCGATGGTCAGCCCGGTCATAACAAACGCCCACCCGCTGCGGCGTTTCTTCAAGAACCAGCCGGAGAGCAGCAACGCCGCCCCGGCAATAATCGGGCTGATCCCGGGATTCACCCCTAACCGGCTGAACATATCCGTGGCGTAGTAGCCGGCAATCACGAAGGCAAATACTAATACGGTAGTTACGGAACCGATTTTCAACGCATAGGAGCGCGCTTTCTCCTCCATCTCCCCGGTGGTTTTCAGGTTCAGGAAGATCGCCCCGTGGAGCATGAACAGGGAGAGGGTCGCCAGGCCGCCGAGCAGCGCGTAGGGATTCAAAAGGTTGAAAAATCCGCCCAGATAGTGCATGTTTTCATCGATCGGCACCCCGCGGATGAGATTGGCCATGGCCACGCCCCACAGCAGCGCTGGCACAAAACTGCCGATAAACAGCATCCAGTCCCAGGCGGCGCGCCATTTCGGATGCTTATCTTTGCTGCGGAACTCGAACGCCACCCCGCGCACGATCAACGCCAGCAGCATCAGCACCAGGGCGAGATAGAAACCGCTGAACATGGTGGCGTACCAGTGCGGAAAGGCTGCGAACATCGCTCCCCCGGCGGTGAGCAGCCACACCTCATTGCCGTCCCAAAAGGGGCCGATGGTGTTGATCACCGTCCGGCGGCTGCGGTCATCTTTGGCGATGAAGGGCAGTAAAATTCCCACTCCGTAATCGAATCCTTCCAAAAAGAAGAACCCGATGAACAGCACGGCGATCAATATGAACCAAAGTGTATTGAGATCCATGGTTGGCTCCTGGAGTATGATTGTTCGTTTGCATTTTTAAGTTTTAAGTAGGCAAGTAGGCAGTAGTCTCTTGGAGTGCAAAACTTCAGTTTTGCACCCCTAACAGCGGCAGCAGGCAGTAAACAGGGTGTAAGCGCCAATATGAAGATTGCCCCTGCCTACTTCCCCGCCGCTTACCGCTACTATTGGGTGCAAAACTGGAGTTTTGCACTCCGGATGCTCACTGCCAACTGCCTACTGCCTACTTGCTTATTGCCGCCCCCTCGGTTTCTTCAAACAACAGCACCCCGCTGGCCCCGCCGACGGCAAATTTCTTGAGCAGGTAGATCGTTACGCCCATCAACGCCCCGTAGAGCAGGGTGAAGGCAATGAGGGAGAACCAGACTTCCCCGATGCTGACCGCCGGGGAAACCGCATCTTCGGTGCGCATCACCCCGAACACCACCCAGGGCTGGCGCGCCACTTCGGTGAAAATCCAGCCGGTGGAATTGGCGATGTAGGGAAGCGAAATGCTCCAGATCATCCCTTTCAGCAGCAGCGGTTTGAACTCTAAGTTATTTTTCAACACCCGGTAGAGCGCATAAAGGGCGATCAAGAGCATCACCACCCCCGCTCCCACCATGATGCGAAAGGTCCAGTAAGAGATCGCCACCGGCGGAACGTAATCGCCGGGGCCGTGCGTTTGTTCATATTCCCGCTGCAAGTCGTTGATGCCCTTCACCTCCCCTTCCAGGCGGTTGTAAGCGAGAACGCTCAATAGCGAGGGTATCCGGATGGCAAAGACGTCGCGGCGGTTCTTTTCATCGCCGATGGTGAACAGCGACATGGCGGCGGGGTCTTCGGTATCCCATAATGCTTCCGCCGCGGCCATTTTCATGGGCTGAATTTTCATCATGTATTGCGCCTGGGTATGCCCCACTAACATCACCATTACGGTTCCGATGACGGCGTACACCGCGCCCATCCTGAAGGATTTTTGGAAGATTTCCAGGTCTTGGCCCTTTTTCCAAAGGTGATAGGCGCTGATGCCCAATACAAAAAATCCCGCGGTGGTAACGCCGGCGAAAAACACGTGGGGAAACTGCACCCACACGTGCCCATTGGCCAGCAGGGCGAAAAAGTCGGTCATTTCCGCCCGCCCGTTATTGAGGGTGTAGCCCACCGGCTGCTGCATGAAGGAATTGGCAATGAGAATCCACAAGGCGGAGAGATTGGATCCGACCGCCACTACCCAGATAGTAGCGGCGTGCAAGCGCTTGGAGAGCCGCTCCCAGCCGAAAATCCAGATGCCCAGGAAGGTGGATTCCAGAAAAAAGGCCAGCAGCGCCTCGATGGCCAGGGGGGCGCCGAAAATATCCCCCACGAAGCGGGAATACTCCGACCAGTTCATCCCGAATTGGAATTCCTGCACAATGCCGGTCACCACTCCCATAGCAAAGTTGATCAGGAAGAGCTTGCCCCAGAACTTGGCCATGTGTTTGTACTGCTCGTTCCCGGTGCGCACATAGACCGTCTCCATTATCGCCACTAAGATGGAAAGCCCCAGGGTGAGGGGCACGAAGAAGAAGTGGTACACCGTGGTAATTGCGAATTGCCAGCGCGCTAATATCAGCGCATCCATAAGAGCCTCCTTTGCTTTTCGTCATTTGCTTCGCGTCATTTGCCTGGCGGCGTCAATTGCGCTTCGCGCGTCATTTGCTTCGCGTCATTTACGCTGCTGCGTGTCATTAGCTTCGCTGTCATTCATTCCGGGTTCTCCGCACAATCAATGATGACATAGCCAAATGACAATCAATGACAACGCAGTTTAATGACGCGCAGCAATTGACGGCGCAGCCCAATGACGCGCGAAGCGCAAATGGCCTTACCTCGCTTTTGTGAGGTCGAAATCCGCATCCGTAAAAGCGAATTCGGCAATGGTGCGGGATCTCAACGCCTGTACGGAAAAATTTTCCTGCTCGATGAAAAACCCATGGAGTTTGCAGGGGGCGGGCAAAGGGCAAAAATCCGGTTTTTTGATGCACTCGCTGATGCTGGTACGGTAGCCCACTCCCTGCAAAATACTCAGCAAGGTGATCGTCTCCGGGAGTTGAGCAAGGCGCACCCCGCCGTTCTTTCCCTGGGTGGTGTGCACGATCCCCCGGTTCTTCAATTGAAAGACGATTTTGGTAGCAAACGGGCGGGTGATGAATAATTTGCGGGATATTTCCGCAAGGGATATCGGGCCGCACTGATAATTTCCGGCCAGGTAGGCGCAGATGCGCAGGGCGTAGTCGTATTCCCGTTTCAGAAAGATCACGCAGACATCAAAAATCAACCACAGAGCCACAGAGGGCACAGAGAAAATCAAGTATTTATTGAATCTGAGGCTGCACTGAGAAGCAAAAACGCTAAAAAACTCTGTGTTCTCTGTGTCTTTTGCATGGTGAGTTTATCGAACCATGTGGTAAAATGCGTAACATCAGTTAATTATACCGAATCGGTATAATATAGACATTGAAAGCCTCTTTTTCAAGATGGAAGATTTTTACCAATTTCGCGCTTGCATTCGGAAGTCGATTTGGGGATATTTCCGCAAAAAAAGAGGATTCCCATGGTTCTCACCAAAAACCGGGTGATGTTCACCTACGAAGATTTGAAAAACTGGGAGCCGGATAACTTCCGGCATGAAATCATAGAGGGAGAGCACATCATGTCGCCGTCGCCGAGAATTCCCCACCAGGAGATTGTTCGTAAACTGACCATCTTTTTATCGAAATATGTTGAAGAAACAAAACTGGGGAGGATATTTGTTTCCCCGGTGGACGTGGTATTTCACGAATCCGACGTTTGCGTGCCGGACCTGGTGTTCGTCAGCACCGAGAATCTTGCCATTGTGCGGGAAGAAAATATTCAGGGCGCGCCGGACCTGGTCATCGAAGTGCTCTCCCCCGGCTCGGAGAAGCGCGACCGGGAAGTAAAATACAAACGCTACGCCTATTACGGCGTCAAAGAATACTGGATCGTGGACCCGGAGCGGCGGCTGGTGGAGGTATATGACCTGGCGGCGAACCAGTTGCTGCAAGTGGTTCCTAAAATTCAGCCCCTCAGCACCCCGTTGTTCCCGGATTTGGATTTAGACCTGGCAACTGTGTTTTGATAACAGCACCCGGAATGCCGAATTTACAATGAATGCGCCTGCAATCCTCAAACAACGTTGTCCAAAATGCCGCCGGGGGAAAATTTTCCGCGGCCTTATGCACATGAACCGCCAGTGCAGCGAATGCGGGTTCACCTTCGACCGCGAGGCCGGCTATTGGACCGGGGCGATGTTCGTGAGCAGCTTTCTGCCCATGCTGTTAGTCGGGCCGGTGTGGGCAATCCTGGTCTTCACCGGGCAAAACATCTGGCTGGCGTTTGCCATCACTTTCATTCTGCTGATGATTCTGATCCCGGTTACCTTCCGCTACTCCCGGGCAATCTGGCTGCATACCGATTATCGGCTGGACGCGCCGCAACGCAAAATTGAATAAACAATGGTTAAAACGGCGCATTCTCCGGGGTTTCTCAGAGGGCGCAGCACAAATTGCACTTCATTTCCCCGAAGGGGAAAAATACCATAGCCTGATAACTTTGTCAATTCCCCCAGGGCGTTGCCCTGGGCTATAATCTTGATGCCCTTTCAGGGCTGACATAGACCATTTGTGCAATTTGTGCTGCGCCCATTCTCAGACTTGCTTCCTACAGCGCTTATACAACTTTATCTCAAAAAACCAAACCCTTTGCTTTCTGCCGATTTTTCCGTAATTTTTTCCCGCCTGAATAAAAACTCGGTTTAACGACGACAAGACCCTGACCACCGCAAAACGGGAGGTGCTCCGTGTCTAAGCTTGCTTTCATTACCTTCATTTCTGCCCCAGGAAATCTTACCGGGAGATTCCGCAACATTTTATGGATGGCGCTGCTGGCCTTTGCGGCCATCGCCACCCTGGGCGGCTGTAAAAAAACCGCCAAAGATAAGGAACTGGCCTATCCCCTGGAGACCGCCAAGCTGGTCAGCCAGGTAACCTCCGGGGTGGTATCGCCCTCCGGCGCCATCACGGTGCGCTTTACCTCCCCGGTGATCCAGGAGAACCTGGTGGGGCAAAGCGTTACCAAAGAAGTTTTTTCTTTCCAGCCGGGCATTACCGGCGCTACCCGCTGGCAGGACCGCCAGACCCTGCTCTTCCAGCCCAACGCCGCCCTGCCGCTGCGGGAACAGTACGAAGGCGCGCTGGATTTGGGGTCGCTCTTCCCGCTTCACAAGGATAAATTAGAACCCCTGGAATTCCGCTTCGAAGTGGCCGGGCGGGAGATTGCCTCCGTCAAAAAAGATTTCAAATTGGTAAAAGAAGACGACCCGCGCAATTTTTCCGTGATCGGAACGGTTGCGCTTACCGAGACGGCGGAGCTATTCGCAGTGGAAAAAGCGGTCGCGCTGCGAAAAAACGGCGGCAAGCTCCGGCTCACCTGGAGCGCAGACGCGGGCGGCAAAACCTTCCAGTTCACCAGCGAAACGATCCTGCGCGGCAAGGAAGAAACCAACTTCGTCTTGAAAATCGATAAAAGCCCCCTGGAAATCTCCCGGGATTACGAGGAGAGCTTCTCCTTCCCGGCCCTCAGCGATTTGAAGATCACCGCTGTAACCATTCAGGAGGAGGGGGACGCGCCGGGCATGACTATCGAATTTTCCGATGATCTGGATACCCGGCAGGACCTCACCGGGCTGATCTCCGTGGCGGATCATCCGGAGGTGAAGCTGAAAGCGTTAGGCAAAAGAGTGTTTTTGAGCGGGAATTTCCAATACGGGCAGCAATACACCCTGAAAATCAGCCGCGGGGTGCGCAGCCGCTGGGGAACCACCTTTACCGAGCCGTTAGAAAAAGCGGTAGAATTCTCCGAGCTGAAGCCGCAAATGAAATTCGCCAGCGACGGGGTGTTCCTGCCCACCTCCAACCAGCGCGCCCTGCGCTTCCTTGCCGTCAACGTGCGCAAGGTGCGGGTGGTGGTCAAAAAAGTTTTCGAGAACAATCTCGCCTACTTCATGCAAAGCGAACAGTTGAGCAGCTCCAAAACCCGCAACGATGAATTCGGCGATTACAACTTAGAGCGGGTGGGAGTGGCGGTTTACGACGATACCCTGGAGTTGGGCGAGGAACGCAACCTCTGGAAGCAGCACGAATTGGACCTCTCCCAATTGATTGGCGCCAACGACCGGGGATTGTACGTCATCGAGATCACCTTCCGGCGCAAAGACATGCTCTACGGCGACATCTCCGCAACCGACGATGAGGAGCCGCGCTATTATTACGGCGATGATTACTATTCCAACCCCTATTCCTACGGTTACCTGTACGCGCGGGGGCGGATTTACAAAGCGGTGATCGTCAGCGACATCGGTTTGACCTACAAACGCGCTCACCAGCGCCATATCGTGTACGCCACCCACCTCACCGACGCCCGCCCGCTCAGCGGGGTGAAGATCACCCTGAAAACCTATCAAAACCAGGAGATCGCCAGCGCCAGCACGGACGCCGACGGCTACGCAGACTTCCGCGACGTCGAAGCGCAGGTGTTCCTGGTGGAAGCGGAAAAAGACGGCCAGCGCAGCGTGATCAAGAGCAATGAGATGGGCTGGAACCTCTCCACTTTTGATACCGGCGGCGAGGAGGACGTACCCGGGGGCGCCCGCGCCTTCATCTACACCGAGCGGGGAGTGTACCGCCCCGGCGACGAGGTGAACATTTCCGTGATCGCCCGCAACGAGCAAAACACCTTCCCGGACAATCACCCCATTACCCTGCGGATTTTCAATCCCCGCAACCAAAAAGCCTACGAACGGGTCAACACCGAGGGCATGGAGGGGTTCTATAATTTCAATTTCCGGACCGCCTTAGGCGATCCCACCGGCAACTGGCGGGTGGAGGCGCTGGTGGGCAGCCAGACGTTCTATCACCTCCTCAAAATCGAAACCGTGGCGCCGTTTCGCCTGAAAGTGAAATTGGAGCCGGAAAAACCCGCCCTCACCCACGAAGATAAATCCCTGAACCTGCTGTTGAGCAGCACTTACCTGTTCGGCAACCCCGCCGCGGGGCTGAACGCCGAGGTGGACCTGGCCCTCAAACCTGTGAACAAATATTTCCGGAAGTTTGGGGGGTATAACTTTTCCAACCAGGCCGCGGAATTCAAGCCCATCGAGCAGACCATTTTCAAAGGGGCGTTAGACGCGGAAGGCCGGGCGCGGATCAGCTGGCCGCTGCCGGATTTCGCCGCCCCTTCCGCCCTCTCCGCGGACCTGCGCGCCCGGGTCTTCGAGAAAGGCGGGCGCCCCAATTTGAGCGCCCTCACCGTTCCCATCGATCCCTACCCCGCCTACGTGGGATTGAAGGCCGCGGAATCCGATTACGGCTACCTCACCGTGGGGGCGATCTCGAAAGTGTCCTTTATTGCGGTGAATCCCGCGGGAGAGCCGCTCGCCGGAAGAGCCTTGACTTACCGCATCTACAAGGGGCAATTTTACTGGTGGTGGGAATACGAAGCGCGGCGGGATTACCGCCTGCGTTTCAAGAGCCACCAGACCACGCAATTGATCCAGGAAGGCGCCCTGGTCTCCAAAGGGGTTCCGGATATTCTGGAATTCGTGCCCGAAGAGCAGGGCACGTACTTTGTGGAAGTGCAGGACGGCGGCAGCGGCCACGCCGCGGGCATGTTCCTGAACGCCTACATGTGGGGAAGCGTGCCCGCGGAGGGGGAAAACGCCGACGTGCTGGCGCTGAAAACCGATAAGGAGAAATATTTCATCGGCGATAAAGCGGTGATCAGCTTCCCCGCCCCGGAGAAAGGGTCGATCCTGCTCTCGGTGGAAAAAGGCAGCCAGGTGCTCAGCAGCCAGTGGTATTCGCCGCCGGCCGGGGAAAGAGAGGTGAAAATTACCATTCCGGTTAGCGCGGAAATGCTCCCCACCGCCTACGCTGCCGTCTCCATCATCCAGCCGCACGCGCAAACCCTCAACGACCGCCCCATGCGCATGTACGGAATCATTCCCCTGAACGTGGAAGACCCTTCCACCCGCCAGGAGATCCTCATCGACATGCCCGGGGAGCTGCGCAGCAACGAAAAGTTCAAAATCAACCTGCGCACCGCGGACCAGCGCCCCACCCAGTTCACCGTCGCGGTGGTGGACGAGGGATTGTTAGATTTGACCGCCTTTACCACCCCCGATCCCTGGAAGCACTTCTTCAAAAAGCTGCGCTTAGGGGTGGGAACCTTCGATTTATTCAATTTCGTGATCGGGGCTAACAAGGGCGACGTGTTCCGGGTGTTCTCCATCGGGGGGGACATGATGGAAACCTACCGGGAATCGCAGGTGGACGAGAAAAAGAAGCGTTTCAAACCGGTTTCCATGTTCAAAGGACCGTTGCTGACCGACGGGCAGGGGCGGGCGAGCGTGGAGTTCGAGATGCCCGAATACGTCGGCTCGGTGCGGGTGATGGTGATTGCCGCGCGTGGCAACCGCTACGGCCAGGCGGAAAAAACCGTCCCGGTGAAAACCGAGTTGATGGTGCTCTCCGGCCTGCCCCGGGTGATCGGCCCCACCGACCAGTTCACCGTGCCGGTAACGGTGTTCGCCATGCAGGAGAACATCGGCGCGGTGGAGGTTTCCCTGGCCCTGGAAGGCCCGCTGGCCCTGCAAGATTCCGCGAAGAAGCAGGTTTCCTTCACTTCCAGCGGGGATAAAGACGTTTTCTTCACCGTGAAGGCAAACGCCGCGGTCGGCCCGGCGAAGATCACCGTGCGCGCCCAATCGGCCAAATTTTCCGCCAAAGAAGAGACCGACCTCGAAGTGCGCCCCTCCTCCCCGCGCATTTACAGCGCCGAAGACCAGGTTGTGGAGCCGGGCGGGCGGATCACTTTTACCATTCCCGACCGGGGCATCCCCGGGTCCAACCAGGCGCGCCTGAGCATCCGCCGCCGTCCCAACCTGAACTTCACCCACCGGCTGCTCTGGCTGATCCGCTTCCCCTACGGCTGCATCGAGCAAACTACTTCGGCAGTGTTTCCGCAGCTCTACCTGAAAGATTTCCTGCGCGACGTGCCCATTTCCGGCCGGCCCTTGAGAGCGCAAACCCGGGAGCAGGCCGAGCGGGAGATCGACGCCAACATCAACCTCAGCATCACCCGGCTGCGGCGCTTCCAGCTTCCTTCCGGGGGATTTACTTACTGGCCGGGGAACACCGAGGTTACGGAGTGGGGCACCAATTACGCCGGCCATTTCCTCATCGAAGCCAAAAAATTGGGCTACAACGTGCCGGAGGATCTCTATGAAAACTGGCTGAAATTCCAGGAGCGCCAGGCCATGAGCGCCCGGGAGCAGCCCCGCCCGCCGAAGCGCTCCGCCACAGACCTGGAAGCCCAACGCGCCCGGCTTTTCCGGCAATACTTGCTCACCCAGGGCTACCGGCTCTACCTGCTGGCCCTGGCCGGTAAACCCTCCTTAGGGGCGATGAATTACCTGAAAGAGAACCATTTGAGCAGCATGAACGACCCCGAGAAATGGCTGCTCGCCAGCGCCTACTACCTGGCCGGGGTAAAGAACACCGCGGAGCAGATCGCCAAATCCGCCGGGAAAAGCGTGGAAAGCTATTCCGAATTCGGCGGCACCTACGGTTCCGGCCTGCGCGACCGGGCGATGATCCTGGAGATGCTCACCGAAACCGGGCGCTGGGCGGAAGCGGACCAGGTCGCCGAGGAATTATCCGCAGTTTTATCCAGGCAAGAGTGGCATTCTACCCAGACTACCGGGTACATGCTCCTGGCGGTGGGAAAATACCTGCGCGCCTTAGAGGGCAACAGCGCGAGCAAACCGCGCCTGAAAGGGGTTATCACCCTGCCTAACGGGCAAAAAACCCCCTTCGACACTGATGAAATCGGTTTTGAAACGGAGCTGCTCAACGGCTTCGGGCAACAGGTGACCGTGGAACTGGATAAAAGCTACACCGGGCAGCGCGCCTTTGCCACTCTCTCCTGGAACGGGGTTCCCCTGCTCAGCGACGTGCGCGACGAGGCGAAAAATCTTACCCTGAAAGTGGAATGGTTGGACGACGACGGGATGGCCATCGACCCCGGGGAAATTACCCAGGGCAAGACCTTCTGGGGGCGTTTTTCAGTGGGTAACCCCAGCAGCGCTTATCACCTGATCGAAGAAGTGGCGCTGGTGCAGGTGCTGCCCGCGGGATGGGAGATCGAGAACATCCGCCTCACCGGGGAAGCCCGCCCGGGCTGGATGTCGCGCTGGTCGCTCAACCGGGAAGAGTACCTCGACATCCGCGACGACCGGGTCATGTGGTTCTTCGATGCGCGCTACGGCGGAACGTATGATTTCGTGGTGAAGCTGAACGCGGTCACCGTGGGCGAGTTCACCATGCCGCCCACCATTGCGGAAGCGATGTACAACAACGATTTCAAGGCCAGCAAAGCCTGGCCGAAGGTGCGGGTGAAGGCAAGGTAAAAACGGTTTTGTAGTGTTCAGGTGTTCAGGTGTTACTCGCGCCGATGCTCTGCATCGGCCATCCGGGACCGGCGTGATTGGCCGCGTCTCACGCTAAAGCGTGGCAATCGAAGGAAATGAATTCCGAGTTGGCTACGCTGTAGCGTAACGTGAAGAGCAAACTAAAACTACAGGAGAGTTCGGTATGAAAATTTCAAACTTGGTTTGGCTTTTTATCTTGATGCTTTTCGGAGGCGTATTCTTGCTCGTATCCTGCCAGTCGGAGCCAACGCTCATCCCCCGGGAAACTCTCTTTGGCAATCCGACCAACGTGGTTCCGCAGATTTCCCCGGACGGCAACATGCTGGCCTACCTCGCGCCCTCCAACGGGGTATTGAACGTATGGGTGCGAACCATCGGGCAGCAGAATGACCGGGTGGTTACCAACGATACCTTGCGGGGCATCCGGCGCTACTTCTGGGCGGCGGATAACAAGCACGTGATGTATCTGCAAGACGTGGGCGGGGATGAAAACTGGCGGCTCTACGGGGTGAACTTAGAAACCGCGGAGATCAAAGACCTGACCCCTTACGAGAAGGTGCAGGTGCAGATCGTGGATCGCAACAAGCACTTTCCCAATGAACTGCTGATCGCCATGAACAAGGAGAATCCGCAGCTCTTCGACGTCTATCATCTCAACCTGGAGAGCGGGGAGCTGACCCTGGTAGCAAACAATCCCGGCAACGTCATTGCCTGGCTGACCGATGCGGATTTCAACGTCCGCTGCGCCATGGCCTCCACCCCGGCCGGCGGATTCGAGCTATGGGTTCGCCCCAATGAGAAATCGGCCTGGAGCACCGTGCTTACCTGGGACTCCAACGATGCCCTCACCAGCGGGCCGGTCAGCTTCACCAAAGACGGAAAGTCGCTCTATTTGCAGGATTCCCGTAACGTCAACGCCGGGCGGCTGGTAAAACTGGAGTTAGAAAGCGGCAATATCGAAGTGATTGCCCAGGATCCCCAGTATGACGTGGCCAACGCCCTGATCCACCCCGATGAATATACCATTCAGGCGGTCTCTTTTTACCGCGCCCGGGAGGAATGGACCGTGCTGGATCCCTCCATTCAAGCGGATTTCGACGCCATCGCCAAATTAGACAAAGGCGATTTCAACATCATTGACCGCGACAACGCCGATAATACCTGGGTGGTGAGTTTCATGAAAGACGCCGGTCCCATCTCCTACTACGCTTTCGACCGCAAGCTGAAAAAAGGCGCCTTCCTGTTCGACCATCGCCCGGAGCTGAAGCAATACGAGCTGACCCCCATGGAGCCGGTTTCTTTCACCTCCCGCGACGGGCTTACCATTCACGGGTACATCACCTTCCCGAAGGGCCAGTCAAAGAAAAATCTCCCCCTGGTATTGAACGTGCATGGCGGCCCCTGGGCGCGGGACCGCTGGGGTTTTGACAGTGAAGCGCAATGGTTAGCCAATCGCGGGTACGCCTGCCTGCAAGTGAACTTCCGCGGTTCCACCGGCTACGGCAAGGAGTTCCTCAACGCCGGGGACAAGGAGTGGGGCGGCAAAATGCACAACGACTTAGTGGACGCGGTCAAATGGGCGGTGCAACAGGGCTACGCGGATTCCAACCGGGTGGCGATCTACGGCGGCTCTTACGGCGGCTATGCGGCGCTGGTGGGGGCGACCTTTACGCCGGATCTGTTCCGCTGCGCGGTGGACATCGTCGGCCCCAGCAACCTGACCACCTGGATCACTTCCATTCCCCCCTACTGGGCAACCTTCCGGGATCTGCTCTACCGGCGGGTGGGACACCCGGAAACGGAAGCGGAATTTCTCAAATCCCGTTCCCCGCTGTTCAAGGCGGACCAGATCAAAATCCCCATGTTGATTGCCCAGGGCGCGAACGATCCCCGGGTGCCCCAGGCGGAATCGGAGCAGATCGTGGCGGCGCTGAAGGAAAAGGGCATCGATCACCAGTACCTGCTCTTCCCCGATGAAGGGCACGGCTTCGCCCGCCCGGAAAACCGCCTGAAATTCTACGCCGCGGCGGAGGAATTTTTGGCGAAACATTTAGGAGGGCGATTCGAGGGGGAAGCGGCAAAATGAGGGCATGAAGGATGAGGGATGAAGGGAAAGGATTTTCCTTGCGAGCGGAGAAAGAGGGTTATTGTTATGCAGATTGCCATTATGGAAACGTAAAAGATTCCCGCATCCCGGGAATGACATTACCTCCAACCTGTTTTTCCCGGGAATGCAGGAATTTCCTATGGCCACGATCATACCGAATGACCCGGTAGAAAACGCACGCGACAGAATAATTTTTTTATTGTTTGACCAGGACATTTGGAAAATATATTTTATCGTTCCAATCAATAAAGATAGTCTCTCGCAAGGTTGTCTAACCAGATGAAAAAACCTTAATTCTCAAGGAGGTGATCGAAGCCCGGTTCAGGATCAATGCGTCATGCAAGTGATATCCAGTGGATGCGAATTTGGGAGAAAGAGGTTCTGAGTATTAGTAAAGAGGATTTCTGTTTCCCCTGTAAAAAAGCGGATGTTTCCCATTTACCAATAACAAACTCGGAGGATATATATGAAACAATGTATTGGGGTAATGATGTTGTTATTTCTTCTCGTATCCGTTTTTTACGCGCATGAAAGAAAAGGGAATTCCTTACAGGGCGCCCTTCCGCAAGCCGGAACGCTTGTGGTTGATCAAGCTTCTCCCCAGAACGACGCTGCAACAACTGTTCTCTCCCCGGTATTGAATCCCGCCCCACCCATAGAATTAGCGCTTTTGTATGACAATGGCCCCCTGGTGAACCTTCCCGGCGGAGGGGCCGGCGGGGCGGACGCCAGCGTGCTGCAAACCGCGCTCACCATGACGGTTTTCGGGTTCTCCCATTCCGTCGCCACCAATAACCACGTGGCGGATGACTTCACCGTGCCGGCCGGCGGCTGGACCGTTGACTCCCTGGTATTTTATGCCTACCAGACCGGCTCCACCACCACCTCTACCATTACCGAGGTTCGTTACCAGATCTGGAACGGCGTTCCCGGCGCGCCCGGCAGCAGCGTGGTCTTCGGCGACCTCACCACCAACCGTTTGACCAATACCGCCTGGTCGAACGCCTACCGGGTTTTGGATACCGATTTGTTGAACACCCAGCGCCCGGTCATGAAAAACCGGGTCAGCGGGGGCTTTACCCTCGCGGCCGGCACTTACTGGGTGGAATGGGTAACCGCCGGCAGCCTCGCTTCCGGCCCCTGGGCGCCTCCCATTACGGTCAGCGGTGAAACCAGCACCGGCAACGGCCTGCAATTCTTAGGCGCCAGCGCCGAATGGGTTGTGTTGCTGGATGGGCTTTTCCCGCAAGGATTGCCGTTCAAGGTTTACGGAACCGGCGCTCCCTCCACCGCCCCGCGCATTGCGGTGTTCCCGGATTCCCTTATCGGCGCTTTTGTGCAGGGAGATCCGGACACGGCCACCGGCATCGTCACCATTACCAATGACGGCGGCGTTGCAGCCGGCGACCTTACCTGGACAATTTCCGAAAATCCGGTCGTCTCCTGGCTGGAAGTTGTCCCTGCCGCGGGAACCACCACTGCCAACAACAGCGACGAGGTGGAAGTAAGGGTCAACGTTGCTACCCTGCCCCCGGGTACTTACACCACCAACGTGGAAGTGAGCAGTAACGCGGCGAATGGGACGTTGAAAACCGTGGCGGTCACTATCGACGTGCTATCCCCCCCGATCATGTCCGTCGCCCCGGCCTCGCTGAGCGCCAACCTTCAGCCCGGCCAGACCCAGAACCAGACCATTACCATTACCAACAACGGCGATCTTCCGCTGACCTTCTCGATTGTCATTCAGCCTACCGCCGCCCTCTCTACCCGGGTCGCTCCCAGCACATCCACGGCGCCGGAACAGGTTCGACTTTCTCCGGAACAATCCGCGGCGGCGTTTGACCTGGCCCAGCCGGAATCCGGCAAGCCGGCGCTGCGTTTAGACTGGAACTACCGCCATCCCCGCGCCAACGAAAGCGCCGTTCTCTATGACAACGGTCCCCTGGTAAACCTGCCCGGCGGCGGCTTTGGCGGCGCGGACGCCTCGGTGCTGCAAAGCGTCTCCCTGGCAATGAACGTACTGGGCTTTGGGCACGCCGTGGCTTCCGGCTTCCGGGTGGCGGATGACTTTGTGGTTCCCCCCGGCGGCTGGGATATCGAGAAATTCACCTTCTATGCTTACCAGACCGGCTCTACCACCACTTCTACCATCAACAACGTGAATTTCCGCATCTGGGACGGCCCTCCCGGCGCTCCCGGCAGCAACGTGGTATTCGGCGATGTGACCACCAACCGCCTTACCAGCACCTCCTGGGCGAACATGTACCGGGTTAGCGAAACCACCCTCACCGGCAACACCCGCCCGGTAATGGCCAGCGTCTGCCAGCTTGCCGCCCCGCTCAACTTAGGCCCCGGCACCTACTGGCTGGATTGGCAGAGCGGCGGAACTTTAGCTTCCGGCCCCTGGGCGCCCCCGGTTACCATCAACGGGGTAACCAACACCGGCAACGGGCTGCAATTCAATGGCACCGCATGGAGCCCCCTGGTCGATACCGGAACCACCGGAACGTCCAACTTCCTGCAAGGGCTGCCCTTCATCATTGAAGGAACTCTTCCCACCCCCTTCTGGCTGAGCACCAGCCCCAGCGTCGGGGTGGTAAACGCGAATAGCAGCGTGGACGTGACCGTCACTTTCGACGCCACCGGTCTGGCCTCGGGCACTTATACCGCGGACATTGTGGTAAGCGGCGATGACCCGAACAATCCCGAAGACGTTGTGCAAGCGACCCTGCAAGTCGGCGGCTGCACCACCGGCCTGTTAGGCGATATTAACAACGACAACGCGGTGAACTCCTTAGACGCCCTGTTGATGCTCTCTTACGACGCCGGCTTAGCCCTCCCGCAGCCCTTCTTGGATCGCATCGCCATCGGCTTTGGCGACGTCACCGAAGACGGCCTCACCAACTCCACCGACGCGCTGGTCACCCTGAGCTGGGAAGTCGGCTTCCCGGTGCCCTTCCCGGTGGGAACCACGGTATGCTTGCCCGCCCCGGCTCCGCTCGGCAAATCCACCCTGCCCGCGGCCGCGCAAGGAGCCGAAGTGCAGGCTTACGCCAACCTGAACTTCTCCGGCCAGACCCTGGAAGCGCCGGTGATGATCGACATGGCCAATTCCGGCGAAAAATTGGGCAGCT
>JABWBP010000023.1 GCA_013360445.1 Calditrichaceae bacterium | reverse complement strand
CGGTGGAGGTAGGATTGAAGCTGACCACCACGTCTTGCGTCGCACCGGGTGCAAGGGTAAACGGCGCTCCCCCGCTCACGATGGAGAATTCGCCGGGATTAGCCCCGGTGAGGGTGGTGGCGCTGACCACTAAATCTGCGGTGCCCTCGTTGCTGACCACAAAGGTTTGGGAGGCGCTGGAACCGACCAGCACGTCGCCGTAATCGTGCGAGGTGGGCGAAACCGCAATATCGGGAATCCCAATCCCGTTACCGGTTAAGGGTACGTCGAAAGGGGTTTCATCGGGATCGTTGTTCTGGATGCTCAACGTGGCGCTTTTTGGCCCCGTGGAAGTGGGATGGAAGCTGACCATCACGTCTTGCGTCGCCCCGGGCGCGAGGGTAAACGGCGCTCCCCCGGCGGTGATGGAGAATTCGCCGGGATCAGCCCCGGTCAGGGTGGTGGCGCTGACCACTAAATCGACAATGCCGTCATTGCTCACCACAAAAGTTTGGGTCGCGCTGGAACCCACCAGCACGTCCCCAAAATCATGCGAGGAGGGGTTTACGGAAATATCCGGGTCTCCGGTTACGGTAAACAAACCGTTCTGCAGCGTAACCGGGGGATCGCCGGCATTAAAAATAAAATCTTGCAGCGTCAAAGGAGTAGTTTGGCCCGGCAGGGCTGCCGCATTCACATCAAAATTGATATTCACTAAAACGCCGCTGCCGCTTAACGGATCGGTGGAAAAAGTGCCCAGGGTGATCTGGCCGGATTGGATATTCGGAAAGATGGTAAGACCGCCGGAAATCGTGCCGGCGGTAGAAACGCCGGTGGCGGTTAAAATATTGGAATCATAGGTAACGGTACCCTGGTATGAAATAACGTTTCGCCCGGTAAGATCGCCCACAACGATCGGAACGGTTACGGAGACGCCTGGATCGCCGCTGGCGGTATCGGGGAGGCTGACCGGAATAGGTTGAGGAAAAGCGAACCCGATGAGCAACACCAAAAAAATACCCGTTAAGCGTAACGCTTGAGATAATTTCATACCAGGGTCCTCCAAAGTGGATGGATGAGTATCAACTCGCTAAGAAAGTTATATCAAATTGAATGATGGAGATTTCGTAATTATTCAGCCCACTAAACACACAAAATATTAATGCCAATTACCAGTTGGGGATGACATTGAAGAAAGTTTGCCACCAAGACAGGGAGTTTCACAAAGGTTTTAGCGTTTATATCCTTAAATTTCTTCTATTTCTTTGTGCTTCCTTAACGCCTTGGCGTCTTCGTGGCCATAATTTTTCAACTGGCAATTCGCATTATTAGTATTGTCTTCCTTACATTTAGTTTGTTCCGTTCGTTTCGTGGGCAGAACAGTTAAGAGATTCCCAACTCCGGCCTTGAGGCTTACCAGAACTTTTAAGGCTACCTGGCTACCAGCATTTTCCGGGTTGCCATAAAATCTCCATTAGAGAACGCAAAAAAATACACCCCTGAAGCAACCGGATTCTCAAAACCGTCGCGGCCATTCCATAGTACCCGGTAGGCGCCGGGAGACAGGCGCTCATCTAACAGCAGCCGCACCAGCCGCCCCGAAATATCATATATGGAGAGGCGCACATTTCCGCGGCTCGCTTCAGCCTCCGCTATCTCGAAGCGGATCATCGTTCCGGCATTGAAGGGATTGGGATAATTTTGGTATAGAACAAACCGTTTGGGAAGGCTGCTCCCGGGGATGATATCCAGATCGGTAGTGGTGGTCACCGTAAAAAGCCCGTTCTGCAATGCCGCCGGGGGATTGCCGGAATTGAACACAAAATTTTGAAACGCCAAAACGGTTGACTGGCCGGGCAGGGAAGCGCCGTTCACTTCAAAAATAATTTTGACCAAAACCCCGCTGCCGCCCAGGGGGGTTACGGAAAACGCGCCTAAGGTAATCTGGCCGGGTTGGATATTGGGAAACACCGAAAGCCCCTGGGAAATTGTGCCCTCGACAGAGACGCCGGTAGCAGTTAAAATACCGGGATCAAATGTAATGCTCCCCTGGTAAGAAAGCACATTTCTGCCGCTCAGGTCCCCTACCTCGACAGGAATCGACACCGTGCTGCCGGGTAACCCGGATGCGGTATCGGACAGGGTGACCGGGATCGGCTGGGAGAACGCCAGCCCGGCGGTCAGCAGCAGATTCAGCGAAATCAGGTTAAAAAGCGGTTTCATCAGCATGGTTAATCACGGAAAAGAGTTGGATACGTTAGATAAGGAGTAATGAATCGTTGAATGGTTAGATGGTTGAAAAACAATTTAGCAATTTAACCATTTAACCATTCAACAATCAATCCATCATCCCTGTAATTCCAACCAAAACATTAGACTTTACTTGACCATCAACATTTTCTGGGTTGCCGAGAAATTGCCGGCGGAGATGGTGTAGAAATAGACCCCGCTGGCGACCGGGTTGCCGGATTCGTTGCGCCCATCCCATTTTACCGCATAAGCGCCGGGGGTGTGTTCCGCCTCGATCAAGCGCCGCACCAGTTGGCCGGAGATGTTGTAAATGGATATGCGAACCTTCACGCTATTGCCTTCGAGCCGGGGAATATCGAAACGGATGGTGGTTTCCGGATTAAAAGGATTGGGATAGTTTTGATACAGGGCAAATCTTTCCGGTATTTGCTGGCCTTGATTGAAAGCCCCGGCGGCGGCCTGGAAATTGGCCAGGTCATCGGTCAGGTTGAAGATTTCCAATCGGCCCGCGCCATTTTCGGCGGATCTCACCCGGAAACGAATTTCCACCAGGCTTGCGGCAGCCGCGGAGGCAATTGCTTCGGTATTGAACCCGCCCAGGCGGATTACATCCTCGCTGACCCGGCTACTCTTGAGCGTGATCCACTCCCGGGTCAACAGCGAAGGGGCTATGCCCAGGAATTCCAATTGTTCTTCCGGGAAGCGCAAATCCAACCCGAACGCAGAAATTCCTTCGGGATTGTCCACCCAGATCGGCACACTGATGGTATCGCCCGGCGTTCCACTAACATCCCCCGCAAAAACTTCCGACACGTTGCCCGCAGTTTTGGTCAGGGTACCGCAGGGAGGAATGGGAGTTCCCAGAAAGGCATAGAAGATGGTTAACGCGTCGCCGGGGGTTACGGCGTTGCTGCAATTTACATCCGCGGTAATAAATTCGCAGCCCGCGGGGGTATGGGCGCCGAGGTAAATCTCCATGGCCAACAGGGCGTCTGCCGGGGTGATGCTGCCGTCTTCATTCACGTCCCCATCCGGGGCGCAGCCGCTGACGGTGAGTTGCACCGGCAGGCGCAGCAGGCCCTCGTCGGGATCATTGCTCTGCACGTGCAGACCGCCCTGGTAAACCCCATCGGAGGTAATGCCGGCGGTGGTAAATTGCACGGTAAGGTCCATACTGCCGCCGGGCAGGATTTGCCCCTGATCCGGGGTAATGGTCAGCCAGGGAATATCCTCCCGGGCTGCGGAGAGCGCCCGGATGATCCAGGCGTCATCCACCCCGTTGCCGCCCAGGTCGCCTAACAGGAACCAGGAAGAGCCATCGCCGGAGTAGCGCGCCCGCCCGGTCTGGTTCACTCCTTCATCCGTGGTGCCCTGGGGATGGGGCACGTTTTGGAAGCCAAACCCGATCCAGAATTCCTCCCCGGCGCTAAACGACACCGAGTCGCTCAGGGGAATCAGAAACTCTTGACCGGCGGCGCTCAAATAATCGCTTCCGCTCAAAGTCTGGCTTAGCAGCACCGTTCCGGGACTTCCGGTGGCGCTGTTATGCGCGTACACCCGCAGTTCCACCGCGGCAGTGCTGGATTGGGTGCGGTAGTAGGTGCGCACGTGGGTCAGCACAAAAGGATTCGTGGGGGTAAAGCGACCAGCGGCCCAGAAGGGAACGGCGCTTCCGAAGCCGGTGAAAAAATCTAACGGGGGATAACTATCATAGAACAGCGAATCGAGAATATCCACCTGTATCAACGGCGAACCTGATTTGTGGGACGGTTCTCCCTGCTTCGCCGTTTCAACGCCGTACACTTTTTGCAGGGGGGGCGCGTCTTCAAACCGTGCTTCCGGCGCAGCGGAATACGATTGGCCGAAGCTGCGTTTCACCGGCGCCTGCTTCATCTTCACAGAGGGAACGGTGTCGGAAGGCACTTCGACGACCTGGAAGATGAGGGTATCGGAACCGGTATTCTGGATGGTCAGCGCCTGGGTAGTGGTATCGCCTAATTCCAGGGTGGCCTGGAGGCTTAAGGGGGATACTTGAATGTTGGCCACTTTCTCAATCGTGATCACCTTGCGGTCTTCGCGGATGAAATTATCCCCGGCGCCGGTCAAACCGCCGGCCTGAATGCGAAACTTGCCATCTGATGCGGGCACGTAAGTGCCGCCGTAAATGTTATCGCCGGCGCTGTAATCATTATGCAGGCCATCGTCAAACAGGGGGAGGGGGCTGACAATCGAGCCGTCGAGCTGGATCAAATTGAAGGCCACGGAGCTGAGACTGTCGCCGGAAAGTATCACTTGCAAATTTTCCGGCGCTCCGAAAATCCATTGCGGGCTGGAAATGAGCGATAGCACAATGGGAGTTCCTGCGGCAATGTCGAAGCTAAAATCTCCGCTGCCGGTAATATTAGAAGTCCAATTGCCGGGAGCGGGGCTGTCAACCCGGTAAAATGCGAAATTGGAACCGGAAAGGAAGGTAACATCCGGGTCGGAAGAGCTGACCGGAATTCCGTTGGGACGCAGCACCTCGAGGGCGAGGCTGGCGCCGGTTTTTTCCTTCAGGCTGAAGGAGACCGCGGCAGCGGTAGAATCCAACGGAACGGAATAGGATTGGGCTCCAGTGGCATCCCGCGCGATCACCTGGCCATCCAGAATCACATCGGAAATGATAACCTGGAAGGCGGAAGCAAAAAACAGGTCGCTGATGAAGAAGAAATTCCCCCCGGTGTTCTCGGAAACGTAGCTGAAGGCATCAAAAGCGCTAATGTAGTCTTCAATAAATGGAGGATTGCCGCCGCCCTTTTCGGGATTGCGGATACCGTAATCCGAGCCTTCCTGTCCCTGGTAAGCGAGCGGTTCATTGCCGGCTTCCAGGGGCGGGGGGCAGTCCCCGGTCAGAATGGTATTGACCTTGATATTGGAGAAGAAAAGCTGAATGGTGACGATGAAGATGGCCAGGTTCCCGGCGCTGGGAGACGCATCGGTGGCCAATATAGCGGTTCCGCCCTTCGGCATGTGATCCGGCAGGGTGGCCAGGGCTTCCGCGGAGGCCTCCGGGCATTCCGCCCCGCCGGAAGCGAAAAGGGTACTCACCAACGCCTGGATGGTAGCTTTGTCCTGGGTTTTTCCGCGGAACGTTACAGCGTCTTTAAAGGTGATGAGGTAATATTCCGGGAAGACATCGGGGTCCGCATCCAGGGCATCCACCGTGGCCTGCAACTGCGCTTTGACCCCGGCGATCTCCTCGCCCATGCTGCCGGTGTCGTCGATCACAAAGGCGATTTTTTGCACGATGGCGAAGCGGTGGAGTTTGTCAATTCCCCCGGCGCCGTTCAGGGTGCCGTCGCCTTTGCGGGTAATCTTGGCGTTGGGATCAATATCGGCGGCGTCTTCTATTTTCAGAATTTCATTATCGGCAATATCTTTTCCTTTAATAGAAATTGTTTGCCGTCCATTCGTCGGTTGGGTTGTTTTCAGCACATCCTTGGGAATGGTCGCTTCCCATTTGGTTTTGGTATCATCCGTAGAATGAAGAATCGGCTTATATCCCAGGGGTTCTATTTTGACAATTTCCGCCTCTTTCATGGGTTCGCTGAATTCGATGCTAATTTTTACATCCGCATCGCCATTAGCGCCCTTTCCGATATTTTTATCCGGATCGGGATCCGGTCCATACTTCAGGTTTGTGCCGTCAAAGGTCCATTCTCCCTGGTAGAGCATCTCTCCGCCGCTTTCCACGGTTACTTTTTTGACATAGGGGCGGAAATTATCCACCATAATATCCTTGGAATGGTCGGCAGCAGTGTTGATAAAGTCTGCCAGGCGAACCCGCACCCGGTAATTGCCGTCTTTGAATTTGGCCGAGTCATTCACCGCGGCGGTGTCGTAATTCGCTTTGTAACCATTCGGTTTTGTTTCGGTATATTTGGCATCGGTTGCCCAGCATTGGTCGGCATCTAAACGGGCTGAATCGCCGGTGGTACTGTCCGTGTTTGTAACGATATAAGTAAACCATTGATCCCAGGCATACCAGGCCGGCGTTCCCGCAGAGCTTTCAAGCGTCGCAGCAGGGTCCCGTAAAGTATTCATTCGCGATGCAGGCGTGTTTCCCACCGGCGCCCCGAACCATTTTGAACCATCAATGAGCAGGTAAGGCGCAGCGGCGGAGCGCACCACGTCGGTAACGGTGCCGCCCTCAACTTTTTGAACATAATAGCCAACATTCTTCGGCACTTGCCAGGGCGCATCAGCAGTTTGATGGTCGCGGGCTTCTACCACAATATCGACTTCTTTATAAACTTTGCCGTCATCGGGCAGGTAATCGGTTTGATTGGGGCCTTTGCGAAACCGCACCGGTTCCGAATCGGAGGCGTTGGTATTTTCCACAACCGGGGCATTGCCTTTGGGATCCCGGTGGGAATTGCTATCAAATGCCTCTAACGGAGGCCTTCTCTGGGCATCTCGATTGGCATAATCTCCCCACAGGGAAACATGGGTATGGTTATTTTGGGTGCTCCAAACCGTCGAGGTAATTTCACCCAATTTTGTGCCCGGTTCTACAGACTCGCCAACCACCAGGGCGGCGTTAAGATTTCTGAGGTGATTGAAATTAAACCAGCGATCATTGCCATTCAATCGCACTTTCAGGTCAACGTGGATGTTGGAACCGCTTCCGCCCGCCGACGCCACCACCCCGCCCATGGGAGCTCGCACACATTCGCCATCAACACTTTCTTCGCCATGAATATCATTGCCTTCGTGAAGGTAGTGGCTGCCTCCCGCCATGATCGGTTGATTGTATCCATGCAGCAATTCAATGCTCTCAGCCGCCGAACAGGAACTGGTTTTGGTTACCGGCCACATTTTATCCGCCTTATTGGATCGCGCATTCGAAGACGCGCTATAAACGCCTCCGACTTTTACCCGCACTTCGTAGGTATAAGTTGAAGCCGCATTAATACCGTTGTTATCGGTGTACGAAGTTACCACCCCGAGGCTGTCCCAGGAACCGAAAGCGCCGGCATCGACTTTTCTGCGAACTTCATAATTCTGCGCTCCGGCTACAGGATCCCATTCAAGATGCATGGCCAGCATAGCGTTATAGTATGGTTGGACAACCTTTAAATTTGGGGGAGCCGGGGGTTGCGCCAAAAGCCCGACCGAAGCCAAACTCAGGATGGCGAGCACCAATACTTTTATGTTCAAGATATTCAGGATATTATTTTTCATTTTCTGTAACCCCCTTTAATTGTTGATTTGTAATTCAACAATTTCATCATCAGCGAACAATTCTACCGTTCCGGCGCTGCTAACCTGTAAAAAACGATAGGGCTGCCAGTGGGGTGCGCCCTCTAAAACGCTCTCGGCGAAAACCTGCCCGTTATCCGCTCTAACCGCTTGTACTCTATATCCCGTGCCCGCCTCTCTATTTCCAAGCGTCACAATTGTAAAACTGCTGCCATCCGGTAACCGGGTGACAGGATATTCACCCAGGGGATTTCCCTTCAACTGACCGCTGCTGACCAGTGTAAGCGATTCATTCATATCATATAATTTCCATTGGCGACCGGAATACACGAGCACTTTGTCATTGGAAAGAAATTCCGCACCATAAGAGCCGTCCGAAAGTTCTTGTACATGTTTTAGCGCGCCGTTGGCGTCAAAATAATGAAAGAGCCGCCCGCCCTCACGATGGTTATAGAGAATCAGCACTGCGGAGGTATTATCAGGCGAAAAAATTAAGCGCATGGGGGCATAATTGGAGGTTAACCGAATTTCTCCCGAAAGGTCGCCGGAAGAAGTATATCTGGCAATGACAGATGCGCCGCCGTTATATCCTTTCCTGCCGGCAATCCAGAAATCGCCGTTATCCTGAACGGCAAAAGCAAAGGGGGCCCAAATATCAGTAACCAGCGATTTGATCAGATCACCACTGCTTGAGTATAATTTGGCTTTCACATTGGCCACTTCATGGAAATCTACCCCATCACCGTAAGTAATTACCCTGCTGCCATCTTTAGAAACAATCAAGTAGGTTAGCGGATCAATCAAAAAACTGGCGCCGTTTTGGAGGGTTCCCAGATACTTCTTGCCGTCCTGCGCCTCCACACCTTTGTATGAACCGATGATCTCTCCGCGCGAATTCAGCAATGGATAGGCGCGGTTGGATTCAATACCGGGCAAGGGAGAGGGCCTTTTACCCACGATCCGGAACTCTTTGGCCGGGCCGGAAGCGTCGCCCTGGGCAAAAATTCCTATCGACCACAAACAGCACATCAGGATACTTACCGATGCACAAAGTTTATATTTCCTCATGGGATGACTCCTTCCGCAAAGGAACTTAATGGATTTGATCATTTTGCATACCGCAATGTTCTCGATTGAAGAAATTTACCGGTTCCGCCGGGCGGGAAATAACTTAAAGTATAGATGTAAACTCCCGAAGCAGCCCCGGACCCATCCCGGGCGGTTCCGTCCCAAAACAGATTATATTTCCCGGCAGGCTGGTTCTCATTCATCAACTCCCGAACCTCCCGCCCCAGCATGTCATAAATCACCAGCCGCACCCTTCCCGGTTGGAATAATTCATAAACGATCCGCGTCTCCGAATTAAACGGGTTGGGATAATTCTGGTAGAGCCGGAATTCGGAAACCGTTTCGGCTCTATCCGGAGCATGGATCGCGGTAGCGCCGGCGATCAACTCCCCGTCGCTGGTGGTTGCGCCGCTCAAATCATCCACGAAATTGAACAGATGCAAAATCCCCTGCCCGCTTGCGCCCGCCGGAATCGCCAGCCTCACCCGCACTAACACCCCGGATGCCGTAATGGGGCTTAAATTAAACCCCCCGATGGTGATTTCCCCGGGAGTAATTTCCGAGCCGTCAATCGCCAGCCAGCCTTGCGTGAGCGTTCCGGTGGTGGTAATTCCGGCATAGTCTGCCAGGTTAGCGGGATACGCCAGGGTGACTCCGAAGGCGTCGATCGCTGCGCCGGCGGGGTTGCTGAGCGCCAGGGGAATGGCAATGGTGTCCCCGGGCGAGGCGTTGGCCTGCGAGGGGGGGCTGAGGTCTAACTGCGCAAAGGAGGCGTTGATACCTCCCAGCAACAGCAGCGCCGGAAAAGCGGCCTTCGCTGCCCGGATGATTTTCCTTAGAATCTCCTTCAAAGCGTTTTCCCCGTCGAATCAAGACCTCAAAGGTTTCCGAAACCTTTGAGATCTATCGGTATCTCGATATAATTTACCTGAGCACCATCAGTTTGCGGGTTTTGAAAAATTCCCCGGTCTGAATGCGGTAAAAATAGACCCCGCTGGAAACCGGGTTGCCGCGCTGGTCGGTGGCGTCCCAAAGCAACTGGTGGTATCCCGCGTCTTTGTCCCCTTCGAACAGGGTTTTGATCTCCTGCCCGGTAAGGTTATAAATCTTGACGCTGACCCGCCCCGCCGCGGGCAGCCCGAATTTGATCACGGTTTCCGGGTTGAAGGGGTTGGGATAATTTTGATACAATTCCAACACCCGGGGAACTTCAGCCGAGAGATTCAGGCTGGCTTTCAAAGGCGCCTGGGATTCCCGGTTGACCAGCAAGCGATCCACGGAAACCGGCAGCGCGTCGGCGCTTTCCGGGATAATTTCCCATGTCAGAACCAGGAACGCGCCGCTTTCGGCAAAGGGTTGCGCGGCATACATGCCTAACCGCAGGCGCCCTTTTTCGGCGTCATTGGCCATCACCGTCCATCCTTGCAAAGGGCAATCCGCTTTAACGAATTTTAGCTGCTGGGAGGGATAGTTAAGCTCCATATCGAAAGAAAACGCCGGCAGGGAGCCGTCGAAGCTCAGCAGGGCGAGCACTTCGGTTCGACCGGCTAATTGGCGCGGTTTTTCGACCCGCAGGGCCACCCGGCTTCCGGTTCCCCCGGCCCTGGCCAAAATTGCCGCGGCGGGCGCCCAACTGCCGTCCAGGTCGCCCAACAGGGTAGCCAGGTAATCTTCGTTTTGTTTATTGGACAGCAGCGGTTCATAGCTGCGGAAAGCCGGCTCGAAGCGCCACTCCCCGGTATGGTCGTCAGGGCTGAAGGGGGGCAAACCCACCGCATAACGGCAGGTGAGCGCGGCGTCGAAGGTGAAGATGTTCCCATCCTCATCTACGTCGGCGGAGAGGGAATCGCAATGGTCCGCAAGATCAAGCCCCACCGCGATCCGGGCGATCAGGGCGGCGTCGAAGCAGGTGATGGAGAGGGGGCCGACGTCCCCGGTTTTGGAAGGGGTAACGGTGTAATTCAAATTGCCGTCCAGGGCGGGAAAGAGATAGAACCCCGCGGTATCGGTCAATTGGGCAGCGGAGCTTCCGCCGCTCAGCGCCATCTCCGTGTTTTCGACCGCTCCCCCGGTCTGGCAATAACTGACCGTCCCGCTGATGTCAAATTTATTCTCGATAAAGGTGAACTTCGCAGCACACTGGTTCATTCCCGCCAGGTCATCCACCAAATCCTGAATACTGAGTTGGCTGGTATCCCCGTCGGCGCAGCCGCCGCAGGAGACCGTAAAATAAACCGTGGCCAGCCAGCCCGTGCTGCCCACCGGTATGGGCGTGGTGCCATACCCGCCGATGATCAATTGCCCGGGGGCCAGCAAATTTGCCCCCACAAATTCAAACCCGTTGGTGAGATCCCCTGCGCTGATGCTGTCATACGCCAGCATCGCGGGATTGAAAATGAGCTTTAATCCGAAGGCGTCGATGGCGCTGGCGTTCTGCTCAATTTCGATGTTCACCGCCACCACGTCGTTGGTTCCCCCTTCCGCGTCGGTGGGAGTTACCAGGGGCGGTACGCATCCCGGGGATACCTGGGCGCAACCGTTATCAAAAAAATCTAAGTAGGCGGCCATTAAGTCGTTTTTAGAGAAGAAACTGATGCTAAAATCATCCAGCCCATCGAACAGGAAGGAATTCCCCACGGTGCGATACTGCCCGCCGTTGAAATCAAAGCCGATCCCGGTTTTATACCCCGGGGCGGTATTTCTATGGAATACATAAGAATTGTTGGTGGTATCGAGCCGGTCCACGTGGTTCTCCGCGCCCGAATAATTAAAGTTCATTCCTGCCAGGCAGGCTTCGCTGAAGATTTGCGAGAGGTCCGCGGAACCGTCCGCCAGGGCGCGGATGCCAAAATCCGGCGCGAAGTTATGCCCGCCGTTGAACAGCGGATCCCAGAACCACACGTCTCCCCCTTCCAGGTACACGCTTCCCCCGGCGGCGAGGAAACTTTCGATAAACAGAGCCTCCGCGCTTCCCGCACTGATAACATGGTTATCGGGATACATGCCCAGCAAGGCAAACAGG
Organism: Calditrichaceae bacterium; assembly: GCA_013360445.1. Lineage (GTDB taxonomy): Bacteria > Calditrichota > Calditrichia > RBG-13-44-9 > J075 > JABWBP01. The sequence continues at coordinate 48,548 of JABWBP010000023.1, read as the reverse complement.
TATTGGTAGTCGGCGATATTGGCCAGGGTGATGTCGCTGGTTTGCGACCAGGTTTTGCCGGCGGCTTCCAGCGCGTTCACGATTGCCAGGTCGCTCCCGGGCGGCACGTCGTTGGGCTTCCAGATCAAGACATCCGCGGGGATGGGAACAACCGCGCTGTTCATAATAATATTTGCCGTCACCGGGCTGCCGGCGCTCACGGTGATCCCGGCGCTCTCCGCGGGGTCATCCCCCAGGGGATCGGCAGATTCATTGGCGCCGTTGTAAAACTCTTCCGGGCCGGGCAGCAATCCTAACGAAGGGCTGGCGCTGCCCCCGGGCGCGACAAACACCGGGGTGCTAAATCCCCCGTGCATGGCGTCAATGATGTAAAGCAGGTAAGTCGCGCCGGGGGTCAGGCCGTTCAGGGTAAACGCGCCGTCGTTCACTCCCAGGGGCCCGAATCCCTGGGTAAAATCCCCGGAGATGGCGGAAACTGCATCCCCCAGCAGGTCTGCGCTGTTTCGGGCGATGACCTGCACGCCGGTGCGCCCGTTCACCCCGTCAAAGGAGAAAATCGTTCCGGTAATGGTTCCGGTGGTGCTGAAAAATGTGGGTTCGGGATAGATGGTGGAGAGAATCGCTTCATCGTCCGGGTCGGGAACAGCCTGGAACTCGCCGCTGCCGCCCGGTACGTTCACATCCGTAAAAGGATACATGGTTTCGGTGTGCTGAACCCCCAGCCCGGCGGCAAACAGGTCGGTGCTGTCCGGCAGAAGCGCATCCCCGAAAAAGAGCGCCTGGCCGTTCACCACGGTATGGGCGAGGTTGATGAAATGGCCGTGCTCGTGGGTAAAAACGCCCTGGAACATCGCGCCCGGCGGGGTGTTGCCCAAATCATCGGGGTCGATGGCCGCGCCGTTAAAGATCGAATAGCTCTCGGTGATAGTGTGGGTGCCAATCAGCGCGGTGGTGGGGCTGGAAATTCCCAGCACTCCCGGGGGCGCCCCGAAATAATTGGCGATGATGCTGCCGTCGGTATCATATACCACCGGGCTTAGCCCGTCCCCCACCCCGGGGCTTCCCAGGTAGGTATTGGCATTGGCCAGCACCACGTCCACCGCCAAATCCGCTCCCTGGGAAAAAGAGATGGCCGCCGTGGGAACCGCGCCCCAGTTGGCAAAACTGCCATTGGCCAGAACGTCGGCCTGGGCGTTGGTGAGCGGTCCTAAAGCGCCCAGGTCTAAATTGTAAATTACCGGGGAGGCGGTATCATAGCGGTAGGGATCGCCGAGGTCAAAGAGAATCAACGGCCCCCCGCCGAAAAGCGTTCGCAGCGGGAGCAAAACGGCCAGCAGGGTAAAAATCGCAACGGTAAATCGGTTAAAATTCATCACGGTTGCTCCCTCCGGGGTTAGTATTTTTGGGCGATCTTTTTAACCAGCGAGATGAACAGCGCTGCGCTCACCGGCCCGCTTTTGGCGGATAAAAGCTTTTTTTCATCTTTAGTCAGCGTAACCCTGGATAGAGACACGCCTTCGAAGAGTTCGTGATTCCCCACCCCATTGACGATCCGGGAATCTTTGATCACGAATTTTCCCTGCAACAGCCCGATGGGAGAGCAGAACCCGGTGATCGAACCTTCTTTGCACAGGAACAGCAGCACTTCTTCCCCAACGGTATAGGTGGGAAAACCCGGGGGAGTGACCATCAGGTTGGTATATTTCCCGTCCGCGGTGGGGCGCGGCTTGATCAGGCCGAACTGGCGGAAGGTAAAGACCTCCCCGGGAAAATTTCCTTTGATCTTATCGGAAAGGCGGAGGGTAATTTCGGTGTAAGGCGCATCGGAGTTGGGGTCGATTCCGTCGGCCACGTTAATAATTTTACCAACGAATATTCGATCTGCCTGGGTGACCAATTCCACTAAATTGGTTTTCTTGACCGTGGTGCCGTAGGCAATCGATACGATTGCAAAGATGGTTAGGGCAACAAAAACCCCTGTTCCCGAAAAACACCTGGGCTTTATCATCGTGAGGCTCCCCATTTGAGTGCTTCAGTAAGGGAAAAGAATTATGACCCGACTTGATCTACATTCTAAACTCAAGCCGGATTTTCAAGAAATCTATGAAAAAATGGTGCGCGGAATTTCAGCTACAGAAATCGAAAAGTAAGCGTTCTTTCGGAAATCGAATTCTTTAATCGTCGGATTCGGATTCGGAACGAAAGCAGGTTAAAGGGGAGGAATATTTTGTTTGGTGATCAATATCACACTTTGCGAATTTTTTCAAACAATCTAAAAAAAGACCTCAAAGATCTTTAAAACCTTTGAGGTCTTGATCGCACTTTTCACTTTCACTCTTGCCGCGCCCGGTTCACCAAAATCAACAGCGACCCGAATACGAAAATAATGGCGCCAAACCAGAGGATGCTGATCAGCGGCTTCTCGCTGACTTCCACCGCTAACATGTCGCGGGCGCTTTCGCCTGCTTGCCGGGCAGAAAGGATCACCAGGTTCACCTGGCCGCTGTTGGCGTTCACCGAGGCCAGCCGGATGCGGTAAGGGGTGTTGGGAACCTCCACGTCGCTGCCCACCATTTCGCCGTTTTCCGCTTTCAACACCGGCTTCAGGTTATACTCTTTGGAATAGCCGCCTTCCTGAACCTGAACGGTGAGGTCCGCGGTAATCTCCTGGGAGTTCGCCCCCATGTTCACCAAAAATTGGTTGAAAGTGATTTTCATGTCCCCCACAACGGTGGACTCGGTTTTTCCCAAAGTCACCTCGTTGCGATTGCTGAACTGCGCCGGGGTGAAGGAAATCGGGGAAATATAAATATCCTTGGCGAACTGCATCTTCACATCCGGGGAAATCATGTAGGATTTGGAATACTCGCTGTAGTAGAATTGCGGATAGGCGTCGTATTCGCCGCCCGCGGCGGTTTTGACCCGCAATTTCACCCGGTCGCGGCCATCTTTTTGGGGCACGAAGTTGACGAATTGGATCTGGTAGCCGAATTCGGTGTCGGCGAACTCCCCTTTGGGAAGCATTACTTTCTCGCTGCTGTCATAAATCGAGGAGGTAATGATCCCGATGGCCATAAAACCCAGCCCCACGTGCGCCAGGTAGCCGCCGGCCTTGGTGAAATTCTGCCTGATGAGCCGGTAGGCCACTTTCCCGTTGATGATGATGACAAACGCCGCCAGGAAGAACAAGCCGATGGAAATCACATGCCGCATTCCCAGCGCCGCCGCCAGCAGGGTCAGTACAAAAGCACCCCCGGCGCTCCCGGCCAGGGTTTTAAGGTTGCGGAACTCGGAACCCTTCCAGGCCAGAAGCGGGGCAATGGCCACGAATATGAGCATGAAAAAGGCGATGGGCTGCATCATGCTGTTGTAGAAATCCGGGGAAACGCTCTGCGGTTTGCCTAACCAGGTGGTGTAAATCGGCGCGGAGGTTCCGAACAGGATCACCACCCCCAGCAGGATCAGCACCAGCATTCCCCCTAACATAAAGGTTTCCCGGTTGAGCAGCCCGCCCTCGAAGCGCACCGGTTTTTCCCCGTCCTGGCGCTCTTTCTGGATGAACCAGGCCAGCGCGGCAAAAAACAGCCCGGTGAAGAGGCCCTGGAAGATGACCAGGTAGAGGCTCAATCCGGAAGGCGCGAAGGAGTGCACGGAAAAATCGGTGAGCACCCCGGAACGGGTCAAAAAAGAGCCCCAAACCATGGTCAGGAAGCTCATTCCGGCCAGTAAGTAGTTGGTTTTGATCAGCGACTTTCGCTTAGTCTGCACCATGATGCCGTGCAGCAGCGCCAGGCCGAACACCCAGGGCACAATAGAGGCGTTTTCCACCGGGTCCCAGCCCCAGTAGCCGCCCCAGCCCAGGGTAATGTAGGCCCAGTAGCCGCCCATGATGATGCCGGTGCCCAGGATCATCACGTTGAAGATTACCCAGGGGCGCGCCGCTTTGATCCAGCCGGCGCTGTCGCGGGTGATCATCCCGGCCATGGCAAAGGCGAAGGGCACCACCGTGGAGCTGTAACCGATGAAGAGGGTGGGCGGGTGAATGACCATCCAGGGATTTTGCAACAGGGGATTCAAGCCGGCGCCGTCCGCGGGCAGAAATCCCAGCGGGGCTTCCTGGTGAATGTGCCAGATCATGGCGAAGGGATTTTTCTTGAGCAGGATCAAGAGCAAGAAGCTTTGCACCAGGAGGATCACTACCATCACCAGGGGGTTTTTCCGGGCGGCGGTTTTGATGAGAATCAGCCCGAAGATGCTGCCGTAGAGCAGCCACAACAGGAAGGTTCCTTCCTGCCCGGCCCACAGGGTAGAGAAGAGATAAAAATTATTCAGAATCGTGGAGGAGTAGCTGTAAACGTAATTGAGCCGGAAATCGTGGCTCATAATGGATACGAGCAGCAGCAGCATGGCAGAGAAGACACCCGCGCCCATGATGATGAAGGTGCGGTTGCCCAGGGTCAGCAGGCTTTCCTGGCGGTCGCGATAGTACAAATAGTACGCCGTCGTGGAGACTACGGCGCTAATGAACGCGACCCCGATGGTGAATAAGCCTGCCACGGTAACACCGGTCAGGCCGTTGATCATGACTTCACCCCCTCCACGCTTTCGGCTTCATATTTGGAGGGGCATTTGACCAGCAGCTCGTCCGCCTCGAATGCGCCGTTATGATAGCGCCCGCGCGCGACCACCTCCGTGGCGTGCTCGAAATTGGAGGGTTTTACCCCGTGGTAGATCACCTGGAACTCCTCTCCCGACCCATCTATCAATCGAAAATTGAACGTCTTGCTCTCCATATCATACGCTTCCGAGCCGCCCACCCGGGCGCCCTTGATCTGCACCGTTGCCCCCTTTTTCTTCGCTTCCGCCAGGGAAACGTAAGGGGTCAGGGATTTTTGGAAATTCACCCCGGCAAAGATCAAAAACGCCAGAATGACCACGCCTCCGACGATGAATTTGGGCTTCATAACAACTCTCCTTTATTTATATATGTTTACCCTTCGACTCCGCTCAGCATGACTTTCGACTTCTTGGCTCAATAATAATTAGGGGATGATCCCCTCTCTTTGATTGATTACCTCCCTTTACTTCCTCTCTATAGTATCCACTTTTTTTCGTAAAGTTTTCAGTTTACCATTTAAATACAGTAAATAAAAAAAAATGCCCCCCCAGACGATCAGGGTTACGGCCATGACGATATAAATATCCGCCCCGGCGACTTCCTGGGGAACCATATCCATCGCCGTCGAATCGCCCGGGAGATTCAATAATGTGATCATATTGAGCATTTTCAATTGTCCTCGAATTTTATGCCTCGTACCGTTCCATTTCAAGTTTGCGGTGCAGCAGAGCGGATTCCACTTTCAGGCGCAACATCCAGTAATACAGCAGGGTGAAACCGGCCAGGGAGCTGAAAAATACGCTGCCGATTTTCGATTCCATCTTGATCTGCATGTCCGGGTTGATAATCGGGTCGGGATGCAGGGTTTCTACCAGGCGAGGAGCCACAAACATAAAGAATACCATGGCGATGGAGGCGATAATGGAGTACACCGCGGCCAGGCGGGCGCGTTTATCGTCCTCTTCCACGGCGGAGCGCAGGGCCAGGTAGGCGGCGTAGATGAGCATCAGGATGAAAATAGAGATTTGCCGCGGGTCCCAGTTCCAGGCTTTGCCCCAGATTTCCGCCGCCCAGACCGCCCCGGTAACGGTGGCCAGGATGGTGAAGATCAACCCGATTTCCGCGGAGGAGGCCGCCCAGGTATCGTATTTCAGGTCTTCTTTCTGCAAATAACGGATGCTGTAAACCGCCGATACCACGAACGCAACCGATGCCACCCAGGCGCAGGGCACGTGGAAGAACAGGATGCGCACGCTCTGCCCTAACTCTTTCACCACCGGCTGGGCGTATAGAAACGCCCCCGCGATGACCGCGCTCATCCACACGCCTAAGAGAATTTTCCACCAGTTTTTATCTAAGCTCATTGGTTTCCTCAAATAATTTCAGGATTTATTCAGGCCTAACAGCGCTTTGGTTTCTGATAAAGACAATGTCTCCGTTTGTTTAGCACGGAGGTCAAGAAGTTTCATCAACTCCCGGTTCTGCCGGGTTAGCTCGATTTCCCGGTCGAAGTCGTCTATTTCTGCCAGAATAAATTCACTTCCGTCGGAAGTGCGCAAAATAATGTTTTCTTTCCGGGCTTGCTTGAGAAGATCATTGATGCTTTTTGTACGTTTGGATATGGTAATCGTCTTCATAACTTATACTCTTTCCCATGAATGAATAAAATATTGCCTTTTTTGAAACCAACTGCTTCGATTTTGACGCGGCTTTCATCTTCAATATCATAAAAAAACCGGAATTTATCTATTCGCAATTCCCACTCCGCTAATTGATTAGTCCGCAGTCTTTTTCGGTTACGAGCTTCCTCTGCCGGTTGATATTGCAACTGATTTTCTATGGCTTCAATGATTCGTTTTTGTTCATGCTTCCTAAACAAACGAATGTCTTCAATTGCTTCTGGTGTAAACTCAATCTTGAACATCGCAACCACTATGTAAACGGCACTTTATACCTGCCCCTCTGATTCTCTGCCAGATAATTCAAATGATTTTAAACCTATGCAAAACATTCTCCCGGCGATCCTCAAGTATTAACGCGATGGCTTCTGCCAGACTTTTGCGACATTCCTCAATCGTCCGTCCCTGCCCGTTTGCGCCGGGAATTTCCGGACAATAAGCGATATACCAATCACCATCTTTCTCGATAATGGCAGTAAACTCATTGTGCATGTCATTTCTCCGTCATCTCATCCCGGCAGAAACACAATCCCGGTCTTCTGGGATGAAATCTTCCTGATTTCATTTTCTCCACACAAATTCAAACAGCAGCAAAGAGGCCGTTACCATCACGACCGAAAAGGAAAATAATACCTGCAACTCCGATATACAATCATAAAATACCGCGCCTTCCAGCGCAAGGCGCGTGCCGTTGATGGCGGAGATGAGCACCGGCAGGGCAATGGGGAAAGCCAGCACCGCAAACAGCGCCCCCCGGCTGCTGGCGATGGAAATAATCGCCGCGATGATGGTCGCCACCGAGGCCAGCCCGAAGCTGCCCAGCAGCAGAATGGCCGAAAAGATGCCATAATTCTCGATCCGGGCGCTCATCAAAACGATATATAGCGGAATGATGATGATTTCCAATCCGAACAGCAGCACCACGTTGAACATCCATTTGCCTAACCAGACGGCGTTGGGCGGCAATACCAATCGCAGGGTATCGGCGGTCTGCTGCTCCTCCTCCCGCACGAAGACGTGCGCCAGGCCGGACATGGAGGAAAAGAAGAGCACGATCCACAACAGCGGCGCTAATACCGCGCTGCTCAGGCGCACCGGCCCGAGAGAAAAACTGATCGCCGTCAGGGTGGTTACCGCGAACATCGCAATGGCGTTCAGCGCGTAGCGGGTGCGGAATTCTAAGTGCAGGTCTTTTTGAAAGACATACCAGCTCTGCTTAAGCAACGTCCACGCGCTTTGCAGCAAAAGAAATTTCCTCCGCTTCGTTGGTCGCAATGATCACGATATTTTTCCGTTTCTGTTCTTCGATAATCTCATACACCAGCTTTTTTCCCTTTTCATCGAGGTTGGCGGTAGGCTCGTCGAGGATGAGCGCCCGGGGATCGTGATAGAGCGCCGCCACGTATTTGATGCGCTGCAACATGCCCGAGGAGTAGGTTTTCAGGGCGTCGTGCTCCCGGCCGGCCAGCCCCACCCGCGCCATCAATTCCCCAATCTTCTCCCGGTCGATCTTCCCGTGGCGAACCCTGGCAAAAAAAGCGAGGTTCTCCCACGCGGTCAAGTCTTTATAGAGCTGCAAATACGGCCCCACCAGCCCGATCCGTTCATACACCTTCTCCGCGCCGGCTTTGTGATCGTCGATAAAGTATTCGATGGCCCCGGCGGTGGGCGAAAGCAGCCCGCAGATCATTTTCACTAAGGTGGTTTTACCGGAGCCGTTCGGCCCGGTAATCACCAAGGAATCGGCCTCCGCCAGCTCAAAACTGACCCCCCGCAGCACCAGGCGGTGGTTGAAGCGCTTCTCTATGTTGTGGGCAATGATTCGCATTGGGTGATCGGGTGATTTAGTGATTGGGTGATTCGATATTGAGGCAACCATCCGTTCTTCGATCACCCAATCGCGCAATCACCCAATCACCTGGTTCTATTCCCGGCGTTTGAGGTCAAATTTATTGATCAACCGGTGGATGGTGCGGCGGTCGATGCCGCAGTTCTCCGCGGTGCGGCTGATGTTCCAATCGTGTTTCTCTAACTGGTATTCCAAATATTCCCGCTCGAAATCTTCCAGCACCAGGTCTTTGGCTTCTTTGTAGGTAAGGTTATCCCAATTTTTGCTCCGCCGGACGCCGTTCTGGGCGCTCAAGTAGGCCGGCAAATCTTTTACCCGGATTACCGGCGGGGTGGAAAGATAGTAGGTGCGCTCGATGATATTTTGCAGCTCCCGCACGTTCCCCGGCCATTCATAACATTGCATCAATTCGATGGCCGCGGGTTCCAACTCCCGGATTTCGCGGTTGTATTTCCGGTTCAAATCATTCAAGAAATGGACGATCAGCAAGGGAATATCCTCGCTGCGCTCCCGCAGCGGCGGGATAGGGATCTGGATGGTATTGATGCGGAAAAAGAAATCCTCCCGCAACAGCCCCTTTTTGACCGATTCTTCCACCTTGCGATTGGTGGCGGTAAGCAGGCGAATATCGACCGGTATCTCTTCTTTGCCGCCGATGCGGCGAATTTTGCGATCTTCTAACATGCGCAGCAATTTCACCTGCAAATCCTGCGGCATCTCGCAAACTTCATCCAAAAACAGCGTTCCCCCGTTGGCCAGCTCCACCAGCCCGGGTTTGGATTGAAACGCCCCGGTAAACGCGCCTTTTTCGTATCCGAATAATTCGCTCTCGAACAGGGACGCCGGCAGCGCCCCGCAATTGATCGGGATGAGAGGCTGGTTGCGGCGCAGGGAGTGTTTGTGGATGCTGCGCGCCACCAGTTCTTTTCCGACTCCGCTCTCCCCGGTAATCAGCACATTGGCGTTGCCGTAGGCCACTTTTTTCACCAAATCGAAAACCGCCTGCATGGGACTGCTGCGCCCGACAATGCCGGAAAACCCCAGAAACTCGGAAGGTCCCTCCTCTCCCACCGGGGAAATTTGCTTGAGCGCTTCTTTCACGGATTTCAAGAGTTTTTCTTTGGTAAAAGGCTTTTCGATGAAATCGAATGCCCCGTTTTTGATCGCTTCGATGCCCAGGTCTAAGGTTCCGTAGCCGGTGACCATGATGACCGGAAGATAGGGATGCTCCTTTTTGACCAGCGACAACAATCGCGCCCCGTCAATTTCCGGCATTTTCAAATCGCTGATGAGCAGGGCAAAGTTGTAGGGTTCTTTGAGCATTTCCAGCGCCCGGGCGGCGCCGGGCGCGGTATAAACTTTATACCCCGCGCGGGAGAGCAGCTTCTGGTAGCTGACCCGCATTTCCTCCTCGTCATCAACGACTAAGATTTCAATCGGCTGCATTTGAGTTTCGGGTTTTGAGTTTTGAGTTTTGGCTCTTTGCCTACTGCCTACTTGCCTACTGCCTACTATTGGCGCCCCATATCAACCGGAAGCGCCCAACTCGATGATAAAAGTGGCCCCGCTGGGTTCCTCAACCGCCAGTTCGATTTTTCCCTGGTGGTTAGCGATAATATTGCGCACGATATAAAGCCCCAGGCCGGTTCCCTTGCCGTTTTGCTTGGTGGTAAAAAAGGGCGCAAAGATACGGTCGCGGTATTCCGCGGGAATTCCGGGGCCGTTATCGCGAAAAACAATTTTACAATGCTGCCCGGCGGTCTCCGAAGGCTGGAGTAAAATGGTGATCTCGCCGGCTTCCGCGGGAACCATGTCCAGGCTGTTATTGATCAGATTGCAAAATACCTGTTCTAACTGGGTCGCGTTCCCTTTGACGAGCACCGCGGTCGCGGGGTGAACGAACCGGATCCGGCAGCGCGCCTTGTTGATGCGCGGTTCCAGAATTTTGAGAGAGCGCCGGATCACCTCGGTGAGATTTGTTTCCGAGAACGTGTGCGGTAATTTGCGGGCATAGTGAAGGATGCTGCGGGTGGTATCGGCGATTTTTTCGGTCTGCTGGATGATAATATTCAAATCTTCGATATATTTGCCGTTGCCATTGTTATCTTCCATCTCATCCTTGACGATCTCGGCGCGGGTTAAAATAATGCTGGCGGGATTGTTCACCTCGTGGGCGATCTCCGCGGCCACTTCCCCCAGGGTGACCAAACGGTCGGCGCGCTCCAGGTTTTCCTGCAAAAACTGGTTTTCTTTTTCTTTCGCTTCCTTCAATTTTTCCACGGTCTGGTTGAATTCCTTTGCCATGAGCGCCAGTTCGTGCCGGCCGGCCATAGCGATGCGGAAATTCAGGTTTCCCCGCGCTAATTCCTGAAATCCCGCAATAATTTTGCGCAAACGCGACTCGATCTGCCCTTCGTACAGAAAATTCAGGATAAACCACAGGATCAGCACGATCAAAATCGCGCTGATAATGGTCAAACGCTTGCTGGAGAGATACACCTGCTCAGACTGCAACAACCCCACGTGAACGTCCATCACCGCGATAATTCCCTCCCGGCCTTGATGGCAGGGCAGACACTCCTTCTGCACGTAAATGGGGTGATGGTGCGAATAGGTGAACCCCCTTTTGACAAAGGTTTCCTGTTCTCCGTTCGAGAAAGGCTGAATATACACGTCCTCCGTCAGATTGGCCATATTTTGGTGAATCTCTTCCCGGCGGGTAGAATACAGAATCTCTCCCGAGGGTTTGAAAATCCGGATCAATTGAATATTAGGCTCCAGGGTGAGCAATTCCAGGTTGCGCTGAATGGTTTCCCGGTCATTTTCTAAAAATCCCTCGAAAATCGACTGGTACACCGCCTGGCTGGTGGTTTCGATCATATTGATGGAAAATTCCCGGTAATTCTTATCCAGCTGGTAAACCAGCAAAAAGACCGGGCCGCCCACCACTAACAGCAATACCACGGTGATCAACGCCATCAGGCGAAATTTTAAGGTGAGAAAGCCGGGGGTAAGCCTGTGTAGAATCTTTTGCAAAAAACCGTTCATACCATTCATTCTTGAAAACCGCCAATATGTACTGCATTCGCAGAAAAAAAAGAAATCATTTTTAAATTCCTTCCCGCGGCGATGCGCCGGGCAGCCAACCAAATCAGCCTCCCTCGCTTTTATCAATATTTACACTTTTAACTTCCCAAACAATGACTTCGATCAGGCAAAAAGATGACTTTTATCAGGAAAATTGGAGAAATGGGTGGGAGAGGAGGGTGGGTAGAGCGCAACACGAAATTCGTAAAACGTAATGCATAACAGAGTTTACCCTGAGCTCAGTTTATCCTGAGCTTGCCGAAGGGTCGAAGGGGCATTCCGTTTTTGTTACGCATTACGCTTGATAAGCCCCCCGCCCTCCCGAAAATATTGTCTTGACTCTTTAGCTTCCCGGCGTTAAGCTTAAACACTTTGTTTCAGTGTTTCAAGCGATGGAACGGAGCATGGAGCGATACCTTTGAATACGACTTTTACCGAAGACATTTTGGATTCCCTGGGGGAAGGGGTTTTTACGGTGGACAAAAATTTCCGCATCACCTTTTTCAACCAGGCCGCGGAGCGGATCACCGGTTTCCGCAAGGAAGAAGTGATCGGGCAATTTTGCAAGCACGTTTTCAAATCCCACCTTTGCCTCGAAAGCTGTCCCATTGCCACGGTGCTGGAGAAGCGCGAAAACCTCTTCGACGTCGATTCCGCCATCCGCCATCGCAACGGCCATAAGCGCCCCATTCGCCTCAACGCCGCGGTAATCCGCAACCAAAACGGCGACGGGCCGGTGGGCGGGGTCATCTCCTTCCGCGATCTTTCCGACCTGGAAATGCTCCGCGAGCAGTTGAAGCAACGGGCCTTCTTCGAGGGCATGGTGGGTCAGAGCAAGGCCATGCAGGAAATTTACGCCCTGGTGGAAGAAATTTCCGATTCCGACGCCAGCGTGCTCATCCAGGGAGAGTCCGGCACCGGCAAGGAACTGGTCGCCAATGCCATCCAGGCCACCAGCCTGCGTAAAAACGCCCCGTTTGTCAAGGTGAATTGCTCTGTTTTCCCTCCCCAGTTGCTGGCCAGCGAGCTGTTCGGGCACGTTCGCGGGGCCTTTACCGGGGCCATCAAAGACCGGTTAGGGCGTTTTGAGATGGCCAACCGCGGCACCCTTTTTCTCGACGAAGTGGCGGAAATGCCCCTGCAGATGCAGTTGCAGTTGCTGCGAGTGCTCCAGGAGGGCACCTTCGAGCGGGTGGGCGAATCCATTACCCGGGAAGTGGACGTGCGCATCATCGCCGCGACCAATGAGGACCTGAGCGAGGGTATTGCAACGGGAAAATTCCGGGAAGACCTCTACTACCGCCTGAACGTCATTCCCATTGTGGTTCCCCCGTTGCGCAGCCGCCCGGAGGATATCCGGTTGTTGATCGAGCACTTCCTGAAAAAATTCTCCCTGGTCAGCAAAAAAAATATCCGCGACGTCGATGACGCGGCGATGGACCTGCTGCACCAGCACACCTGGCCGGGCAACATCCGGGAGTTGGAGAACGCCTTAGAATACGCGGTGGCGCGCACCCGCGGGCCGGTGATCAAAGCCGCGATGCTTCCCCCCTCCATTCGCCCCCCATCCCAACCCGCAACGGCCGCCGGCGGGGACGGTTCTTCCGCCGATTATCGCCAAATCCGGCAGCTTCTGGAAAAGCACCATTGGAACCGCACTCTGGCAGCTAAAGAACTGGGCATTGGCAGAACCACCCTGTGGAGAAAAATGAAGGTCTACCGCTTAGACCGGGAGTAACCCCATCTCACCAGCCCCGAATCCATTCCCCATTAACGATTAGCATCAGTGTTTCACCCCGGAAACATTTCGTTTCAGCGAGGTTATGCTGATGTTTTTCATATAATTATTCCCGGCAAACTGTCCCTACCCCTGTTTCATTGAAACAATTCGTTTCACACCTGCCCTGATTTTATTTCATTGTTTTTCTTGAACTTGATTCCTGGCAAGCGGCTTGCATTGTGTTGCCCGGAGGTGAACATGTTCGAAATGTTAGGAAATCAATTCTTCATGGTGCGCAATTACGGGCGGGCCGCGGAGATGCTGCAACAAGCCTCCTGGAAAGATCCGCGGAATAAGCTGATTCGCCGCAAGCTGGTCATTTGCTACACCCAGACCGGGGAAGTGGACAAGGCGCTGGAAAATTTTACCCGGCTTATCAACGAGGATTTCGACTTCATCGCCGACATCGACCCGGTGGCGGAAGACTGCCCCTGCTCCGGGCTGGTGTACGACATGGAGGAACAGATGCCTCAAAATCAGGATTCTCCTGATTTTCACCTCATCCTGGGCATGTTGTGGTTGTATTGCGACCTGGAGCGCTCGTTGGGGCATTTCCTGCGCGCCCGGCAATTGAATCCGGCGGACGAACGGCTGAAATCCATCATTCTGCTCATCCAATCGCGCCTGGATAAAACCGAGAAGGCGCATTCGCCCGGGACAGGAAGGCCCAGGGTTTCGCAAAGGTAACATCAAAGGAATGAACGTTATACGCATAGCGTCAATGCAGTATCATTTAACCTAACTCATCCGGAGGTCTTATGAATCAATCGGTAAAATTTTTCCTGCTAACGCTTTTCATCTTCCTTTTTTCCGCTTCGCTGCTGGCGCAGGGAAACTTTTCTAACAGCATTCACGCGACCCGCAACGGCAAAGGCTACTGGTACAATGCCAATACGCCCGCGCCGGTCCCGGGATTCCAAACCCTGACCAACGTGCCGATAACAGGGTTAGGCTGCGTGGAGTGTCACCCCGGCGACAACCTGAACGCCAACGGGGTTCCCTATCCCATCCCCTACCCGGGCATGGGCTGCGTGGATTGCCACGCTACCAACAATCCCAATCCCCCTCCCGGGGCGGTGGATGAAGCGCAGTGCTATGATTGCCACACCCGCCAGAAAACCGAGGCAATCCAATTAGGCTATTCCGACGTGCACCGCAGCGCTTCCACGCCCCTGAAGTGCTGGGACTGCCACCTGCCCGCGGAGCTGCACGGGGATAACGCCGGAACGCCGAACTCCATGTTCGAACCCGGGGTCATCGCCGCGGATTGCGAGGACTGCCATACCACTTTGCCGGCCGGGCACAACACCGTCGATCCCCACAACGGGAAACTGCACTGCGCCGCCTGCCACTCCCAGACGGCCATTTCCTGCTACAACTGCCATTTCGAAAGCGTGGCGCAGGCGCAGTTGAGACGCGCCAAACAGATCATCCACGGCTTCGTTATCCTGGCCAACCGCGCCAAAGACGGCAAAGTGGGAACCATGTCCTTCCAGTCGCTCACCTACCAGGGCAATGCCTGGGCGGCGTTCGGACCCTATCATTCCCACACCATTACCAGCCAGGGCAGAACCTGCGCCCAATGCCACGCGAATTTCGGGGGGCAGATTCCCGCGATTCAGCAATTCAATTCCACCGGGGAAATTCATTTCGCCACCTGGAATTCCGCGGACAGCACCCTGAGCGTGCTCTCCGGGGTCGTGCCGATGCCGGAGAACTATCAATCCAGCTTCAAAATGGATTTTATCACCTATAACGGCAATCCCAACGACCCGGTCGCACCCTCCAAGAACTGGTCCTACATCGGCAAGAGCACCTGGGACGGGCATCAAATGTTCTTTGCCACGCCCCTCACCTCGGCCCAGATGGTAAAAATAGGCATGAACCCGGTGGCCATCGAGCCGGAACCTACCGGGCAATTGGCGGATAAATTCGAGCTGGCGCAGAATTATCCCAATCCCTTCAACCCTTCCACCACCATCGCATTCAGCTTGCCGAAGACGACCTCGGTAACGCTGAAAGTCTATAATTTGCGGGGACAGGAAGTGGAAACCCTGCTGCTGAACAAGCAGATGACCGCCGGCGCTTACACCGCTTCCTTCAATGCCAAGGAGATCAGCAGCGGCGTGTACGTCTATCGCCTGATGACCCCGGAATTTTCCGCGGCGAAGAAGATGGTGGTGATGAAATAATCTGGTTACGGTAGAGACGCGCCGCCGGCGCGTCTCTACATTATTATCTAAATCCCATACAGGAGGACGAGCCATGAAAACTCAACGTCCTCAAAGGGAATTGCCAGGACGGAAAAAACGGTTTCTCCGGATAGCAACATTTCCATTCTTTGTTATTTTTATTTTTAATAGCCCTTCTTCGGCGCAAAACCTTCCAACCAATCATCACAAATTTATTCCGGTTCACACGTATGTAGTGGACGCCCCTTCCATCAGCGCTTATCCCGATCCCCTGGTGTTCGATACCACCGCGGTCAACCAGCAAAGTTCCGAAACGCTCTACGTTCTTAACCAGGGTAACGCCGATTTGGTCGTCAGCGATATTGTTTCCACCCACCCCTCTTTCAGCGCCAGTCCTGCCCAGTTTAGCGTGCTCCCCGGGGACAGCGAGGCGGTAACGGTTACCTTTGCCCCCGCCGCGGCTGGCCCCCACACGGGATCCTTGGCCATTCTCAGCAATGACCCCATTACCCCGGAGTATAACGTTAGCGTGCAGGGTCAGGGCATCGACCCGCCCGTTATCGCGGTAGATCCGGAAATGATCAATGTATCGCTCGCACCCGGATATTCTACGGATGTTCCGGTAACCATCTCTAACACTGCGCCCGCCGGGGCAGCAAACCTGGACTGGTCGGCGGAAGTCTTCCTCACCAGAGTCAAACTGCGGGTCAATCCCTATTCCGGCCCGGTGAGCAATGAAGCCGAAGCGCATCACCCGCGCGCGGTGGAAGGACACACCTATTCCTTAGTGGCCGAAGCTTTCTGGGATCTGCAATATTCCTGCAATTTGGAGAACCTCACCGGGGCGCTGGGCAATGCCGGGGCGGAATTTGACGGCGTTTACGGATACACTACCCGCTGGGCCTCGAACTTGCTGCACAAGCTCGACGTGTACACCTGCACCCTGGTCGAGGAATTTTCCATTCCCGGGGTGACCGGCCTGCGCGACCTGGCTTATGACGGCGCTTATATGTACGGCGGGGCGGCGGCGAACACCATCTACCAGATGGATTTCACCACCAAGACCTTGATCGGCGCCATTCCCTCCCCGGTGGCGGTGCGCCACATCGCCTACGACGAAGGTGCAGACGCCTTCTGGGTGGGCACCTGGGATACTCCCCCGACCCTGGTCAGCCGCACCGGCCAGGTGTTGGCGACCCTTAACACCGGTTTGACCGCCCAGTATGGCTCCGCCTACGACAAGTGGAACATCGGCGGTCCCTACCTGTGGGTATTTGACCAGGGTTCAGGCGCGGGCGCTCCGCAGCTGTTCCACCAGTATGATTTGAACACCGGAACCGCCACCGGCCTCAGCTACGACGTGGCCTCGGATTTCCCGGCCTCGGCAGGGATTGCCGGGGGGTTGTGGATTAGTGTAGATATAGTACCGGGCCGCATCTCTCTGGGGGGGGTATTGCAAGGCACCCCGGATATATATTTTGTGTATGAAGAGAGTGACGGTCCGGTATGGATGCGGCTGATCGGCGACGACAGCGGCAGCATCGCTCCCGGCGATGCGGACGGCTTCATTATCCGTTTGTTTGCTATGGGTACCGGTTTATACCAGGGCAGCGTGGTCATCAGCAGCAATGACCCGGCCACCCCGGTGTTCACCATCCCGGTGACCTTAGACGTGATTACCGGCCTGGGGGAAGAGGATGAACTTCCCACCACTTTCGACATCAGTTGGAACTATCCCAATCCCTTCAATCCCGGCACCACCCTGGACTTCCGGCTTCCCCAAGTAGCGAACGTGAAGTTGGAAATCTACAACGTGTTGGGCCAGAAGGTGCGCACCCTGGTGGATGCGCAAATGCAGCCCGGGCGTTACAAAGCGATTTGGGATGGCCGCAACGACGCCGGCGCAGCGCTCAGCAGCGGAATGTATATTTGCCGCTTCGCGGCCGGCGACTTCGAGCGCGTGCAAAAGATGATCCTGCTGAAGTAACGGTCCCTTTAGCGAATACATAAAAAAAAGGCGCTCTCATTCCGGGAGCGCCTTTTTTATCGCAGGAATGATTCAAAAACAATTGTTCAGGGGGACTTTAGCCTGCTGCGGGAATAAAAGATCGATATAACCACCAGCGCCGCTCCTACTACCAGGAAGGAAATCACCCGCAAAGCGGGATCCAGCCGGGTAGCGTCGATAAGCAATACGTGCCCCACGGTCAGCAGCAGCGTGAAAAGCGCCATCCAGCGATATTTCCGGTTGTTCAAAACCCGGCTCAAAATGTAGTAAATGATCCCTACCCCTAACCAGGACAGGCTTACGTACCCCGCCGGAACGATGTGATAGAGCGTATATGGGAACATAAAAAAAGCCGCCGCAAGGTAAGCATTGCGCATCAGCTCGGTTTTTAACTCCAGGCGGTCTTTCTGCCAGTTCAAAATCCGGGCGCTCATCAACGCAACCACCCCGAAGCTCAAACTGATGGGAGTTACCGTTTTTGCTAAAATCAGATATACTAAAAAGATCAGGAGATATATGATGAAATTCGCCACGATGATGAATTTCGAGCGAAACCAGACCGCGGTGGAGATTACCAGAAGGCTTTGCCAGCCCAGCCACACCAGCGATTCCGGCTCGCTAAACCGGGCAATGATGGCAACGCTCAGGGCGGAATACCCGGTCATGGCGTAAAAGAAGGTCGAAAACTTGCTCTTTTCCCGGGACCAGTACGCGATGGCGAGCCCCAAGAACACCAGCGCTGCCAGGAGATGATACATCGCGATATGTTCCGGAAACTTGATCACCGAGATGAGTAAAAAGAGGCTGTAACCTCCGGCGCAATTGAGAAAGGTGGTGATGATCACCATATTGCTTTCCGGGAGGCTCTTATCCCGGACAAAATTCCCGGCAGCGAAAATGAGCACATAAAGCAGCACGAATAACAGGTTGGTTTCCGGGGAAGAAACGAATTGGAGGTTTTTGCCGAGAAAAGGATTATTTAAGAACCACAGGAAGTGGGTAAAATAAGTCAGCACGATTCCGAAGATCAGCAGGCGCTGCCAGCCATACTTCAATTTGAAGTACACTACCAGAGCGGACATGAGGGCCGCCGCCGCAAACAGGAAATAGGCCTGGTCGCTGACGATCGCCGTGGTATAGCCCATCGCCAGGCTCAGGCCGGCCAGGTAAATCGATTTTCTGCGCCCGGAAATATAGAAATTTGCAAATACTATGATCATCAATAGCACTATTTCCAGGGACCGCTTCGTTACGGCTTTTTCGGCGCTAAAGAAATAGAGGCGCAGGGTAGCAAAGTACATCAGCGCCATCCCCCCGCCGTGCAGGTAGCGGGAAATCAAGGAAAACGATTTTCGCCAATAATGGGACAGCGCAAAAATTCCCGCGGCCAGGCAATAGCCCAGGATGCCGGGGAGGATCGGGGGAAGATTTTTGTACGGGAGCGCCAGCAAGAAAGCAATCCCGGCTGCCAGCACTACGATGCCGGTTTTTGCCAGCCAGTTTTCACCAATTTGCAATTCTAAGCGGTCTTCGCTCTCTTCGGCTTTGGCGGAGGAGGGCGGCGGAAGTTCGATTTCCGGCGCTTCCCCGGCCGGTCCCAGGTTAAAGTACGCCTCCAACCGCTCGATTCGCGCCTCTAATTTTTTCAAATACCCGAAAATCTGGTTAAGCTCTAAATTATCAGGGGAAATGCCCATACCACATCACCTCCTGAATTGGGGTCTTTTGGAACTTCCGAAATTTTTTATAAGGCTTTTCGTAAAAATCCCGGATGAACTGGTTCTTTAAATCACCCACCCTGCTTCCTCTCGATCTCACGAATCTTAAAAAATAATGCGACGGCCAACATGGTCGCAAACAGCGCCGCGACTCCAAATCCCATCCGGCGAATTTTGGAATCTTTGATTTCCCGGAGCGCTAACGCGTGGGCTTCCCGGGCTTTTTGGATGCCCTCATCGGTTTTGCCGCTCACCTGTACGGGATCGAAGGTGTGCACCAGGGTTCGCGCCTGGATCAGGCTCTGGTGCGACTCCTGAAGCAGAAAACCGATATCCACGTCGTCCATACCGACCCGTTGAACCTCGGTTTGTTTCGCGGCGGCAGAATCATAAGCAGCAACCAGGTTCCCCAAACTGAGGCGAATTTGTTTTGCCGATTCATAGCCTTCATCGCCTTCGCCATGGCAGTTCATGCAAACCGACTCGTCACTTACCCCCACCATATCATCGAAGGTTTTTTGCACTGCGTGGTTGCCGTGGCATTCTTCACAGCCGTGGATATCTTCTTTCTCGAACTCCCGCGCCATTTTGGTGGTCGCAAAGTACTGCATATTGTTGACGTGGCAGGTTCCGCACACGTGGCTGATGGAAGTGATGCCGGGGGGAATCGCGCCATGATTCCCGTGGCAATCGTTGCAGGCCGGCGCGCCGGTATCTTTATTTTCTAACAATGCTTTCCCGTGAACGCTTTCCACAAACTCGTCGTACTGGGTGGTGGAAATGCCGTACTCTTTCATATAATCCTTATCGCTGTGGCATTTCTGGCAGGTCGCGGGAACGTTCAGCGCATAGACCGAGGAACGCGGGTCTTTCGCGGAGAGGATGGCGTGAGCGGTATGGCAACTGCTGCAATCGGCTACTTTTGGGTCTCCCTGTTGCAGTTTTTTGCCGTGCACGCTGGTATAAAACTGGCTCACCTGGTCGGTGGCAATGCGCGGCTGGTAGGCGCGCATAAAATTGATATCGGAATGGCACTTGCCGCAAAATTGCGGAGTTTGCGCCTTTGCGGGAACCCCCACAAACCCGGCTTTGGGGGACATGCTCTCGTCCATGTCCTCTTTAGTGGGATCGCCGCCGTGGCAGCCGGCGCAGGAGAGACCCTGTTGAAGATGCACGTCGTTTTCGCTGAAATCAGGCGGCAAAAGCTCCTCTTCCTGGTGGCAGATGATACACTGATCCCCTTCCGGCAGCTGGCGTTTTTCCTGGGCAGGGATGCGGTCCGTACTCAGCAGCCCTAGACTCAGCATGATGAACCATGGCAACAGGCGGTTTTTATAACTTGCAACGGACATCGGAGATCTCCTTTCAAAAGATGTATCCCAGAATGGTTAAAATAATAATGTATGCGATGACCAGGATACCGATGATGCTCATGGGCCGGGGCTTTTGGCCGGGTTTTGCCCTTATTTCCCAAAAGGGAACGAATAACCAGGCCAGCGCCACAACGGTGAAGAACAGGATGCCAGCCACTTCCCCCTCTAAAAAGAGTAAATGGGCGGGGAGCAGTTTAAGGGTTTGAAACATGAACATGAAATACCATTCCGGGCGGATGCCTTCCGGGGCCGGGGCAAAGGGATCGGCTTTAACGCCTATTTCCCAGGGAAAAAATACCGCCAGGTAGAGCAGAATGTTTAAAACGATCAACCAGACGAACGCGTCGCGCAGCAGAAAATTGGGGAAAAAGGGGATGGTCTTTTTCTTTTCCGGGGGCAGCTTCTCGAAGTACTCCGGGGCGTGCATCCCCTGGCGCTGCACAAACAACAGGTGCAGCCCTAATATGACCGTAAACAGGGCCGGCAGCAAGGCCACGTGGAAGGCATAAAAACGCGACAGAGTTGCCCCGGTCACCTCGTCGCCGCCTCTTAGCAGCACTTTGACGGCGTTGCCGATGAGCGGAACCGCCCCGGCGATGTCGGTGCCCACTTTGGTGGCAAAAAACGCCAGCTCGTTCCAGGGCAGCAGGTAACCGCTGAATCCGAAGCCCATGGCCAGGGCCAGCAGAATAAAGCCGGTCACCCAGGTCAATTCGCGCGGCATTTGGTAGGCGCGGGTAAAGAAGGTGCTGAACATGTGCACAAAAATAACCAGAATAAACAAATTCGCCGACCAACTATGCAGCGAGCGGACCAGCCACCCGAAATTTACTTTGGTGATAATAAAGCGAACGCTCTCGTAGCCGCTGTCCACCCCGGGCTGGTAGTAGAGAAGCAGCAAAATTCCCGTGGCGACCTGAATGATAAACAAGAACAGCGCCACACCGCCCATATAATACCATATCGAATGGCGGTGCACCGGCACTTGCTTGTGCTTCATAAATTCGATCAGGGGAGTTAAATGAAAGCGTTCATCCAGCCAGGTATAAATTTTTTTACCGATAGCAGCCGCCATTTTCAACCCTCGTGCTGTGGTTTGGCAATTACAATTTCGTCATTTACAATATTCACAACAAATTCGTCCAGCGGTTTGGGGGGCGGGCCGGATATGTTCCGGCCTCGCAAATCATATATTCCGTTGTGGCAGGCGCACCATATCTGCCGGGTATCGGTTCGATACTGCACAATGCAGTCCAGGTGCGTGCAGGTGGCGGCAAAGGCGCGGAATTCGCCGGAATCCTCCCGCACCAGGATGACCGGTTTTCTGCCGAATTTGACGATCTGGCTGCTGTTGGGGGGAAACTCCGAAGCCAGCCCGGCTTTTACGGAATTCACGTTCGCTTCCGGAACTTTGGGGGGCTTCAGGTAAGAGACCAGCGGATAGATGACGCTTCCCATCCAGGCTAAAAATCCGCCCCCCAGGATAACATTGAGAAATTTGCGGCGATTCATTCCCATATTTTCCCCTTTTTTAAATCGAAAAAAGATGGCTAATGAGGCTTTGACGAGTATAATCACGGAAAAGCACTAAGGAAAAAGCTCTCAACTTCCGGAAGTCTTGATGTATGCAGCGACGGGATGGAATATATAAAAAAGCCCCCTCACCGGTCAAACCGGTGAGGGGGCGGGTAAACTCAGTTTACCAATTCTTTACCGCTTCGTTGTCGTTCCTTACCGCAACCGCGCCGGGAACCGGCTGGCTGGTGATGTAATTATAGCTTTCCTGGAGTAACTGGACAATGTAATCGGGGTTATGGATGCCCCTGCTGGCGTCGCGATAGACGTAAACCCAGTTCCAACCGGCTTCGCGTTGTTCGAGAGTAGAGAGCAGCGGGTCGCCCAGGGCGCCAATGAAGCCTTTGGTGGTGGTATCCAGACCGGGGGGAGTATTCACAATGGCATCCCGGAGGAGAACCATCAACCCGTCCACTTCTTCCTGCAATCCCTCGACGGTTCCGTCGCCGTCAAAGTCTGCCGCCGCGGGAATCTGTGTGAATGCCGTAATAGAACCATGGCAGTTGACGCAAGCTTCCGGGGTAGGCTCGAATTTATGCCCGGTAACGGCAGAGCCGGCCGGCCCGGGATATTCGATCATGTTCAGGTGGCAGGTTTTGCAGCTATTTTGCACCAGCAGGTGAGAAGGCCCGGCCCAGTTGAAGGTTGGATCCGCAACGCCTTCAAAGCCTGTCTCTGCCGCCATGACATCCGCCTGCGGGCTGTAGTGCGGCCCAAAACGCTGATTGCCATTGGGAATGTGATCCGCAGGCCCAGAGCGGGCGTGGTGGCAGTGCATGCACAGCTTACCGGTGCCGCCGGGGGTCACAAAGACCTGGGGTTGGCCGGTGGGAGTTTTCAAGGGCACGTCTGCCACGGTGCGTATTTGCCCGGGATTTTCCGCGCTGTGCGGATCATGGCAGGCCTGGCAGACGATGGCCTCCAAGGGCACAGAAGCGGTATCCGGCCTTGTGGTGATCGCCCCGCTGCCATAGTAAACGTTCAACGGATAATTCGACTCTCCGCTCAAACGAATCGCGGAAGCAACGCCGTCGTGGCATCCGCCGCAGCTTGCGCTGGGATGGGCATACGGATCAAAATTGTGGGGAGACTCATTCCACTCGGTCAGGTAGGGATGATGAGTGCCTTCGTGGCATTGGCCGCAATTCATAACGTCATAGCTGACTTGCACCAACGCCGGGTTGACCTGCGCCACGTGGTCGGACGCCGGGCCGTGGCAGTTTTCGCACTGCACGTCTTCGAACTTGGCGATGGGCGCTTCATCGTAGCCGCTGTTGCCGGTATTACCGACGAACGTAGAATCGACCAGATTAAAATCCCATCCCACGGCGTGGCAGGGAAAGCAATAGGGCGCCGGATGGCCGCTCTCCATCAAACTGGCCCAGGCATCAGCGTGGGCGGTCTGGCCCCAGGCGTTATGCGTGCCGCTATGGCAGCCCGCGCAGGACGCGTCGCCTAAGTAATACGGGGTCACCGTGGGCACGTACATTTCCACGCCTACCATGCTGGCGCCAATACCGATAAAGGTTCCCGCGGCGTTGGCGGCGTGCACGGTAATGGTAACCACCTGGGGATCATCCGGGGCTTTCCAGTGCACCGTGTCGCCGGTCTGCGCATCGAGTTCGCCGGCGCTGGCGAACCAGTTGAAAGTCAACGGGCCGACGCCCGGCTGGGCAGTGGCGGAAGCGGTCAACTCAACCGTACCGCCCTGGGCGATCATGGCCGGGTTGGCGACCACCGTATCCACTTCCACCCCGTTCACCAGGATGGTGATGGTGTCGTGTACGGTAATCGTCACCGTAACCGTGTCATGCACCGTCACTGTTTCAGTAACGACTTTCTCCGTCTCGCACCCGGTTGACAGCATAAACATGATGAAAATTACCGGGAGCAGGAAGGCGCACGATTTAAAGAAGTTCCTCATAACAAGTCCTCCTTTGGGTAGGATTTTAGAGATAGGGGTTAACATGTTGCACATTATCCTTGATTAAGTAGTGAAATACTTTTTTGCGGTGTTCTTTCAATGTTTGAGCAATACCGAGGAAATGATTTCATATAGATTTTCGGTGGTGATCGGCTTTACCAGGTAAGAAACGATCCCTAAGGAAAAAGCCGCGGAACAGATCGCCATTTTATCTTTCGAAAGGATCAACATAATCCGGGAGTCTTTCTTGATGGATCGTAAGATATTGATCAATTTGATGGCCTGGTCGTCTAATATATCCACGTCTAATATTACCAGATCCGTGTGCATCGCAGAAAATTTTTCTAAAAGATCTACCGTACTCGAGTAGGTAATAATTCTAATATCTCCACTGTCCTTCTTTACAAAATCTCTAACCCCGGCATACAATCCATTTTCCTCAGTTAATGCCAGTACTCTGAACATTTTCATCCTCTCTGGCCTACAAGGCGAATATATAATACATCTTCAATGCCAAATTTTTGGAAATCATCTTAGCTGTTTGATTATATATAACTTACATCCATCTCCTTTTTCCTTCGGTGGTTACAATTCGAGACATCCATGTCTCTTTTACCCGCTTTGCGATGAATAATTTACTGTTTTTTATAAATTTAATCTGCTGGGGCATCCGTGAGACGACAGCGACATTTTTGTCGCAGATTCAGGCGCATGCGATCTTAGCCGGGTAGATTCTCCGGCAACAAACAGCATTCTGCGAGGGAGAGATGTTCTCCCTTCATGCGAAAACATTGACGAAAATCATGTTTTCAGCTAACCAAAGTCATTGTTTGCGAGCGGCGCCCGGCCGTAATTTCTCCTTGCAAAGTATGGATTTATGGAGGTTAAGGAGTCGAATTTCAAGAAGTTGCAGCCCCAAAAGACTGCGCCAATGGCGGAATAATCAAACCGGATTAACAAAGGAAACCGACCTATGGAACAAATCCTGAATCAACCACGGGAGGATTTTTCATGAAACAGTCCCGCCGCGACTTTCTAAAAACCGCCGGCATCTTAGGGGCGGGGTTGGCCGGGCTGGCGCCGAAAAAGGCGCTTGCCGCTCCTAAGAACGTGCTCTCCGATGACCGTATGGGGGTATTAGTGGACACCACCCTGTGCATCGGCTGCCGCAGGTGCGAGTACGCCTGCAAGGTCGCCCACGATCTTCCCAGCGATCCCATCGAGAGTTACAATGACCGCTCGGTATTCGCCCAAAAACGCCGCCCCGACCCCTCCGCCCTGACCGTGGTGAACGAGTTTGAAAATCCCGTAGCCGGGAGGGCGTCTATCAACGTGAAAACCCAGTGCCGGCACTGCGACTATCCCGCCTGCGTCTCCGCCTGCATTGTGGGCGCGTTTTCCAAGCAGGAAAACGGCGCGGTGATCTGGGACGAGGGCAAGTGCATCGGCTGCCGCTACTGCATGGTGGCCTGCCCTTTCCAGGTGCCCACCTTCGAGTATGAAAAAGCGCTGCAGCCGGAAATCCGCAAGTGCGATTTTTGTTTCAAGCGCACCGGGGAGGGTAAAATCCCCGCCTGCGTGGAAATCTGTCCCATGGAGGTGATGAAATACGGGAAACGCCATGAGTTGGTGGAATTGGCGCACCAGCGCATCAAGGATAACCCCGGCCGCTACATCGACCGGGTGTACGGGGAGTACGAAGTGGGAGGAACCTCCTGGCTCTACCTGGCGAGCAAAGAGTTCGAAAAGTTAGATTTTCCGGAATTAGGCCCCGATCCCGCGCCGGGCGCTTCGGAATCCCTGCAGCACGCAATTTTTGCCTATTTCGTGCCGCCCATCTCCCTCTTCGCCCTGTTGGGCGGGATTATGTGGATTAGCAAACGCGGGAAAGAATCCGAGGAAGAATAAATAACCAGACCTCAAAGGGATCAGACCTCAAAGGTTTTTTGAAACCTTTGAGGTCTTTTGAAAACCTTTGAGATCTTCAGGAGACAAAATGAACCTTGCCATCAAAGCAGAACCGTTGAAGTTCAAATTCTTCACCCCCGGGGTAATCGTTCTCTCGCTGTTAGTGTTGAACGGGCTGGTATTCGCTTTCTTCCGCTTTGTGTTAGGCATCGGGGCGGTAACCAACCTCAGCCAGGAGTACCCCTGGGGCATCTGGATCGGCATCGACGTGGCCGCGGGGGTGGCCCTGGCGGCGGGCGGGTTTACCACCGCGGCGCTGGGACACATCTTCCACCGCGAAGAATACCACCTCATCACCCGCCCGGCGCTGCTCACCGCGATGTTGGGCTACACCTTCGTGGCCTTAGGCGTGGTAATGGACTTAGGGCGCTACTACAACATCTGGCACGTGATGATATTCTGGAACGGCAATTCGGTGCTGTTCGAAGTGGGCATTTGCGTAATGGCCTACCTGAGCGTGCTCTACATCGAATTCCTGCCCCTCGTTACCGAGCGATTCATGGGGCGGGTGAATCTCCCCGGGCTTTTTGCCCGCTTCAACAAGGGAATCGACCGCTTTCTGCGATTTTTGGACGGGGGCCTGAACCGCGCTATGTTCTTCTTTATTATATTGGGGGTGGTGCTCTCCTGCCTGCACCAATCCTCCCTGGGAACCCTGATGATGATCGCGGGACCGAAAATCCATCCCCTCTGGCAGACCCCCATCGCGCCGCTGCTCTTTTTGCTCTCGGCCATTTCGGTGGGATTTCCCATGGTGATCATGGAGTCGATGTTGGCTTCGCGCTCTTTCGGCCTGAAGCCGGAGATGCACGTGCTCTCGAAGTTAGCCCGCTTCATCGGGCCGCTGTTGGCGGTGTATTTAGCGTTCAAGATCGGCGATATGGTGATCCGGGAGACCTTCGTTTATCTTACCGATCTCAACCTGCAAACCACCATGTTCCTCATCGAAGTGGTGGTCGGTTTCGTTATTCCCCTGCGCATCTTCTTGGATCGCAAAGCCTTGAAATCGCCGTTCTGGATTTTTTTAGCCTCCGTTTTAGTGGTCTTCGGGGTGCTGCTGAACCGCTTCAACAACTTCGTTATCGCCTATAAACCGCCGGTGGAAGCGGCGGCTTATTTCCCCTCCATCGGGGAAATTTCCATCACCGTGGGATTTATCGCTCTGGAAGTGCTGCTCTACCGCCTCTTCGTGCGGGTATTCCCTATCATCGGGCAGCCGGATCTCAGCCACCGTCCCCGAACCAAATTCGCCATCCGGGGAACGCAGGAGATTGAAGATTGAAGATTGCAAGGTGAGAAGTGAGAAGTGAAAAGTGCAAATGATTATCAATGACGCCGCAGGCAATTGACGACGAATGACGCGAAGTCCAATGACGCGCGCAGCGCAATTGACGGCGAAGCCATTGACCATGAATGACAACCAATGGTAAGCAGGTTAAAAATGAAAAAGATCCTGTTCATCCTTATCATCGGCCTGGGCGCGGTGTACGCCCAGCCGGCCGGGGAAAAGCACCACGCCCAGATGCCCCTGGACTGCAAATCCTGCCACGTGTGCGAGCGGCCGACCTACGAAAAACCGTGCCTGAAAATTATGCCGGAATTTACCCGCCGCAGGGGCATTACCGTCTATCACCGCGCCGAGGACGCCCCGGCGGTGATGAAGATCGACGTGCTCTCCAACCTGTACGAGCCGACGATTTTCACCCATAAGCTTCATGCGGAGATGGCCGATATGGCCGGCGGCTGCGTCTCCTGCCACCATTTCAATCCCCCGGGACGGATCGCCCCCTGCCGGGAGTGCCATGACCCCAACGCCACCGGCACGGATTTGAGCAAACCGGGGCTGAAAGGCGCTTATCACCGCCAGTGCTTGAGTTGCCACCGGGAATGGAGCCACAGCAATGAGTGTTCGGTGTGCCACGCGGTTAAAGGCGATCCCTCTGCCGCTACCGCCGCCGCGGTGAAATCGGCGAAGCAGGAGATCAAGCACCCGAAAATCACCGAACCCGCCAAATTGGTGTATCAAACCGGGGCGGATGAAGGCGCGATTGTTACCTTTTACCACGACGACCACGCCCAGCGCTACGGTTTGGCCTGCGTGAGTTGCCACCAGAATGAGAGCTGCAGCCGCTGCCACGATACCATGAAGGAAACCGCCGCCGTAGAAAAAGAGCCGCACGACAATTGTATGGCCTGCCACGCGGAGGAGATCGATAACCGCTGCGAACTTTGCCACGGCGCCCGGGAAAAACCCCGTTTCGACCACGAACTCACCGGCTTTTCGCTCGCCCGTTTCCACAGCAGCGTGGATTGCAAAGAGTGCCACGGCCAGCAGGGCCGCCGGCGGGTCGCCAAACCCGATGCGAGCTGTATCGCCTGCCACAAGGGCTGGAACGCCACCAATTTCGACCATCGCATTACCGGGCTGGCGCTGGATGAAAACCATATCGAAAATGATTGCAGCGACTGCCACGCCAATCAGAATTTTAACGCCCCGCCCACCTGCACCGATTGCCACGACGATTTGAGCTATCCGAAAGACCTGCCGGGCAGGAAGGTGGATTGAAAGAGATTTCGGATTGTGGATTTAGGAAATGGAGTATTGGATTGATGGATTATTGATGGATTAATGGAGTAATGGATTGATGGA
Organism: Calditrichaceae bacterium; assembly: GCA_013360445.1. Taxonomy (GTDB): domain Bacteria; phylum Calditrichota; class Calditrichia; order RBG-13-44-9; family J075; genus JABWBP01. Next base: position 20,127 of record JABWBP010000023.1, on the reverse strand, counting down.
TTGATGGATTGATGGATTGATGGATTGATGGATTAATGGATTAATGGAGTAGAGTTGACGGCTCATAAACGAACCAGGTCCTTAATCCTGGCTCTTGGCTCTTAGCTCCTGGTTCTTGAAATTCACCATGGATATAAACAATGTTCCAAAAAATCAGTTTTAAATTGATCTTTGCCGTGGGGTTGGCGGCGATTTTGATCATCAGCATTTTTGCTTACCTGAATATCCGCTCCCAGCAGCAGGTGCTGTTAGCGGAAGTGGAGCGCCACGCCAACCAGCTTAGCGAGACGGTCAAGAGCAGCACCCGCTACGACATGCTGCTGAATAACCGCCCCCATATTCTCAAAATCGTTCAGCAGATCGGGGACGACCCCGCCCTCAAAGACATTCGCATTATGAACAAGGAGGGCAGCATCACTTACTCCGCCGATACCAGCCAGATCGGCCACGTGCTGGACAAAAAAGCCCAGGCCTGTTACGTTTGCCACGCGGAGAACCAGCCTTTGGAGAAGCTGCCCATCTCCAACCGCACCCGGGTTTTCCGGGTGCACCCGGATTCTGCCCGGGTCTTCGGGATCATCAACCCGATTTATAACGAGCCTTCCTGCTGGACGGCGGATTGCCACGCCCACTCCCGCACCCAAACCGTGTTAGGGGTGTTGGACGTGGTCATCAGCTTGAAAAACATCGACGCGCAAATCGCTTCCGCAAAATTCAAGATGCTGCTGTTGGCCCTGATCGCTATTTTGGCGCTGAGCGGGATCATCTGGTTTTTCGTCAAGAACTGGGTGGATAAACCGGTGAACGCCCTGGTGGCCGCCACCCGCCAGGTCGCCTCCGGGAACCTCAATTACTCCATCGAGAACGTGGGCAGCGACGAATTGGGCGCCCTGGCGCGCTCCTTTAATAATATGACCCAGAAGCTCTCCGAGGCGCGCCTGCAACTGGTTCAATCGGATAAAATGGCCTCCCTGGGGCGGCTGGCCGCGGGGGTGGCGCACGAGATCAACAACCCCCTCACCGGCATTCTCACTTACAGCAGTTTTCTGCTGAAGCGCGCCAAAGACAACCCGGAATTGAAAGAGGACCTGGAAGTGATCGTGCGGGAAACCAAGCGCAGCCGGGAAATCGTGAAGGGATTGCTGGATTTCGCCCGGCAGTCGGTGCCCAAAAAGACCAAAGTGGATATCCGGGAAGTACTGGAGCGCGCCCTCCACGTCATCGAGAACCAGTTGAGCCTGAAACAGGTCAAAATCGTGAAGCAATTCGAAAACGATTTGCCCCGCATTACCGCGGACGCCAACCAGGTTCAGCAGGTGTTCATCAATTTGATCGAAAACGGCGCGGACGCCATGGCTGATCGCGGGGGAACCATCACTCTTTCGGCGGCGGCAATCCGGTTAGCCCCCTTTGGAATTCTCCAGGTAAAAAAGGCGGCCTGCCCCAAGGGGCACGATCTCATCGACCCGGGCTTTAAGATCGACGGGCTGCCTTCCATCCGCCTGAAGGCCGCCAGCAACGGCGAAGAGGGATTTATCCACCTTCACCCGGTGTACGGCAAGCCGGCGCACCATTACGGCGTCGCGATTCATAAAAAGAGCAAGCTTACCCTCTCCTGCCCGCGCTGCAATATCTCCCTGTTAGAGGAGGGCAAAACCTGCCCCTCCTGCGGCTCCGCGGTGTACGCGCTGGAAGTGCCCTCCCAGGGGAAATTGACCGGATGCACCAACAAGGATTGCGCCTGGCAATACTGGGAAACCGCGGAACGGGAAGGCAAAAAGGAGTACGTGGAGATCAAAGTGGCCGATAGCGGCTGCGGCATCCCCCGGGAGAATTTAGAGAAGATTTTCGAGCCTTTCTTTTCCACCAAGGGGCAAAAAGGCACCGGGCTGGGGCTGGCGGTGGTGTGGGGAATCATTGACAATCACGGCGGCAGAATCAGCGTGGAAAGCGAGCCGGGTAAGGGAACGACCTTTACGCTGCGCCTGCCGGCGGAGAAGGGGTAGGATTTAATCATTCACTATTCAACGTTCACTATTCACTATTCACCGTTCTGAATTCGCGATTGTTTTTAATAGTGAATGGGGAATGGGGAATGGGGAATGGAGAATAGTGAATTGGGGAATGGGGAGAAGTGAGCAGATGGTGGAAATATGAAAAAACAAACTGACATACTGGTTATCGACGACGAGCCGGTGGTGTTAGACGCGGTGGTGAAGCTTTGCAGCGCCGAGGGCTTCCAGGTGGACGCCGCGGTGCACGCGTTAGAGGGGCTGAAAAAGATCGCCCAGAGTAGTTACCGGCTGATCGTCTGCGACATTATGATGCCGGATATGGACGGCTTCCAGTTCCTGGAGCGTTTGGCGGAAAAGCACATCGCGACGCCGGTGATCATCACCACCGGTTACTCCACGGTGGAAAACGCGGTCAAATCCCTCTACCTGGGGGCCATCGACTTTTTGGCCAAACCGTTCACGGTGGAAGAGCTGTTGAGCACGGTTCGCCGGGGAATGAAGTACCAGGAATTGAGCCAGTCATTCAACGCCGCGGCGCGGGAGCGGAACGACCTTTACCCCGTTTACGTGCCCTGCCCTCCCAGTTATTACCGGTTAGGATACACCGGCTGGGTGAACGTGGAGAGCGACGGCTCGGTAAAAACCGGGCTGAGCGACCTGTTTATCAAAACCCTGGGAGGCATCCGGCGCATCGAATTTTTCGAGCGGGAAGAGGAGATCGTGCAGGGAAATGTATGCGCCCGGGTGGAAACGGAGGATCAGTTGATCCATAACGTGCTGGCGCCGATCAGCGGAAAAATCCTGAATTTCAATGAAACCCTTTCTCAAAATTGCGCCCTGGTGGAGAAAGACCCCTACTTCCGGGGCTGGCTCTATACCGTCCTCCCCTCGGACCTGGAGTACGAATTGAAGCACCTGACCCCGTGCAGCTCCGACCGGCTGTAAGGTTGAATGAAAGAAATCTGTATAAAAAGGAGAATCCCATGGCATTCCTACTTTTAGTTGTAGCAGTAATCTTATTTGTGCTGGCCGACCTGGCCATCCGCAAAATTGGCCGGGCGGTGGCGGAAAAACGCGCCCGCCGGGAGCGGGAAGAGGCGCTGGCGGTCAACCTGAAACTGGATTTCAGCCACGAGGCCAAAACCCTCAAGCGCGTGGAGGTGGAAAACCCCAAAGCGAGGATCTTAGCGGTGGACGACGAGGAAGTGATTTTGGACAGCTTCCGGAAAATCCTGGTGTTAGACGGCTATTGCGTGGACACGGTGCAGCGCGGGCAGGAGGCGTTAGGGCTGATCCAGAAGCACCATTACGATTTCGTGTTCGTGGACCTGAAAATGCCGGAAATGGACGGGGTAGAAGTGTGCAAGTCGGTCAAGCACCTGCGCCCGGACATCGACGTGATTATCATTACCGGCTACGCCTCCGTGGAAACCGCGGTGGAGACCATGAAGTTCGGGGCCATGGATTACGTACAGAAGCCCTTCACCGAAGATGAGCTGTTGGAAATGGTGAAGAAATTCGCCATCCGGCGGCAGGATCGCATCCACAAACAGTTGAAGCCGCAGGTGCGCATCACCCACTTCACGGAAGCGAAAATCCCCAGCTCCGTGGAATTCTACATCCCCGGGGGAGTGTTCATCTCCGAAGGGCACTGCTGGGCCAGCTTAGACCCGGACGGCAACGTCTTTGTGGGCATCGACGATTTTGCCAAGAAGATCATCGGGAAAGTGGACGGGGTGGAAATGCCCAACTTAGGCATGGAAGTGCAGAGGGGGCAGCACCTCTTCAGCGTGAAACAGGGCGCCCACTCCATCCCCTTCAAATCCCCGGTGAGCGGAAAGGTGAAGAGCTTCAACAAGGCCCTGTTGGAAGACCTGGAGCGGCTGGACGTCACCGCTTATGACGACAACTGGTTCTGCCGCATCGACGCCTCGCGCATCGACTGGGAGATCAAGGAGCTGAAAATCGGGCAAAGCGCGGTGAGTTTTTATAACGACGAGATCGAGCGGCTGCAGAATTACATCCAGAAATCGGTCAAATCCACCGAGGATGAAACGAAAGTACCGGCAGACGGGAAACTCTACTTAGGAGAATTGGCGGCCTTGAAAGAGAAAGACCTCGCCGCCATCATTCAGGATTTTTTTGAACGGTAGTAACTATTCAGGCGTTTTGCCACAGAGGTACAGGGATATAAGGCTCTAAATGCTCTCCACGAAGTGGTGGATACCCCCAAATCTTCCTCTGTGACCTCTGTGGTCTCTGTGGCTGAATAGTAACGAACGGTAAAGAGAGTGCGTGAGTGTGCTCGTGTTCGGGTGTTTTAGTGTCTGGGTGGGTTTTGAAAACCCCCTTATCTATTCAGCCCACGAAACACTCGAAATATACGAGAGATAAAAACAGAACTCTACGGCCTGCCCGATAACCCACTGTTGCGGCAAGAGAAATACCGCTGTCTTTTAGTGTCCTTTTGCGTGTTTAGTGGGCTGAATCATTATCCGGCATCCCGAATTTCGTTGTGAGCTCAGTCGAACGAGTGCGGGGCAAAAAATTATTCTGCCACAAACTCACTCTAACAGCAGCCCAATCAGCAGCGGCAGCATGATCTCATGGTGCCCCACGAAGTAGTAGCCCTTGCCGCCGGAGAGGGTGGGGCGGTATTTCACGTTCTCGGTGGGGCGGTAGTGGCGGATCATGTCGAACACCGCGGTGTAGAAGCCGTACGCCGGGTACTTCAGGTTGCGCACCACGGTCAGGGCTTTCAGGAACACCTCCGGCATGATCACCGCGGAGCCGGCGTTGATCACGATGCTGTTTTCTTTCAGCGTGGTAAGGGAGTGGGTAAAAAGCTGAAAATCTAACAGCGACTTCTCCCCGAAAGCCGCCCCGTCCAAATTGGGATGCTGGTGGATGATCTCGGTTCCTAACGCCGGGTGAATGGAAACCGGCACGTTGTGCTCCAGGCAGGCGGCCAGCAGGCTGAGGCCCCGGTTGGGAGCATTGGCAGCGATAATTTTCTCCCCCACTGCTTCCCCGTACCCTTTTTGATTGTTTTTATTCGCCGTTAACGCCTCGTTGATGAACGCGGCGGTCTCCTGCGCCATCCCGAAAGTGCCGTCCTGCAATCCGGCGGCCACGTCCTCGCTGGTAATGCCCCACATGGCGATCTCCACGTCGTGAATCACGCAAGCGCCGTTCATGGCCAGGTGCGAGATATAACCCCGTCGGAGCAGCTCAATAATCAAGGGGTTGATCCCGCATTTGATCACGTGGGCGCCCATCATCCAGATAAGGGCATTCTTCTCCCGGATCGCCCGCCGGAAATGGGCGATAAATTCCCGGAAATCCTGCCCGATGAGAATCTCCGGCAGGGCATGTAGGAAATCCTCCAACGTGGAAGTGCGCTTCAGCGGCTTCGCAAAATCGCCGATGCCCACCTTGCTGAAGCGTTCCGTGATGCTGTAAGTTTCGACCTCTTCAAAGGTCAATTTTTTGAACCGCGACATGGTGATCACCCTCGATTTGTCAATTGCGCATTGCGCGTCATTTTGTGGTCAATTGCTTCGCGTTATTTATGGTCATTGGCGGGGCGTTATTGATCGTCATTGGGCTTCGCCGTCATTGGCTTCCCCGAAGGGGCTCCTTTGGAGCGCGTCATTCAGTTGTCATTATTCGGCATTTTTCATTTTTCATTTTGCATTTTGCACTTTGCACTTTTCACTCACTTCACCCTCGCCGGAATGGGGTTGGGCACTCCCTCGATTTTTTTCAGCTCCGTGGTAATGGAGCCTACCGCCACGGCGGATTTCATCTGCACCGGGATTTTGTATTCGTCATCGGTGAGCCAGACCCACAATTCCCCCTTCTGCTTGAAAATCGCCTCTCCCAACAGGCGCGGCTGCACCATAATACAATCGAAGGTGCCGGCGTCCACTTTCACCCGCTCTTTTCGCTGGATGATTACCTGCAATTGATATACCTGCCGGTTATCATGGTTGGCCATGTAGATCGGTTCCCCGATCTTTAATTCCTGGGTGCGCACGTAGTAGAAGGCGCTGAGCACGTCCAGCACGTACTCCGGTATGTCCAATTCGAATTTCTCCTGGTTTCGCACTTTCAGAGGCTCATCGCTCTCGTAGCGGATGCGCTCGATTTGCGCGACGCCATTCGCCTGGTCGTAATCCACCAGCAAATCGAATTTATACCCCCCCTCGCGCAGGCGCTTGTTGTATTTCCAGGAGAAAATCCCCCGGGTATCCAGGAAGGTTTCCACCTGGTCGCGCACTCTATAAAACGCATCGAAAAATTTAGCCGAGTGGGCGGTCGAAACGATGTGATAAGCGGTCACTCCATCGCGCAGGTTGACGATGTCGCGCACCTCCATGGTCGCCTCCCCGGCCTTGATAAACTTCCAGCGCACGGTGAAGGTCAATTTTTCGCCGGGGCGGAAGGCGTTGTTGGAAATTACCCGGTCTAATTTATTGAGCGGGCGGTTTTCGGAAAGCGTTTTCGCCAGGGTATCGTTGCCGGGGAAGGTTGAAGCGCCTTGCTGCGCTGCTTCCAGGCTGTCTCCCGGTTCTTTTTTCAGGGAATCCGCCTCCGCTGCGCCCGGCTGAAGGGAATCCACCCCGCTGCTATCCTGTTGGGCCAGCGCCGGCGCGGGGAAGCACCAGGGAACCATCAGAACAGCGGCGGTTGATCCCAGGGCGATGCTTCCTGCCGTAATGAATATCAATATTCTGAACCATTTCATATCGCAAATACTTCCTTGGCTGATAGCGGAATGGATAATATAAAACGCGAAAGTTCCAGTACGCAGGAAAAAATAATTCCCGGGGGAAACGGGATGGGCAAGGAGGTGGGATGCCGGGATGGTCGAATGGCTAAATGGTCAAACGGCTGAATAGCGGGAGGGTTAAAAAAGAGGTGATACGCCATTCAACCATTTAGCAATTCAACCATACACAAGTTTACAACATGGCTTTGATTTTCTGGATTTCCGATTTCAATTTGGCATTGCGCAGCAGCGCCTGGCCAACCTTATTGTAGGAGTAGAGCACCGACGAATGGTGCAAATGCGAAAAGTGGTAGCCGATGGAGGTCAGCGATTCCCCGGTCAATTCCCGGCAGAGGTAAATGGCAATTTGGCGGGCGTTCATCACTTTTTTCTTGCGCGAGACGCCTAACAGAATATCCACCGGCACCCCGTAGAACAGCGCGGTTGCATTCACGATCTGGTCGATTCCCACTGCCTGGCGGGAGCCTCCGGGACCGCATTCCCCGCCTTCCTGGGGACACATCTGGGAAACCACGTAGATCACATCGTTCAGCGAGAGGCTTTTCCCCAGGAGCGAAATTTGCGCTACCAGGCGCACCAGCACCGCGTGGAGATAATGTAAATTCGATCCCAGGTGTTCCGAAAGGTAGTGAATGATTTTTTCGTTCAGCGACAGGCCATGCTGTTCGAAATGATGGCGGATGATCTTTTCCCGGGTGGCATACTCACAGGGGGGAATGTCGACGATCAACCCTTTTTGCAAAAAAGAGATCAGCCGGGGGTTGAAATCCCTTAACTGGTTGGGCGGCTCGTTGCAAGTCACCACCACCTGGGTTCCCTTTTTCACCAATTCGGAAAGGATGAATAACATTCCTTCCTGGGATTTGCTCTTGTTGAACAAGGTGTGAACGTCATCCAACAAAAATACTTCCAGGGACATGAAGGAAGCGGTGAACTGGTTGATGCGGTCGTTTTGCAGGGAAAATACATACTCATGAACGTAGCGTTCGCTGCCGTACAGGGCGGTTCGTTTATCGGGCCAATTCTCCCGGAAATAGTTTCCCAGGGCGTGCAGCAGGTGGGATTTTCCGCTGCCGATTCCGCCATGGATCACCAGGGGATTGAAATTCGCTTTGCCGGGGTTTTGCGCTACATGGAGGACCGCTTTGCAGGCGAATTCGTTTTCCGCGCCGCTCAGGAAATTTGCAAAGGTATAGCGATCATCCGTGGGAACCTCGCTTTGCAGGGAGGGCTTTCCATCCGTGTTGGGCAGGTGGTCAGGCTCCTCTGGCGCCGCAGGTTCCGGGGCCTCGTTGCCGGATGGCGCTACCAGGAAATCCAACTGCACGTTTTCTCCGAAGACCCGGGCCAGGCAGAGTTGCAATTGCGGCCCGTAATTCGTTTCCATCCAGTCCAGGAAAAAACGCGAAGGCACCCTTAACACCAGGATATTATCGGCAAAAGCAACCGGAACAACGGGGAGAAACCATGTTTGAATGGTTTGCCAGGGCAGTTCCTTCTCTAATTCTGCCAGACATTGCTTCCATTGATCCTGGAGCTCGGCAGGATTCCCGGGAAGTTTTGCAGTTCCTTCTGCGTGGTCATTGATCATGTTTAGACGTAGTACCTGTACTTGGCTCATTCCTTCCCATCCACACTCTTGAGGAATAGCACAAATCATCAATATTTACGAAATTTGGGAGTCGCTCAAGCACTGCTCCCGGTTCCGGGAGTCATTATGAGCAGGTAATAATAATGAAAAGTATCCCAGAAAACCAAACGAGTTGGAGAAAAAAAATCGAAAAAATTAGTTTCACGTTAAACAGGAATCTTTCTATCGGTTTAATAAGTACTTATGGCAAAATACAAATTTCCGGGGTTAAAAATCTCAAATCGTTTGATTTTTCCGTTTTGATTCGTTATACTTTTTGTTTAATTTTTGCTCAGTTAAAAGGAGAATATGTCATGGCGAAAGTTTGTGAAATCTGCGGAAAAAAACCGATCTTTGGGAACAACGTCAGCCACGCCAACAATAAGACGGCCCGGCGATTCAATCCGAATTTACAAAGCGTTCGTGCGGTGATAGACGGGGTGACCAAACGAATCAAGGTATGCACCAGTTGCTTGCAAGCCGGCAAAGTTCAAAAAGCAGCACATTGATGGCTTGATCGCGCAATATCGGTATTCAAATGAAAAGCTCCTTCGGAGAAATTCCGAAGGAGCTTTTTTATTTCGGGAGACTGCAAATTTTTCGCGGCGCAATCGCGAACGATTGATTGCCGGTTCGCGCGGAACTTTTCCGCACGCAGGGATAAATCCCTGCAAAATTAGGGGGGGCTTATATATCCAATAAATCCCCGATCTGAAGATCGGGGCTATTCAAGTCTTTTATAAACATTGAATAGCCCCGCGATTCATCGCGGGGGGGGTTATAAATTCTCTCTCAAAATTGCGGGGGGATTTATCCCCGAGTCATGGTCAGTGCGTAACATCAGTTACTCATACTCCACATAATAATATGAGGGGTGCAATTCGTAATCCCCAAAGCCGCTGCGGTCGATAAACAGAAAGGTCTTGTTCACGCTGTAATAGCGCCATATTTCGTACGGATAGGAGCCTGCCTCGAAGGGGTGGCGGTCCACTTCATCGGGCTGCCCGAATTTAATGTAAATCCGCCCCCGGTCGCTCAACCAGCCGCGAAACCCGGAAGTGGAGAAGGTATTATTAGCAAAATTGACCCGGCGGTAGTATTCCAGCATAAGCTCATTTTCTTCCGTATCCGGATTGGGGTCCCGCGCCTGCCAGAAGCGCTCGAAAAAACCCCGTTTTTCTTCATAGCTTTTTTTCCGGTAATAACGGATCGAATCTTCCCGGGCAATGTACTTCAGGTACTCGATCGCCTGGTCCAGGTCTTGTTCTTTCGCCGGGGCGAATTTCCAGTAAAAACTAAACGCGCTTGCCCTGGTAATCGCTTCGTTCCCCAGGTTTGCTGCCAGTTGAAACAAATATGCGTTCCGGTTGAAATAATAACGGTTCAACCGGATATAATGCTCGCGAAATCCCCCTCCCGGGGAGGCGTCATATTTGTTTTGCTGAATGATCACTCCCCGGTCGTCCTTTATGAGGTATTCGATCTGCAGGCTATCTTCCTCGCCGGAGGAAAAGGAGGTAAAATAGGCGTATATGGCCTTTCCCTGGCCGGAAAAATTGCGGGTCAACTCCGGGTGGAGGCCGCCGAGGTCTCCGCCGGGATCGGTTTCCAGGGCGTTGTAGAACATCAGATCGCTAACCGCAAGCCCTTTTTCGGAAAGGGATGAGGGGGGCATTTCGAAACCGGTTTTCCGGCTGAATTGTTTATTGCTGTTTTTATCCGACAGAGTTACCGCGACCTCATATTTCCCGGGATCGACCGGTATCTCGGTAAAAAAAGTATTTACCACGCTGGTCGAATTCGTTGCCGCGTAATCGGCGGTGGTAATTTTCTTGCTGAGGGTGCGGTTCAATACAAAATCGTGATCGATTTCGGTCAGGTACACTTCGATCAACAGGTCGGCATAAAAACCGGAATCGTTTTTCAAGAAGGTTAAATTATCATTCACGATCTGCACGTACACCCGGGCAAGCGCCTGGCCGCTCTCCGGGGAGAGGGTGGAATATACCGCGGTGTTAAAGATGGGCATGCCCACCTCCGGCGGCTGGGAAGGCTGCGCCTGCCCCGGCCCGCTCCCCCACAGCGCCGCTATTAAAACCATAATCCCGAGCTTAACTTTCATGCTGTTTATCCCCTAATTTTCCATACAGTTCATATTCGGAAGCGTCCGTAATTCGAACATCCACAAACTCTCCCACCCGCACCGCCCGATCCAGTTGCTCGATGAGTACCTCGTTATCGATCTCCGGGGAATCCCCGGACGTCCTGCCCACCGCGCTCATACTGCTCCAATCGGTCTCATCGATCAACGCCCGCAACCGGGCGCCCACCTTTTTCAGGTTGTTCTCCAGGGAAATTTTCTGCTGGATGGCCATCAGCTCCGCGTAACGCGCTTCTTTGATCCGCGGTTTCAGGTCCCCAAGACTGTAAGCGCCGGTATTTTCTTCATGAGAATACATAAACACCCCTAAACGGTCGAACCGAAACTCTTCAACGAACTCTTTTAACGTCTCGAAATCCGCTTCGGTTTCGCCGGGATGGCCGACGATCAAAGTAGTGCGCAGGGTTACGCCGGGAATTTTTGCCCGCGCTTGCTCAAAAATGGTGCGAATCCGCCGGGAGTTGCCGCCCCGTTTCATGATTTTGAGCATCGCGTCGCTGATGTGCTGGATGGGCATGTCCAGGTAGGGAACGATCCTGGGGCTGGCGGCCATTACCTTGATCAACTCATCCTGCACCGTGGTGGGATAGAGATAGTGCAGGCGAATCCACTCGATGCCCTCGATCTCCTCGATTTGCCGCAGCAAGTCGGTAATTTTTTGCGAACCGTAGAGGTCGATCCCGTAAAAAGTGGTGTCCTGGGAGATGATAATCAATTCCCTGACCCCTTGCTGCGCCAGCAGCCGGGCCTCGTTTACCAGATCCGGCAGCGGGCGGCTGCGATGGCGGCCGCGCATCAGGGGGATGGCGCAGAAAGCGCATTTATGGTTGCAGCCCTCGGAAATCTTCAAATAAGCGTAATGCGAAGGGGTGGAGAGCAGCCGTTTTTCGTAGAGATATTCCGGCGAAGCTTCCGGGGAGTACTCCAAAAAACGCAGAATATTCTCATAGTCTTCGGCGCCGAAAAAACCGTCCACCAGGGGCATTTCCTTGCGAAGCTCCCCGGCGTAGCGATGTGACAGGCATCCGCAGACGATGATCTTTTTGCGGGGATCCGCTTTTTTGAGCTGCTCCGCCTCCAAAATCGCTTCCACGGATTCGTGTTTGGCCATCTCGATGAATCCGCAGGTATTCAGAATGAGCACGTCGGCCTCTTCCGGGGAGGAGACCAGCTCCGCCCGGCGCGCCGCCAACTGCCCCATCAATATTTCCGAATCATAAGTATTCTTGGAGCATCCCAGGGTGGTAACGTGGATGCGCTTGCGGTGATTGGTTCTATTTTGATTTGACATATCGCTTTCGATTTTAATTTCCTTCGAACAGCCCCTCCGCGTAAAGCTGCGGATCAAAGGGCTGCAAATCGTCCATGGCCTCCCCTACCCCCACGTAGCGCACCGGGATTTTCAATTCGTGGGCAATGCCAATGATCGCCCCGCCCTTGGCGGTTCCGTCCAACTTGGTCAGCACGATGCCGTTTACCCCCGCCGCGTCGATAAACTGGCGCGCCTGGTTCAGGGCGTTCTGCCCGGTGGTGGCGTCCAACACCAGCAGGCACAGGTGCGGAGCCTGCGGGACAACTTTTTGGATGACCCGGCGAATTTTCTTCAATTCTTCCATCAAGTTCACTTTGGTATGCAGCCTCCCCGCGGTATCGATAATGATTACCTCCGCCCCGCGCGGGCGGGCGGCCTGCAAGGCGTCGAATACCACCGCCGCGGGATCGGAACCGGACTGGTGCTTGACCAGATCCACCTGCACCCGGTCGGCCCATTCCTGCAACTGCTCGATGGCCGCAGCGCGGAAGGTATCGCCCGCGGCCAAAAGCACTTTTTTACCCTGCTGCTGAAAACGCTTGGCCAGTTTGGCAATCGAAGTGGTCTTTCCGGTGCCGTTCACCCCGACGATCAAAATGATGTAAGGGTTGGCAGGCAGGCGGGTCTCCTGAAAATCGTCGCGGGGGAAAGCGTTGGCCACCTCTTCTTTCAGAATTCGGAAAAGGTCTTCGGAATCCTCATATCGCTCCCGCTTCACCCGCTTTTTCACTTCTTCAACGATATGCCGGGTGGCCTCTACCCCGACGTCCCCGGAGATCAGGATCTCTTCGATCTCTTCCAGCAGATCCTCGTCTATTTTCTTTTTCGCCTTGATCGCGTACGAAACCCGGTCAAAAACCTGGGCTTTGGTTTTAGAAATTCCCTTTTTGAGCTTATCGAATAGCGAAGCCATGTTCCTTCCTGTGGTTTAGCGCTTTGAATGATTTTGGGGCACTGAATTGAATTTTCAAACACCTTCTCACCGCCGGCTCAACCGGCGCAATCGTTCCAGGGAAGAGGAAAACAGGTATTTCCCTGAGAAACTTCCCAACAAACTGCTGGCCATCACCGCGGCCACAGACACGACGAAGAGCGAAAACGGGATCAAATAAGCTTCTTTGAACAGCCAGAGAATCAAGACGCTCAATTCCCCCCGGGGAAAAGCGCCCAGGGAAAGCGCCAGGGGATATTCCCGTTTGCGCAGTGAGATCAAAGCGATCAACAGAAGAGATATGCTCGCCAGCGCCGCCAGGATGATCCCAAATGCGTACCAAAAATCCAGGGAATATTCCCGGGGGGCAACCAGGCTGCGGCCGATCTCCACAAAGGGGAAGATGTACAAAAATGAGACGTTAGAGAAGAATTTTTGTTGAACCTCGAAGTGCACCGCCCCGGCAAAGGATTTAAAGAGCAAACCCGCCCAGATGCCCAGGATCAGCACGGAAAGGCCGCTGTGAAAACCGAAGTACAGAAAGAGAAAGAAAAATCCCAACTTCAACAGAATGGTATATTCACCGAGGAGCTTTTGAAAAACCCCAAAAAACTGTTCCGTTTTACGGGGCAAAAGCGCCGGCAGAATGAAAAACGTCAGGGCAACCCAGCGCGGCAAATCTCCTTTGAGACCGGATGGATTGTAACCGCGAAACTGGAGGTATATACTGACCAGGGTGAAGAGCGCCAGGGTTACGATGTCCAGTATCACCGCCAGTTGCACCAGCTCCTTCAGCGGTTTTTTGAGCGACAGGGTAATGGGAAACTTTGCTGACAATACCGCGCCGATGTGAATGCTCAGGAAGGCGATCACCCAGAAAACCGTGATCCAGGCATTCTGCTCGAACAACAGAAAATAGCCCGTTCCCCCCAGGATCAGTACGATCAAGGCCATTACCAGAAAGGCCTGTTTGAGCGCGTTGTCGCTGCCGGCCTGGAAGAATTTGGGATCGAAGTTGAACCCGATCTGCACCAGGAATAGGAGCAATCCCAACTGGGTCAGAAAAATGATGAAGGTATTGAAGGTTCTATCGCTGACCGCGGCGAAGCGAAAGATCTGGGTTTTATGGCGCAGCGCCTCCGCCTCTCCCAACCTGGAGGCGAGGGTATCCAGAAAAACTCCTTCGCCGACATAAACCCGGTTTTTGATGCTGTCAAGGTCTGTCAGCACCGTCTGGGGGACTTTCTCCGCCCGGAGGTTATCGATGGTATGCTCGGTGATACGGTAGCCGGTTTGATAGGGCTGGGCGTTTTGCGGGCCGAAAAGCGCCGCCCAACCGGCCACCGCTGCGGCAAATAGTACCCCGGTGAGAATATGGGCAATGAAGTCCGATATCTTTAAGCGCCGGGCAAGGTAGATCAACACGCTGTTGATGCAATACACGCACCCCAGGTAGAGAAATATCTGGCTAAAGATAACGCTCATAGCATTCATGGCGATAGAAAGTTTGCTCCGTCAAGCGGTGACGAAAATTAACCGTGTCAGCGTTATCGGCGTTCTATTTTTTAGCGGTAATCGTTGCAAGGGATTCTTCAAAAACGCTCTTAATCGCCTTTAAAACTGGGATATTTGATCCCGAAACGCTTTTGATAATACATCCGGGTAACAAAGTACGCCAGCGCAATCATCCCAAGAAACGGCGGGAATTTAACACATATCCCTATTGAAAAAAAGAAAATCCCCATTTTAACGCCGATTATGATCGCCGGAACGGTTTCCCGCACCAGGGCGCGGATGAAAAAAGGCGCCGCAGCCAGGATCACCAGGAAGAGAAATCCCTCCCCCTGGAGCGCGGAAACCGCCAGCGCCAGGATGAACGCAACCCCGCTGAGCCGCAGGGTATTCCGGAAACCGTAGCGCACCGGCAGGGTGATCTTTTTCGCTGCGGCGTCTCCGGCCATATCCGGCAGGGTGGTGAGCAGGTAAAGCCCGGTATTATACAACAGGTACGGCAGGGAGCTTGCTAACATCCGGACGTTGAAAGGCGCGACCAGCAGCCAGCCCACCACAAAAACCAGCCAGCCCATGGCCATGTTCGCCCACAACCCGCCCAGGGGATAATTTTTCAAGTTGAAGGGCGGGAAATTATAAACGTAGCCGGCAATGAGGATACCGCTGATGACCACGGCGACAATTTCCCATCCCAGCGGAATCGCGAGCAGCAAACTGGCCCCGATGAGAAAAACGCTCAGGATATACCCCCGCCGAACCGGCACAAACCCGTCGCCCAAGAGGAAAAGTTTGCGGTTGCGGCGGTCGGAATCGATGTCCTTCAACTGGTTGAGAACCGCTCCCCCGCCCATGGCGCAGCCCAGGGCGATCATTGCTAAAACAAGAGAGGCGTTCCAAAATACCGGAATAACGTTTCCCGGAACCGGAAAACCGCTGCGGCTTTCGCCGGCGGCGCAAAAGTAGCCGGCAATCAGGGTGGTCCAACCCGGGAAAAACAGAATCGGGCGGGTAAGGTAAACGTAATCCAGAAACTTGAGGAGATAGCTCATACCTTAAAATCGAAAACGGAGGGCAATCCCTGCCGAAAATCCTCCCGGTCCCGGCGGCAGCGCCGCGATATCCATGGCTTTGTCGAAACCGAACAAACTTGCGTCCACGTAGGCATCGACCATGGTCAACAAATACGCCAGTCCCCAGTACCAGGTATAAAGATTGCGTTTATCGCGATAATTTTGCTGCCCGGTGCTCTGCCATTGATCGTGATAATCGAACACCTGCCACAGCAGCGCCCCGTTGATGGCCAGCGCCAGCGCGCCTTTCAGATATTTTTCGTTATATACCTGCCCCCAGCCGGGCAAAATCGCGGAACGCAGCACCGCCCCCCAGGGAGATTTGACGGGCTGGTCGGAGAGCAGCCGCAGGGTGTCGATAGCGCCCTTTTGAGCAGCGGCCAGGGACGAATCGGCGATTTCCCCGGCCGGGGATTCAACCGCAACGCCGCAAAAGAGCGCGATAAGCAAAGAGATGATTGCGGAACGATTCTTCACAAAACGATGCACCGGTTACGGCAAATTATGGATGACTTTTAAGGCCTGCGGCAGCAGGGAAATCTCCAGCCGGGTGACGCCGCCGCCTAATAATTCACCATCGGCATGAACCGGAAAACCTTCAGAAGATTCCACTACCAACCGGCTGGCGCGCAGAAACTCCACCTGGGGAAGCTCCACGTGCTTGCCGCTAAGGGCTTTGGGCAGGTGCCGCAGCACTTCTCCCAGGCTCAGGGAGCGAAAAATACATACGTCCAGGGCGCCGTCGTCGATTTTTGCGCCGGGGGTAAGGCGGAAACCGCCGCCTAAGTATTCCCCGTTTCCCACGTTGATCATAAAAACTTCCCGGTTTTCCCGCCTGCCGTTCATGTCGAGAATCACCGGGCGATTGCGCAAGCGGCGCAGGGTTTTGAAAACCGCATAAAGATACAGTGCGAACCCGCGCAGCCCTTTTACTTTCTGAAGCTCGATCACCACCTCCGCGTCGAAGCCTAATCCCAGCCCGTTGATAAAATAGCGATCGTTGACTTTTCCCAGGTCCATAACCAGGGTTTTTCCGCGCCGGATCACTTCCAGCGCGGCGGCGTGGTCGCGGGGCAGGTTGAGCATTTTGATAAAATCGTTGCCGCTGCCCACGGGAACGATCCCCAGGGTGCAATTGCCCCCCGCCAGGCCGTTGGCGATCTCGTGAATGGTGCCGTCGCCGCCCACGGCGATGACTATTGCATTTTCCCGTTTCAATTCCCCGGCGATCTGCTGTGCATGGCCGGGAGCGGCGGTCAGGTGCGCCTGCACCGTTCCCGGCAGGGATTCTGCGGCGCTGAGCAGGCGCGGCCGGAGCTTTTTTACCAGCCCCCGCCCGGCGGCGGGATTGAGGATGAGGTGGTAGTTCATGGAGGCGTTACCGTGCTATTGTCAAACGTCGGATACTCGATGCTGGATGTTCGATGTTCGATGCTGAATATTAGTGGCGGTTTATTAACCGAGGGGATTCTCTTAATGATTTGAAAGAGATTGGTACTCTGAATTATTCAACTCATCCAGCATCCAGCATCGAGCCTCCAGCCCACCAGGTAATTTATAATACGGCGATGCACTCGATTTCAACCAATACGTCTTTGGGCAGGCGGCCGACCTCCACGGTGGAGCGGGCGGGGGGATTTTCGGGGAAGAATTCTGCGTACACCGCGTTCATGGCCGGGAAATCGTTCATATTTTTCAAGAATACCGTGGTTTTGAGCACTTTGCCGAGGTCGCTGCCGGCGGCGTGCAGGATCGCTTGCAGGTTTTTCAGCACCAGCCGGGTCTGCTCTTCAATTCCTCCCGCCAGCACCTCGTTGGTGCGGGGGTCGATGGCGACCTGCCCGGCAGTGAATACCAGGTTCCCGGCGACCACCGCCTGGTTGTACGGCCCCACCGGGTTGGGCGCTTTGTCGGTACGTACGATTTTTTTCATAAATCAGCCTCATCAATCATTACGCTTTGCGCAATACGGAATACGTATCGCGTTTGGTTTGTATTACTGTTTCAAAGAGATAAAATTCCAATGTCCCCTTTGCCTTCGCGCAGGATTTCGATTTCGTTATCGTGAATTCGCAGCACCGTGGATTCGATCTGGTCCGGGAAGGGACCGCTATCCAGCATCAGGTCCGCCGAATCGGTGAAGGGGTTGCGGCTTTCCGGTTCGGGATAGAAGCCCAGGTCGTCTTCCGGCATGCTCACCGAGGTATTCAAAATCGGGTGGGTCAGCTCCCGCACCAATAACTGGCATACCGGGTTGCCGGGAATGCGCACCCCGATTTCCTTCTGCCGGGAGAGCATCAGTTTGGCGATTTCGTGTTTGGCCGGCAAAATGATGGTGTAGGGACCGGGAAAACATTTTTTGAGGATGCGAAAAGTGGCGTTGGAGATATGCACGTACTGGGAAGCCTGCTGGATGGAATCGCAGATCATGCTCATAGACTGAAACTTGGATTTGCCCTTGATCTTGTAGAGTTTCTCGATGGCCGGTTTGTGGTACATGCTGCACCCGATCCCGTACACCGTATCGGTGGGATAGATCACGATCCCGCCCTCCTTCAGAATATCCGCCGCCTTATGGATCATGCGCAGGTGGGGGGTCTCCAAATGTACTTCATAACGAACCATGCCGCAACAGCCCTTCCCAAAACGACAGCCCCGGCCTTACCTCTTACAACGACCAGTACAAAGGCACAGGGTCGCCAAATTGAACGGGAGAAAATAAAGGTTTTGGGGGAGATATACAAATAAAAAAGGAGCCCTTTTCCCGCCCCAAAGCGGTTCCTACGGAAAAGGGAGCACTTTGGCGAAGCCACGGCTTACGCCGCGTGCCGGGTGCGGCAATCAATCTCTCGACAGTTAAAACTTAGCCACCACCCAATCCCTCAAAAAACGAATGAGAGATATACCGCTAACCCGCGAAGCTCATAATTGACCTTTCCATCGAAATTTCCGGGGTCATTGGCTTCCAAATCGATTTTAAAGGCGTTCGCCACTAACCCGAATCCAATATGATTGAAAGGATAATATTCCAGGCCCATGATGAAATCCACCAGGGAGCCATCATAAACGTCTATTTTGGCGGTGAAAAAATCCACGGAATAGATCAGGAACCATTTTTGCCATAAGCGATTGGAGGCGTAGAAACCCACTAACGGCAGCGGAAGTGTTACTGACGCGCTTTCGGAGTTGCTTTGATTTAATATTTGGGTGTTCAGCCCCACGTCCAGCTTCATCAGGCTGATCCCGACCGATAAACCGGATTCAAAGACGCCATTGTTGAACAGGGCATATCGGTACACTCCTTTGAGCAGCCGGGTTCCCATGGTGGCCTCCGAGGATGCGCCGATGGGTATGACTAAATCGCCGAAGCGCAGCTCCTCATTCACGGTTTTCACGCCGGTGCGCCGGTAATTATAGTATCCGAATTGTACCCGGTGGCGGGGATTGAAGCGATAGTATGCTTCGATTCGAAAGGTGTTCTTCTGGTCCGGTAAATCGAAGGTGCGCTCGAATTGAATAAAGGCACCGAGGTCCAGGAGTTGGGAATTTAACTGTACCTGGGATTTAAATCCCGCTCCGAACCACCCGAACCAGACCCCATAGCGATTGGTAATGTTGCTGCGTTTATCATTCCGCAGATTCGCTTCCCCGGCGGCTTGCGCCTGCGCGGGAAGGGCAGCGCACAGGATTAATCCTGAAACGAGAGTAAGCATGCTTATCAGCCGTTGAATCCGTTTCCATTCGTACGGAATCATATTGATCTCCTTGATTTTACTGTTAATGCGAATTACCAGTTGAAAAATTATGGCCACCAGGGCGCCAAGACGCTAAGGACGCGCAAAGAAATGGAAGAAATTTGAGGATAGAAACGCTAAAACCTTTATGTTGAGTCATCGGAAACTGCGCTGGCGGCGGCGAACTTCCCCACCAGCATGGCGATGATCACCGCCACGTAAATTTGCCCGGTGACGCCGGTGAGAATGGCAAGGGATTTGGCATAAGGCGCCAGCGGGACGATATCTCCATAACCCACCGTGGCAAAGGTAGCAAAGGCATAGTAAAGATAATCGCTGAAATAGTAGATGCTCTGATCCAACCGGGAGGCCGGGGTCGGAAAATTGTAGGCTTCGGGACGGAAATTCATAATCACTGCCACCGCCAGGGCAAAAACCATCCCTAACAACAAATACCCATTGATCGCCTCCATAATCACCCGGGCGGTGACTTTTTGGGTCAGGGTAATTTGAACGATCAGAAAAAAAACCACGACCATGAAAAAGAGGATGTTCAACAGCCGGGAGGCGGTGTTCAGGGCCGTCATCTGGATACTTGCGGAAAGCCATTCCGCGACGGTAGCGGCCACTGCTAACCCGAGCATCATTTTGCGATGTTTTTGCAGGCTAAACACGGCAATAAAAAAAATGGCGGTATATAGGAGATTGAAGAGCAGCTTGTGATACGCAATGGGAAAGACCGGCACTACAAAAACAGTGACGGATACCAGGATTAGCAGCATAAAGTTGCCGGATGCCAGGCGGCCTTTGTTGGCAAGCATGCTCTCGCCCTTTCATAACTGTTTCGTCCGACAGAACCGATTTGTTTAATAGACCTTATTCGTAGGTAAATATTTGATTTTTATGAAAAATTGAATAGCCCCGATCTTCAGATCGGGGGAAAAAAATAAGTAAACTTATGCCTTTT
>JABWBP010000117.1 GCA_013360445.1 Calditrichaceae bacterium | reverse complement strand
TTAGAGCCTTATATCCCTGTATTTGTGATTTGATTAGGAATTTTTTTATGTCTCTGTGCTCTCTGTGGCCTCTGTGGCAAAACGCCTGAATAGTTACCTAAAATTTAACATTGTCGAGATGGTTACCACTGGCGGAAAAAAGCAAATGAGGCGTCTTGCCTTCCTCTCTACGGACAATTTAGAAGGATTCGTCAGCGATGACGAACGCGCCGTCGCCCCCCTGGCGGCGCGCGGCTGGGCGGTGGAAACCGTCTCCTGGCGGCAGCCCTGCGATTGGAACCGCTTTGATATGGTGATCATTCGCAGTACCTGGGATTACCAAAAGGACGCCGCTCGTTTCCTGAACGTATTGGAGCGGATCGACGCCTCCCGGGCCCTGCTGCAAAACGATCTCGAGCTGGTGAGGTGGAACATTCGCAAAACCTATCTCCGGGACTTGCAGGCAAAGGGGAATCGCATCGTTCCCACCATCTGGCAGGAAGGGAGCGTCTCGCCGGAGAAACTGGAGGGGTTTTACGAGCAGCTTCACAGCGAGGAAATCATTATCAAACCGCTTATCAGCGCCAACGCCGACCATACTTTTCGACTGCGCCGGAAAGATATTCCCTTTCATTATGATAAATTGAGGCATATCTTTGCCGGGAGAGCATTTATGGCGCAGCCGTTTATGAAAAACATCATCACAGAAGGGGAATACTCGCTTTTTTATTTCGGCGGAGAATACAGCCACGCCATTTTGAAAACCCCGCAGCAGAATGACTTTAGGGTGCAAGAAGAGCACGGGGGAATCATTACCGCGGTGAAAGCGGAAGAAAAGCTGCGCCGGCGCGGGGAGGCGGCGATGGGTTCGCTGGGCCAAATTCCCCTCTACGCCCGGGTGGACCTGGTGCGCGACGCCGGGGATGAATTTGCCATCATGGAAGTGGAGTTGATCGAGCCGGCGCTGTATTTCCGGATGGATGCGCCGGCGGCGGAGCGGTTTGCGGAGGCGGTGAACCGGCGGGCGGGGGGAGGGTAAAACGGCCTTCTGAAAGGAGTGCAAAATTTATTTTGCACCGACAATGCAGAATAAATTCTGCACTCCAGATCCTTTTCTCATATAGTATTTAACCTCGTCACCCATAACCAAATCAGCTATGGCACACGACCCCGCATTCCACCTCCTCACCGGTCCCGCCGGGGAGTATTACTACTTCAAGAACGAGATCGTCGAGCGCATCCGCCGGCAGCCGGGGCTGGAGTACGATTTCATCTACTTTCTGCCGGTGCGGCGGGCGGTGCGCTATTTCAAGGAGCAATTGATCGACCTGGCCGACCGGAAGGCGCTGGCGGATCCCCCGGTGTACACCTTTTACCAGTTCATGGTGGAGCTGTACCAGCAGTTGCCGGGGGCGCGCAAGGTGATCTCCAATACCATGCGCCTGTTCCTGGTGGAAGAGGCGCTGAAGAAAAACGCCGCTAACCTGCAATTCTTCTCCCCCGCCAGCATCCGCCGCCGGGGTTTGATCCACAAAGTGGATGAGTTGTTGGAAGAACTGCGCGAATACGGCTACGACGCCGCCGGCCTGGCCGGTTCCCTGCAAGAGGAGGATGAAGACGACCGCGTTCGCATCCAGGATTTCTCCCTGCTCATCAGCGGCTTCGAAGAAGCGTTAGGCCAGCGGCTGATCGACGAGGCGGGGGCCATCCAGGCCGTCATCGCCCGGTTGGATGAAGCGTTCTGGCGCAAACGCTTTCCCCGGGTGGATACGGTGTACCTCAGCGGCTACGGCCTGTTCAGCCGCCCGATGCTGGAATTTTTCCGGCGCATTCAAAACGCTTGCTCCATCAAAGTCAAATTGGATTACCTGCCGGAAAACCACGAGATGTTCGAGCACATCGACCCCGCTTACGAAGCGTTGAAAAACCTCCACCCGGTGGAGATTCAGCTCGGCCAGCCGGAGGCCTGGGAGCGGCAGTTGTTCCGCAAAAGCGGGGCGGAATTCGCGCAGGCGGAGATCAAAAAGGGCATCCTCATCCAGCCGCTCAACAGCCGCAGCGAAGAGGTGGCCTTCATCGCCAACTACATCAAACGGCTGCACCATCACCTCAAAATTCCCCTGCACAAAATCGGGATCACTTTCCCTTCATTGGAGCAGTACGCCCCGTTGATCCACGAAATTTTCCCCCGCTACGGCCTGCCGGACACGGGACTTCCCTACAACCTCTCCACCGGCTTCCAACTAAGCCAGTCGCCCTTGATCCGCAGCTTTCTGCTGCTCTTAGAGGTTCCCCTGCAAAACTTCGAGGTGAAAAAACTGCTGCAACTGCTCAGCTCCCCCTTCTTCAACCCGTCCCCGGCGCAGCGGGTGGAGGCCGGCGCGGTCAAGCTGATCGCCCGGGAGCTGCGCCTGGGCTACTTTCACGCCAAATGGGGGGAAGATTTACAGAAATACCGCGAGCTATTGCAGCGCCGGTTAACCGAAAGCGCGGAAGACGACGATTTCGACCGCCAGCGCTGCGAGGAGCTGATCGAGACCTTCGCCGCCGCCGCGCCGAAGCTGCAAACCCTGTTGGAGGGGTTGAAAGCGCTGGATCGAAAGCAGCCCGCGGCGGACTTCCGGGAGCAGTACCTGGGCCTGTTAGAGCACTACGGTTTCCTGAACTGGTATAAAAATGAAAGCGAGGCATTGACGCCCCAGGAGAGGGAGCGGGAATACCGCGCTTTCAACCGCTTCATCAAGGTTCTGGACCAGTTTAGCTGGATTATGACCAATCTGCACGGGGAGCGCAAGCTGGCCCTGAAGGAGCTGCACCAGTATCTAAGCCTGCTGGTCTCCCAGGCTACTTACAACCTCCGGGAGTGGGCCAATTACGGTTTGCAGATCATGCCCCGCCTGGAAATCCTCTCCACGGAGCCGCAGGCGCTCATCTTCGGCGGGATGGTGGAAGGGGAGTTTCCCCGCCCCTACACCCACGACGTATTTTTCAATGATGACAAACGTAAGCAGATGGGCCTGGCGGCCACGGAGGATTTGCTGGCGCAGGATCGCTACCTGCTCTATCAACTGCTTAGCTCCGGGGCGGAGCGGTTAGTATTCACTTACCCGCGCTTCCAGAAAGAGGCCGCCAAAGTGCCCTCCAACTTTTTGAACGTGCTGGCCGACCAGGTGAAGGTGCGCTGGCGGAAACCGACCCCCTCCCCGCGCTTCCTGCAAAACCGCCAGGATTTGTTGGAGCAGGCCGCCCGGCGGATTCCCCCCGGCATTCAGCCTGCGGATCAGCGCAATTTCCGCCGCTGGATTTTGCTGCACCAACGCGAGCAGCCGGAGAAAATCACCCTGCTGCCCGGCTGGCTGCAGCGGCTGCGCAGCAACGCCGGCAAGCGCCGCCGCGACCGCTTCGGGGAGTACGAAGGGATGTTGGGCGCCTACCCGGAGACCCTCCGCGAGCTGCGGGAGCGCATCGGCGAAGGGCCTTTCTCCATCACCCGCCTGGAAACCTACGCTTTTTGTCCCATCCGCTTCTTTTTCCAATATCTTTTGCGATTGGAAGAAGAGCCGGAGATCGAAGCGGGGCTTACTCCCCTGGAGCGCGGGCAGCTGGTGCACCAGACCCTGTTCCGTTTCTATCACGCCCTGAAGGAGCGCCGGCAGGAGCGCCGCCCCTGGGAAGAAGCGGCGCTGCTCCGGGAGATCGCGGAGGAAGAATTCGCCCGCCTGCCCTTCCAGGGAATCTTGTTCGAGTTAGAGCGGGAAAAATATTTCGGCTCCGCGCAGCATCCCGGGGTGTGGGCGCAGTTTTTGAAGGAGGAAGAGGAAGCCATCACCAATTTGCAGTTCTACCCGGAGTATTTCGAAGTGGCTTTTGGGCGGGCGGGGCGGAAGAGCGAGCAGGATCCCATCTCCGTGGAGGAGCCGCTCACCCTGGAGCGGGAGGGGAAAACCGTGCAGATTACCGGTAAGATCGACCGGGTGGATTTGAACGAATTCGGCCAGGCGCTGCTGTTGGACTACAAAACCGGCGCCGCGGTCAGCCACGTGAGGGAGATGCTGGCGGGAACCGCCTTGCAGCTTCCCCTGTACGCCGCGGCGCTGCCGAAGCTGTTGCAGCGCGGGCAATCCGAACCGGCGGTGGAGCCGGTGATGCTCGCCATCTACCAAATCCGGGATGAGGAGAACTGCCGGCGCGTGGCCGCGGCCTTCGACCGCACCGCGGGGTTGAATATCAAAACCGGAAACAATCCGGCGGCGCTGCCCAACAAGAAGATCGTCGATGAAGAAGGGCAGGAGCTTACCCTGCGGGAGCTGATCGAGCGTTCCGAAGCGCAGGTATTTGCCGGCGTGGAAAAAATTCGCCGGGGCGAATTCCGCCACACCGCCTATCCCGACGCCCCGGCCTGCGAGAGCTATTGCGAATTCCGGCGGATGTGCCGGAAGGACGTGGGGAAGTTAAAAGGTGCGACGCACTTCTAAAGCGCGTCGCACCTGCAACCTTCACTTCAAAAACACCATCTTCCGCGTCTGCACCACGATATTATCCACCTTCAGGCGATAAAAATAGACCCCCCCGGCGAGCAGTTTGCCCTCGAAATCGCTGCCGTCCCAGCTTACCGAATGCTGCCCCATGGATACCATCGAATCCACCAGGGTATTTACCAGTTTGCCGTTCAGGTCATAAATCGTAATGGACGCCTTCCCGGCCTGATCGAGCCGGTAAGGTATTTTTGTAACCGGGTTGAAGGGATTGGGAAAGTTCTGTCCCAGGGCAAATCTCTCCGGAAGGACCGGGAGGCTGCCAGAGCTGCCGGTCGGGGTGGGCTTGAAGCGATAAATTTTCCCGTCAAAGGCGCAGATATAGAGCTCCTGGTTCTGATCCACACCGAAAGAGGCGATCAGCAGCGGGGTATCTATCAACTGGTTGTTCACCGCGGGATTGACCCCGTCGTACTCCAACGCCCAGATGCGCCCGGAACCGAAATCAGCGTAAATGTATTTGCCCACCAACTCCGGCACCCCCGGCCCGCGGTACACGTACCCGCCGGTCACGGAATTGCCCAGGTTATGGCTGTATTCCCAGACCGGCAGGGTTAGCCCGGCGGTATTGCAGCCGGTCGGGGGATTGTAGCAATGGTTCCCTTCCATAATGTTCCAGCCGTAATTTTTGCCATTTTCGATGATATCGATCTCTTCCCAGGCGTTCTGCCCCACGTCCGCCGCCCACAGCCAGCCGGTCACCGGGTCGAAGCTCATCCGCCAGGGATTGCGCACCCCCCAGGCGTAAATTTCTTCCCGGTAGCCCTGGGCATTGCCCACAAAAGGGTTGGTAGGGGGAATGGAGTACTGCAGCCCCGGCGCAGTTGTATCCACGTCGATGCGCAGGATGGAGCCTAACAGGGTTTGGCGATTCTGCCCGTTCCCCTGGGGGTCGCCGCCGCTGCCCCCGTCCCCGGTGGTGATGTAGAGATAGCCGTCGTTGGGGCCGAAGGCGAGCTGCCCGGCGTTGTGGTTGGAAAAGGGTTTGGGAATGGTAATGATCACCACCTCGCTGTCCGGCTCCGCCGCATTGGGATTGTTGGCAGAGACCTTGAAGCGGGAGATCAGGGTGCGGTCGGGGCCGGTGGCAGTGTAGTTGACGTAGAAATAGCCGTTATTTTCGTAATCAGGATGAAAAGCCAACCCCAACAGCCCTTCTTCGTTGCTGGAATCATCCACCCGCTCTTGAATGTCTAAGAAGGTAGTTTTGGAAGCGGCCGCGGGATCGTTTTCGAATACCGAGATCACCCCCCGCTGCTCCACCACGAAAAGGCGGTTGGTGCCGTCGCCGGGGTGCTGCAAATCCACCGGGCGGGTAAACGAGAGCGCCGGGAAGGCCTGCTGAAGTTCGATTTGCCCCGAAACCGGCTGGCAAAGCGACACCAGCGCCAATACCAGCCCCATCAAGTGTGCGAATAATATTTTCATGGTCTCTTCCTTTCTTTATTAGAATGGATTTTTTGATAGGAAAAAATATGCAGGGATTGGCCGGAAACCAAACGAGATTTGCTTCACTTGCGGGGGAAGGGAGGCGGCGCCAGGATTTCTCCAAAAAAATCACGTGACCGAACACCATTTGGCGGTTATCTTTAGCAGAAAAGATTTATAAGAATTAACAAAGGAATGCTTGATGAATATTTACGCCGCCATCATCCTGGCAACGCTGCTCTTTGGTTTCCTCTTAGACCTGGCGACCGACCTCTTGAATTTGAAAGCCCTGCGCCGGGAGCTGCCCGGGGAATTCGAAGGGGTTTATGACGCGGAGAAATACCGCAAGTCCCAGGAGTACACCCGGGTGCGCACCCGCTTCGGGTTCATAACTTCCACTTTCGGGCTGGCAATTACCCTGGCGTTTTGGTTTTCGGGGGGATTCAACTGGCTGGATCAGATCGTGCGCGGATGGATTTCGCACTCCGTTTGGACCGGCCTGCTCTACACCGGGATTCTAATTTTCGCCCGCTCGGCGCTGTTCCTGCCCTTCAGCGTCTATGGCACTTTCGTAATCGAGGAGCGTTTCGGGTTCAACAAAACTACCGTGAAAACCTTTATCCTGGATATTCTTAAAGGAACGGCGCTGGGAATCGTCATCGGCGGGGCGGTGCTGGCCGGGGTGTTAGCTTTTTTCGAATACGCCGGCAGCTACGCCTGGCTCTATTGCTGGATCGCCGCCATCCTGTTTTCCCTGTTCATGCAATTCATCGCGCCCACCTGGATCATGCCCCTGTTCAATAAATTCACTCCCTTAGAAGACGGGGAGCTGCGCCGCGCCATCCTCTCCTACGCCGACTCGGTTAAATTCCCGCTCAAAAACGTATTCGTGATGGACGGCTCCAAACGCTCCAGCAAATCGAACGCCTTTTTCACCGGTTTCGGCAAGAATAAGCGCATCGCCCTGTTCGACACCCTGGTGGAAAGCCAGAGCGTGGGCGAATTGGTGGCGGTGCTGGCGCACGAAATCGGGCACTACAAGAAGAAGCACATCTGGAAAGGAATGCTGATCGGGGTGCTGCACACCGGGGTGGTTTTTTACCTGCTCTCGATCTTCCTGAGCCGCCGGGGATTGTTCGAGGCGTTTTACATGGAAGAAATGTCGGTGTACGCGGGATTGATCTTCTTCGGAATGCTCTATTCTCCCATCGAGATGATCCTTTCCATTTTCCTGCAAATTTTTTCCCGCAAGAACGAATACGAAGCCGACCGCTACGCCGTGGAGACCACCGGCAGCCGGGAGGACATGATCAGCGCCTTGAAGAAACTCTCCGCTCATAACCTCGCCAACCTCACTCCCCATCCTTTTTACGTATTCCTGAACTACTCACATCCCCCGATGCTGGAGCGCATCCGGGCGATCCGGGAGGCGGAGCTGCCCGAAACGGCTCGGCAACCCGATTTACAGGACCGCTGATGACACGGATGAGACGGATTTTCGCGGATAAATTGACAAAATTCATTGAAGAAATCTGTGCAAATCCGCGCCATCAGCGTTATCCGTGTGCTATGGAGGCGTTTGGGAAGTAGCAAACTGAATTCCCAGGCGCACTCTTAGCGTCTTCACGTCCTGCAGTTGAACCGCAATCCAAAAATAAGATTTGTTTGATTTATGATTTCCCATTTTTATATTGTTAATGAAAATCATTTTCATTAAGGAAAGAAGTATGAACGGAAAAAATAACCCGGAATGGCATCGCAATTTCCGCCAGCGGGGAATGAGGATTACCGAACCGCGCAAGGCGATTTTGGAGGTGTTGAACAACACCACCGAGCATCTCTCCGCGGAAGAAATTTATATGAGCGTTCATAGAACCTATCCTAACGTGGGGCTGACCACGGTGTACCGCAATCTGGAGCTCCTGGAGGAGATGGGGATTATTGCAAAATTCCACTTCGGCGACGGGCGCAGCCGCTACGAGTTGATTCACAGTCCCCAGAAGCCGGGGCATCACCACCACCTGATCTGCACCGGCTGCAAGCAGATCATCGACTATGATGATTTCGTAGAGGAGGAGATCGAGCTACTCACC
The DNA here is from genome assembly GCA_013360445.1 of Calditrichaceae bacterium. Classification (GTDB taxonomy): domain Bacteria; phylum Calditrichota; class Calditrichia; order RBG-13-44-9; family J075; genus JABWBP01. The sequence continues at coordinate 3,276 of JABWBP010000117.1, read as the reverse complement.
AAAGTGGAACAAGCGCTCTCGGCCGCCCACAATTTTCAGATCACCGGGCATACCATCCAGTTCTATGGGATTTGCCACGCCTGCCGCGGGAATCTGTAAAAATTTTTTGGCCTCTAAATGAGAATGATTTTCATTAACAAGATCTTTTAAGTTTATGAAACGCCATATTCCCAAACGCGACCCGGTTTTTAGCGATCTTGCTTTTGCCGGGCGCTATGCAAAAAAACATTTGAAAATGGCGCAAAAATTCGGCGAAGAATACGCCCGGAAGCTGACAACGCGAGGATTTCAAAAAGGGCGGGTTTTAGATTCCGGCTGCGGTTTTGGCGAAACCCTCATCTATTTGGCAAAAACGTTCCCGGAGGCTGAATTCGCTGGCGTCGATCTTTCCGAACCCCTGTTGGAATTAGCAATTTCGAGCGCCGCAAAAGCCAACGTTTCCGGCAGGGTTGAATTTAAAAAAGCCGACGTTCACAACCTGCCCTACCCCGATGATCATTTTGATGTCGCGTTGAATATCAACATGCTGCACCTGGTTACGGATCCGCTGAAAATGCTCGATGAGCTGGAGCGAGTGCTCCGCGATGACGGGCATTTATTCATTGCCGATATCCGGCGAAGCTGGATCGGTTTGGTGGAGCCGGAATTCAAATCCGCTTTTACGGTCGCGGAGGCAAGAGCGATACTGGATAAATCCGCTACCCGAAAGGGGATGCTAATCGCCGGTTTTCTTTGGTGGCGTTTCGAGACAAAAAATTCTGGTTAAGCAAGGAGCATGAAAATGAAAAAACCCATTAAAATCGGCATCATCATTTGCAATCGTTACCGCACCTGCGCGGGCGGGAAATGCTTCCGGGCGCTGCGCAACCGGGAAGGCGCCTTCGGTCTCTATAAAGATCGCGAGGTTGAATTGGTCGGATACACCTCCTGTGACGGCTGCCCCGGCGGCAACGTGGAATACGCCCCGGCGGAAATGAAGAAGAACGGCGCGCAGGTAATTCATTTTGCCACCGGCTTGATTGTGGGATACCCGCCCTGCCCGCACCTTTTTCATTTCCGCGATTTCATCAAAGCGAAATACGGGATGGAGGTGGTAATGGGAACGCACCCCATTCCCCAGGGCTATTATGACACCCATGCCGCGCTGGGAACCTGGAAATCCGCGGAGTGGCAGGACGTTATTGCGCCGACGCTTACGGATGAAAAAACGCGTCTGGCTTATAGTTGAATTACCGGAGACAGAAAAAGGCAACCTCAAAGAAGAATAAAGAATAACCTGAGCGAAAGGAGCTTCTCAACATGAAAGAAAAGAACCTCTCCCTGCACAAAGCAACCAGAGCCATTCACGCCGGCGGCTTGAAAAAGCCGGTTTTCGGGGAAGTCTCGGTGCCGATTTTCCAGACTTCTACTTTTTCCTTTCCCAATGCGGATGCCGGCGCCGCCCGCTTTTCCGGCGCGGAAGACGGCTACATTTACACCCGCATGGGAAATCCCACCACCGGGGCGTTGGAGGAGTGCATCGCCGCCCTGGAAAACGGTTACGCCGGCATGGGCGCCGCCAGCGGAATGGCGGCGGCCACCACGGTGTTTTTAGCTTTTCTGCAACAGGGCGCTCATATTGTCAGCACCGCTTCGGTGTACGGCCCCACCCGGATGGTGCTGGAGAAAGAGTTCTCCCGCTACGGGGTAAAATCCACCTTTGTGGATACCTCCGATCTTCGCAACATCGAGCAGGCGCTGCAATTGCCGGATACGCGGATGATTTACATCGAAACCCCGGCCAATCCCACCATCAGCATCACCGATATCCGGGGGGCAGCGGAGATCGCCCGCCGGCATGATTTGCTCTTAGTAGTGGATAACACTTTTGCCAGCCCCTACCTGCAGCGCCCCTTTGAATTCGGAGCGGACGTGGTGATTCACAGCCTGACCAAATTCCTCAACGGCCACAGCGACGTGGTGGGCGGCATGATCATCGCCAAAAATGAAAAATTGTATCGCCAGATCAAACCGGTGCTCAATCTCTTCGGCGGCACCATGGATCCCCACCAGGCCTGGCTGGTGCTGCGGGGGATTCGCACCCTGCCGCTGCGGGTAGAAAGAGCGCAGGAAAACGCCGGAAAGCTGGCGCAATTCCTCTTGCAGCATCCCAGGGTGACCTGGGTGAGTTATCCCGGCCTGCCGGAGCACCCCCAGCACCAAATCGCCAAAAAGCAGATGGATGGTTTCGGGGCGATGATCTCTTTCGGGGTGAAGAACGGGCTGGAGGGCGGCAAAATCGTGATGAACAACGTGCAATTATTCACCCTGGCGGTCTCCCTGGGCGGGGTGGAATCGCTGATCGAGCATCCCGCCTCCATGACCCACGCCTCGGTTCCCAAAAAAGAGCGGGAAGAATCCGGCATTGGGGATGAATTGGTGAGAGTTGCAGTAGGCTGCGAAGATTTCGAAGACCTGCGCGACGACATCGATCAGGCGTTGAATCAAATCCCCTGAACAACGAGGCCCGGAGTGCAAAACTTCAGTTTTGCCCTGGACTCAGTTTTAAAAAAACGGGTAGTGGTTAAGTTTTGACTGATGAAAGAGTAATTGCCACAAAGGCGCTAAGGTACGAAGCGTCACAAAGGTATTAAATGCTTGGTGAAAACTTAGCGCCTTTTTCCGAAGGAACCACTTCGTGGGTGGCTTCGTGGCATGAGAACAAATGTTATCAGTCAAAATATAACCACTACCAATAAAACGGAGGCCCCCATGGGCGCTATCAGAACATTTTTAGGACCCAAATCCAAATACGACAAAACCCTGCCCTACACCTACATGGCCAGGGTGGATGCCCTCTCCGGGCAGGGCAGGGAACCGCTCTACCAGCACTACTTCGCGGATACCATTTGCGGCCTGATCGAGCATTTGGCCGAAAACAACATCGCGCCGGAAGAGGTGGAGCTTTTCGGGATGTACCTCGATAAAGAGATTCCGTTGGAGATTGAATATTGTACCACTCCCGATGGAAAATGGCTTAAACGCCCGGCAATATGCAAATCGCTGGAGGAGCATTATCAAAAGACCCTCGAGAATCGCTACAAAGGGCACGTTGCCGACGGGGAGTGCTCCTTCGATGACCGCGACCGCACGGGCGATGGGCCTTATTAAAGAGAATGTGTTACTATCTTGACAATGTTAACTCTACTTTAAGACTTTAGTTTCTATTCCGCCCCGTTGGGGCTTAGATCAAGGAACTCATTTGTCCCCGGCGCTTCTCACCGGGCTGTTTTATTT
>JABWBP010000022.1 GCA_013360445.1 Calditrichaceae bacterium | reverse complement strand
AGCATCTTCTGAACTCACAAAAAATCCATGAAAACTCTACCCAAAAAAAACTGGCTTTTTAATACCATGAAAGTTACATTTTAATATGAGTCAACTCGACGCCTCGAACAAGCGATGCCCCCCAACCTCGATTTCAACTTTTCCGGAAGAGGGAGGTTTGGGTTTCGCTTTTTCTTCTTCTAAGTCGTACACTTTCAAAGATTCCTCGTTGGGAATGGCGGCGGTGGGTTCTTCGGCGGGGAAGAATTCGCTATCCTCGCTCAGCAGTTTTTCATTGAGCGCTTCCCGTTCCTTGATTTCCTTTTCTAAAAGCTGGATTTCCAGGCGGTTTTCCGCCGGTTTTTTCTTCAACTGCTCTAATTTTTCTTTCAGTTGAATCAGGATTTCCTTATTCGCGGTGATGGCCTGGTAGCGTTCTTTTTGGCGTTTTTTGAAGTCCTCGAACTTTTCGTTGTTCTTGGCCAGCTTGTCTTCGATGTCGAACGCCTCTTGCAGGCGGCGTTTTTTCAGAAACAGGAAGCCCAACAACCCGGTCGCTAAAATGCCGATGGCCAGGCCGGTTTTACCCCGGGCGATCAATACTACCAGGATGAGGATCAGGGCAATCGCCACCGGGATCAGCAATATCAGGGTTTCGTTACTCAGTCCCAGGAAATTCATTAGATATCCTCCTCATTATAGACCAGCCGCAAGCCTTCCTGAACCGGCGCGGCGGCTTCAACGGGCGCTTTTTTCTGCTCCTCTTCTTGCTCCAGTTTCGTTTTTTCTATCCAGTGGTCATCCTTTTTAAACCGGCGTATGGTGTAGCTGCCCGCCAGCCCGAAAACCACCCCGGCTAAGGAAATCAAACCGGTTTTCAAACTGTCCATAATCTGCAAGATCATTTCCGCCTTCACCGGATCGGAGTTCAGATAACCCAGTACCCCAAAAGTCACCCACATCAGGGTCACAAATCCTAACAGCACCATGGAGTAAGTGAGAATGGTGAAGAGAAAATCCGGGAACCCGTTGGAGTTCTTCAAAAGCCATCCGCTCGGCTTGCCCCTGAAATCGCTCATCTCCGCTCGGTTTACAAAATTGCTTCCGAAACCCCGGGAAGAATTTTGCGGGGCGCCTTTCTTCGCCCGCTAAAACACCTTACCCTAAAATATAGTTATCAATCCCATCGACGATGGCCCGCACCATCCTTTTCTGGTAGTCTTTATCGTGCAGCAGCCGTAGCTCTTCCGGGTTGGTCATGTAACCCAATTCCAGCAGAACCGCCGGGGGCAGGGTTTTGTGAATCCAGGCCAGGCTGCGCCCCAGCTCCACGGTGGAGAGCTTGCCGCCGTGCCGGGTCACGATTCCCTCTTTGGTTACCTGGTTGGCGATGGAGTTGGCCAAATCGCGCCCTTTGATGGATTCCCGGCTGTAAATCGCGTAAAATCCCCGCACGGATTCTTTGGCCACGTAGCGACCGGTTTCATTTTTGTACGCCGCAACGTTGCAATGAATGGAGATAATCGCGTCGAATTTTGGGGAATTGGCGGCATGGTGCTGGTTGATCAATTCGCAGCGGGTGAGTAAATCCGGCACATTGTCATCCGATTTCCGGGTGGTCAATATGCGGTGGCCGCGTTTTTTCAGCAGCGAGTTCAACTGCAAAGTAAAAATCAGGTTCAAATCTTTCTCCAGCACATTGTTCCAGGCAGCGCCGCTGTCTCTGCCCCCGTGGCCGGCATCGCTACAAAAAACTGCCATTTGCTTTTCTCCTGGAATGATGAAATCGCCTTACCGGAAGTGTTTTAGTGCGCGGGTGTTCCAGTGTTCCCTCAACGAAGCTGGCTCTCAAACACTAAAACACTCCATAGCGCGTTCTTATGTCAATCATTTAAAGGCTATAAGATAGGGGATTATTTAACCAGAAAAAATATTTTTTTTCGATAATATTGAGTTTTACAAAGAGTTAGAGATCAATTGCCGGCTGCTCTCCCCAGCCGGGAAGGGTCGGGAGCGGAGTTGCCCGGAAAACGCCCGCTAAACCCGTCGAAAGAGACGAAAGCCACCGCGTTCCCCCCGCGAGCTGCGAAGTATTTCTTCCAGAACGCTTCGATGGCTTGCTGGTCTTCACGAGCATAGATGCCGCCAGGCTCGACTAAATAAATATTCACTCCCGCAAAAGCGCGTTTTTCATGCTGCGCCGGGGGGGGCGAGACTGCCGGCGCCGGCTCGTGTTTCAAATCGCCGATGACGATGAGCCATTTTTCCCCGGCCAGATGAGGGTCGCCGGGGTCATTGATCCGCCGCCCGATCGCTTCTAAGGTGCCCAGGTAATCGCTGTATTTCCCGCCGGGCGCTTGTACCGCTTCCACCCGTTCTAACCAGGCGTCCCGTTCGGCGGAGAAGGCATTCCAGCGCTCCAGCAATTCCCCTTTCAATCCCGGGGGCAGTTTTTCTAACGGAGCCGAGGGTACATTTTCCGGCACTTTGGGCAGGCGGCGGTTGCTGGCAAACACCCGGTCGCCGGTTTCGGTAAAATCCGCGCTGATGCGGTAGCAAAACGCCCGGTCGCCTAATCCCAAAGATCGGATAATCTCATCCCGCAGCACGTCCTTCGCCTCTTTGCGCTGTCCCCGCTCCATGGAGAGGGTCTGGTCGATGACCAGGTAAACGTCGCGCAGGTACACCTCCCTGCCGGGGATGAATTCGGTCTCCGCCAGCTTCACGAAGGCGGTAAACGTACCCACCACCCCGACGGCGGCAAGCGCGCCAACAGTGGTAAGGATCAACAAGGTTTTTTTGACAGAAGACATAGCGCCTCGAGTGAAAATTGAAGATTGAAGATTAATCAGGTTTTCCCGGATTCACCGGTGAAGGCTCTCCCGGCTGCGCGGCGGGCTTTTCGCCCCGGTGGGGGAAGGCCCGGAAGAGGGTGTAAATTACCCGGAAGATTTTCGCCAGCGCCGCCGGGGGGCCTAACAAAAAGAGGTGAAAGAGCAGCCAGCCGAAGAAGTCCTTGCCTAACCGCGCCGCCCAGTAAAATCCCAAGGTCTCGATGCCGGCGATGAAAAACGCCGCCGCGCCCATGGCCGCGGGAATGCGAATATTGCCCGGCTCTACCTGCGCCAGGTACAGTTCCAGGTAGAGCAGCGCCTGCACTCCCCAGAGCGCGAAGGTTACCAGCAGCACCGTCACCGGCAGGGCGTAATTCAGAAAGTAGTCGAAAATGCGGTTGATGAGCTGCCCCTCCCGCTGGCTGATGAATTCCACGCTGAGGTGCATGATCACCCCCGCCAGACCGATGAAAACGATCAGCAGCAGCGCCAGGCTCTCGCTCTTTTCCGGGGATAATTTCAAAACCCGCTCCAGCACGTGGGTATAGATGGGGAAATATCCCACGATGGCAAAAATGCCTAAGGCTAAGATCAGCACTCCGAAGGTGGAGGGGATGACCTGCGGTTTGGGCATTTCCGCAAACTGCGCGCCTAAGTAGCGGCTGAGCTGCTCCAGCGCCTCGGCAAGCTTTTCGGCGACCTGCGACACGGTTTTGAAGTAATATTCCAGGGCCGCGAATAACGCCAGCAAAATGATGATCCACAGCAAGTTCGAGAATCCTCCTGCAATAATAGAAGTGGATAATGGAGAAACCGGGCGCACCTGCACCACCGGGGAGGTTGCGAGAGCGTACCAGTGCAATTCCCGGTCGCTCAGCGCCGCGGCCGGCAAATCTCCCCGCGCGGCAATGGCGATCAGGTCGTAACCGGCGTTTTTGGCGAATGCTTCCTGCGGATTTCCTCCCTGCGGGGCCTCTCCCGTTTCCCAATTTCCGGGATCGACCGGAAAATAGGCCCGGGGAACGTCCCAGCGCCGCTGGTTGATAAACGCCGGCCCGCTGAAGTGCCAATTCTCCGAGCCTTTGCTGCGCACCCCCACCCAGATGAGCGCTCCTTCGGGCAGGCGGTTGATATCGCCCTCCACTGCGGCGTTGCCGCGAATATCCGCCTCGGTGTGGGGATTCCCGGCGTTTTTTCCCCCGACTTCGGTAATGCGCAGCGCCAAGCGCGAAGGCTCCCGGTAAAGGGGATGTTTCTCCTCCACCACCACCGGGTCGGAAATCGCCAGGGCGTTGGCGCGCCAGGCCGCGTAGTCGATCAATCCCGGCTGAAGGTTCTGCGTGCTCACCAGGGCGATGAGGCGGAAGCGGGAAACGTTCAATTCCCGGAAACGCTCCCCGGCCGTGAAGGGCAGCCGCCACTCCCCGCCGTCCGCAAGCGCAATCGCCCTGCCGTGAACCTCCCACAACGGGCTGCCGATGGGGTTCACCAGCACCCACACCGAACCGCCCTGGGGCAGTTGGGTAACTTCGCCGCCAATCTGGATTACCTCGCCCAAGCTGTCGATCGGCAGCGGTTCTCCGGCGAAAGCGTTTGCCTCCGGCAGCAGGGAGAGGGTGTCCCCTAAGGTTTGGAGGAAACGCATCCGGATTGCCGGGGAGGGGAGGCCGATCACCGGGGTATGGGGTTTTACGGAAACTTCCACGGCCTCGCTGGCGCTGATTTTTGCTTCCCACCAATCGCGATATGGCAGGGAGCCTTGCGGTAGCGCCCGGCGGGTGATAATGGCGGACATTTGAAAGCGCAGCCACTGCGGTTCCCCGGGATCGGCGATGCTGACGTCGCGGATTTCCCATTTCACCCCGTTCAGCACCGCCGGCCCGAAGATTCGCCAGCGATCCGCGGCCGCGGAGCGAATGACTAAGTAGATCAGCGGTTTTCCCGCGGGAGCGGTTCCGGCCTCGCTGTGATTGCCGGAACCGGAGGGGTTGAGCGCCCCGCCCGGCCATTCGAATGTGCCGGCTACCGCAGCGACCGGCGCAACCACCAGCGGCTCGGTGGGCGATACGGTCAGGTGGTCGATGGTGGACAGCCAGATTGCCGGCCCGGTTACCTCCGGCGAAGCGGGGTAGGGGAGGATCAGGCGCCGCCGCACGGTGAGGTACACCGGGTCGGAGACCGCCACGGCGCGGGATTGCCACTCCTCCGCGCTGAGCGGGCGCTGGCCGGGCAGGTCCTTCACCACCGCGGCCCGCAGGGTGAAGCGCTGCCCCTGGTGAGCGCCCTCGCCGAAGCGCACCCCGTGAATTACCCACGATCCGTTGCCTTCCGGCTGCGCAGGCCCGTAGGGCCACCACTTTCCGGCGCTGCGGTCGTGCACGAAGACCCGGATGGAGAGGTTGGATTGCGCCTCCTCACCCGGCAGGGGAAGAATATCCCATTCCGCCAGCCCCCATACTTCCACGCGCACGTCCTCTCCCGCGGCTTCATCGAACGATTCGAACGTAAGGTAATTGCGGTCGATCCGCTCGCTTTCCGGGCTGAGATACTCGCCGGCCACCCAGCGGATCGCCGCGGAAATATTCTCCGCTTCGCCGCGCGGGAGCGGTTGCGCCTGCGCAACTTCCCCGGAAAACTCCCCCGCCGGGGACGTTTCTTCCTGGCACAGCGCCGCAAGGCTGAAGGCGGCAATCAACGCGATTGGCCAGATGAATCTGTCTCTCATAGATGAAAACCCCACAATCAGGGCGCATAGCGCAAAGTGCATGGCGCATAGAGCATAGCGTTTTAGGGTCTCTGCGCCATGCTCTATGCACTTTGCGCTCTGCGCCGTTATTCTGTGAGCCGCACGTGCACCCGCTCCGAGGCGGCGCGCACGCTTTGCTGTTCTTGCAGCGCCAAATCCTCGATTTTGGTTTTGGAGAGCACTGCGATTAAGATCAACTGCTCCCCAGAATTCCCCAACGCCAGGGGCGGCAGCGCCCAACTGTGTTTGTTCTTCAACGCCGCCTGGCCTAACAGCTCCCAGGAATCATCCTCCCGGGGACGCATTTTCAAGATCCACACCTTGTCATCCGCCTCCGGGGGGCGGCCGGAAATGCTCCCTTCGATCCCGGAAACGCGGTACACCTGGAGCTCCCGGCCGGGCGCCGCTTTCTGGCGGTCGATCGCTTCGATGGTTACCCGCAGGGGCGGTTCATCGGAAAGCACCAAATGAACCGGGGGAGAAAACGCGGCGTTCTCCTCGATTTCCTGCGGATTCAGGGATTGCCCGGCGCTGGCCGCGACCACCGCGATCAGCTTCAGGTAATCGCCGGTAACACCCAACAAGCGCGGCGACAGTTCCCAATAGCGCTCGCTCTTCAGGGAGGCTTTCCCCAGCACCCGCCAGGGACGGTCGGCAAAATCATCCGTGGCCAGCAGCCATACCGCCTCGTCTTTTCCCAAAGGACGCCCCTGCAAGGTTCCCTTCACCCCGCTGCGGGGATTGACCCGCCAGCGCAGCTTGCCGTCCACCAAATTGTCATTGATGGAGAGAATTTTAACTTCTAAGGCGTTTTTTGCCAGCGGCGTTTCTACCCGGGAGATCCGGATGGCCGGGGTAGCGGCGATGACCCGGGTTTGCAGGTAGGCGCGCCACTCCGGGAGAGAGATCGCCCGTCCCCGGGGCAACTCTTCCCGGGCAATCACGGCAAAGAGGATGAATTCGCTCTCGGTTTCGAAATCTTTAGCGCCGAAATCCACTTTCGCGCTCCAGCGGCCCTCCCGCACTAACGGCTCGTCCTCGCTGATCCAGTGTTCCTGCCGGCTGAGCGGCTGCACCACCACCCGCAGCAGGCCGGGAGAGGGCTTGCGCACTTCCCCGGTGAGCAGCGCCTGCAAACCGGCCTCGTGGCGGGCCCCGGGGCGGATGGCCTGCCCGTCGATGGCCTCGATGCGAATGCGGGGGATGATGAGCAGCAGGGAAGGGGTTTTGGGGTTGCGCTGCAAAAGCGCCGGGTTGGACACCGCCTTGCTGAGGTGCAGCAGGGAGTAGTAATCAATGACGCCCTCCGGGGCGGGGCGTTCTTTTCCGGTTGCAAAGGCGAGCAGTTCCAGGGTTTTGTTTGCGTCGAAATCGCCGCCCAGGGCCACCCCGCTGAATTTCCATGGGGTTGTTTTCTGGGGCAGGGGAGAGAAGTTCAGGCTTTGGGGATGAATCCACCAGGTATCCTCGCCCTGCCGCCGCCAGGCGAGTTGGAGCAGGATTGCCGCGGTATCCGACGCAGAAAATGCCAGGGTCCCGTAAATATCCTCGTTCGTGTTGACCCGGATTCCCGGCCTGTCCACCAGGGAGTCGCCGACCCCGACAATGCGAACTTCCGGCTGGGCGGGCAGCGAAACGCACCAGGCCAGCAGCGTAAAGAAAAACCAGGACGCCGCGAACAGGGGCGTTGGGGATATACCCAAATTTTGAAGGACCCGTTGGAAATTCATTTGCAACCGATAATCTGATTTTCAGGAGCCATGGAGTATTGGATTAATGGATTGATGGGGTATTGGGCGTTGCCCCGGAGAAATCACTATCTGAAAGAGTCCATCCCTTTCCAAAAGAATCTACGATCGGCACGTGCCGGGAAATGTCAGGTGATAGTATATCATTAATCCATCCATTCATCCATTAATCCACCACTCCACCCCTTCCCCCTCGGCCGGATTGGGTAAGGGCTAAAGATAGCGCCCCCCGCCGGGGCTTATCCTTCCGGCATCACGATTTTTGAATCAGGTTTTTTGAAGCGGCAGGGCGGTGACATCTTTTGACAACCCTTTACCCGCGCATGACATCTTTGATATACCCCCGCCGTAAACTTCAAGCGGATGAGAAACAAGAGACAGGAAACAAGAGGCAAGAAACAAGAGGCAGGAAACAGGAACCAATCTTCAATGTTCAATCTTCAATCCCGCAGGAGGATGCCATGAAAACCGTATCGCTACTCTTCGTCGCGCTGCTGAGCGTCGGGCTGGCGGCGCAAAGCCCGGAAAACGTGAAGAACGCGCCCAAAAATTTTGAAAAAGCGCTCAAATCCGGCAATGCCGGGATGGTGGAATCGGCGATCTTCCACTCCCTCAAATTCATGCTTTTTTATCCCGAACAGGACGTGGCCAGGCTGAAAAAGCAAATCACTCGCCTGGTAAAAGAAGGCGAAACCCGGAACATCCGTTACAAAGCTTACCTGGCCTCGCAATTCCTGAACAACCCGGATCTGCTGGCGACGATTGAAAAAGAGGATTACAAAGACGCCGACCGGTTCTTCAAAATGTTAGGGGATACCTTGCAGGAGAGCGTGCTGGTCTCGAAGTAAGGGGCGTTTTGGTGTTTTAGTGTTATAGATTTTTCATGCTGAAATCTGAGAGTTTGTCCCTAACTTTTTTAGCCACAGAGTTCACAGAGATCACAGAGTTTCGGCATAGCTCCACTTTCTGGCTGGCATAATTTCTCAACTCCTCTGTGTTCTCTGTGGCAAATTTCAAATATTTTTGGTTAGTGTTATTATGTTTTAGGGTGTCTTATCACGTGGTCTTTAAGTGGTGAGAGCACCAGAACACTAAAACACCAGAACACCGCTTTTCAAATTCAAAACAGCTCCAACTGCGCCGGACGGATCAGCTCCCGGAATGATACTCCTAACAGCCCTAACAGGGAATCCGCAATCGGGCGAAGCTGTTTTTCGATATAGTGCCGGTAATCGATGTTGCGGGGATGGCGCTCGATGGGAACCGGGCCGTCGCGGGTGACTAAGTAGCGCACTTCCCGCCCGGGCTTCTTCATCATCCGCGCGGCGCGCACCTGGGGGGAGATGTTCTTGGTGTATTCGTCGGCGTCTTTGCGCAAGCGCTTGCGATAGACCAGTTGCCCATCCAGCCGCCCGGCCAGCAGGGAATCGATCAGGCCGCGAATCCAGTTGCGATATTCCAGGCCGTTAAGCACCCGCCAGTACAATTCATGCTGAAATTGTTTTGCCAGGGGCGTCCAATCGGAGCGCACGAATTCCATGCCCACGAATTCCAAAACCGGCTTCCCCCCGGCCGGCAGCAGCCCGGCGTAGCGTTTGCGCGCCCCGCCGCCGGTCGCCCGCCCGATCGGCAGCACGAATTTGTGATAATATTTCTCGAACTCCATCTCCAGGTAAGAAACCACTCCCATTTTTTGCAATTCCTCCCGCCAGTAGCGGTTCAATAACGCCGCCAACTCCCGCCCTTTTTCCTCCGCTCCGTTCATTTTCAACTGCACGAACACGGAATCGGTATCCCCATAGAGCACCGGGTAGCCCTGCGCCTCCAGGAACGCTTTGCACCCTTTCAACAGCCACTGCCCGGTGCCGGTAATGGCCGAGGGCAAATCCGGGTGGTAGAACCGGCAGCCGAAGGACCCCATCACCCCGTAAAAGCTGTTCATCAGGATTTTGATGGCCTGGGAAAGATGCGCGTCCCCGGCGCGGCGGGCTTCGGCGCGCTGCGCCATCAGCCGGTCGATGAATTCCGGCAGAATGTGCTCGCTGGCGGAGAAGCGGTAACCGTTGGGCGTGGTAAGGGGATCGATATCCGCCCGCAGGCGCGAGAGCGGATCGATTTTGAAAGATTGGATGATGGAGGGGTAGAGGCTTTTGAAATCCAGCACCGCCACGTGTTCGTAAATTCCCGGAACCGGCTCCATCACGTAACCGCCGGCGGCGTGCTCCAGCCCGGTGATGTCATCGGCGTTGGGCGCCACAAACCCCTTGCGGTGCAGGCGCGGCAGCATATAATGGTCGAACGCGGCCACGGACATGCCCACCTGGTTGAGCAGCAAACCGGAGATCTGGGAGCGCCGCACCATCAGCTCCAACAGCCCGGTTTTGCGAACGATTTCGCTCACTAACAAACAATCCTGCAGGTTGTAGCGCGCCAATTCCCCTTTGTCCTCCCGGAACAGGCGCTCGATTTCGGCGATCTTCTCATCTTCCGAGGAAATGGTCTTTCCCCGGCCTAACAGCGCCTGCGCCACGGTTTCCAGGCGGTAATCTTCGAAGCTGTAAAAGGACATGCGCAGGGTCTGGGAAACGTCGATCACCACCCGCCCGGAAATCTCCGCCGTGTAGCCGATGCGCTCCCGTTTCGCTAAGTTAATGGGGCGCCCGCTTCGCGCCAGATGAAAGGGGATTCCCCATTCCCGGCTCTTCCGTTCCAGGAAGGCGAGGTCGAAGCCGATCACGTTCCAGCCGATGAGAATGTCCGGGTCCGCCTCCTGAAACCAGCGCAGGAACGCTTCCAGCATCTTTTGTTCCGTAGGATGAAAGGAGATGAATTCCGGCGCGGCGCCCGGGAATTCGCCGAGCATGAACACGCGCTGCTGCTCTTCCAAGTTCTTTCCGGTTAAGTGAACTGCGATGGAATACAATTGATCGCTCTCCACCCCGGTTTCGATGTCGAAGGAGAGTATGGTGAATTCCGGGGACGTTTCGCAGGGGGTGAGGCGGGGATTGCGGAAGGTGGTCAGCCGCCCGTTTTGCCGGGCTTCCCCCTGCACCGTGGCCTGGGCGTTGATGAAGCGCTCCATCAAATAGCGGCGCTCCGGCTTCAGGTCCGCCTCGTAGGTGGGAATATCGAGCGCCTTAAGAGTTTTTGCCGCGGAGCGCAGGGCTTTTTGGGTGGGAAAATAGAGCGCGTCCGCCTCCTCCCCGGCAAAGTTGCGCAGCGCAACCGCTCTTCGCTCCGATGGGCGCACTCCCGGCGGCAGAACCGCGGCGCGGGGAACGAAAAACAGCGGTTTCTGGCGGTCGATGAGGATTTCCACCCGGCCATGCTCCTGCGAGATGCCGTAATAGCGCAGCAGGTGGCGGCCCTGCGGGTGCTCGCGGCTGCGGGGGAGATCCTCCCACTCCCCGGTGAGGATGAAAACGTCGGTTTTTAGTATCATTCCCTTGTATGCGCCTCAAATGACGGGTGGCGGCTGAAAGCCACGCACGAGGCTTAAAATAATTCTTGCTCTGCCTGAGAGCAACAAATGTGCTAAAAAATGCTGAAAAACATGACGAATGTCATGGTTTTCGACAAAATACCATACTAAATTAGTTAGGTTTTAGTAAAGAGATGTGTTGAAAGTAAGGAATAATTTCTTGCGGGAGCAGGAAATGCACTCAACGCAGACGCTTACCGTTTTTTCATGCATTTTTCATTATTCGATTAATTCCCCAAATGTTCATCCCTGACCAGGAGGTGTAGTGAATGGAAAAAACTGTTTTACCGGGCGGCGCGTTGCCCCGGCTCAGTACCCACATTTTTCGGGTAGGTTATTAACTGACCATAGTTCTTTTACTAACCCCTTAACGAAAGGGAGTTATCGACCATGAAGAAATTTTACTTTCTGGCGCTGGCGCTTTTTGCGCTCAGCAGCCTCGCTTTTGCCCAGCTTACCCCCATCGAGCAATTGGGCAAGAAAATATACTTCGACAAGATTGCCAACCCCGATCGGCAGGCCTGCGCAGACTGCCATGCCGGGGATGTTGGCTGGACGGGTCCCATTCCTGCTATCAATAAAAAAGGAGCGGTGTATCCGGGAGCGGTTCCGCAACGGTTTGGTAACCGCAAGCCGCCCAGTGCAGGATATGCCACGCTGAGCCCGATTTTCGATTATGATCCGGGCGAAGATTTGTTCTATGGCGGTAACTTCTGGGATGGCCGGGCAACCGGCTGGCGCCTGGGAAGCCCGACGGCGGAACAAGCTTTGGGACCCTTTTTGAACCCGGTAGAGCAGAACGTTCCCACTAAAAAAGATGTTCTGCAACAAATCGCTGCCTCCAAATACGCCGGTTTATGGCAAGTTGTCTGGGGCGCTCCAATTAATTTCAATGACATCGAAGGAGAGTACGACCGCGTGGGCCTGGCTGTCGCCGCTTTTGAAGGTTCAGCGGAAGTGAACCAGTTTACTTCAAAATATGATTACGTTTTGGCAGGACTGACGACATTTACACCGCTGGAAGCAGAAGGCCTGGCTCTCTTTGAAGGCCAGGGACAATGCGCTGCTTGCCACGTGCCGCCGGAATTCACCGATAATACCTTCGATAATTTAGGGATTCCTAAAAACCCGGATAATCCATTCTATAATATGGACGAGGTATTTATCAACGGCGTTCCGATCAACCCGCTCGGCGCGGCCTGGATCGATTATGGCCTGGGAGATTTTCTCAGGGGTTTGGTAGCGGATGAGTCCTGGCGAACTCTTCCCTATGTACCTGCGGAAATGCTCGCCCTTACCGCTGCTGAACTGACTGAGAAGGCAGGTTTCAATGACGGTAAACACAGAGTTCCGACCCTGAGAAACGTGGACAAACGGAAAGGCAACGGATTTACCAAGGCCTTCGGGCACAATGGCTATTTCAAATCCCTGGAAGAGATCACCCATTTCTACAACACCCGCGACGTTGAACCCTGGCCGGCCCCGGAAGTGTCCGCCAATATCAACGTCGATGAATTGGGTAACCTGGGATTAACCGCTCACCAGGAAAAAGCCATCGTGGCTTTCATGAAGACTCTTTCGGATGGATACAAACTGCCGAAGCCCAAGAACGCTCCGCTGACAATTGGGAGCGCGACGTTGCAAATCGTGGGCGCCAACCCCTTCAACCCCTCCACCCGCTTCAGCTATACTTTGCCGGAAGCGGCAACGGTGCGGATGGATGTGTTCAACATCGTGGGGCAGAAGGTAGCCACCCTGGTGAACGGCCCGCAGGCGGCCGGCGAATACCAGGTTGACTTCTCGGCCAATAATTTGCCCAGCGGCATCTACCTGGTGCGGTTGGAAAGCGGCAGAGAAGTGCTGACCGCGAAAGTCACCCTGATCAAATAAGAGGGTCTGTCCGCAGGACTTAACCTTTTCCAGCATATCTAACCCTCCCGGGGGTTCCGAACCTCCGGGAGGTTGTTCACCAGAAAACAAAACGCGCCGGATGAGCGATCATCATCCGGCGCGTTTTTTATGGACTGTGAAGGAGTTATATGCCCCTCCCGGAATCAATCCTCGGCAGGATACATTTCCGCGATCTTCGCTTTGTACACCTCCGCCACCACGTTTCGTTTTACCTTCATGGTGGGGGTGAGCATCCCGTTGTCGATGGTAAATTCCGGCACGATGGTCACTCTTTTCACCGACTCGTAGGAGGCGAATTCTTTATTCTTCTCGGCTACTACCGAGTCGATCAACTGCTGAATTTGGGGATTCTTCATCAAGTCTTCCAGGACGTCGAAGGCAATATTGCTGGCCCGGGCGTATTCTTTCACGTTGTCCGCATCTAAGGTGACCAGCGCGGTGAGGTACTTCTGGCGGTCGCCGATGACGCAGGCCTGGTTGATATATTTGGAAGTGGCCAGGGTTCCTTCGATGGCCGAGGGAGCGATGTTCTTCCCCCCCGAGGTGATGATCAGGTCCTTCTTGCGCCCGGTTACCCGCAGGAAATTCTCCGCGTCGATCTCGCCTAAGTCGCCGGTGTGCAGCCAGCCGTCCGCGGTGAGCACCTCGGCAGTCTCCTGGGGCATTTTATAGTAGCCTTTCATGACGTTGCGCCCGCGATAGAGAATTTCCCCGTCCTCGCCGATTTTCTGTTCGATCCCCGGCCCGGGAAGGCCTACCCAGCCGAAACGATAGTTTTCATAGCGGTTCACATTGGTAAAAGAGGTGTTTTCGGTCATCCCGATGCCTTCCACGATCAGGATGCCGGCGGCGTGGAAGAATTTGCCGATCTGCGGGCTGAGCGGCGCCGCCCCGCTGACGCACCAGCGCACCCGCCCCCCTAACGCGGCTTGAATCTTGCTGAACACTAATTTGGTCGCCAGGGCATACTCTATCCCCAGCAGCGGCGGAATCGATTTTTTGCTCAATTTCAGATCGCTGACCTGGTCGCCCACCTTACAGGCCCACTGGAAGATTTTCAGCGCCAGCCCGCCTTTGGCTTCCGCCCCGCCTAACACTTTGGCGTACACCTTTTCGTACACCCGCGGCACGCTGGCGAACCAGTGCGGCTTGGTGATCTTGATGTCTTCCACGATGGTATCCATGCTGCGGGTAATGGCAGTGGGAGCGCCGACCAGCAGGGTTGCGTAAACGCAGATGCGCGCGAATACGTGCGCCAGGGGCAGGAACAAGAAGGTCTCTTCATTTTCGCGCACGTCTAAGCTGATCCGGGCGGACTGGGCGGTGAAAGTGATATTGTCATGGGTGAGCATGGCGCCCTTGGGAATGCCGGTGGTTCCGGAGGTATAGACGATGCCGGCGACGTCGTACGGCCCAACCTCTTTGGCGCGCTGCTCGAGCTCGCCGTCGGGCAGGTTTTTTCCTAATTCCAGGAATTTGTCGAAAGAAATTACCCATTCATCGCCGGTGTAATTGCCGCGGAAGAGAATCACCTTGCGGATGTGGGGGATCTGTTTCCGGATCTCCAGCACCTTCTGAAGCTGGATCTCGTCTTCTACAAAGAGCACCACCGCGTCGGAATGGTTGACGATATAAGCGATATCCTTGGGGAGGAGGGTCTGATAAATGCCCACCGTGCAGCCCCCGATGCTCATGGTTGCGAAGTCGCACAGAATCCAGGGGTAGCAGGTGTAACTGAGGATGTTCACCTTGTCGTCTTTTTTGATTCCCAGGGCGATCAGGCTTTTGGCAGCCTGCTTCAACTGTTCGTAAAGCTGGCCCCAGGTAACGCCTTCCAGCCGCCCCGCTTCCGGGAACCATTGATAGGCTGTCCGGTGGGTGTTGCGGTCCACCGTCTCTTTGAGCATTTGATGCACGTTTTGATAGTTTTTGAGTTCCATGTTTTTCTCCCCTGAATAAAGAGGTTAATTGTGGATATTCGACCTCGCCTTGCAAGGTACACCGGAGTTTACGAGTTAAGAGAATCATTCGCAATAGGGAAGAGGAGGAAAATTTGCGGGAATCGGCGCTCTTACGACCGGAAAAAGCTCGAAGTTTCCGGCGCGGCTCCCGGGGGCGCCGCGCCCGCGAATTCGCCGGAATCATAAAAAACCTCTTGACAAACCTTTTCAAAATAACAATGTTTGCCTGACAATTCACTTGACGAAGGGACGAATATCTTGAAAATCCCCAAGGAATGGCTCTCCCCGGTAATATGGGGAATTCCCCTCGCTGTGCTGCTAATTGATGCGGCGGTGCGGGGAAAAGTATTGCTGCTGTGGAGTTTTCCGGAATGGGCCGTTTACCTCTTCAGCGCGGCAGTGGGGCTGCTTTTCTGGTTCCTGTTCTTCCACCTGGGGGTTTTGTTGTTCAAATCCGGCCGCGCCATTCCCGCCCTTGCGGCGCTGCTGGTTTTTCTGGCTGAGATATGCGCTTTGATCATTTCATACGGATTCTACCACTATTTCCGCGGCATCCCGAACTACTTTGTGGGAGAATTCATCCTGCAAGAACCGAAAGATTTTTATTCCGGCGTCGCCGGCACGGTAACAGCCTGGCATTTCAGCGCCCTGACGTTGCTCACCGTGGGGTTATCCGGCCTGTGGATTTGGCAGGTCAAAAAATTTTCCGGTTGCACGCTTTCGCTCCGCCAGTTCGGCGCCGGTCTTTTGTTGTTTGCAATCAGCGCCGCCGGGATGCTTGAAGCGGTGCAGGTGTACGACCAGGCGGCCATGCCGGATTTGAACACCATTTTCCTCAGCAGCCACTTAGTCGTCAATAACCTGATCCTGAAGAGGCAAGTAGAGGGCAGCGGGCTGCAGGAATCCCGGCGGATTTCCCTGCCCCGGGCGGAAGCGGTTGCGCCGGTCAATATCTTGCTGATTTTGAACGAGAGCCTTCGCCGGGCCAGCATGCACCCATTCGGCTACCCGGAGGATACCACCCCGTTTATGAGCCGCTTCATCCGCGAACATCCGGAAGAAGTGTTCGTTTTCAAAAGAGCATATTCCAATTCCACCTTCACCATGCTTTCGGTTCCTTCGCTGGCGACCGGGGTGTCGCCCTTGCAACCCGGGGAGACGCTCCACCGGATGCCGCTCCTGTTCGATTACGGAAAGTGCCTGGATTATCGCACCTTTTTTATTTCCTCGCAGACCTTAGAATGGCGGAATATCGGGCAGTTTTTCAATACCCCCAACATCGATTTCCTGTGGAATAAAGACGTGGCGGAAGCGCCGCGGGTGCACGATATCGGCACCGATGACCGTTTTGTCGCCGAACAGTGGAAAACATTCGCCGCGCGGTTAGAGGGGGAGCGGTTTTTAGGAGTGTTGCAAACCTACGCCAACCACTATCCCTACTTCGCCCCTACGAATTCCTTTAACCTGTTGAAACGCTACCACCAGTCCATCGCCTACCTCGATTCGGTGATGGCGGAGGTTTTTCAAACCCTGAAAGAAGAGGGTTTCCTGGAAAATACCGTGGTGATTTTCACCTCCGATCACGGCGAAGCGTTTAACGAGCACGGTTACAACGGGCATTTGCGAACTTATTACGAGGAAGAAAGCGGCATTCCCTTATGGATATATGTGCCCCGGCAAATCCAGGAATATTATGGCGACCGGATTGCCAACCTGCGTGACAATACGGAAAAGAATGTTTCGAATTTGGACCTGGTTCCGACCCTCATCGACCTTCTGAACCTGCAAGACCTGCCGGAAGAGATCACCCATAATCTTACCGGCGCCAGCCTGCTCTCCCCGCTCGATCCCGATCGCTCCATTTACATGCTCAATAATAACGAGGTAACCCGGTACCGCATTTTTTTGAGCATCGGGGTATTGAAAGGGGATTATAAATACCTGTTCATCCGCGATGGGGAAGGGCCGCGCGAGGAGATGTACAATTTGGCCCTTGACCCCGGCGAGAAAATCAACATTATTGTCCAAAACCGGGAAAAAGTTGAGGAGATTTACCGGGAACTGGATATCTACGACGCTCCCCCGAAGATTCTCCGTACCTCCCGGAAGGGCTTCAAAGTTCAGTTTTAGGTACCCCGGTACTTCCGGAGCGCGGCGCTGTTTACACGCGGTTAAATGCGGTTGTGTTTGAGGGGATTTTTTTGTACACTTGCAGGCCTATTTAGAATAAAGTTAAGACCTCAAAGGTTTGCAAAACCTTTGAGGTCTTTCGGTAAACGCTCCCGTCCTTATCTTCGAGGTACTGAATGCCCCGGCCCTTAGCGGAACATAGCTTCAAGTTATACCTTCGCATCATCTCTTATTTAAAACCTTACTATAAAGAGCTGATCCTGGTAGTGATCTGCAATTTCGGCTACATCGTCACCAGCGCCCTTTCGGTATGGATGATCGCCCCGGTGATTACCACCCTGTTCGACAGCGCGGGGGTTGGGGGAACCGCGCAGCAGCCGCTGCCGGGCGTCCCGGACGCCAGTTTCCTGAACCTGAACGCCTGGCTGAAGGCGAAAATTCAGGCCCTCCTTCCCGCCGGCGACCCCCTCACCACCCTGAAGTGGCTCTGCCTGGTAATTTTCGTGATATTTTTGTTGAAAAATCTCATGGCCTTCCTGGAATTCTTCTGGATGACCTACGTGGAGCAGCGGGTGGTGCGCGACCTGCGCGAGGAGCTGTACGAGCGCATCATCAACCAGTCGATGAGCTTTTTCCACAAGCACAATACCGGGGGATTGATTTCCAACATCACCAACGACATCAACGCGGTGAACGTGGCGGTGAATCGCAGTTTTACCAAGATCATCCGCGACCCGATCATGATCGGCATCTACCTGGCGCTGCTATTCAGCATCAGTTGGAAGTTAGCCTTGCTGGCCATCACCATCCTGCCCCTCAGCATTACCTTGATCCGCAAAGTGGGCAACAGCCTGAAGCGCCGCAGCACCCGGGTGCAGGAGCGCCTCTCGGACATGACCAGCGTGCTGCAGGAGACCATCTCCGGCATCAAAGTGGTAAAGGCGTTTGCCATGGAACGCTACGAAAACGAAAAATTTCGCCGGAAAACCCGGGAGCATTTCCGGGCGGTGGTGCGGCAGATCCGCATGCACCGGCTCTCCAGCCCGGTCTCCGAAACCATGGGCGTGGGGGTGATGATCGGGGTGATCTGGTACGGCGGCAACCTGATCCTGCACGGCCAGAGCTTGCACCCGGAAGATTTCATGCGCTTTATGATCATTTTATTCTCCATTCTCGATCCTATCAAAAGCTTAGGAGAGGTGAACAACAATATCCAGATCGCCCTGGCTTCCGGGCAGCGCATCTTCGGGATTCTCGACCAGGAAAATCCCATCCGCGAGAAACCGGGAGCCGTGGTGAAACGCACTTTCGACGCGGCTATTGAGTACGAGGGCGTTTTCTTCCGCTATAATCCCGGCAGCGAGCTGGTATTGAAAGGCGTTAACCTGCGGGTAAACAAACACGAGAAGATCGCTTTTGTGGGCAGCAGCGGGGCGGGAAAGACCACCCTGGTGAATTTGCTGCCCCGTTTTTACGACGTTAACGGCGGCGCCATCCGCATCGACGGGATCGACGTGCGCGACATGACTCTGGACAGCCTGCGCGGGTTGATGGGCATCGTTACCCAGGAAGTGATCCTTTTCGATGATACCGTGGCGAATAACATTGCTTACGGGTTGGAACGTTATTCCCCGGAAGAGATCGAACGGGCGGCGAAATTGGCCAACGCTTATCATTTCATCACCGAGCTGCCGGATGGTTTCAATACCATTATCGGGGAGCGGGGGATGCTGCTCTCCGGGGGGCAGCGGCAGCGCCTCTCCATCGCCCGGGCGATTCTCAAAAATCCCCCCATCCTCATTTTCGATGAAGCCACCTCCTCGCTGGATTCGGAATCGGAATTCCTGATCCAGGAGGCGATCGAGAATTTGATGAAGGACCGCACCGTGTTTATGATCGCGCACCGGCTCTCCTCCATCGTCAATTCCGATAAAATCGTGGTGTTAGAAGACGGCCAGGTCATCGACGAAGGCCCCAACGAAGAGTTGTTAGAACGCTCCGAGCGCTACCGGAAGCTGTACGAGTTGCAGTTCAATGCTTGACAAGAGCCAAAACCTCAGAACCAGGAGCCAAGAAGCAGGAACCAAGAACCAAATTCCAAATCGCCTCATCCCTTTTCCTGGTTTTCCCAATCTCAAAGGATGCCTTCGGCATTGGCTCCTGGCTCCTGGCTCTTGGAATTTGGTTCTTGCATTACGGAGCCACGCATGGGATTTGTCAAACGTTTGGAGATCGGCTTCAAGAATACCAGCGCAGCGCTGCTGCGCAGCCTGCTTTCCCAGCCTCCCCGAACCCCGGCGCCTCCCTACCGGCGCATATTGATTCTGCGCTACGACGTGTTAGGCGACATGGTGCTCTCCCTGCCGGTGTTCCGGGAGTTCCGCCGCGCTTTTGCCGATACCCGCCTCGATGCCCTGTGTAGCCCGCAAAACGCGATTCTGCTGCGGGGAAGCGGCTACGTTGACCGTATCTATCTTCACTACAAAAATCCCCTGCGCACCCTCAAACTGGTCCGGGAACTGCGCCGCAACCGCTACGACGTGATCGTCAACCTGGTGACCCGCCCCTCCTTTACCTTCGGGCTGATTGCCCGGCTGGCCGGCCCCGGGGCGGTGCGCTTAGCCGGCGACCAGGAGCGCTTCGGGTATTTCTACAACCGGCTGATCGAGCTGCCTCCCAAACGGGAAATTCACATGCTGCAGCGCCTGTTTTTATTGAATGCGGACCTGCTCAGCGCGGATATTTCCCGGGTGCAGGCGCCCTGGGCGGATTATCCCGCGGAGATCAAAAACCAGGCGAAGAGCCTGTTCGAGCGGGTGCTGGCGAGCCTGCCGGTGAAATCGAACCCGCCCCGGGTGGCGGCGATCAACCTCTCCGCGGGGCTGCCCCGCCGGGAGTGGCCGCCGGAAAAGTACGCCCGATTCTTGCGCCAGGCGGTCGAAAAATTCCCCGGCCGCATCGACGGCTGGGCGATTTTCACCAATCCCCGGCGCCCGGAAGCGGCGGAGCAATTAGCCGGGGCGGTCGCCAGCGAGCGGGTAACGGTTATCCCCCCGCATTCCGATTTCCGGGTGATCATGGAGTTCCTCCGCCACGTGCACGTCTTGATTACCCCGGATACTTCCATCGCCCATGCCGCCTCGGCCATGGGCGCGCCGGTGCTGGTGTTGATGATCGGCGAGAACATCACGGTCTGGAACCCCGTTGGAGTGCCGCACCAGATTGTATTGTCCGAGGATCCATTCAGCCTGCGAGACCTGCCGGTAGAGAGGGCGCTGGATAAATTTGAAACCCTGTTGGCAGCTATTCAGGCCGGTACTTCCACGGATTGACGCATGAAACGTGATGCGTGAAAGGAATTCCATTGCTGAACGAGCTTTGGGCCGCAAACCGGAAAATCATCATCGCCGGAGTGCTGGCGCACCTGTGCGCGGCGATTTTCAGCGCCGGGTACTTCCAGGTTGACGAGCATTTCCAGATTTTGGAGTTCGCGGCCTTCAAATTAGGGATTGCCGGGGAGCAGGATCTGGCCTGGGAATACCGGGAGCGGCTCAGGCCGGCCATCCAGCCGGCCCTGGCCTACGGGCTTATCAAAGTTTTCCATGCGCTTTCCGCGGAGAATCCCTTCTGGCAGGCGATGGCGCTGCGGATTGTGTCCGCCCTGCTCTCCCTGGCGTGCATGTTCTGGTTGATCCGCGCCTTCGAGCGGGAGATTCGCGCCGATTTTCTGAAAAAATGGCTGCTGTTTTTATCGCTGCTCGCCTGGTTTCTTCCCTACCTCCACGCGCGATTTTCTTCCGAAAACTGGGCTGGCCTGGCGTTTTGGAGCGGTTTTGCATTGGTCCATCTTCCCCGGCCCCCCTCCGGCGCTGCGGCGCGGTATTATGGGAGGGAATTCCTCAGCGGCCTTCTGTTAGGCTTTTCCTTCATCGCAAGGTTCCAGGCCGGGGTGCTGATTGCCGGGTTAGGGCTGTGGCTGATATTCATCAAAAAAGAGCGCTGCGCAAAACTGCTGGCGATGAGTTTGGGAATCGCCGCGGCGGTGCTCATCGGCGTGCTGGCGGATTACTGGTTTTATGGGGAGTGGACCTTTACCGCCTGGAACTATTTCCGGGCCAACATCCTGCACGACAAGGTATCGCAATTTGGCATCCAGCCCTGGTGGCATTACTTCAAGGAGATTTTCCTGAAGGGGGTTCCGCCGTTCAGCATTTTCATGATCGTCTGCCCGATTTTTATGTGGATTTACCTC
The DNA here is from genome assembly GCA_013360445.1 of Calditrichaceae bacterium. Taxonomy (GTDB): domain Bacteria; phylum Calditrichota; class Calditrichia; order RBG-13-44-9; family J075; genus JABWBP01. The sequence continues at coordinate 23,287 of JABWBP010000022.1, read as the reverse complement.
CCCCGGCATTCTATAACCTGGGCGACCCTGCCGTTCGCGGCGCTGCATTTATTCATCGGCCATAAAGAAATGCGCTTCCTCTTTCCCCTGGCCAATATTTTCCCGCTGATGTTGATTCTCTCCCTCCAGGCGATCAGGGAGGATGCGCGATTTCAGGGTCTCAAAAATCTGGCGCAAAACTGGCGGAAACCGCTGCTGCGCTTGTTCCTGGTCGTAAATACGGCGCTGTTATTGATTGTCTGTTTCAAACCCGCGGATATGCAGATTTCTTTGTATCAATATATTTATGATCACTACGATGCCGGGGCGACCGAGGTGCTCTACATCGAGCGAAATCCCTTTTCCAGGGCGGTTCCGCTCAACTTCTATAAGAAGAAGGAGTTGAAGGTGCGTAAAATTGAAAACGCGGGGGAGTTGGCGCGTTACGCCGCCAACAGCGGCAAGACGATATTGTTTGCCACCCAGAAATTCAAAAGCGGCCCGGCTCCGGCGGGGCTGGAGTGCATCCGGGTGTACCAGGCGCTCCCGCGCTTCGTGAATTATCTCAATATCAATAACTGGATGGAGCGAACCCCGCTATGGACGCTGTACGAATGCCGCAACGCTACCCGGGAGAGTTTTCGGAACCGGTAACGGTTGATAAAGCGATTCGCTGTTGAATTTTTGCGATATTTTGCTTACCATTTCAACCTGAACAAGTAGAATCAAACCTGACCGGGGTATCCCATGGAAATCGAAGAGAGCGGTTTATACCATACAAAAATCAAAGACTGGCCGGAGGGCGAGCGTCCCCGGGAAAAGCTGATGGAATTAGGCCCGGAGCGGCTGAGCGAATCGGAGTTGCTGGCGATTCTGCTGCGCATCGGGACGCGCAAACAAACCGCGGTGGATCTGGCCCGCACTATTATTACCCGTTATGGAAATTTGCAGGAGCTGTCTTCCCTGGACTACCGGGAGTTTTTCCAGTTCAAGGGCATCGGGCCGGTCAAGGCGGTCACGTTGATCGCGGCGTTCGAGATCGCCCGGCGCATCGCCAGCGCGCCCATCACCCGCAAGCTGAAAGTGACCGACCCGGAGGTGGTGTACCAGCGCTACGGGCCGCGGCTCTCCCATCTCAAAAAAGAAATATTCATTATCCTGGTGCTCAACAGCGCCAATGCCCTCGTCCGCGACGTGCAGATCAGCGAGGGCATCCTCAATTCCTCCCTGGTGCACCCCCGGGAGGTCTTCAAATCCGCGATTTTAGAATCCGCGGCCAGCGTCATTTTGCTGCACAACCATCCTTCCGGGGAGGCGGAGCCTTCCCAGGAAGATAAAAACATCACCCGGCGCATGCAGGAGGCGGGCCGGCTGTTAGATATTCCGGTGCTCGATCATATCATCATCGGGCAGGGGAGGTATTTCAGCTTTAGGGAGGCGGGGTTGATCGGGGAGTAGGGGGGGGGTGAGAAATTTTTTCATCTCCTCCGCCCAGTGGCCATTAAAGGAGCGTTGTGAACGGTTTTCAACTCATTATTTTCGCTGGATTCAGGATCGCATTGCGTTCGCATAAACCGCTTGCCTTTTCGACAAATTTTCCATTTATTCTAAGCGGTTTAAGAAAAACTTATGACGCGCACTATGCGTCGCGACTCGAGAAAAATGGGAAAACATTAGGAGAAGATATTTCAGGGAGCAATTATGAACACGAAACTTACTCTACAAATTAATAACGATGTCATTGAGAAGGCTAAATCGTATGCTAAAGAAAAGCATATCAGTTTGTCAACTCTGGTAGAAAATTTTTTGCATTCTTTAGCTGGAGATAAAGAAAAATTTGATATGGAAATCTCGCCTGTTGTACAGGAATTATCCGGTATTATCGAATTACCGGAAGATTTTAACTTGAAAAAAGAATACACAGAGTACCTGATCGAGAAATACACATAATGCACAAAATATTTATTGACGCCGACATTTTTCTGGATGTCTTCGCGAAAAGAGATCCTTTTTATTTTCATTCGGCCAGGCTGTTAACACAGGTTGAAAAGAAAAGGATTACAGGCTATACTTCTCCAATCGTATTTGCTAATCTTCATTACATCCTTAGAAAATTGACATCAAAAGATTATGCCTGGCAGAGTCTCAGAAAGCTCAGGATTATTGTACAGGTTTGTTCAGTTGGTGAAAAACACATCGACCAGGCGTTGAATTCAGAATTTTCTGATTTTGAAGATGCGATTCAATATTACGCAGCCAGCAGCGGAAAAGTGAATTATATTATCACTCGTAATAAGGAAGATTATAGACATAGTTTAATTGCAGTTTACACACCGGAAGAATATCTGGCAATCATCGAGTCAAGCGAAGAATTAAAATAAACACGCTTTTTTTTGCAGTTAGAATCTTACCCCGGTTAAACTACCTCCATGCCCAAACCCAAATCCAAACAAATCTACGTGTGCCAGAACTGCGGCTACCAGTCCTCCAAGTGGATGGGAAAATGCAGCGAGTGCGGGGAATGGAATACCTTTGTGGAGGAAATCGTTACCCCGCAGGCGCAGAAGCAGAAAGCCGCGCCGCCGCGCACCCGCCCGATTCCGCTCTCGCAAATCCCCAAAGAGGATTCCGAGAAACGCATCTCCAGCGCCAGCGAGGAGTTCGACCGGGTATTAGGCGGGGGAATTTTTCCCGCCTCGGTAATTCTGTTAGCCGGGGAGCCGGGCATCGGCAAATCCACCCTGATGCTGCAAGTGTTGATGCAGTTGCAGAAAAGAGGGCTGAAATCCCTCTACGTCAGCGGGGAGGAGTCGCAGCAGCAGCTTAAGAACCGCGCTACCCGGCTGCGCGGCGCTTCGGAAGAGCTGCTGGTGCTCACCGAGACCAACGTGGAAGATATCGAATACCACATTGCCCAAATTCAGCCGCAGGTGGTGGTGGTGGATTCTATCCAGGCGGTGTATAACCCGGAGTTTTCCGGCGCGCCCGGCAACGTGGGGCAGGTGCGGGAGTGCGCCGCCCGGCTGTTCCGCCAGGCCAAAGAAAACCAATATACCCTGTTTTTGATCGGGCACGTGACCAAGGAAGGCGCGGTGGCGGGACCGAAAATTTTAGAGCACTTAGTGGACGTGGTGGTGTATTTCGAGGGCAATACTTTACAGCATCGCATTATCCGCTCGGTGAAGAACCGCTTCGGCGCTTCCAATGAGTTAGGGGTGTTCGAGATGCTGAGCGATGGGCTGCGGGAAGTGAAAAATGTCTCCGGCCTGTTCATGGACCCGCACCAGAAGCCCGTGGTGGGCAGCAGCATCGTGTGTACCTACGAGGGAACCCGCCCGCTGTTAGTGGAAGTGCAGACGCTGGTCAGCCGCTCCAACTACGGCACCCCGCAGCGCACCGTCAGCGGCTTCGATTACCGCCGCCTGGCGCTGGTGCTGGCCATTTTGGAGAAATATTGCCGACTCAGCTTTGGCATCCACGACGTGTTCGTGAAAGTGGCCGGGGGGCTGCGCCTCGAGGATCCCGCTATCGACTTAGGCATCGCCGCAGCGCTCTATTCCAGCCGCCAGGAGCAGCCCTTAGACGCGGACGCGGTGTACATCGGAGAGTTAGGCCTGGGCGGGGACGTGCGCCCGGTGTCCTTCATCGAAAAACGCTTGCAGGAAGCGCAGAAAATGGGCTTCAAACAGGCCTACCTTTCGGCCCGCAACCTGCCGGAGCCGGCGGCGCGCAAAAAGTTTTCTTTGCTGCTCTCCCCGGTGGCCGCGGTGAGCGAGCTGCTGCTGCCCGTAAAGCGTGATGCGTAACACGCAATACGCAATACGCAATACGAATTTAACCCATTTCCTAAAGGAGATCCTCTTTGAAAATGATCCTGTTTCTCATGGCAGTGCTGGTCTTAGGATCGGCATGTTCATCCGGTAAGGTCAAATCGAGCTACAAGAAAGATACCGACTTCAGCAAATTTAAAACCTATGGCTGGATTTTGGGAATCAAAGTCAATCCCGATGATGAATTGTCCAAACACCCCCGGGTATTGAAGCGGGTCGAGAATTCCGTCAACAAGGCTTTGCAAGAGAAGGGATTCAAGTTGGGGGAAGCGGAAAATGCCGATTTTGTCGTGGCCGTTCACGGGGCGGCGGAAACCAAAACCCAGGTAAACCAGATCGCCGGCCCAACCACCTGGGGAGTGTATGACGGGGGATACATAAGCCTGGGGTACGTTGATGAAGGCACGCTGGTGATCGACGTGATCGATCCGGTCGCCAAAGCGATCGTCTGGCGGGGAGCCGGCAGCAGTATCCTCAAGAATTATCGCGACAGCCAGGCCGAAGAAATGCAGCAGGATTTGGATGTAATGGTTGCAAAGATTATGAAATCCTTTCCTCCGCAATGAAGCCTCGATTACAACCACTCGAAGCATAGCGATCCTATAGACCAGTGATCATGCGGTAGATTTTTCCGCCTGTTACCCAATTCTTTTGTGAAAAAGATGAAAACTTTGCCGGAGAAATACGGTATATCCGCGTTATGGAGAGTTGCTATTCACCCCCAAACAAGGAGACAATGTATGAAGAAAATACTGTTTCTGGCGCTAATACTGTTCACGGCCGGCCTGGTTGCCGACAGTTCGGAATCGAAGCTTCAATCCGGCATCGACCGCGAAAATTTCGACCCGGCCACCCGCCCGCAGGATGATTTCTACGGTTACGTCAACGGGGCCTGGCTGCAAAAAACCATGATTCCGGAAGACAAATCGAATTATGGAGCAGCCACGGAGTTGTTCGACGAGAGCGAGGAAAACCTGCGGAAGATCATCGAAGAATCCGCCCGCGCCGCCGGCAAACCGGCAGGTTCCGACGCCCAGAAAGTCGGCGACTTCTACCTGAGCTACATGGATACCGCCCGGATCGAAAAATCAGGCTTGCAGCCAATTGAAAAGGATTTGGCGCAAATCCGGCAAATCACCAAGCGTCAGGATTTGATCAAACAGTTTGCCCATTTCAACAAGATCCAGGTTCAAACGCCCTTTGGATTCTGGGTCAACCAGGATTTGAAAAATTCCACCGAATACATTCTCTATTTCAACCAATCCGGTTTAGGTCTGCCGGACCGGGATTATTATTTCAAGGATGACGCCAAGTTTCAGGAGATTCGCCGGAAGTATCGCGCTTATATCGAGAAAATCCTTACCCTGGGCGGGCAGGATAACGCCGCCGCCCAAGCCGGCCGCATCATGGAAATGGAAACCGACCTGGCGCAGCATCACTGGACCCGGGTAGAAAATCGCGACCGCGATAAAACCTACAATAAATTTGCCCTGGCCCGATTGGCCGGCCTGACCCCGGACTTTGACTGGCCTTATTTTATGCAGGCATCGGATATTGCCAACGCGCCGGAAGTGATCATCCGGCAGCCTTCCTTTTTGGAAGGATTCAACGGAATATTCGCCAAATACAGCGTTGAGGATTGGAAATCCTACTGTACCTGGAAGCTGTTGGACGGCGCAGCGCCGCTATTGCCGCAGCGTTTTGTCGATGCCCACTTCGAGTTCCGCCAAAAAACCCTCAGCGGCATCGAAAAGAACCGCCCGCGCTGGAAAAGAGCCGTCAGCGGGGTTAATGACGTGCTTGGAGAAGTGGTGGGCAGAATTTACGTGGAACGGCATTTTAAGCCGGAAGCAAAGGCGCGCATGGTGGAGTTAGTGGAAAATTTGAAACGCGCCTACCGCGAGCGCATTCAGCAATTGGACTGGATGAGCCCGGAAACCAAACAACAGGCCCTGGCGAAGTTAGCCAAATTCAATACCAAGATCGGTTACCCGGATAAATGGAAAGATTATTCCCAATTGGTGATCAAGAAGGATGAACTGGTGCAAAATTACCTTCGCTCCAGTATGCTGGAATACCGGCGGGAGATCGACAAGTTGGGCAAGCCGATCGATCGCCAGGAATGGTTCATGACTCCCCAGACCGTCAACGCCTATTACAACCCGGCCATGAATGAGATCGTTTTTCCCGCCGCGATCTTGCAGCCGCCCTTTTTCAACATGGACGCGGATGACGCGGTAAATTACGGGGCCATTGGGGCGGTGATCGGCCACGAGATCACCCACGGCTTCGATGACCAGGGGCGCAAATCCGACGGCGACGGCAACCTTCGCGACTGGTGGACCGAGCAGGATGCCGCGGAATTCAAAAAACGCGCCGGGGTGCTGGTCGAGCAATACAACGGCTACAACCCCGTGGATTCCATGTACCTGAATGGCGAGCTAACCCTGGGAGAGAATATCGCCGATTTGGGCGGCCTGGCCATTGCGTACCGCGCTTATCAACTGTCGCTGCAAGGCAAAGAAGCGCCGGTCATCGACGGGTTCACCGGGGAGCAGCGCTTTTTCCTCGGTTACGCCCAGGTGTGGCGGCGGAAGTACCGCGATGAGGAGCTGCGCCGCCGGATTTTAACCGATCCGCACTCTCCCAGCCGCTACCGCGCCATCGGGGTGCTCTCGAACATGCCGGAGTTTTACCAGGCGTTCGGCGTAAAGGAGGGCGACCCAATGCACCGCTCCGATGCTATGCGGGTGAAGATCTGGTAAGCCGGTTTCCTTGCCCGCTTCACCGGTTACTCAAAAATTCCACGGCCCGGCGCTCCGACCAGTATTCTTCGGCGGAATTGAATTCCACGAAACCCACGTGCCCGCCCGATTCCGGGATTTCCAGAAATACATGCGGATTGCGCCGGGCTTCTTCTATCGGAAAACATTCTTCGCTCAGAAAAGGATCGTTGCGGGCGTTGATAATCAGGGTGGGCACGGCGACGCGCGGGAGGAATTGCCGGCTGCTGCACTTTTCCCAATAATCTTCCGCGCTGGCAAACCCGTGCAACGGGGCGGTGTAGCGGTCGTCGAAATCTTTGAAGTTTTTGATCTTCTCGAATCCTGCGTCGTCGAGCTTGCCGGGCAGGATTTCCATCTTCGCCCTGATTTTTTGATGCAGCATTTTTAAGAAGCGCCGCATATAAATTTTATTGGCCGGCTGCGCCATTCTCCGGGAAGACCCCGCCAGATCGCAGGGCGCGGAAATGGCCGCGGCGCTTTTTATCCGCGCGTCAACCGCCTCTGCCCGCTCTCCTAAGTATTTCAGGGTCAGGTTCCCTCCCAGGCTGAATCCCACCAGGGCGATTTGCTGATAACGCTTGCGGGAAATAACCTCGCTTACCGCCGCCTGCAAATCCTCGGTTGCGCCGCTGTGGTAGGAACGAAGCTGCCGGTTCGGTTCCCCGCTGCAACCGCGGAAATTCCAGGCCAGAACATCCCACCCGGCGCGATTCAACGCCCGCGCCATTCCCAACACGTAGCTGCGCCCGGAATTGCCCTCTAAGCCATGGGAAATGATCGCGACCCGCTCCGCCCCGATGAGCGACCAGTCCAGGTCTAAAAAATCAGGGTCCGCAGCGGTGGATGGGTGGGCTTGTACCCCGGGTGCAAAACTGAAGTTTTGCACTCCGATATCGATGCGTTCCCGGAGGTAATTAACTCCTTTTACCTTGCGGAAGAAATGGGGGAAGATGGTTTGCAAATGGCCGTTGGAGAAAAATAACGGCGGCTTGTAGGAGGAAGGCTCTACAATCGGCATAGTTTGGCTGCATGGTATTCAGGGGTTAGAGTGTTAAGGTGTTTTAGAGTTCGGGTGTTCAGGTATTCAAGTGTTCAAGTGTTTAAGTGTTTAAATATCATAGTATTATAAGCGTTGAAAAAGGGCGCAGCACAAATTGCACAAGGAACGAAATTTGTGAATGAATAGCCCCGCGCTTCAGCGCGGGGGATACAATATCCCCAAATCTTCTTTCGGGGCTTCGGCCCCGCGTTTTGGGAGCACTCAGGGCTAAAGCCCCGGTTTAATTTTCTTGGGTTTTCTTTTCCCCGCGCTGAAACGCGGGGCTATTCATCTATTGTTTGTGCAATTTGTGCTGCGCCCGTTGAAAAACACTCAAACACTAAAACACCTTAACACCCCAAAACCTACCGGCTAAGCCCGAAACGCTTATAGTTTTTGTCGATATAATCTTTCCACTTATCCGGCACTTCATCTTCCGGGAAAATCGCCTCCACCGGGCATTCCGGCTCGCAGGCCCCGCAGTCGATGCACTCTTCGGGGTGGATGTAGAGCATTTCGCGAATATCGATCATCTTCTTTTTGTCTTCTTCGCTGAGGGTAAATCCTTCCGCCGGGTAAATGCAATCCACCGGGCAGACGTCCACACAGGCGCTATCGCAAACTCCCACGCACGGTTCGGTGATAATGTAGGTCATGGCAATCTCCTGAAATTGATTAAGGTTTTCCGGGCTTGCTCGACATTTACATTGAAATGTGTCCTGTTACTTCGTGCTTAACAATTTTTTGCCGGGAAGCAGAGCTTTCCCCATTGCGTTACGCTGCGGAGCAGCGTAACGATCCGAAATCCCTATACCCTAACCCTATACCTTTTACCTTTTAACCTTTACCGCCTTCCCCTCATACCCCGATGAGCATCCTCGCCGGATCTTCCAGCAATTCTTTGAGCCGTACTACGAAGCTGACCGATTCCCTGCCGTCGATGATGCGATGGTCGTAGGACATGGCCACGTACATCATCGGGCGAATCACAATTTGCCCGTTTACTACCACCGGGCGCTCCTCGATTTTGTGCATACCCAATACCGCAGTCTGCGGCGGGTTGATGATCGGGGTGGACATCAGCGAGCCGAATACCCCCCCGTTGGAGATGGTAAAGGTTCCCCCGGTCATTTCTTCGATGGTCAGCTTGTTTTCCCGCGCTTTGGTAGCCAGCTCTTCCACTTTGCGCTCGATTTCCGCCAGGGTGAGGGAGTCGGCGTTGCGGATGACCGGAACCACCAGGCCGCGCGGGGAGGACACTGCAATGGAGATATCGCAATAGTCGTGGTACACCACGAAATCCCCGTCGATCATGGCGTTTACCGCCGGCCATTCTTTCAACGCGAGGCACACCGCCCGGGTAAAAAAGGACATGAATCCCAGCCCGACCTCATGCTTTTCCTTGAATTTTTCCTTGTATTTGGCGCGCAGCGCCATAATCGCGGACATGTCGATCTCATTGAAGGTGGTCAACATGGCGGTTTCGTTTTTCGCCGCGACGAGGCGTTTGGCCAGGGTTTTCCGCAACTGCGAGAGCCGTTCCCGGCGTTCCGGGCGGGCGGGAGAGCTTGCCGGCTCCGCTTGCGCCGCCGGGCCGGGCGCGGCAGCGGGGGAGGTTTCCCGCGGTGTTGGGGGAGCGGGAACTTCTTTCGTTCGCGCCGGGGCTTGCTGAGCCGCTTTAAGGGCGTCTTCTTTGGTGATTCTTCCCCCGGGGCCGCTGCCGGCCACCTGTTCCGCGCTGAGACCCGCCTCGATTAGAATGTTGGCCGCCACCGGGGAAATCTTGATTCTTTCCTCTTGCCGGCCGTCCCTGGCGGTTGCCGGGGCTTCCGATTGCTCTACCGGCGCGGCGGTGGGTTGGGCGGTTTCCCGGGCAGGGGCAGGAGGAGGCGTTGCGGCCGTCTCCGCCGGTTTAGCCTTCCCGGCGGCCTGCGCAACGCCGTCGCCGTCGATGTGGGCGATGATTGCGCCCACCTGGATGGCGTCGCCCTCTTTGGCCAGGGTTTTGATCACCCCGGCGTGCTCCGCGGGGATTTCGAAAGAGGCTTTATCGGATTCGATCTCGCACAGCAGGTCGTCAACTTCAACCGCATCGCCGTCGTGCTTTAGCCAGCGGGCCAGCACCACTTCGCTGATGGATTCCCCAACCGCGGGTATTTTAACTTCAAATTTCATTTATCTTCCTTTTCGCAAGTGGCTTTGCCACAGAATTTATTCTGTACTATTCGTGTTACTATTCAGCCACAGAGATCACAGAGGAATAAGTTAGAGTATTTGGAACATAAAACGGTTTGTTTAGAAATTTTTTATGTCTCTGTGTTCTCCGTGACCTCTGTGGCAAAACGCAGTTACCTATTCGTGCAAAATGAATTTTGCACTCCTTGTTTATTCTATTCCGCCGCTTCCAGGCCATACTCTTTGGAAATGACCTTGCGAGACAGTCTGGACTCTTCGCCAAACGCCCGGTTAACAATTTCTTCCTGCTCTTTCAGATGGTTTTTGTAGAACCCGGTGGACGGGGAAGCCTGTTCGGCCCGCGATACCAGGGTGGTACGAACCAGTTTGAATTTCCGGCGGAAATAGGGCCACGGTCCCATGTTCTCCGGCTCTTCCTGCACCCAGCAGTAGCGCTCTGCATTTTTATATTTGCGGATGATTTTCAGGAACTGGCGCAGCGGCAGGGGGTAGAGCTGCTCCACTCGCACAATCGCCACGTCGTCGCGCCGGTCTTTCTGCTGGCGCTCCAGGAGGTCGTAATAAATCTTGCCGGAACAGAGCAGCACCCTTTTCACCTTTTCCGTGGCGACGTAGGGATCGTCAAGAACCTCTTTGAACCGGGTTCCGCTGGTAAAATCCGCCAGCGGGCTGGCGCAGAGGGGATGGCGCAGCAAACTTTTGGGAGTAAAGAGCACCAGGGGAACGCGGAAGGGGTATTTCATGTGCCGGCGCAGGAGGTGGAAGAGATTGGCCGGGGTGGTGCAATTTGCCACGATCATATTATCCTGGTCGCAGAGGCTCAGGAACCGTTCGATCCGCGCGGAGGAGTGCTCCGGCCCCTGTCCTTCATAGCCGTGCGGCAGGTAGAGCGCCAGCCCGGAAAAACGGTTCCACTTGGCCGCGGAGCTGCTGATAAACTGGTCGATGACAATCTGCGCCCCGTTGGCAAAATCCCCGAACTGCGCCTCCCAGATCGTCAAACTTTTCGGATGGGCCAGGGAGTAACCGAATTCGAACCCCATCACCGCGTATTCCGACAACGGGGAGTTGTACACCTGGAAACGCGCCTGATCATTGCGGAGGTGGTTCAGGGGAATGTATTGCCCCTCCTTTTCTTCATCCGCCAGCACCGCGTGGCGATGGGAAAAGGTACCCCGCTCGGAATCCTGCCCGCTCAGGCGCACCGGGGTGCCTTCGACCAGCAGGCTGCCGTAGGCCAGCGCTTCCGCCATGGCCCAATCCAGCCGGTCCTTTTCTTTCAAACGTTTTCCCCAGTCTTCATAGAGCTTGCGGATTTTGGAAAATACTTTGAAGTCCGGGGGAATGGCAAAGAGCTTCTTCCCGATGGTTAACAACTCCTTTTCGGGAACCCCGGTTTGCGGCGAGGCTAAGAAGTCTTCATCCGCAGGTTTGCGAAAGCCGCTCCAGGCGCTCTCGAAGGTAGATATCGGCTCGAAGGTCTTGAGGGTCTTGGCTTCGTTCAGGCGGTATTGGAGCAGTTGCTGGAATTCTTTCTCCATTTCTTTGGCCAGCCCCTTTTCCACCGCGCCGCTTTCCACCAAACGGTCGTAGTAGATTTCCCGGGGATTGGGATGGGCGGCAATCGCTTTGTAGAGCCGGGGCTGGGTAAAGCGCGGCTCGTCGGCCTCGTTGTGCCCGTATTTGCGGTATCCCAGGAAGTCGATGAAAACGTCGGTGTGGAAAGTCTGGCGGTATTCCAGGGCCATCAACGTGGCAAACACCACCGCTTCCACGTCGTCCGCGTTCACGTGGAACACCGGGGAGTGGGTAATTTTGGCCACGTCGGTGCAGTAGATGCTGGAGCGCCCGTCCAAATAATTGGTGGTGAAGCCGATCTGGTTGTTGGTGACCAGGTGAATGGTTCCCCCGGTCTTGTAGCCTTTCAGGAGCGACATTTGCACCACTTCATAGACCACCCCCTGTCCGGCAATGGCGGCGTCCCCGTGCATCAGAATGGGCACGATCTGCTTGAAATCCCCGTTGTAGCGCCGGTCGATTTTGGCCCGCACCGCGCCCTCCACAATCGGGTCCACCGCTTCCAGGTGCGAGGGGTTGGGCATCAGGTTCAGATGCACCCGGTGGCCTTTGGCGGTGTAAATGTCGCTGGAATAACCGATGTGGTATTTGACGTCGCCTTCGAAGACCGCGTCTTCGTACTCCTTGCCTTCGAATTCCGCGAAAATATCCTGGTAAGATTTGCGCAGGATGTTGGTGAGCACGTTCAGCCGCCCGCGGTGCGCCATTCCCATAACGAACTCCTGCACGCCCAGGGCGGCGCCCTTTTCGATGATGGCGTCCAGCGCCGGAATGAGGGTTTCCCCGCCGGAGAGGGAAAACCGTTTCTGCCCCACGTACTTGGTGTGCAGAAAATTCTCGAACACCACTGCCTGGTTGAGCTTGTCGAGCAAGTGGCGCTTTTCTTCCAGGGAGAAATTGGGGGTGTTGCGGGTGGATTCCATGCGCTGCTGCAGCCATTTCACCCGCTCCGGAAAGCGAATGAACATGTACTCCGCGCCGATGGAGCGGCAATAGGTCTGCTGCAGGTGCTCGATGATCTGCCGTAGCGGGGCTGCGCCGAGGCCGATCTCCGCCCCGGCCTCGAAAACCGTGTCGAGATCGCTCTCCGACAATCCGTAATTTTCAATATCCAGGGTGGGGGAATATTTGCGGCGTTCGCGCACCGGGTTGGTTTTGGTAAAGAAGTGCCCGCGCTTCCGGTAATCGTCGATCAGGTTCAAAACGTTCACTTCCTTGCGGCGATCCTGCAGGCCGGCCTCTGCGGAAACCGGCCCGGCGATGGCGCCGTCGTAGGCGCGGGCGAACTCGAATCCCTCGAAAAACTTTCGCCAGCCCTCGTCCACCGATTCCGGGTTGGCCTTATAATCGTTGTACAGGGATTCGATGAAATCCGGGTGGGCATTGCTGAGATAAGAAAATTTATCCATTGGAACGTTGTCTTTATATTAAAACCTGTAATTTACAAATCCTTAAAGCACCTAATAAATAGTAGCAGAAAATAAACTGTCGGCTGTTCAAAGTCAAATGTGAATGAGAAATAATTTGGGGAGAAGGATTTCTTCGGCTGGGACAATACAGTTTTCGGCGCCAAAATATGCCCCGCTACCCGGAATTGTCGAATTTCCGGATCGCGGGGCATATCAAAGCAACAAAATTCATCGAGCGCCATGATTCAGGCGGGGTTATTTGAGCAGCAGCAGCTTCCGCTCGGCCACAAATTTTCCCGCGCTCATGCGCAGGAAGTACATCCCCGAAGGCGCGGTCTGCCCCAGCTCGTTCTTGCCTTCCCAGCGTATCAGGTAATTGCCCGGTTGCTGGTGCTCATTTACCAGGGTCTGCACTTTCTGGCCCAGGACGTTATACAACACAATCTCTACCAAACCTGCTTCCGGCAGTTGGTAGCGAATTTCCGTGGAAGGATTGAAAGGATTGGGGAAGCTTTCGATGGCATACGTCTGTGGCTGCGCTTCTTCCGCCCTTAGCGCGATGATTCCTTCGGATACCTCCAGGGAGGGCAGTAAATCCGTAAACGTCTCCGCCGCCGCCAGGGCGCTGAAGCTCGCGGATACGGATGCTGCTGCGCCGGGCTCGCCAACCGCTTTGAATTGCAGATTCAGGATGTTGACGATTCCCACTGCACCATAGGGATTGGCGTTGGCAACTGTGAGTTTGCCATTTTTCACATCCAGGTCATTGACCACCGGGGTTTCAAAGCCTTCAGCGCTGCCGCCGGTGTATTTCACCAGTTGTAACATAGCTGGGTTCCACTCCAGGGCGACGGTGAAACTGCCTAATTTTTCCGGTGATCGAGACATATCGATCAGCAGCGGAACATCTATGACATTTCCCGTAACGGCCTCTCCCTTCACCGGGAGCGAGGATACAATAATTTCTCCTCCCGTTCCCGCCGGAAGTTTCGCAGAGCTGAGCAAAGGCGCAAACGTGGGAGCCGGGGGGCAGAAGAGTTGTCCCACCGGGAAAGGAACCGGTATTCCGACGTCATAGGAGAGCACGATTAAGGCATCGGTAGAGTTAGTTGCGCCGCTAAAATTTACATCTCCGAATCCGTAGGTGATGCGATTTAGAAATGCTTGCGGTAGCGCTGTGCCGACGTCATACGAGAGCATGACCAGGGCATCGGTAGAATTTACTAAATCATCCCCGGTAACGTCACCCAGCAGGCCCTCTTCAATCAAAGCTACCGGTTTATCCTTTAGAGTAAGAATCTCCAGAAGGTTGGTGGAGGTGGAGGCAGCCGCCATCGAAGAAAAGTCCAGATCCAGTGTATCTAAGCTCCCGATGGGACCGATTACATCGAAGTAAACATCCAGAATGTTTACGATGCCGCCCGCGCCATTGGGATTAGCGCCGCTGAAGGTGACCTGCCCGGAAGCGCTGTTGACCGGGCCGCTAAATCCCGACAACAGCCCCGAATTGCCGGTATATTGCAAAAGCCCCGGGTTCCAGCTCAGGGTGCCGTCGAAGCTGCCCAGGAGGTTGTTGGGAAGAGCCGCGCGGGTCATATCCACTTTGAGCTTTGCGGTGACAGAGCAATTTTCAGGCAGGTAGGTGGGAGAGACAACGGAGGCGATGACTTCGGAGAGGCCGATGATCAGGATATCGTCGATGTACCATCCCGAACTTACCGTGGTGACATTGCCATCTGAAGTGAAGTAAAATGCTATCTGAACCGTCGAATCTGCATACAGAGATAAATCAAAAAAGGAAGGCGACCATACGCCACCACTTGTATTTATAAATGGTCCCAGGATGGTCTGCCACTGCCCATGTTCTGTTTTTATTTGTACATTTCCCGCATCTCCGGAAGAGAAGGAATACCAATGCCAGACGTTCAAGCTTGGATTTTGGCTCACAGCTGGGATTGTAAATGGAGGGCTAATTAAACGACTACTAACGTTGGCATGATAACTACCACCTAACTTTGTTGCTGCACAGTTCTGCCCCGTATGAGCACTCCCGGGTCCACTCGTTGGCATGCCAACTTCCCAGGTTCCCCTGCTGCCATACCAATCACCCAAACCTGTCTCCCAGGTTTCGGGATTATTGAATATCACCGGCCCAGTAATCACCACAACGTCGTCAATATACCATCCCGAATTTACCGTGGTGACATTGCCGTCTGAGGTAAAGTAAAATGCTATCTGAACCGTGGAATCCGAAAAAGCGCTTAAGTCGATAAAGGGATAGGTCCAGGCAGCGCTTCCGGTATTCGTATATGTCTCGGAAATCGTCTGCCAATTACCGGCACCCACCTTTATCTGGACAGTAGCCTGATCACCGGAAGAAATGTTATACCAGTGCCAAAATCTCAAACGCGGATTTTGATTGGCACCTGGAACTGTAAATGGAGGACTGATTAAACGGCTATCTACATTAGCATGATAATTATCACTTAACTTTGTCGCCGCACAATTCTGACCCATATAAGCACTCCCCGGTCCGCTCGTCGGCATGCCAACTTCCCAGGTTCCCCTGCTGGCATACCAATCACCCAGACCTGTTTCCCAGGTCTCAGGATTGTTAAATACAACCGGCCCGGTGATTACCACAACATCGTCAATATACCATCCCGAACTTACCGTGGTGACATTGCCGTCTGAGGTAAAGTAAAATGCTATCTGAACCGTCGAATCAGAAAAAGCACTTAAATCGATGACGGGAGAAGTCCAGACAGCACTGGAGGTATTCGTGTACGTCTCGGAAATCGTCTGCCAATTACCGGCACCCACCTTTATCTGGACAGTAGCCTGATCACCGGAAGAAATGCTATACCAGTGCCAAAATCTTAATCGTGGATTTTGATTAGCGTTAGGCACAATAAAGGAAGTATGTCTTATCAGCCGCGTATTGGCATTTGGAGGATAATTACCTGCCAGAACAGTCGCAGCACAATTTTGACCGTTATAAGCACTGTTTGGGCCCGATGATGGAGTGCCAACTTGCCAACTGCCAGCCTCTACATGCCAGTCGACTATCCAATTTCCCTCCCAATCCTCCGACCACAAAACAGACTCTGCCGGTTGAGCACGGCCTGCGCCTGCCAAAAGCATCAGCGCACAAGCCAGAATGAGCAAATACCAAAAACGAATCCCGGAAATTGTAAAATAGGATCTCATGACTACCTCCTTTAGAATGAGAATTATGCGAAGGAATACTTTAGAATTGACGATTCAACTTAACAAAACAACAGTTTTTATGCAATGAATTAAAATATTGGAAAGGAGGACTGCGCGTAATGGAAAAAATGAACCTGAACATCAGTTTAATCCTAAAAATTGACAGGCAGAGGCTCTCACACTAAAAAAACCGTCTATCGAATATGTCTCGAAAACAGTAACGGCGTGACAATCTTTTCGGAATTGTAGAAAAAATTTATGGAGGGTGTAAGGGAGTATTGAGCTCTTCGATGAGAAAGGGGTGCGAAAGAAAATGAGGGGGATTAAAAATAACCGGATAGGGAACGATTATTTCGCAACGCTCACCCGGAACGGAAAATCGAATGCTTTCCCGGTGGGCTGCAGAGCAGCGTTGAGTTCATAAACTTTTAAAAAATATTGTCCGGGGCTGAAAAAAGACCCCCGGCAAAGAATGTTGAGCACCCCGGCGGCTCCCGCGCTGAGGACCGCCTCGCTTTGCCAGACAGCCTCCCCGCTATGATCCAGAATCTCCGCCCGGTAGCGGGGCTGGTCGATACTTTGCTCGATGATGGCGCATTGTAAGAGCGCCCAGCCCGTCTCCCCGCTGATGGTAATTCCCGGCGCTTCTTCCGGCCCCCGGGCGCGCTCCCGGCTTTCCTGCAACAACAGGCTTTGCACGTCGGCGCTGGGCTGCCGGAGCTGCCGTTCCAACTCGGGCACTTTGAACATCCCCCGCCAGGCCGGAATCGCCAGCAAAATTACCGCCAGCATCGCAGCCGCGGCGAGGGCGGGATAGCTGCCGAAAAAACGGAGGATTTTTGCTTGCTCCGGCCGGCGAGAAGGCTCTGGTGCGCCGCCGGCCTCTGCAACCGGGGGGACTGCCGGAGAGGGCGGAGCGGCGCTTTCCAACTCCGCCGCGCTCTCGCGCACCGCTCCCTGCAGGGCGGTTAGAAATTTCTCGTTTCGCTTCAGCTCCTTAAAACAGGTCTCGCAGCCTAAATAGTGTTTTTCAAAAAAAACCTGCTCCCCTGCCGGAAGCCTGCCGAACAGGTATTCTTCGATCAGGTTGTTTTCGCTGATATAATGGTGCACCTGCTCATAACAGGAACGGCAGTAGGTGTAATGGTCCACGAAGCGTTCCTCCTCGGCTTCGGCCAGCGCACCCTGCACGTGGCGCAGGAGCAATTTCTTTTCTTCGACTTCCTGATGGGTCATCTTTCAAACCGTTTTTGTGCCAACGTTTTTTCACTCATCTACCTCCGTTCCCTGCGATATAAGTCCACATCAATCTATGAACTGCGTATGCCTCCGCCCTCAACTTATTCAGTCGCTAAAATACTCATTATGTGACCAGTTTTCCTACTGAAAATCTTCTCCCAGGTGCTTTCGCAACTTCTCGCGCAGCCGTTTGGCGATTTGCCGCACCCCCTCCGCGGTTTTGCGCTCGAGGTATGAAAAACCGAGAAATTCCGCGATCTCCTGGTAGGGCCACTCCCGGTAATAGCGTAAATACACAATTTGACGTTCTTGTTCATGCAGGCTTTTACAGGCTTGCTTCAGCAGGCGAACGCCTTCCGCTTGAATGACTACAGAAGAAGGGTCCGGATCGGCGTGGGGGACGTTTCTTACCTGGCTGCCATCCGTGTTCTCCAAAGATACATCTTCAATATTGCCATACGCTTCCCGGAAGTAACTGTTGATCTTGTTCGCAGCAATTCGATAGAGGTACGAAGACAGGGCGCGGGGATTGTTGATGCGGTCCTCTTTTGCGGCGGAAATAACCGCGCTAAGGGTGGTGATGGTAATGTCTTCGCAGTCCTGGCGAGGCTTTACTTTGCGGGATACAAAATAGAAAACTCGGTCGCGATACTTCTCGAACAGGCGCTTTTCCGCCGCCGGATCGCTGGCTTTGATTTGCTGCACCAGTTTGGCGTCTTCCGTGAAGGTATCGATCGGTTTCATAGGGAGGATCTGTTTCCGTATTCAGTTGACCAGGCCCATTATCACAAAGGGCGCCCAGTAGTAAGGGCGCCGCCAGGCGGCGCGGGAAGCCTGGAGCATCTCGCGTTTGGCCTGGCAGAGCGCCTCGTCTTTGGGAAGGCCTTTCTGCAAATTTCGATAAAAGTGTTCCATCAGCCGGGCGGTGGAGCGGTCGCTCACCGGCCACAGGCTGGCCGCTAAGGAGCGCGCCCCGGCGTAGAAAAACGCCCGGCTCAGCCCGATCATCCCCTCCCCGCGAATAAGCTTTCCCCTGGCGGTGTTGCAGGCGGAGAGCACCACTAAATCCGCGGCCAGGCGCAGGCGGAAGATTTCGTCCATCTGCAAAAAGCCGTCCTCCGTGGGATCATCGTCTAAGCTGAACACGACGGATGAGCGCTGGGGATTCTTCTCGTCGATAAGCCCGTGGGTTGCAAAGTGTACCCGCCGGTAGCGGCGCAAGTCTTCGCTTTTCAGCCGGCCTTCCCGGGCGTTTTCCTGCAAATACAGGGAGGCCCGCCCGGGAGGAAAGAGGGCTGCAATGCCTTCTACTTCCGCTTTGGTGTAAGGCAGCCGGGATAATGCGAACCCCTCCGCCTCCGGCGCCGCCTTCCCGGCGACTTCCGGGGCGCCGGAAACGCGGGCGGGATTTCCGGTGCCCTTCCGGGCCTCGAAAACCGGGTCCCCGAAGGCTAAAAGCTCCAGTTGCTCCCCGGAATGCGTAGGAGCTTCCCGCGCGCTCAACGCCGCCAGAACCGAGGCGGAGGGAGCATAGCTGAGCACGTAATTCTCCACCACGTAAACCGGCTGGCGCTCCCGCCTCTCCGCTATCAACGCCTCGAAGGGCAGGTAGTGGAGAATTCCATCGGGAACCACGCGCACATGTTTCTTCCCTTCCAGCAGTGCCGCGGCGGGGGATAGCAGCATCACCCATAGCTCGTATCCCAACTCCACGTGGGCAATAGCCGGCGACGTATTTCCCCCGATCATCGCCAGGTAGCGCTGCACCTTCCCGGCAATCTCTTTTTCGGAAGGCAGTTGAAACATGGCCAGGGCCTCGCCGCTGATGGCCCAGAGGTAAGAATTCTCACGCCCCAGGGAGAATTCCAATAGTATCTCATCGCGGTTCTTTAGCATTCGTTGAGCGCTGCGGGCCGGCAGCGGCTCCGGGTATTGTAAATCGGCGTAAGCGGGGTTTTGCTGTTTGATTTCCAGGGAGAGGGATTGCAGATTCTCCTCCTCCGCTCTCAACTGTTCACGCAAACGCTTGTGCGCCTTCCCGGTCAGGTTTTCTGAGATCAGGCGGGTTTGCATCTCGCTGATGCGGCGCAAAATCTCCTCCCGGCGCTCCAGCAGCAACGAATCGACTCCCTGCGTTGCGTCCACCCCGGATTCCGCTAACATCTCGATCAACGCTCGCGCTTTACTCCTCTCCGCGTATTGAAAAGCCGCTTCCAGGCTGCGTAAATCGCCCTCTTCCCGGTATTGCCGGTATAGCAAGTCAACCAGGCCGGCGTAAATCTCGACCTTCTCTTCAAAAAAACCGGATTTATGCTCAGGGGTGACCAATTGGCTGCGCACGTCTTCCACGGTCTGGATCGCCTGCCGGTAATGATCCTCCGCCTCCTTGCCGCGTCCTTCCTGTTCATAAAACCGCGCCAGGCCGTAATGGGCTTTCCAAACCGTCTCAACGGCGGATAATTCTTCTCCTAAGGCCAACGCTTTTTGATAGAACTCCAGGGCTTGAGGATAATTTTTTTGCTGCAAATGCACCACTGCAAGATCATTATAAGAGTTGGCTTCCCCTAAACGATTTCCGATCTCGCGGTTGAGCGCCACGGCTCTTTCGATAAACTGTAACGCCTCACGATGATTGCCCTGCCGGCTGTAAATCGTACCAATATTGGCGCAGGTAATTGCCTCGTTATTCAGATCAGAGATGGCGGTAAAAACCGGGAGCGCCTCCTGGAAATGCTGCAAAGCGGCTAAGGTGTCGCCGATAAGCAAAGCCACGCTGCCCAGGCTGGCGGTGTTGATCGCCACGCCGGTTTTGTTTTCCATCTCCCGTGCTAACCCCAGGGCGGACTCCAGGTGCAACCGGGCTTGTTCCGGCTCTCCCAGGAGAAGGTAAATGCTCCCTAAATTTCCCAGGGCGATCTGCTGCTTGTCTTTTTCCCCAATCTCCAGGGCGATTGACAATCCCCGGTTGAAAAACCGGATTGCTTTGGTGTAATCACCGGCCACTAAATAAATCGTGCCGAAATTGATCAATTCATTGGCTTCGCCGCCGCGATCCTGCAGCTCGCGGTAAATTCCCAGGGCTTTTTCCCCGTAAATCAATGAGTTGGGAAAATCGCCCCGGTAGAAACAGACGCTGGCCAGCGATCCCAGGCAATTGGCTTCAACTAGCCGGTCTTTATTCTCCTGCGCAGTTTGCAGCGCTATCTCGTAACAGGCCAGGGCGCTATCGTATTGCGCAGTTTCCAGGTAAACGTCACCGATATTGCCGGCAATCCTCCCCTTATCCCGCGAATAATTACGTTCCCGGGAAATCTTTAATCCTTCATACAAACATTGCAAGGCGTCCGGGTATTCCTGGGTAAGGCGGTAAATGACCCCTAAGCCGTTGAGGGCCTCTAATTCGCCAGGGATATATACGTTGTCGCGCGAGATATTCAAACCCTTCCGGAAATACTGCAAGGCCGGTTGGGGTTCTCCGAGGGAATAATAGACACTGCCTTTTTTAGCCAGGAAAGCAGCGCTGAGATCGAGGTCCTTCTTCCTTCGTGCCGCTGCCAGGCCGGAATCGGCGATTGCCAGGGCACTATCGTATTCCGCGGCCTCGCGGAATATCTGCATTTTCGCAAAATGGGCCTCCGGCAAATCCGGCTTTACCTGCAGGGCTGCATCCAGCCTGGTTAACGCTTCCTCCCGGCGCATTTGCAGGTGGTAAAGGTTTCCCAGACCGTAGAGCGCGTAAGCATCGGTGGGATTTGCCCGGAGGCGTTCGTTGAGGAAACTTTCCGACAATTCCAGTTTTTCTGCCTGGAACGCGGTTTCCGAGAACGCGGTGTACAGGGCTACAAATTGGGGTTCTCCCCGGCAGGCGAACTGGTATTGCTCGAGCGCCTTTTCATAAGCCTTCCGCTCCGCAAAAACCAGCCCCAGGGCGTAATGCGGGTATGATAAACCGGGATTCATTTGGGATATTTGCTCGAAATAGTGCGTCGCGCTTTCCCCATCCCTGCTCTCCCGGTAACAGGCCGTTAATTTTCTATAGGCGTTTTCGAAGCCGGGATTCAAGCCGATTGCCGCCTGCAATTCCTGGATCGCTTTTTCGTATTCCCGCTCTTTATAGAATTTCAACCCGGCGGCGTAATGCGTTTCCGCGGTTTTAGGGCCGCATCCGGGCCAGAGCCAAAGGCCGATCAGGACAGCGGATACCCGGATGAGTGCGCTTTTCGGAGAAATATTTCTTGCGGAATACATCTTCTATTCCCATCAGAAAGTCTAAACTATGGGATGCTAACGCATTAAAGGCAGGAGAATGTAGCGCATGGAGGTAAAAATGTCAAGGAAGGACATTCTTTTGCAGGCGCGAGGCAACCACGCCGACGCTAATGAGCAGCACCCGGGGAATCGAACCCATTCATCCACACTCATCCATTACTCCATTAATCCAATCATCCCTTACTCCCCTCCTTCCCCGCTTTCTTCCAGAGATAGTACACCGGCACGCCTAACGCCAAAAATCCCAACCCCGCCAGCGCCTGCGCCGGCGCGCCTGCCAGGGTATTGAGCACGAACCAGGTGGAGACGGCCACGAAAAAGAGCGGGGTAAGGGGGTATCCCAGGGTTCTGTAAGGACGCTCCGCCTGCGGATTGCGTCTGCGGAATAAAAAAACGCTGGCCCCCGCCAGGGCGAAGAAAATCCAGTCCGTGAAAGCCACGTAGGTGATCAGCTCGTAAAAAGTGCCGCTGAGGATGAGGAGAATCGCCCAGGCGGTTTGGGAGAGGATGGCGAAGGTGGGCGCTTTGTATTTGGGGTGAACTTCCGCTACTTTTTTAAAGAAGACCCCGTCGCGGGCCATGGCGTAGTAAATGCGCGGCGCGGTCATGGTATAAATTCCCGCGGTGCCGAATACGGAGGTAAAGATTGCCAGGGAGACCAGGGTCGCGCCGGCCGGCCCCACGGCGTTTTGTACCGCGTCCGCCGCCACCCGCTCCGAAGCGGCGATGGCGTCCAGAGGGAGTAGAAAGAGGTAGGCAAGGTTGGTGAGAACATAGAGGATCGAAACCAGCAGGGTTCCCAGGATCAGGGCAAAGGGAATGCTGCGTTTCGGCTCCGTCGCTTCCCCGGCCAGGTAGGTGGCGTGCTGCCAGCCTCCGTAGGACCACAGCACCCCGACCATGGCCGCGGCCAATGCGCCGCCGAGGTTTGGGGGCATTTGCGATGGCGCTGCGGCAGACAGGGAATCCATCGAGCCGAGAAAAAACCCTGCGGCAATAACCCCGATAATCCCCAGAACTTTCAGAAGCGTAAAAATATCTGCAAAAATCCCCCCCGGTTTCACCCCGAAATAGTTGATCGCGGTTAAAATCAGCAGCCCCGCGATAGCGACTAACTTGATTTCCAACGGCGAGAGGGGCACAAAAAAGCCCAAATAGGTAGCGAAGGCGATGCTCAGCGCCGCCAGCGCCCCGGTGTTCACGACCAAAAAGTAGGCCCAACCGTAGAGGAATCCCGCCAGGCCGCCGTAGGCTTCGTTGAGGAAAACGTACACGCCCCCGGCGCGGGGCATCATCGCGCCCAGCTCTGCGAAGGTCAGCCCGCCGCAGAGGGCTAACAATCCCCCCATCAGCCACACGAACAGAATCCATTCTGCCGAGGGAAGCTTTTGCGCGATTCCCGAGGGAGTAAGGAAAATCCCCGAACCGATGGTAGAACCGATGGCGATCAGGGTGAGATCGAAACGGGTGAGTTTTTGCTGGAGTTGGGGCATGGCTTCCATCCGTTTATGATTACAGGATGAGCGAATGGTTTTATGGTTAAATGGTTACATGGCTGAATTGTATACTAAGCGCATTTTAAAATTTCCATTTCCTTGTTCCATGTCGAAGACTCCTTCGGAAAAGAAACCCGGTAAGGGTTTAACATTTATTGCCAGCAATAATACAATACAAACCGCAACCCCGGCCACGAAGTGGCTCCTTCGGAGCAGGGGTTGAACCCCTTCGGGGTTCGGGCGGTTAGGTGAGATT
>JABWBP010000116.1 GCA_013360445.1 Calditrichaceae bacterium | reverse complement strand
GAAGCGCCGGGAGAAGGTAAGAGACCTCGATTTAAGCCCTGAAAGGGCGCAATAAGCATACAATTTCAAAACTCGAAAAAAAATGAGCGAACCTTCCGTTCTTACTTCTTACTTGCAACTTCTCCAAACGCGTTGATCGAGGAGGCTTATAACTCATGGAATATGACGCCATCATTGTTGGCGGAGGTCCCGGAGGGGCCACCGCCGCGCTGTACGCCGAGCGCAAAGGCTTGAAGGTTCTGTTACTCGACAAGAAGCATTTCCCGCGCGATAAGATCTGCGGCGACGCCATCTCCGGCAAAAGCATCGTGTATCTCCGGGAATTAGGGCTGATCGAGGCCCTGGAAAATTCCCCCCAGGTGAAAGTGAACCACATTGTTTTTTCTTCCCCGAACCGCAAATCGGTGAGCATCAAGCTCATTGCCGACTCTTTTTACGGCATCTCCAGCGGGTACGTTTGCCGGAGGATGGTGTACGACAATATTCTCTTCCAGGCTGCCAAACAAAAAGTGGAGACCCTGGAGGGTTTCACGGTCGAAGACCTCATCAAGCCCAACGGCCTGGTAAAAGGGGTGCGGGGGCGTTTAGACGGCGGGGAGGAGAAGGAATTCAGCGCCAAAACGGTGATCGGCGCGGATGGGTTCAACTCCATCGTGGCTCGTAAATGCGGGTTGTACGAGCACGATCCCGAGCACCTGTTGGTGGCCACCCGGGCGTACTACCGCGGGGTGACCGGCCTGGAAGACGCCATCGAGCTGCATTACATCAAGGAGGTGCTGCCGGGGTATTTCTGGATTTTTCCCCTGGAGAACGGCATGGCCAACGTGGGGTTAGGCATGGTGCACAGCGAGTTGAAAAAGAAAGGGGTGCGGCTGCGCTCCGCCCACATCGCCGCTACCGAGGCCCCGGGCTTCCGGGAGCGCTTTGCCAATGCGCAGTTGTTGGGAGACATCCAGGGCTGGAATCTGCCGGTGGGCAGTAAACGGCGGCAGATTCACGGGGACGGGTTCATGCTGATCGGCGACGCCGCCGGGCTGATCGACCCCTTCACCGGGGAGGGGATCGGCAACGCCATGTGCTCCGGGAAAATCGCCGCGGAAACCCTGGCGGAAATCCGCGCGGGAAAGGATTACAGCGCCGGGGTCTTGAGCGTTTACGCCCGGCGGCTGTGGAAAACCATCGGGGGAGAACTGAATCTCGCCTACAATTTGCAAAAAACCGCCCGCTTTACGCCGCTGGTGAACCTCGTGGTTCACCGCGCCGGAAAGCGCCGGGAGGTCGCCGACTGGATTTCGGCGATGATCGCGGGGAGAGTGAGCAAACGGGAATTGCTGCGCCCTTCGACCTATATAAAGCTATTGTTCAAATAAGGAGCGGCAGCTATGCGCGTGGTCATTACCGGGGCGACCGGTTTTATCGGCAAGTATCTTTGTAAAGTGTTGACAGCGGCGGGCTACAAGGTGATCGCCCTCAGCCGCAATCCCCAAAAAGCGCGCTCCGTTTTGGGCGAAACGGCAAGCGGCCTGGCCTGGGACGGGCGCACCGTGGGGGAGTGGGGCGGCCTGGTGGACGGCGCGGAAGCGGTGATCAACCTGGCCGGGGAGAATTTGACCGGCGGCCGCTGGACGGAGAGTTTCAAGCGCCGGATCATCGAGAGCCGGGTCAACGCCGGGAAGGCGGTGGCGGAAGCGATCCGGCAGGCAAAGCAGAAGCCCAAAATGCTGATCCAGGCCTCCGGAGTCGGTTATTACGGCTCCCGGGGCGAGGAGAACCTGAACGAGTATTCCGACGCGGGGGCGGGATTCCTGGCGCAGGTGGTGGAGCAGTGGGAAGAATCGGTTCAAGAAGTGGAGCGGGAGGGCGTGCGCACGATCTATTTGCGAACCGGGGTGGTATTAGGCAGGGGAGAGGGGATGATCGGAAAGATGCTCCTGCCCTTTAAACTCTTTTTAGGAGGTGCGCCGGGCAGCGGAAGGCAGTGGCTCTCCTGGATCCACATCGCCGATGTGGCCGGCATCATCCGCTTTTTGATGGCGCAGGAGAAACTGAAAGGCGTTTTCAACCTGGTTGCTCCGCAGCCGGTGCGCATGTCCGAATTCGCCAAAGCGTTCGGCAAAATCCTGAAGCGGCCCTGGTGGACACCCATTCCCTCCCCGGCGTTGCGGGTAGTTTTCGGAGAAATGGCCGATCAGACTCTGTTGACCAGCCAGCGGGTAGTTTCGAAACGCTTACGGGAAGCTGAATATCAATTTCTATTTCCCGACCTAAAATTAGCCCTGGAAGATTTGCTCAAATAACCTTCCTGCCGGCCAATCCTCTCCTGTGCTATTTCCCAAAAGTCTTGGAAACATAACGATCTGGAATTACTTTAAACCTTGTTTTGGCGAATCGATGATGGGAGAGAGGGGGAACTCGATGATTTTAATTAACCAAACAGGTGTTAACCGATGTTGAACATGTCCGATTTTATCGATACATGCCGGGAAAAAGGCTTGCACGCCACCTACCAGCGCTTCTTAGTATATAAAACCCTGCGCCAGAGCCGCCGCCATCCCACCGCGGAAGAGATCTACCATGAGATCAAAATAGAGTACCCTTCCATTTCCCTGGCCACGGTGTATAAAACTTTAGAAATTTTAGCCGAGCACGATCTGGTCGGCAAGGTAACCCCTTTGCACGATCTCGCCCGCTACGACGGGGACATCTCCCGGCACCACCACCTGGTGTGCCTGCGCTGCCGGAAAATCGTGGATATTCACGATGATTCCTTCAACCGCCTGAAGCTGCCCGCGCAGCAGGATTTCCGGGTCTCCGGGTATCGCATTCAATTCGAGGGCCTGTGCAGCGAGTGCCTGCAAAAGGAACAGCGATGATGAAAGCGATCTTGGTAAAACAACCCGGCGGCGCAGAGCAGTTGGAACTGGGCGAATATCCCCTGCCGGAGCACCACAGCGATGAATTGTTAGTGCGGGTGAAAGCAACTGCGCTGAACCGCGCGGATATTTTGCAGCGCGGAGGGAAATACCCCCCGCCGCGCGGCGCCAGCCCGATCTTGGGATTGGAGATTTCCGGCATTGTGGAAGAAGTGGGCGGGAACTGCTCCGCCTGGCACCGCGGCGACCGGGTGTGCGCGCTGCTGCCCGGTGGGGGATACGCGCAGTACGTGTCGATTCCCGCCAAAATGGCCGTTCCCATCCCCGACAACCTCTCCTTTGAAGAAGCCGCCGCCGTTCCGGAAGCTTTTTTGACCGCTTTTCAGGCGCTCTACTGGTTAGGCGGCTTGCAGGGCGGGCAGCAGGTATTGATCCATGCCGGGGCCAGCGGGGTCGGCACCGCGGCCATTCAATTGGCCAGGCAGGCCGGTTCGATTGCGCTGATTACCGCGGGAAGCGCCCGGAAGCTGGATTTTTGCCTGCAATTGGGCGCCAAAGTGGCCATCAACTACCGCGACGGGGAGTTTGCCGCGCACATTTTAGAAGCAACCCAGAACCAGGGCGTGAATATCATTGTCGATTGCGTCGGTGGGGCTTACTGGGAGCAGAATATCCAGTCATTGGCGGTGGACGGACGGCTGGTGCTGTTAGCCACCATGGGCGGCGGAACCGTGAGCCAGGTGATCCTGACCACGATCATTCGCAAGCGGCTGCAAATCATCGGCACCACCCTGCGCGGCCGGGAGCGGGAATACAAAACCGAGCTGACCCGAGACTTCGTCACCCGCATCATGCCCGGTTTCGAGGATGGAAGATACAAAGCGGTGATCGATGCGGTTTTCCCCTGGGAAGAGGCCGCCGAGGCCCACCGCCGGATGGAAGATAACCTGAATTTAGGGAAGATCGTGTTAACCGTCGGCGATTGAAAGGGTAGGGGAGTGGATCGGATGCAGAGAGACGCCGCGTATTGGATCGAGAAATTTAAACTTATCGAGCATCCCGAGGGCGGTTATTACCGGGAAATCTACCGCTCCGGAGAGCAAATTCCTGCCGATTGCCTGCCCGCCCGCTATGCCGGGCCGCGAGCCTTTTCCACCTCGATCTATTTCCTGCTGAAAGGGGAGGACTTCTCCGCTTTCCACCGCCTGCATTCGGATGAAATCTGGCACTTTTACACCGGCGGCTCCCTCACCGTCTATTCCATCAATCCCCACGGGGTTCTCTCCCAAATCCTGTTAGGCGACGATTTCGAGAATGGGGAAGTATTCCAGGCGGTGATCCCGCAGGGTTCCTGGTTCGCCGCCCGGCCCAATGAGGCGCAGTCGTTCTCCTTAGTTGGCTGCACCATTGCCCCGGGATTCGATTTTCAGGATTTTGAAATAGGGGAGAGGGGAGCGTTGATCAAACTCTTTCCCCAGCACCGGGAGATCATTAGCCGGTTTACCCGGGGGTGAGCAAAAGTCAAGAGCCAAGAAGTAAGAATCAAGAACCAAGTTCCAAGAACCAAGAGCCAGGAACCAGGAAGCAGCAACCTTGTGTTTATTACTGACTCCTGGAATTTGGTTTCGGGCGCAGCACAAATTGCACAAGGAACGAAATTCATGAATGAATAGCCCCGCGCTTCAGCGCGGGGAAAAGAAAATCCAACGAAAATTAAGTCGGGGCTTCAGCCCCGGGTGTTCCCAAAACACGGGGCTGAAGCCCCGAAAGGAGATTTGGGAATTTTGCATCCCCCGCGCTGAAGCGCGGGGCTATTGATCTATATGTCTGTGCGATTTGTGCTGCGCCCTTTGGTTTCTGGCTCCAGGTTCCTGGCTCTTTTATGCTCTCAGCGGATCGCTTTGAAGGCGTTTTCCAGGTCTTCCCGCAAATCATCCAGGTGCTCGATGCCGGCGGAGATGCGGATCAGCCCGTCGTTGAGGCCGATCTTGCGGCGCTCTTCCGGGGGAACCGAGGCGTGGGTCATCAACGCCGGCAGTTCGATCAGCGATTCCACCCCGCCGAGACTTTCCGCCACCGCAAAATATTTCAAGCTCTCCACAAACCGCTTTGCCGTTTTCAAATCCGCGTCCAGCTCGAACGAGAGCATTCCGCCAAAACCGGACATCTGCTTCTTCGCCAGATCGTGCTGGGGATGGCACTCCAAACCGGGGTAAATCACCTTATTCACTGCTTTATGCGACTCCAGGAAGCGGGCGATGGCCAGGGCGTTCTTTTCGTGCTCGCGCATCCGCACCGCCAGCGTCTTGGCGCCGCGCAGAATCAGGTAGCTTTCAAAGGGGGAGAGGATCGCCCCCGCGGCGTTCTGGGTAAATTTCAGCTTTTCGTAAATTGCCTGGTTAGAGAGCATCAGCGCCCCGCCCACGGAATCGCTGTGGCCGTTGAGATACTTGGTGGTGCTGTGCATAACGATGTCCGCTCCCAGGGAGAGCGGCTGCTGGAAATAGGGGCTCATAAAGGTATTGTCCACCACCACGGGAATATCCCGCCGGCGGGCGATTTCGGAGATCGCGCGAATATCGCATAATTTGAGCAGGGGATTGGTAGGGGTTTCCAGCCAGACCAGCACGGTATTTTTGCGAATGCTCTTTTCGACCGCTTCCGGCACCCGGGCGTCCACGTAGGATATTTCCACCCCGAACCGCTCCCGGAACACCCGGCTGAACAGGCGGCGGGTTCCCCCGTACAGATCATCAAAAGCAATGACGTGATCCCCGGTTTTTACCAAGGACAAGAACAGGGTGGTTTCCGCGCCCAGCCCGGAGGCGAACGCCAGCCCGTATTTAGCGCCTTCCAGGGCGGCGAGGCGCATTTGCAGGGCGTTGCGGGTGGGATTGTCGGTGCGGGAGTACTCATACCCGCCGGTGGGGTGGTCCACCTCCTTGCGGGCGTAAGTAGAGGCGAGGTGAATCGGCATGGCCACGTCGCCGCTGCCGCCTTCTTTCAAATTGGGCTTTTCGCCCACGTGAATAGCGCGAGTCTCGAATTTCATATTCTTCTCCAGATGTTCTTTGCGTCTTAGCGTCTTTGCGGTGATTTTTTGCTTAGGTTTACGCCTATATAAATGGCCGGGATCGGCACACAACAATGTCCACGCCGCGTGTTGCAGCCGCAGTTGTTGTTTTTATTCCCCAAACCCGTGCTCTTTCATCCACTGCTCGTTATACATTTTGCTGAGGTAACGGCTGCCGGAGTCGGGGAGAATCACCACAACATTGGCCGGTTTATCCAGTTTTTTGGCCACTTCCAGAGCCGCCCAGACCGCGCTGCCGCTGGAGCCTCCTGCAAAAATGCCTTCTTCCCGGCACAGGCGGCGGCCGGTCAGAAAAGAATTTTCATCATTTACCTGGAGAATGTCGTCGATAATGCTGAAATCTACCGCTTTCACCAGGTAATCTTCGCCGATCCCTTCTACCTTATATACCCGGGTTTCGGGCAGCTTGCCGGTTTTGAAATAGTCATAAAATACCGAGCCGATGGGATCGACCGCGATAATTTTGATACCTGGCTTCTTTTCCTTGAGATAGCGCCCCGCGCCGCTCAGAGTTCCCCCGGTGCCGATCCCGCAAACGAAAATATCGATTTCGCCGTCGGTCTGCCGCCAGATTTCCGGGCCAGTGGTGTGGTAATGCGCTTCAATGTTTTGGGGATTGTTATACTGATCGGGATAGAAGGAATTGGGAGTTTCCGCGGCAATCCGGCGGGCGACGCTGTAATAACTTTCCGGGGAGTCAGCCGGCACATCGGTAGGGGTTACGACCACTTCAGCGCCGAAGGCGCGCATCAGGTTTTTCTTCTCATCGCTCATCTTATCCGGCATGGTGATGATGCATTTATACCCTTTGATGGCGGCGATCATGGCCAGCGCGGCGCCGGTATTACCGGAAGAATTCTCCACGATGACGCCGCCGGGCTTCAGCAGCCCGCGTTTTTCCGCGTCTTCCACCATGTAGAGCGCCATCCGGTCCTTGACGCTGCCGGCGGGATTCAGAAATTCCAACTTTACATAAATATTGGCCGGGGTTCCCTTAGAAATTTTATTCAACTTTACCAATGGCGTGTTGCCAATAGAGTCCAAAACGCTTTTAATGCCTTTCATAATATCTCCTGAGTGTTTGAATGTCAGTATGGCGTCGATTTCCGGCTGCATCCCATAATGGAGAAGGAAATCGAGCGCAGAATTTATGGCAAAAGAATTCAAAATAAAAATGCTTAATAAGATTGCCGGCAGAAGTTTGAAAAGAATACCGGGAGAGCAGGCGGACGGTAGGGGAGGGGGGCAAACCAGTGGGGATGGGGGAAAACAGGGTTAACGTCGTGAGGGTTAAAAGCTCTATTTTGTATGGTTTGCGGGGCTTTGGCCTGGTGCTGTGTCTGCAAAACTGAAGTTTGACACTCCTGGCCGTGTCGGATGTTTACTCCTTGCCATCCCGCGCTCCGGATAGCAACGTTCTAACAGACGAAACTGAGTTTCGTCTGTTATTGCGCGCCAATGCGGCGAACCGGGCTACAAAAGCGAGGCGCTCCCCAAAACGAATGGCCGCAAAGAAATGGCCGTTAGCAAGGGCATCCCCGGGGAGTGGGGGGGATATTTTCCAGGATTAACTTTACATAATATATATTATATTAAAAATATGCCCACGCGAATATTGGGGAACCCAGGGGCCTTTTCAGGGGAATCTACCCGCAACTTCAACGGGAACCCATCCATTGTAAGAATACGCCCTGAACAGTCGCATAGCCGCTACTACTACCGGGTGGATACACACAAACTTGCTCGCAGCGATGCAGAGCCTCACTGCGCAGTGGGTGAAGACGCTCTGCGTCTCAGCGCTCGTTATCGCAAGATGATCAACTCGTTTCTTCTTCTTCGCGCGAGATAATCCACACCTAAGCGTGTCGCTTCCCCCTTGTTTTAATTCTCTTGCTTATACAACATTTTCTGCTTTTATTCACAGGTGCAGAAATTTAGAACGGGCACTTATTAGAACTGTCAATGAAAGGACTCCCCGGTGAAACCATCCTTTTGTTTCTACCTAATTGCGCTTATCGCGGCAGTTGCACTGCTGACAAATTGCAAGCAGGATTCTGCTGAGAGCGTTACTCCCCCCGATTATATTGAGGAAATCCGCGACTGGCAGCAAAAACGGCTGCGATCCCTGAAATCCGAAAATGGCTGGCTGAGCCTGGCAGGCTTGTACTGGCTTAATGAGGGCGAAAATACCTTCGGCGCGGATTCTGCAAATGCAGTGATATTTCCTAAAGGTAAGGCGCCGGCTTTCATGGGAAAGTTTATACTTGATAAAGGCGAGGTGTTTATCGAGATTAACCCCGGGATAGAAGTCCTTTTTGCCGGCAAACCGCTGGCGAGCAGGAAGATATTCGGAAAGGAACTCGTCGAACCGACCGTGTTATCTTATGGCTCTTTAAGCTGGTTTATTATCCAGCGGGGAAATAAGTTCGGCATCCGGCTGCGCGATTCCGAAAATCCCGCAATCCGACGGTTTCAAGGCATCGAGAGCTATCCTATTGATCCAAGATGGAAAGTAGAAGCGCGGTTAGAGCCTTATGAACCTCCCAAAACCGTGCCCATCCAAAATGTGCTGGGGATGATGACAAATGAGCGCTCACCGGGCGTTCTGGCGTTTGATCTGGACGGGCGAACCTATCGCTTAGAGGCGCTGGAAGAAGCCAACGAACTTTTCATTATTTTCTCAGACGAAACCAGCGGAAATGAAACCTACGGATTGGGCAGGTATCTCTATACCCGCAAACCCGGCAGCGACGGGATGACCATCCTCGATTTCAACAAAGCGTATAGCCCTCCCTGTGCGTTTACCGAATTTGCCACTTGCCCGTTGCCGCCGGCGCAGAATCATTTGCCGATAAAAATTACCGCCGGGGAAAAATATCATGGGACGCATTAACAACTCCCCTACCCTATTTCAAGAACCTGGAGCCATACTCCAAATGTCAAAAAGATATTTTTGAACGAGTTTAAATTTCTGCTCTTGATAATAAATGCCGAAAATTAGAACGTAAATGGAAAAAGCAATCCAGTTTTTCAAAAGTCATCACGGATATGCGTTGTTGAAGGAATTGAAGCAGGGCGGGATTCATACCGATACGGTTCGGAAATTGCTTCAGCAGGGGATCATCCGGAAAGTAAAGCCCGGGCTCTACAAATTAAGCGACCTGGAGGAACTGCCGGAAACCCGGCTGGTGGAAATATGCCTCTCCATGCCCCTGGCGGTGATTTGCCTGCATTCGGCGTTGCAATATTACGAGCTAACCCGGGTTCCATCCCCGCACCTGATGGCGGCGCTGCCCCGGGAAAGCAAACCCGGCTCCGTACTGCCTGCGCAAGTTCAAATCTATTTTTTTGCCGGGAAGAATCACCGCGTCGGAATCGAAGAAGTGCAAACCTCAACCGGGTTGATTCGCATTTACAACCCCGAAAAAACCATTGTTGATTGCTTCCGCTACCGCAACAAATTAGGGCTGGATCTCGCCATCGAGGGGCTTAAGAATTACCTGGCCAGACTGCAGCACGATACCGGCAAGTTGATCGACTACGCCCGCCAGGGCCGAATGTTCAACGTGATGAAGCCTTATCTGGATACCTTGATCCGGGTGTGAGCTGCTCCGGGGTCCCTCCCCTACCCTGCCGGGCGATTTCCTGATATACCGGGCATGGGCATAAACTGCCCTGTTTGAGGGAATGCAGTATAGGGTATAAGGGCATTGAAGGGCATTAGGCATAAATCATTGTTTTCCTTATACCTTATACCCATATACCCATATACCCATATGCCTCAACAATCAAAACAGGTGTTTATTATACATCCTGCACCTGCCCCTCTTTTAGCCCCGTTTCCGGATAAGGTGCGTCGCCGGATTGCCGGAACTTTCGGATCAATCGAAAAAACCGCAGGGGGTGCGCGATGGCTGTAAAGCTCAATGCGCCGATCCATCCCGCCCACAATCCGCTGGCTCCGAATCCCAGGATGATTCCCAGGTAATACCCCAGCGGCAAGCCGACTATCCAGTACGCGATCATGTTGAAGAACATGGGTATTTTGGTATCTTTCATGCCCCGCAGCGCCCCTACCCCGCTAATCTGAAGCCCGTCGGAGATCTGGAAGATCGCCGCCAGGAATATCAACTGAACCGCGATCTCTATTACTGCCCGGTCATTGGTGTAAATTCTGGCGATCCATTCCGGCGCCGCAAACATCACCAGCGCAGCACAGCTCATGAACAAAACCGCAATCACCATTCCGGCTTTCCCGGCAATCTTCGCTTCCCGGTAGTCTTTTTTGCCGATCGCAAACCCGACTCGAGAGGTGGTGGCAATCGACAATCCTAAGGGAATCATAAAGGTAATCGAGGCAAAGTTAATGGCGATTTGGTGCGCCGCAATCGGATTGACCCCCAGGGTTCCCACGATCAGCGCGGTAATGGCAAACATGCTCACCTCGAAGGTTACGCTGACGCCGTTCGGTACCCCGACGTGCAAAATCTCCTTGATATATTCCCACTTCGGCCAGCGGAGAGCGCGATAAATGGAAAATTGCCGGTAAATTTTGGAAAAAGCCGTCAACAGAACCATTCCGAGAAGCATCATCCACCACACAAAGGTAGTTGCCCACCCCGTGCCGACCGCCCCTAACTTCGGAAATCCCCAGCGCCCGTACATCAGAATATAATTTCCCAGGATATTCAACGGTATGGCCATCAGGGTGAAGTACATATTCGGTTTGGTGAGCGATACGCCTTCGTTGAAAAAACGCAGCACCAGGTAGGCAAACGCTGCCGGGAGGCTCCAGGATATGGCGTCTAAATAACCGCGCGTTACCGGAATCACTTCCGGGGCGACGTTCATCTGCTGCATGACCAAATGGAGGTTGCGCACCAGGAAAAAAGCCGGGAGGGCGATAAGCTGGCTGAGCCAAAGCCCCTGGCGCACGGTTTTACCGATTTTCACGAATTCCCGCGCCCCGCGATACTGCGCAACAATCGGGTTGATCGCCAGCAGAACCCCCAATACGAATACAAACAGGGGCATATAAAGGCTTCTGCCGATGGCGACCGCGCCCAAATCCCGGGCGCTCAGGTTGCCGGCCATCACCGTATCGATGAAGCCGAGCGACTGGTGCGCCAACTGCGCCGCGATGATCGGGAGGGCAAGCTGTACGGTTTTCCGGGTTTCTTCCCGGAAATGCGGATTGTTGAGGGTATGAAAGCGCATCAGCGAATGAATCCTGGCGGCCGATTTGGTATTTGTATAATCACTTTACCCTGAAAAAAGCGAAAAATTATCGTAACTATTCAGGCGTTTTGCCACAGAGGCCAACAGGGATATAAGGCTCTAAATGCTCTCCACGAAGTGGTGGATACCCCCAAATCTTCCTCTGTGACCTCTGTGGTCTCTGTGGCTGAATAGTAACAAATTATCTATCTTTCCCGCAAAACCCAAATAAATCTTTATATTTCCCGCCCGGCATTCCATTTTTCGGGTTCGCAGATTAATTTCTTGCTTAAATTCCTTGCCCGTCATAGATTGCAATCGAAAATGTTTCATCAATAGCGAAGAGGTTTGAAATGGCATTTCATCGCGGAATTGTTACCTTTATTTTCGGAATTATTTTTTTAACGCAGCTTTTCGCCCAGTACCCCAACATCCGGGTCAGCCAGCCGGGCAGCAACGATCCGGAGGAAGTGGTCATCGCCATCAATCCGCTCAATCCCCTGAACCTGGCCGCAGGAGCGAACATCAACTATTATTACTATTCCAACGACGGCGGGTTGAGCTGGACGGAAGGAGAGCTGACCTCCTCCCTGGGAGTGTGGGGCGATCCCTGCGTTATTTTTGACGTGGACGGCAATCTCTATTTCAGCCACCTTTCCAATCCCCAGAGCGGAAACTGGCTGGACCGCATCGTGGTGCAAAAATCCACCACCGGAGGCGTTACCTGGAATAACGGCGTGGGGGTCGGCCTCAATCCCCCCAAAGACCAGGACAAGGAGTGGCTGGCGGTGGATGAAACCTTCTCACCGTATCGCAACAATTTGTATATGTCCTGGACGGAATTCGACGCCTACGGCAGCGCCAATCCCAACGACAGCACCCGGATTCTCTTCTCCCGTTCTACCGACGGCGGGCTCAGTTGGTCAACTCCCCTGAAAGTGAGCGACGTGGGCGGCGATTGCATCGACAGCGACAATACCGTGGAAGGCGCGGTGCCCGCGGTAGGCCCCAACGGGGAGATCTACCTGAGCTGGTCGGGGCCGTTGGGGATTATGTTCGATAAATCCGGCGACGGCGGGGCCACTTTCGGGACGGATATTTACGTTACCGAACAGCCCGGGGGCTGGGACTTCGAGGTGCCGGGAATTTATCGCTGCAACGGGCTGCCCATCACCGCCTGCGACATCAGTGATTCTCCTTACCAGGGCAACGTCTATATCGCCTGGTCGGACCAGCGAAACGGCACCAATAACACCGATGTTTTCTTCATCAAATCTACGGACGGCGGGGAAACCTGGGGCGAAGTGAAGCAGGTGAACGACGACGCCACCGCTACTCACCAGTTTTTCACCTGGATGACCGTGGATCAGATCACCGGGAGCATCTATTACGTGTTTTACGACCGCCGCAACAGCACCGGCCTGGCCACGGACGTCTATGTCGCCAAATCCGATGACGGCGGAGAGACTTTCAGCAATTTCAGGGTGAACCAGAGTTCTTTCACCCCCTCCGCTTTCATTTTTTTCGGAGATTACACCAACATCGCCGCGCGGAACGGCAAGGTATATCCCATCTGGATGCGCATGGACGGCTTCGATCTGAGCGTCTGGGCCGCCCTGTTGGAGTTCCCGCCGGTGGGAATAGCGCTGGCGCAGCAGTCTGATGGGATCGAGGAGTTCGAACTCTATCAAAACTATCCCAATCCTTTCAATCCGGAGACCGCCATCAGCTACCGGCTTGCAACCGTCAGCGACGTTGAGGTGCAGGTTTACAATTTGTTGGGGCAAAGGGTTAAAACCCTGATTCGTGAAACCCAGGCGGCGGGAATTCATACGCTGCGCTGGGACGGGCAAGACGAGGCCGGCCAGCCGGTAGCCGGGGGAATGTACCTCTACCGCCTGATCGCCGGCGACAAGGTTCAGATGAAGAAAATGCTGTTGATCCGCTGATGAGTTGATCATGTTCGACTTGCTTTGCATCCACATCACTAAACGCATCCAGCTCACCCCGGAAGAGTTTGACCGTTGTACGCAGTTCTTCGAGCGGCGCAGGATCAAGAAACGGCAATTTTTGCTTCATAATGGAGAGGTGTGCAGATACCTCGCTTTTGTCAACCATGGGTGCCTGCGTAGATACACGATTGATCACAAGGGAGATGAACACATCCTCCAGTTCGCGATTGAGGACTGGTGGATTACTGATCTCAACAGCTTTCTTTCCGGCGCACCTTCTACCCACAATATCGACGCGCTGCAGAATTCGGAAGTGCTGTTACTGGAAAAATCTGCCCGGGAGAACCTGTTCGAAGCCGTTCCCGCCCTGGAGCGCTTCTTCCGCCTGCTTTTAGAATCAAATTACATTGCCGCCCAAAAACGGATCAGCCAGGCGCTTAGCGCTTCCGCCGAAGAGCGTTATTTGACATTTGTCGAAACCTATCCCCGCCTGGTGAAGCAGGTGCCGCAAAACCAGATTGCTTCTTACATCGGGATTACGCCGCAATCGCTCAGCCGCATCCGTAAAGAGCTATCGGCAAAGCGATGAAGGAAGATGCTCCACAAGGCCAGTACCGAGCATCGAGTATCGGCAACAAGCGCAGTTTATGACCTTTCGCAGTTTAGGGAGCCAGAAAAAAATAATGTACCCAACTGAGCGCACAGAGTTATTGAAACACATTAGCGTTCAGTGGTACAATAAAAAGGGCGAAAGCCCTTAACATAGGTTCATGGTATTTCTTAACCTGTGTGAATGGCGCGGAAATCGCCGGAGGTTATATTGGTAGTGTTCTTGAAATGAATGTTAATTATTAACCCAAAGAAAGGAACGCTACTATGACTCTCTGGAAAATTGATCCCGCACACTCTGAAATAAGCTTCAAAGTGAAGCATTTGGTGATTTCGACTGTGACCGGCCATTTCAGCCGGTTCGACGCGACCATTGAATCGTCTGAAGATGATTTCAGCGATGCGAAGATTTCATTCGAAGCGGACGTCAGCAGCATCAATACCAAGAACGAGCAGCGCGACGCGCACTTGAAGTCGCCCGATTTCTTCGACAGTGCAAAGCATCCGAAGATTTCCTTCGCATCAACGTCGGTAAAGAAAATTTCCGACTATGAATTGCAAGTGACCGGCAACCTGACCATGCGCGGCGTTACCAGGAAAGTTACGCTGGACGTCGTTTACAACGGAACCGTGGATGGTTTTCAAGGAATGCAGGTCGCGGGATTCGAGGTTCGCACCCGGCTCAACCGCTTCGATTTCGGTTTGCAATGGAACGCGCTCACCGAGGCGGGCGGCGTTGTGGTCGGCAATGAAGTCAAAATCGAGGTCCTCGCCGAGTTCACCAAAGCACAGGCCGGAACGCAAGCCGCCTGATCGGGCAACGTTAGGGATCGGGCCGCGGTAGCGCGCGGCTCGATCAGATTGATATGTCGATTTACGTAGTGCGAATGGTGAAGCGCGGGAGACTTAATTCGCAAGATTGGATATTGATTCCCACAAAGACAAGGAACCCAATGCCATGTATGTCAAAAATATAAGCGAGGTCCCCCGCGAGGAAGTAACCGCGGGGTCGAAGACCATCCGCCAGGTGTTGATCGGGCCGGGGGAAGGGCCGAATTTTGCCATGCGCCGCTTTGTGATCCAGCCGGGCGGGAATATGCCGCCCCACACCAACACCGTGGAGCACGAACAATACGTGCTGAACGGCCGGGCGCGAGTGGGCATCGGGGATCAAATTTACGAAGTGGAGAAAAATGACGTGGTCTTCATCCCCGCCGGCATCCGGCACTGGTACGAAACCATCGGAGAAAAGCCATTCGAATTTCTGTGCATGGTGCCAAACCAGCCGGATAAACTCGAAGTAGTGAAGTAAGCGGGGATCGTAAACCGCATTATTTACTCACTTCTGGCCACCACCCAAATACCGCAGCGAATTCGCCACCAGCCGCTTCGCCATCACCGGGTGAATGCCGCCCGGCTCCCCGGCCATGCCGGTAATCAGCCCCGGGATGGTATGGAACAGAATCCTCCCTTTGCCGAACGTTGCGCTGAAGCCGGCTGCGCCGATGTTGCGGTCGTGGTCGCGACCGTAGCCGGCAAAAACTTCGATCCCCTCTCCGCCCTTGCGGGGCAGGCTTCCGGCCTCTAACAGTACCCCATCGGTTTGCTGCACCGGCACCTGGTGGTAACTCTTCAACGCCTGGTTGACCGGCAGCCCCGCGAATACCGGGTGCTCGCGCACGAAGTACCAGGAACCCATCCAGGAAGCGCGGGTTTTACCCACGTGCCCGGCAGATTTGAACGCCCCTGCCCTGCTCAGTCGCAGCGCGTATTCCAGGGCGGCGTCTTCCCCTTCCGGCAGCAGCAGAAGATTCAGCCCCTTTTTCGCTTTTTTCAGCAAATCCTCGTTTAAATTCACTTTTGCCTGATAGACTTCCCACACCAGCCCGGTTTTATCTTTGTAGGGTTTCTTTGCTCCGCAATTAATGGCGCTCACTTTCTTGCCCGCCTCGACTTTGATGGCGCTGAACTTGGCATAATTCACCGTGCGTTTGGGGATGGTAATTTTGACCTCGCCCTCCGGCGCATCTACCTCGAAGACCCGGTCAACGGCGATGTTGACGCCCCCGGCGGCGGCGCAAACGTCAAAATCGTGCAGCACCGTATCGCCGTTGATGGCCACGTCGAACACCCGATCGCCGGGCTTGCCCAGGGTGATCTCGGCAAAGCGCAGGGTGACTTTAGCCTTGCCGCGCGGCAAATCCCTGAAGGTGTATTCCAGGTTATTCTTCCAGCCCCAGCTTTCGGTGCGAAAAAGCTCATCGTCCTCAGTGCCCTGAATTTGCCGTTCCGCTTCCACTTCCGAGCGCCAGCCGTACATCAGCCGGTCGCTGGCGACGGCGAGATCGTACTTCCCGCCGGCGTGGTAGGC
The DNA here is from genome assembly GCA_013360445.1 of Calditrichaceae bacterium. Classification (GTDB taxonomy): domain Bacteria; phylum Calditrichota; class Calditrichia; order RBG-13-44-9; family J075; genus JABWBP01. Next base: position 2,795 of record JABWBP010000116.1, on the reverse strand, counting down.
CTCCGCCGAAACGCCGGGCAGGGTTTGCAGCGTTTTCAAAAAATCGGGGCTGTCGCTCATCACCGCAATTTTGAGAGGCGCGGCGGGGGAATCCGCTGCTTTGCTCTCCGAACCGAAGGGATCGATCACCAGAATTTCTTCCTCGCTGAAAATCCCCGGCTGCCCGGCCATTTCTAAGCGCAGTTTATAGCGGCCCTCTTGCGGAAAAGGCCCTACTGCCAGGTCCCTGGCGACCGGATAAACAAAGCGGTCTTTTTCGAACTTCGGAAGCTGGTAGCGCCCTAATTCTACGGTCTTGCCCTCGTGGTTGACCCCGGAGAAATGCAGCTCCTTTCCGGCCGGCTCCCCGGTCTCGTTGAGCAGGAAGAGGTCGCAGGCGACCTTCTCCCCTGTAGCGGCGACTAAAGAATGCGCCTTGATGACCGGGCGCAGCGGGGCCAGCCGCTTGCGCAGCAGCTCCGGGTTGCCTTTGAACTGGCGCAGGTTGTCCACTAACCCGGAGTGGTTCTCGATGGCGGTGGACTCCCAGCCGCTGATCACCAAAAAGTCGTTCGCCTCCGCCAACCGCGCGGTCTCGATCACCCGCCCCCAGAAATCGTAGCACTTGTCGCCGATGTCGCGGAACAAATCCTCCGCCGATTCGAACGCCCCGCCAAATCCCCAGCGATTCAAGAATTGCTGGTAAGCCGCGAGCACTTCCCGGCGATCCTGTAAGTCGTAGCTCTTGCCGCCCTTTTCTTCGATTTCCCGGATCGCCGCGGGGTGATTGTCCGGCGTGGCGGCGCCTAACATTTCTCCCCAAACCACGATCTCGCTGTCATTCACGGAGCGGTGGGTGAAATCCTGCGGATTTTTATATAACTCATCCCGCCACACCCCCGGCCCGCCCACGGTGTGCTGATCCCACCAGCCGGAGTAGCCGTCGCCGCGGTCGTGGTACACCGTATCGTCGTAGGGCTGCATCCAGGCCTGGTTGTGCGGGGGGATGCCGGATTTGAGCGCGATGATGCGGCTGGGGTCCTCCGCGTGCATACGCCGCAGCACCCGGAAGATGCGGGGATTGTGCAGATCCGGGTGGATTTCGTTCTGAATGCAATAGATAATCAGCGAGGGATGGCTGCGCTGGTCGCGGATCATGCGGATGATCTTCTCTTCCATGTATTTCTCGGCGAAAGTATTGGCCTCTCCGCCCTTGCCGGAGGCGTCGATGGAATCCGCCGGCGAGTTAGCGTAGAGGGTGAATTCCTCCCCGAAAGCGGTCTGCCCCCCGCCCGGCTCCATGTAGCGCAGCAGCCCGTAACGATCCTGCGCGTCTAACACCTCGGTTTTCCCGGGATTGCGGTGGAAGTTGAGGCAGTTCATCCCGAACTCTTGCGCCGCATACACTTCCCGCTCCGCCAGCTCCGGGGTGGGCCACAGCCCGTTGAATCCCCAGAATCCCCAGGAAATCGCGGAGACCAGGCGGATACGCTTTCCGTTCAGGCGCAGAACGGCATTCTTCTCCCCTACCCCAGCGGCGGAACCGCCCGGTAAAACGCCGTCAGCCTCGAACCAGCGAAAACCGAAGGAGACTTCCCGGCGATCCTGCCAGCGGGTTACCGGGCCTTCTTCGCTAACACTGTAATCGAATTCGCTGGAGGCCCGCAGATGGTATAATTGGGGAGATTCCAGGCTCCACAAGGCCGCATCCGGGCAGGTAATTTCCTGTTCGGCGATGATTTCCCCGTTCGCGGGAACGCTCACCGCCGTTTCCACGGAGGCGCAGATGTTTTCCGGCTGGTTCGGATCGATAATTTCGAACCAGATCTTCCCGGTTAACGCTCGCTGGCTGCGGTTCACGATGCGGGCGTTGGCCCGGATGGCGCGCGCTTCCGGGGTATTCAGCGCCCACAGGTCAGCGATGAACGCCGGCGCGTGCGCCCGCAGCGCCATGCCGCGGTCTAATCCCCCGAAGCCGTGGCTGGCGTGAAAGCGGTATTCCCCCCAATTCATCAATTGCGTATCTAACCAGTCGAGGCGCCCGCCGGGATTGGTGATGCGGATGGCTAACAGGTTTTTCTCGCCCGGGCGGATGGCCTGGCTCACGTCGCAGGTGAAGGAGGTCTCGTTAATGATGTGGTATCCCACTAACTGGCGGTTCCAATACACCTCCGCCCGCAGGCGCGCCCCGCGGATGTAAAGCTGCGCCTGCTTTCCCTGGAAACCTTGCGGCACTTCGATTTCCCGCCACCACCAGGAGACCCCGCGGTAGCTGCCGTCTTTCACCTGGGGATCTTCGCCTTCAAAATAGTAAGCGTCTTTATAGTCGCGAAATTCCGAGATGCCCCAAAAGTGCTGCTCCACCGTGGCGGGGAGGGTAATTTCGATGCCCTGAGTGTTCGCCAGAACATCCCAGCCCCCGGTGGGCGGGTTCAGGGGCAGTTTTGGAAGATCAAGCTCTCCCGGCAGATAGAGAGAATCATTTTCCCAGGCCGCTTCCCGGTCCAGCCAGAGCCGCCAGCCGGAATCGGGAATGGAGAGATTTGTTTGCGCCATTGCGGATGCAAGCATGCTCAACCCAATCACCCCTGCGTAAAAAGGTAAACGGTTCATCTTCATGTACTCCTTTTATTCGATTCATCTGAATAAGCACAGATAGTTTAGCAAACCTTCTCATAAATTTCAATGCAGCCGATGTTTTTTCCATTTGCAAAAATAGGTAGTCCCCTTGTTGAATGTTGCTGCGGTCTAGTCTGTTTATTTCAACCGCAGAGAGCGCGGAGAGCGCGGAGTTACGCCGGGGGGAAATGTATTTT
>JABWBP010000115.1 GCA_013360445.1 Calditrichaceae bacterium | reverse complement strand
GAAGACTTTGATAGCCTTGAGGGTAGAGGGATAGACGTTGGGGGTAAAGCGCACCGCCAGGTCGCCTTCCGCGGTGGCGCCGATGCTCAAATTGCCTTCCGAGGTGCCGTCGTCATAAGCCAATTCGGCTTCGTTGGAGCCTAACGGCGCTTCCCAGGCCAGATCGACAAAGCCGTTGCCGGCTGCTGCGCTAAGGTTGGTGGGCGGTTCCAACACCGGGGGAGCGCCCTCTTCCACGAAGATGCGCAGCATGGCGTCGTCGGTTTCAAAGTTGCGGAATACGCCCCAAACCCCGGTGTATTCCCAGGTCTGGCGGGAAGAGATGGAGTTGTTGTCCACTCCCAGCGCGGGGGAGCCTTCGCCGGTCATTTTCCAGACCGCGAAAATGCCGCCGTCATTCACCACAATATTGGAGCCGGATACATCGGCGTTATACCAGCTCGCAACCGTGGGATTAATGGAAACGCTGGCCAACTGGGTTCCCGGTTCCCCGCCGGGGCCGTCGTCATCATACAACTCTAACAACGCGGGAAGACCGGTGCCGGGAACCAGGTACCCGGAAACCTGGGTTACTTTTGCGGGATAGGTGGGAGGCAGGTAATAAATTCCCATGCCGCCGTTGCCGCCGGACCAGGACCAGCTCTGTTCGCTGGTACCATCATCCAGGGCCAGTTCCCCGGGCAGGTTGACCACCCGCAGCTCCGCGTCTTTCTGGTTGTTGGAGGGGTTCAGATCGGTCAACAGCGATCGGATGCGCACGAAGAAGACGCCGGTCTCGCTCATGGTCCAGGTTTCGGTGAAGGTAATATCCAGCGATTCCCCGGGGTTCAGGCTGCTGACCAGCACGGAATCGATGTGCACCAACTGATTCAAGGGATATTTCCGCACTTCCGCAACCACGTAGAAATTGCTCTCGGTCTGGTTGCCGACGTTTTTGATGCTGCCATTGGCGACAAAGCTTTCTCCATTCTTGATGAAGAAACCGCCGCTATTGTCATTCTGCACCCGGGTTGCGGCAATATCGTGAACCTGGTAAGTGGAGTTTTGCGGATAATAGAATTTGATGCTGCGGTTGGCCGGAATCGCGTTGGTCGTGTAGGTCAGGATTCCCACGGTACCGGTCACGTTCTCGATCCCGCCCATCCCGGCGGTATCGAAGAAGTTGCCGGATTGGGTGCCGATGTTGAAGGTGATGGAAGTATCCACCATGGAGAGAACGATCTGGAAATTATGATCGCCGCTGCTGCCGGTGGGGAGCCAGGCAGGAATGTTTTCAAAAGAGACGATCAGGGTGTCCACCCCGTTCGACCAGTAATACACCGTACCGCCGCTGCCGGGATCATAATCGGCAGTGAAGGGGCACAAAATATCATTCGGTGCAACGGGGTTAGGAATGGTGGTGAACGGGTGAGCCAACTGCCCGCCGCCGGAGAAACGGATATATCCGTTGGAACCGACGCTGAAGCTGGTGACGTCATACCAGTAATAGCGGAACGGGAAGCCGATGCCGAAGGGTCCGACGATGTTATCGTCGCCCAGCCCGGTTACCACGGTACCGATGCCGGAAATATCGATCCACTGCAAGGGCGGGCCGTTGGGTTCCAGGTCATCGCGGGCGATGTACCCGTAAGCGTCCGGTCCCCACACGGTTTCGATGACGGGATCGGGATTGGGATTGGGGGCAGCGCCCGGTTTGCCGGAAGAAGCTGCCAGGGCAACTCCTGCCAGGAGCATCAAGCATAACAGTATGAAAGCTCTCATACGTTACCTCCTCGGGGTTTGAGTGATATGGTGAATCAGGGATTAGTTGAGTGAAAAGTTAGTTTTATCATCATTCAGGATCCCTTCCTGATATGAAGCCGATCGTAGCAAAATTCCGGTTGCAATGAAAACAGGAGCGTCTTGTAAGATTCCGCCGGCTCGGCGATGCGGTTCATGCAAAATTGACGGTTTCCAGTCCGTAAACACGCGCCAATATACTATCCGAAGAAATATTATTCAAGCCTTAACAATGAAAAAAGGAGGGAATTTTTTCCGCCACGTCTTCAAGATCATTTTCTACTTGCAGGGGCTGGCGGGAGACCGCCTGCATCACCCCGTCGATGTCTTTCAGCCCGTGCCCGGTGACCACCACCACAACGCGATCTTGCCGCCCGCAAGCGCCCTGCGCGGCTAATTTTTTCAGCCCCGCCAGGGCCGCCGCCCCGGCCGGCTCCGCAAATACCCCGGCGCTGCGCGCCAGCAGGGAGATGGCGGAGAGGATTTCTTCATCGGAGACCGCCGTAAAACGCCCGCCGGATTCCCGCGCCGCTTTCAGCGCCTTCACCTGGTCGCGGGGAACGCCCACGGAGATGCTGTCCGCGATGGTGCGAGGCTGCAGCGGCTCGCAGCGCTCCGCCCTGCTCTCCCAGGCGCGAACCAGCGGGGCGCTGCCCTGCGCCTGCACCCCGATCATCTTCGGCAGCCGCTCGATCAATCCCAATTGATAGAACTCTTTGAACCCCTTCCACATCCCCTGGAAAATGCAGCCGTCGCCCACGGAGACGAAAACATAGTCCGGCGCTTCCCAGTTCAACTGCTCGCAGATTTCCAGCGCCGCGGTTTTTTTCCCTTCCCCTAAGTAGGGGTTGATGGCGGTGCTGCGATTGTACCAGCCCCATTTTTCCGCAGCCCGGCAGCACAGGTCGAAGGCGTCGTCGTAATTTCCGTTTACTTTCAGCACCGTGGCGCCGAAGAGCAGCAACTGGGCAATTTTGGGGCGCGGGGCGTTTTGAGGGACAAAAATGGCCGTTTTCAGCCCGGCCAGGGCGGTAAAGGCCGACCAGGAAGAGGCGGCGTTGCCGGTGGAGGCGGCGGTGACGGTGCCAACCCCCTTTTCCAGCGCCTTCACCACCGCCACGGAGGAGGCGCGGTCTTTGAGAGAGGCGGTAGGGTTGCGGCTGTCGTCTTTGATCCACACGCGCTCCAATCCCCATTGGTTTTCCAACTGCGGCGAACGGTAGAGCGGGGTCCAGCCCACGGAGAGCGGTTGGATTTTTTCCGGCTGAAGAACCGGCAGCAAAGGCAGGTAGCGCCAGTGGGAGAACTCCCGGTTTTGCGCCAGGGTTTTGCGGGTGAGCAATTTGGAGATCGCACGATAATCGTAGAGCACCTCCCGGGTGCCCGTCAGGGGGCCGCAAGCAGGGCAGGTATAATCAATCTCATCCGGGGTAAATTCCCGGCCGCAGGAAACGCATTTCAATCCTAACAGGGTGTGCATCAGCCGACCGACAAATCCTTTCTTGCCGCGGTAATGGTAATGGTCAGCCCGGCAATCACGTCGATGAAAGACATCGCTCCCAGGATAACGAAAGTAGAATCCGCCACCACCGGGGCGTACAGGAAAATGAGCAGGTAAGCGATAAAAACAAAAATGGAGAGGATGTGTTCGGTAATGGCAATATTGGAGGCGCGGGTGGATTTAAAAAGTTCTATGTACAACACGAATAGCCCGGTCAGGATGATCAAGTCGCTCAACTTGAAAGCCCACTCCGCATTGGAAGGCAGCCGGAATTTGTATATGGTAGCTTCTAAAGTATGCAAATTGGGATAGAATTGGTGCAGAAGCCCAATGGTCAAAAAATAGCCTACCAATAGCACGCCAAAAAGCGGGGTTACCGTAAGTGTTTTTCCCAGATTCATGGTAAACCTCTTTTAGATAGTCGTATCAGTAGGGCTTTCGCCCTTTTTATTGTACCACTGAACGCTAATGTGTTTCAATAACTCTGTGCGCTCAGTTGGGTACATTATTTTTTTCTGGCTCCCTTATCATGCTGCGTGCCATTTATTGTCATCAGGCGGCAATAAACGGCGGTGAAGCCAATAAGCAGTTATAATTTAACTGCTTAAATGCGCATTCTCAAGGATCATTATATTTGCGGGAAGCAGTGCATAAATTTTCATAAATCCTTCTGCATTCAAAACATCCTTAGCGGTTATTTGCGTTAGAACACAATCGCAGCGCCATCTGCTGGCCTTATTATACGCGTATTTTCGAATACCGTATTTCCCTCGATCACTTTTTGGAATATTTTCGGGAAATTTCAAAAAGGATGGGGAGATTTTTTAAGCAACATCAGTCGTTTTAGAAACTACAGTATTTGTTCCGGGAGAGTCCCATGGCCGAAAATTTCGAGCAATTAACCTTCTTCTGCCAGTTATGTGATGCCAGCATCGAGAGCAATATCTGCCCCAGGCACGGGATCGACTTCGTGACCATCAAAAAGATAACCCAGGTCAAAAAACCTTCTAAAAACGCCCCGGCAGACAGCGCAAATCGCCGGATCAACGGGATGCTGCAACTCGGCGAACAGGCCGGCTCCGGCAACGCCGCCAATGAGAAGAGAATCGCCACCCCGCAGCAAATCAAAAAGGGGGTGCATCTGCCGGTTATCCCTACCGATACCAACGAAGAACACGCCTTAACGCCTCTTTCGGAGCTGGAAGAAGATCCGCAAGAGGTTTCCCCAAAGAACAATCCCTACCGGGATGCCGTGAAAAAGGAGTTGCACGAACAGTTGCAAGACTATCACGGCGTGGAACCCGGGGTATCGGACTATTATGAAGCCGCGGCCGCGCCGCCCCGCCCGGCAACCCGCCCCGCGGGGATCAACAAGGGGATATTGGCCGCTTCCATCACGGTCATTGTCCTGCTTGCCGCGGTGGTCGCTTATGTTACGGTGAAACAATCCGCTCCTTCGCCCACCTCGCTGTATTCCCAGGCGGAAAGTTTTTATAACACCCAAAACTATCCCGCGGCGCTGCAACTATACCAGCAGTTCATCGAAAAATACCCCAACGATCCGTTGGTTCCCCTGGTAAACGACAAAATCAACAGCATTAACCGGCAGAACGTCGCGGCGGTTTCGGATAGCGCAGACGGGCAGCCGCAGTTCAAGGATTTGATGCTGAAAGCGAACATCGCCTTTCAAAAAGAACAATACGTTCGCCCGGAAGATGACAACGTCATTGCATATACCACCGCGATTTTAAAAATGGATCCGACTTACCAGCCGGCGCTGGATCTGCACGACCGGGTCATCGCCTACTATCAAACCCAGGCGGAAGCAGCGATGCAGAAAGGCCGGTATAATGACGCCATCGGTTATTACCACACCATCCTGGAGATCAAACCCAACGACGCCCAGATTATCAGCAAAATCCACTCGATTTTGACCCAAAAAGACGAGATGCCCCGGCCCTGAGCATGTTAACCGGCCGCAACGCCGGATGTTTTTCTTTCCCATACCCTGAATGAGGGTGAGTTCGCTTTGCGGCGGATTCACCCTTTTTTTGTGCAGCAAAGACGCGCCCGCCGCCGCTCTCATACCCGGCGGGAAAAATTGAAGGCGCTTCCCGGCCCCATCTTCCATCGAATATCCAGAATTATACTTTGCTGTTTGAAATGAAATCTGCGAATTTTATCTTTGGGTTGTTAATTTGCTGGTAGGGCCATTATCATATAGAAAAGGAGTGACGCAGATGAAGATCAAAGAAAGTTTCGAGAAGAACATTGCCGTTTTAACGATTACCGGTAATATGATGGGCGGGCCGGAGACCACCGTGCTGCACGACAAAGTAAAGAGCCTGCTGGCAGACAATATCAAGAACGTGGTCATCGACCTGAAAGGCGTGAAGTGGCTGAATAGCTCCGGGTTGGGGGTGCTGATGTCCTGCTTCGGGTCGCTGAGCCAGGCCGGCGGCAAAATGAAACTGGCCTGCGTGGCCGAAAAAGTCAACAGCGTATTGATGATTACCAAGCTGATCCAGTTCTTCGAAACTTACGAAAACGCCGAGCGGGCGGTCGGGAGCTTCCAGCAGGAAGGAAAGTGAGTGATCCGCGGGGAAGCGTAGGACGTAATGCGTAATACGTAATGCGTAAAAGAGTTTACCCTGAGCTTGTTGAAGGGTATTGCGGATTCCGTAGTGTTACGCTTCACGCATTACGTTTTACGTATTACGCTTCCCCGCATTACCCCAGCCCCAATTTCCCCGCAATTCCCTGCATCGCTGCGATGGTGAAGCGGACGTGCTCGTCTAATTCCACCCCTAATTCTTCCGCGCCGCGCTGAATGTCCTCCCGGCGCACCTGGGCGGCAAAGCGCTTATCCTTGAGTTTTTTCTTCACCGATTCTACGGTCACTTCGGCAAGCCGCCGGTTGGGGCGCACGTAGGTGACCGCGGTGATAAACCCGCACAACTCATCCACCGCGAACAAGGTTTTGGCCATCAGGGTTTCCCGGGGAACCCCGGTGTGTTCTGCGTGCCCCTGGATGGCGGTAATCCATTCTTCCGGGTAACCTTTGGCGCGCAGGATTTTTGCCCCCTCCATGGGGTGAAACTCCAGGCTGGGGTATTTCTCATAATCGAAATCATGCAGCAACCCGACGATTCCCCAGGCTTCCTCGTCTTCCCGGAACTTCCGGGCGTAGGCGCGCATGGCCGCTTCCACCGCCAGGGCGTGCTTGAGCAGCGCCTCTTTGGCGGTGTACTCGGTCAACAAGCGGTAAGCGTCTTCGCGGGTCAGGGTCATGGGTTTTTCCTCCGGTGAATTTATGATGTTTAATGCGTATTGCGTAATGCTTAAAACGTAACATAACGGGATACGCACTACCCTTCGACAAGCTCAGGGTGAACTCTTTTACGCATTACGTTTTACGCATTACGAGTCACGTTTCACGTTTATCGCAGCAGTACAAATTTCTGCCGGATGCTTCCCTCCGGGCTGGTGAATTGCAGATAATATGCTCCCGAGGAAACCCACTGCTCGGCAGCGTTGCGCCCCTCCCATTCCAGGGTGTGATGGCCGCAGGCGTGTTTTTCGTTCTTGAGAACGATCTCTCCCTCCCCGTGCAAATTGAAAACCTCGATGCGCAAGGGCATTTCCTGGTAAACCCGGTAGTGGATCAGGGCGGTGCGCCGAAGGGGGTCGGAACCCTCCACGGAAATGATTTCCAGGTTGCTGAGAAAATTATCGCCGGCAGCGCCGGATTTGCCGTTGGGCTTCACGCCAAACGTTTCGGAGTGCTTTTGCAGGGTTTCGCGCATGTGCAGGTCTGCGAATTTCCAGTTGTGGTGGGCGTCGCTGCTCAGGATCAGCGCGGAAGCGTGGTTCTCGATCCCGTGAAGCTGGAACAGGGTGACCAGATGCAGGGAGCGGTCGCGGTTGCCCTGGTAGCCGTCGTAAGCCGCGGCTTTGATGTAGAATTTGATGCCGCGAACCTCCTGCCTGGCTTCCGGGGGAAGCTTCTCCAGTAAATTCAGGGGATTATAGGAGAGCAAATGATCGATATCGTAGCTCTTTTGGCCGGGAGAGCGGAAGGCCGGGGCGAACATATCGTCGCTGCGCACCCACAGCCGGTCGCTTTTTTTCCGCAGGGTATAACGGGGGTCGTCGAAGTTGCGGAACATGAAACTGCCGTCGTAGCTGCCCACGGAGGAGAACAACCGCGGGTGTTTGACCGCCAGCATCACCGAGCAGAACCCTCCCAGGGAAAAACCGTCCGCCCCGCGCCCGGCGCGTTCCGGGATGGTGCGGTAAGCCGCGTCGATGTGGGGCACCAGGTCGCGGGTGAAGTAATCTTCGAACCGCCCGCTGCCGACCCCTTTATGCTTCCGGGCTTTGCCGGGATTCAGAAAATTGACCCCCAACCCAAATACCTGGCCGTCGTCCGAGGCCATGCTAACCCCCACCAGGATCATCTCCCCGATGGCGCCCGCCTGCAGCAGCTCGTCGGCGAGGTGCTGGATGGCCGCGCCGCCGCGGGTGTGGTCCTGGTAAGGATCGAACCACTCCTTCTCATGGCCGCGGAAGAGGTAGAGCGCCGGGTAGCGCCGCTGCGACTCTTCATAGCCGGGCGGCAGGTAGATGTAATAGGATTTGGTCACGCCCAACGCCGGGCTGAAAAACTGCTCTTTTGTTACCGTTCCGCTCTTTTGCGGCAGGGATTGATCCTTCATACAGGTTCGACTCCGGCGATGGCCGCCGCTAATTTCTCGCGATTTCGTTTTCCCTACTATCGGCCAATTCAGGATAAAATAAGAGCGCCGTTTTACCCCAATCCGATCCGTTTGAGCGGAAAATACATCGCACCGGGGAAATCGTCAACGGCTATGTAATTTACTGGCCGGCCGCCGGAGCGTAAACCTGAGGTATTTTGTTAGCGCGCTGTCGGGAAGCGGTTCTTCAAATCCGCGAACTGATCGGCGAAGGGCTGGCCCGGGGCGGCCAGGCGACTCATCAGCGTTTCTATCTTTTTTCAAAAAGGTTTGCTCCGAGGGAGGAGTACCGCATTCCGAGTTTTCAGAATGCCATTCCCAACGATTAGACCTGCTTTCCGAATTTCCGGAATGCGATTCTAAATGTTTAGACACGCCTTCTGGATTTCCGGAATGCGGTTCTAACCGTTTAGACCTGCCTTCCGGGTTTTCAGAATGCGGTTCTAAACGATTAGACCTGCATTCCGAATTTTCAGAATGCGATTCTAAAGGATTAGACGCGCTTTCCGAATTTTCGGAATACGGTTCTAAACGTTTAGATACGCTTTCCGACATCGGAACGGGGAAGGAGAACTTTGGGCGGCGCAGGTGAAAGGCGAATTAGCCCTTGACAATTTGGATGCGCTTTTTTAATTTCTTTCGATCTCTCAGGCGGTTTTGCAAACAATAACCAGGATGGTTGGCCGGTTTTGCCGGGTACAGAAGCAGGTTTTTTTTGAGGGGAGAAAATCGTGGCATCTACCAATCCTTTGCCTTCCATACAAAGCCAGCTTCCGACGGGGCAGCCCAAATTGCTGGACCGGGTTCGCGCGGCCCTGCGGGTGCGGAATTACAGCTTGCGCACCGGGGAAGCCTATCTTCACCGGATCAAATGGAAAGGCTGAAAAGGATCGGGTGACCATGCTTCCCGGGAAAGTGAAAGCGCCTTTGCAAGCGCATTTGCAAAAAGTGAAAAAGGTTCATGAGGATGATTTAGCGAAAGGATAGGGGGCGATTTATCTTCCCTATGCATTTGAAATAAGATTGGAAACCAGGATGATTATATATCGGCGATTAGTTCCCGGGCAACCGGGCACCAAGAAACTTCTTCAGGAATACGGCGAGCGGTTGGTTTGCGTACGTTATCGCTATGATAGCGAGAAGAAAGAGAAAACGAAGACGGTCGAGATCGTTGTTGAAAAAAATTCCTGGGATGGAAATAGGCAAAAAATTCCCCGGAATAAAATCATGCGTATTCGCGTTTCGTATGCCGAAACCAAACTGAGGAGCCTGGTTAAAGCCGCAGGCGGTAAGTGGAACAGGGAAGAAAAAATGTGGGAGCTTCCTTATGGAGAAGTTTTAGCTTTAGGGCTGGAGGAGCGAATTGCTCCGGACTGAAAGTTTCTGATATAAGAAACATTTCAGAGCGGCTACCGCCGGGAAAAGTTTTTTGATATCAGAAACAGAAAAGTTTCTGACATAAGAAACATGGCTCAAAAGTTTCTGCCTAAAGAAATTTGTTTTTCTATGCAGAAACATTAAATTGTGGCAGTCTAATGGTTAATACTAAGTTATACGCCTCAATAAAACTCTACACACATACAGAAGCCGCTTTTTTTGATTTTCGATTAACCCAGCCTACCCAAAGTTGTCTATATGCGGGATTAGTACATTTCTCCATAAATTCTTCCGCCATCTCTTTCCAACCTTTTCTCCTTGCTGAATCAGATGCAATAACAAATAGCATATTTTGAAAGGCAGGTTCAGGTTCATCTGGATCAAGAAATGCCAGATTATAAAAATCAGTTCGCGACAAATTAGAATTAATCATAGATTTCATTCGCCGAAAAATATCTGAAAAAAGCAATTCTGATTCTATCTTTGGTCTACAAAGTGAGTCGGTATTATACTCAGTGTGTTTGGTACTCTGATTAAGAAAATGTTTTTTGTCATTTTCATAAATATGTAGACTATCACTAAGTTGGTTGTAAGTTCCAGGTTCTATTCCTAACCATCCGGCCATAATCTCTTGCAAACTCGTGAATTGAACAAAATTATATGGCACTCCACGGAATAAATCATTGCTCCTTAAAATTTGTAACCATTCAAGTTTATTATCGCGAATTTTCAGAATAGAACAAATATTACATGGAATATCAGTCGCTACAGGTTTTCCATTCTTATCCGGAAAATCCGATGTTGGATCCCAAATCTGGAGAACAACTTGACGCGTATCCCAACAATTTTTAAGAGCATTATATGCTTTTTCTAATTGATCAATCCCAAAATGTTTTCTTAACCGAAAACCATAAGCTCCATGATACTTTTTCGTATTGCCTGCAAATTTAGGTAATAGAGGATTCCAATGGTTTAAAATTTCGGCATCTTGAGAACCATTTATTATCCACACCACCTCTGCTAGCGCAAATGCTGGATTTATGGAAGGCGCGCGTGATACCACCCAACGTTGGCGAGGGTTCTCTATTGCAAAACTGGCATGTAACAACTCTTGAGTTGTTCCCGCCCGGCTTGGTTGCGTAATTGTATCTTTATCATCAACGAAGTATTCGGCGGCTTTTCGCCAAACGATATCTGCTGATTTACCAGAAAAACTCGTTATCATTTAGTTCCCTCCCTCTGACTTTATTAAATGATTAATCCCCCATTTGGGTGGATACCAATAGCCTATTTCTTGATTACGGGGAAAGTATCTTTGCTTAATTCGTTTTCGGTCGCTTATACCTTTTATTTCAGGATGAGCGATTCTAGCATACTTATCAACTTCACAGAAAAGGTTTTGACAATCAATCAGATGGAGCGGTCTTCCCCATAGTGTTTGAAAATTTAGTCCTAACCGCTCAAATTCTAATTCTTGTCGTTCTGTAACTTGCTTTATAATTTCAACCTCGTTTAATCCACCTAAATCCGAAAAGCATTTACGAATTCCATCTTTTGCTCCGGGGCCTGGTTCTACAAACTCATTTTCAGTGAAATTTGTTAATTCACTATAATTAATATCGATAGTATATTGATAAGCGAGGAAATCGCCGATAGTTGGATATGACCGGAGTAATTCAAAAAGTTCCTTCATAGACTTCAATTCAGTAATTCGATTTGGAATTTCATCCTCCATCAGCAATTCCAGTAACTTTAAATGATTTTGATGTTTCCTTGGATAACCAAATGAGCTTTGTCCTGATGTCATAATATAAGCAGCAGAAAAGATTGATTTGCCATTCGACATTGCCTTACTCAACAATTGATCATATAATTTAAATGAATATTCCGAATAAGATATGCTACCCATTCTCTCTGTCAGATACTCCCATGTTTCGATTCTGTTAAAAGTCTTAAATAGCAGAATCCTAAAAAAAATTTCTTCTGGAGATTGTTGTCCTTTATAAATTACGTTTTTTATCAAATACTGGCTGACGCGGTCAGATGCTCTATAGGCATTTGTAAATTTGTAATTGGCAAGTATTGGGTCTTTTGTTAAAGGATAAAGGTGATTTTCCATTTTTCGGAAGAAAATTGCTTGCCGTTCAGTTGCAAATCGCCAATAAGTATCATACACTTCGGTTGTTTGCGCTGGAGCTAAAGAAGTAAAAACAAAAGGAACTGATTGCTTAGAAATCGAGGGTAATATTGTTTCGACTTTATTTATTTCTTCCACAATGGCATTAACTGTAAAATTAATATCACCATTGTTTGATATTTCAAGAATTTTATATTGTTTCGATTCCTTCTTTGTGAGTTTCTCATACTCTTTATTTAATTTTGTCCAAGTTGTAAGATCAGTATTTTCCCGAAGAGAGGTCTCGCGGGTAATTAAAAAAGCGATGGTAGGTTTTAACTTTCCCCAATGAACCTTTTCCAATTCGATCATGCTTTTTAAAGATTTATAGTTAACACCATATACCTTTCCATACACCAAAGTTGACCACCAAAAGCGATCCAGTAATATTATTTTTCCTTCTTTAATAGCAGGGATTATCTTTTTCTCAATGGCATCAATATGAGCAGCGATATGTAACACTTGTAGGCTTGCTGGAACTATCGAATCAATATTAAAACGCTTTTGATCATGGTGAATTTGATATACTAAATTTCCTAGAGTTCCTTCCTCTTTGCCAGGGAAAGACAAATAAAGACAAGAATTTCCATTATTGCTGAGACGTTCGGCGACAAGTTGCGATACGGTTGATTTTCCTACACCGTCCGCCCCTTCGAATACAAATAGTTTTCCAATAAATGACATCTATATTTTCCTTTAAAATCTTACAACACCATTTGTAACAAGATTAGCAGTGAGCATATCCGACAATTGTTTTTCTAAAGGTCGAAGTGCACCTATCTTAGTCTTGCCTAAAACTGCGATATTGGAAATGCAGTTCATTTGAACCAACTTTAGTCCTAATTGGGTTGCAATAAATTCGCCTAACCGGCACAGTCCGAGGTAATTACCATATGCTCGCTCAAATATATATTGCATTGCATAAAATCCCGTTACAATTAATCCATCGCGACCACAGGGAGCAAATGCAACCTGTTGTAAACAAGGGAACCCTCTTACAGGTTGTTTTGTCAAATCCCTGGTAGGATCATATACTGCGGCTTGTAATGCAGACCTTCGTGGATTTTTATTTACTTCCATTCTCTCACTCCATAGCTCAATAATTTGATCAAGTTGATTTACTGGTTTATGGGTGCTTTCTTTAGGCTGGTAGGCTATTAATCTTTGAAAGTAAAGCCCATAATGATTGTGAGAATCCTTTTTAATTCTCCCAAAGACACGAAGATACCGTTCATAAAGTTTTTGCCGTGGAATATTCTTATTCCATAGAGATGCTGGAAAGATTGTGTTTGCAACACGATCAATAGTAAGTTTTGTATTGTTTTCTATCAAAGTGCTATTAACTGAGTCACGTATTTCGGAAATCTCAATCGGTTCATTACCCTCAAATCCTGTAATACTTACTACAAGAGGTGAAATTTCTTTAGCTTCCATTACCCTTAAGAAAGCTTTAGACCAGCCAATAGAAAGATTCTCTTCGGTGATGTAATTAAAATTGTTATTCATCGTCTGGGTCCTCTAAGTGTCTATATTTGCTCCAGCCAGTATAGTTTTTTTTCGATATACGAACAAATGAAGCCCATTCAAAATGGTGATTCACTAAACGACCTATACCTTGTCTAATACCCATAAAAATATTCCGATTTCTGTCGCTGTATACTTCGCGAACACAATTTCCCTCACAGAAAGTTTCCGGTGGTGCGAGTATCAAATCTTCAACCTGGATATCAATAGGACGTTTTCTCCAATGTTGATCGACCACCAACAAATTTGAATTAGTAGTCTTTCCCAATAATTCCCTTTTAATCTGTTTCGGGTGGATTTTACTGAGTTTTTGAGCATGAGAAGGGTTAAGGATTCTTAGGGAATATTGCATGTGAGTTATTAATGTCGAATAACCTACGCCAAAAAGCCCCGCAATTGTATAAATCTGAATCGGTGTTGATGAATTCGGAGTCCAATTTCTGACTTGAAAAGCATTTTGAACTGCAATTTGAGGCATCAGAAGAAAACCCGAAAAACATTCAACTAAAAATTCTTCGGGACAAAAGACTCTATCCATCTCTTTTTTCTCAACAAATTCGTCAATGCGAGCGCCATGATTAAAAACATGATGTCCAAACTCATGGCCGCAGTTATAAACCTGCCGAACCTGTGGGCGCTCAGAACTGAGAATAATGATAGGTCTGGATGATTTTGTATATACACCTTCCATACTGGGAATACTCACAAATCTTATTTCCACTCCAAACTGTTCAACCAGATCATATATGCAAATCGGATCTGATAATTCAAGTTGTCTTTCTTTTCTAACCTGCAATGCTTTGAATAAAGCCTGATGCGCTAATTGTTTCCTTTGATGAATCACTTCTCTCCCTCCGATTTCGCTAATGCAGTCAATAAATCTAATACCTTTTGAACATCTTCTTTTTTTAGTTTGGCTAAATTTCTTGCTGCCAAAAGAATCTCGTCCTCTATTTCGTTAGTTTGATCAGTCTCTTCACAGGCAAGCCAACCCACACTTACTCCATATATTTCTGCGAATTTAGCAAGTTCTTCAGCCGATACGTTTCTTCTTCCTGCTTCAATCTCCGAAACAGAAGGTCGGTGCATTTCCATTAATTTTGCCGATTGGCCTTGAGATAGACCGGCATTTTTACGAGCAAGAGCCAGTCTTGAGGCTATAGCCATTTTTTTGCCTTCTGCTTTACTCATGGTTCTTCTCCTTATTTGATTTGTTCATAAATTCTATCTACAACTTCATATAATTGTAGCGCACGTTTTCCATCTTCCGAAACAAATAGGTTTATGTCTCCACCAATTTCACAACCTAACGCAGCACCTAATTCAATGGTGGTCTCCACTGCTCGAAGACTATCAAAACCCGGCAAATTCCCAATTGGTATTATCTTTTCATCAATATTGAAGTGTTTCTCCCCACTTAATATTTGCACTTTGTAAATTACATTTTTTAATTCGGTGAATATTTCATTTCGAGTCATTACTTTTCTCCTTTGTTACACATGGTAAGAATATCTTACCACATTTTTAGAGAAAAGTCAAGAGATTTTTTTGAAGTGGAGAAAAAATCTACCTGGAGGTTTTATCTTAGACAGAGGCACTTACGCAAAAGCTTGCAAATAAAAAACATTTGCAAGCCTTTGCTAAACTGTTCCAAAGTTTGGTATGAAAATAAGGATTGCGCTCATTTGCCTTCGGCAAATCAGCGCGGTTTATTATATTGGTGGTGATTTAAAGGTTCGTCTTGTTTCCATTAAAATTCCGTGTTATTTTTTGGTTGGTCAGACTTAAATTTGTTGCCGTACATAAGTTCAGTAAAAAGGCGTATAACAATCGCCTGGAGCACGACGCGAGGGTTCTGAGTGTTTGAAAAAGTCAGAAAACTTTGTATCTTCCGGGGTGTTAATAAATCTCTGGTGGTCGTTGCCTCGCGCGGCTCAGGCGTGTCGTTAGCGCCCTAAAGTCAAGTCGGTTGGGGGTGGGGATGTTGCCGCGGTCGATTATTGATGTTTCGGGAGGCTTTGGGAGGGTTAATGCGCTTTCGCA
>JABWBP010000114.1 GCA_013360445.1 Calditrichaceae bacterium | reverse complement strand
AATTCATTGAATGCTCCTGCTGTTTGAGATTGTCTTGTCTCTTGCTCAAAACAATTTACAATCTCTCACGGCAGAGAGCATTAATTGTTTAGGACTACCTTGATAACAACCCCTTCGCCCTGGCGTTGCGAGTGCGTCTTTGCCGGGCGAGCCGCGAAAAAAACCGGGAAAAATTCAAAAATCGTAACTATTCAGGCGTTTTGCCACATGGTTCGATAAACTCACCATGCAAAGGCCACAGAGGTCTCTGTGGTTGAATAGTAGGCAGAAATCTTTCAATATTTGATAAGGTTTTGAGAATATATAACCGGGGAATGTCTCATAATGGCGTAAAACACAGGAGGCAGGCATCATGAAAACCATTTGGATTAGCGGTTTGCTCACCCTGCTGGCCGGCGCAGCGGGAATGATTAACGCCCAGGAAATACCCAAATTCGGCAAAGTAGCCGATGAGGAGTTGCAAATGACCTCTATCCCGGAGGATCCGGAAGCCGATGCGGTGTGGTTGTTCGACCGGGGCGATATCGAAATCATTTCAGAGAATTATGGTTACAAACTGAAATTGAAACAGCACGGGCGCGTCAAAATCCTTACCGAAAAGGGGAAAGCGTATGCCGACTTCCGGATTCCCTACTGGCACGAAGACCGCATCACCTCCCTGAAAGCCCACACCGTGCTGCCGGACGGGAAAAAGATCAAGTTGGAAGGAAAGAATATCCACGATGAACAAGAAAAAAACTGGAAGTACAAGGTATTTGCCATTCCCGGGGTAGAAGTGGGCGCAGTGATCGAATATGAATTGGAGAAGCTCTCCGATTACGTGCACATGTTGGAACCCTGGTATTTTCAGAATCCGGAGTTTACCCGGCTCAGCCAGTATTCGGTGATCGTTCTGTCCGGTTTCAGTTATGACGTCTTTTTCCGCAATACTTTCGAAATCGAACCGGAAGTGGAAGATGTCCTGAAAACCGGGATAAACTATAAGCTGAAAAAATATACCTGGACCATGCGCAACCTCCCCCCGGTCAAAGAAGAACCCTATATGAAAACCCTGGAAGACTACCGGGCGGCGCTGCACTTCCAGTTGATTGCATACAAGGATCAATACCAGTATATCAAGTTTATCGACTCCTGGCCGGAACTGGTCAAAAAGCAGCGGGATTATTACAACAAATATCTCAACGAAGAAGCCGCCCTGAAAGAGCTGCTGCAAGGGTTGAACCTCCAGCCGCTTTCCGACCCGGACAAGATCAAAACCTTGTACAATTACGTGCGGGAGAACATCGTTACCACCTCCCGGGGCAGCAAGTATGTTGAGACGGAACCCGGCAAGGTTCTAAAAGAATTAAAAGGCACCGGCGCGGAAAAGAATATCCTGCTGGTGAACCTGTTGAATATCGCCGGCTTTAACGCCGACCCCCTGCTGCTCAGCACCCGCAGTAACGGCAAGGTATGGGAAAACAGCCCTATGCTGGACAAATTCAACTACGTGCTCGCTTACGTTCAGGCGGGAATCAACACCTACGTGATGGACACCCGGGATAAGTACTGCCCCTTCGGAATGCTCCCGGTGGAAGACCTGGTAGAAACCGGCTTGCTGATCGATGAGGGTGAAGGGAAATTCATCAAAATTCCCCATCCCCGGACGACCAACATGATCTATTGTAATACCACTTCCGAGCTTTCCCCGGAAGGGGATCTGCGGGCCGCCAGCCGGGTTCGCTACGAAGGATATCGCGCCATCGCGGCCCGCAACGAGTTAGCCGAGTCGGAGGAAAAGAAATTCATTGAAGAGGCGCTCAAGGAGAGCTTCGGAGAAGTAGCGATCGATTCTTTCGAGATTCAAGGAAAAGAGGATCTCGAAGCGCCGCTTTCCATCGTGGTTCACTACCGGGTTCCGGCGTACGCCCAGGCGAGCGGCAACATGCTCTATCTCAGCGCCCCGATTTTGAACCGCTACAAAGAAAACCCGTTCAAGCGCGAAAAGCGTTATTTTCCGGTGGAATTTCCTTACAATATTGCCGAGAGTGAAGACCTGACCATCTCTCTGCCGGAAGGATTCCAGGTGATGGAACATCCCCAGGCGGTTATCAATCGCCAGACCGGAAAGCTGACGTTCATGAATAGCTGGAAACAGGAAGAAACTACCATTAAGCTCCAACGCCAATTCATGCGCCAGCAATTGGACTTCCCGCCGCGAGAATATCAAGATCTGCGAAGATTTTACGACAGCGTGGTACAGGCCGACCAGGGGCAGATCGTGCTGAGCCGGGCGGAGGCTGCCGCAGAGGGGCAGGAGCAGTAAGCAGGGGCAGGGGGCAAAGGATAGCCGGCTGCGCTTGCAACTGCCCCCTTTCTCCGGTAATTTGCCAATTGCCTACTCGCCTATTGCCTACTGTAAAAATTCCAACTGCTGTCGGTAAAGAAAGAGGGAAATATGAATCAGAAATATTTTTTGCTGGCGGTGGGGCTGGCGTTGTGCGCTCCACTGGCAGCGCAGGAAGATTCTCTTGGCTCCGAATCGTTGAATGCACTCGTTGTATCCGCGGAAACCGAGTTCGAGATCATCAACGAGGGGAAGGCCTACCTGCGAGTGCGGCGGGTCGAGCAGGTTTTGAATGAAAAAGCGAAGGAGCGCGGCGAAATTATAGTAGAAGAATCGCCTTTCATCAAATGCAAAAAGCTTTTCGGCCAGATCCGCGATGCCGCCGGAACCGTGGTCAAAAAAACCGACAAGAAAGATATCAACAAAGCCCAGGTTTCCGTTGGCTATGCGTTATATGAGGAATCCCGCTACCAGTGGATCGAGCTTTACTGGAACAGCTATCCTTATACTATCGAGTACGAATATGAAGTGGAAATGTCCTCTCTATTCTTCTGGCCGGACTGGCATCCCCAGGATGGCGCGCCGGTGCTGGCGGCTACTTACAATCTGATCATCCACGATCCGCAGATTCGTTTTCAAACCTACCCGGTGGGAATCGAGGTGGAGCCGGTTTACACGGAAACCGGAAACCGCCGGGAATGGACCTGGAAATTAACCGCCCTTAAACCGCGGCGAAAAGAGCCTTACATGCCCCCGGAAGCCCGGCGCCAGATGGCGCTCTATTTTGCCCCTGAGACCTTCAAATTAGGCAATTCCCGGGGCAGCTTTCAAACCTGGGACGACGTGGCGAAATGGTATCACTCGCTGGCGAGGGATAAATATCAACTGCCGCCGCAGGCAAAGGAAAAGGTGCAAGAACTGATCGCCGGGGCGCAAAATGACCGTGAAAAAATCCAGCGCCTCTATTCCTTCCTGCAAAACTATACCCGCTACGTGGCCATTTATTTAGACATCGGCGGCTGGCAGCCCAATTTCTGCGTTTCGGTGTTCGAAAATAAATACGGAGATTGCAAGGACCTTTCCACCTTGATGCTCGCCATGCTCGCAGAAGCGGGTATTACCGCTTACCCGGCGCTCATGCTCACCCGGGATGAGGGAGTGCTAATCAGGGACTTTCCTTCCAACCAGTTCAACCATGTGCTTCCCTTCGTGCCCCTGGAAAACGATACCATCTGGCTGGAATGCACCGCAGACTACCTGGTTGCCGGAGAGCTTCCCGATGACCGGGAGGGCTGTGAAGTGCTGGCGGTGAAGGAAAGCGGGGGAGAAATTATTTCTACTCCCCTCAGCCGTTCGGAAGATAATCTTTCGGAAAGCCGGATCAACGCCCGGCTGACCACCGGCGGCGCCCTGGTATTGAGCGGAGAAATCCATGCCCGGGGTAAGCAAGCGCAGGATTTGCGCGTCGGCCTGGTGTATCGCAAGCCGGATGAGCAAAAAGACCTGTTGCGCAACCGGGTGTTGGGGCGCAACGTGCCCCAATTAGCCCTGGAAAACTACACCATCGGCCACCTGACCGAAGATTACCACCTTCCCCTGGCCATCGAATTTTCCGGAACCGTGACCAATTTTGCGCCGGCCAGCGCCCGGCGGCTGTTCCTCAATCCCAATATTTTGAACCAGGTGTCCCGAGCCAGCGCGCCGGGCGCGGAAGAGCGGAAATTCCCGGTGTATTACCGCTACGCTTATATGGACGTGGATTCGGTGGAGATCGAGCTGCCCGCGGGTTTTAGCATCGAATCCGCCCCGCCGCCGCAGGATATCGAAGCTTCCTTCGGGCGCTATCAAACCAAATATTCCCTGGAAGGCAACCGCTTACAATACCGCCGCGTTTTCCGCCTGGACCAGAAGCTGATCCCACCCGAGGAGTACGAAACCTACCGGGCTTTTCTCCGCGAGATCAGCAAGAACGACAACGCCCAGTTTGTATTCAAGAAATAAAAGGAAAGCAGGATTAAAGTAACTATTCAAATACAGGGATATAAGTCTCTAAATGCTCTCCACGAAGTGGTGGATACCCCCAAATCTTCCTCTGTGACCTCTGTGGTCTCTGTGGCTGAATAGTAACGGATTAAAAACGGTTGAGTTTGCCGCCGGCGCGGTATTATATTTTCCGCGTCTAATTGCGCCGGGGCAGTCAGGTTTCGATGAAAAAAAATAATACCCTATCTTCGCCCAAATTCCACTCCTGGGGAATCTTTCCCCTGCGCTTACGGATGGCCTCCCTGATGGTCATCGCCCGCCTGAGCTGGGGTGAATTCAGCAGCCCGCTGCACTGGCGGAATTCTTTCCTCAAATTCTTCCCCCCGCCGCGAAAATCCGTTTATAAACAAGGTTTGGCCAACTATTTCTTCCGCAACTGATTCGCTGCGCGAAAGATGGAGGGTTGGATTAATGGATGATTGGATTTTTGTCCCCCAACACTCCATTGATCCAATAATCCATTTTCCACTACACCAACACTCTAAACCTCATTCGCGCGGGGGAACTTTCGACGTGGCTTTTTGGGTAATCTCGGTAATATCTTCGTTGAACATAAATTCTTTTAAGAACAGTACATAACCGCCGGTGGCAACTTCCTCTCCGAGGGTCTTCTGCTGCTGGGTAATGATGTCGATCCGCAGGGGCAGAAAACGGTCGGTATGCCACACGTATTCCACCCGCGCCGCCATCCCGCTGGTGATCTGGCCCCCCTGGTACACCTGGTTGTTCCAGCCCGTGCAAATCCATTTTCCCCGCGCTTCCCGGTAGCTCGGGTAGATAACCACCTGCTGATCCCCCAATTTCCAGGTGATTCGTCCCAATTGTCCCCCGCGCGTATAGGTTTCATCCATAGAAATGGTTTGTTCGTTTTCCCGGCTGGAGAAGGAGATCGACACCGTATCGCTGGCAAACGTTATCGCCGCCTCGGCCGGGGGGGAGGCCAGGGGGTGCTGAAAGTAAAATTTTTGCAAATCCGTTAACAACCCGTTGAATAGATTTTTCAGATTTTGTACCCGCCCCAGCGCCTCCCGCCGCAGGGAATCGTTCAGGGTGGGAAGCGGCTGCAGCACGTAATAACGATTATCCTCTTTGGTTTGAATGTATTTGAGGGGGTAATAGTAACTGCTGTCCGCCTTATCCCGGATGAAGTCGATGTAAATGCCGGAAGAAATCTTACAGGAAAAGTTTTTCACTTCCGGGGTAACCAGGTAATGGTAGTAGCCTTGAATCTGCTGTTTAAAGATCTCCAGGGTTTCCTCCGAAGGAGTATTCGACTGGGAATGCCCGGCCCCGCCGATCAGCAGCGCCAGCGCGATCATTTTCCACTTTTTCATCTCTTTTTTCCCTCGTTTACTGGTCTCTCCCCACTCTGCGGTCCCCGCTTACATGTTCGCATTGGCCGCTTCCAGGGTAATATTGTCCAGGTCGATAGTAAACATGTGCCGGATAATATCATATTTTTTCATGATGTCATCCACATAATCAACGGTTTGCCCAAAGCCGTAAAAATACCCGTAGGTGGGAATACCCTGTTCCCACACTTCCAGGTGGAGCTTCCAGTGCTCCGGGGAGAGCAGGGGGAGGCATTCTCGTACCGCTTCCCAGGTGTTGGGGTCAAGGCGCTTGAAGCGGGCGATATCCTGCGCGTCGAAAATGCGCGCCGGCCCGGAATTATAAGCCGCCAGGGCCAATTTGATCCGGTTATCCGGATTGGCATTCGGAAAATATTGAAGCTGTTTATAAAGATGGTAAATTCCCGCGGTAATATTCTCCCGGGGATCCTTGGTAATATAGGCAATGTCCAGTTCCCGGGTGATTTCTTTGGCGGTTTTGGGCATAATCTGCATCAGGCCGATGGCGCCCATGTGGCTGCGGGCGTCCTCCTTGAAATAGGATTCTTTCAGAATTTGCGCCACCACCAGCCGCCAGTCTAATCCGTACCATTTGGCATATTTGCGAATTCGGGGCAGGTATTTCTGAATCTGCTGGGAAAAATTGGGCGGCAGGTATCTGCGGCGGAAATCGTCGATCTCCTGCTGCCGGCGCTTCTTTTCTTCGATTTGCTGCTCCACCATATTGACCAGGGAATCCCCTTCCACCCGGGTAGGCGGGTGGGAACTGCTCTGGCAGCGGAAGAAGAGTAACGCCAGGAGGAGAAGAATCGCCCCTCCATGTCCTGAAAATCGTATCATCGCCGGTTTAAACTTTTCCCAAAAAGTGAATGGTTGCGGAATCGTTTCGAAACGCAATAGCATCACCGGATTTGTGGGTGAAAAATAACAGGCGCAGGCCCTTAGTTTAAGCTGCTGCTGACGATTTGGCCCACGATCAACCCGATCATGATGAAAATGCCGCACACCACCACGCCCACGGCCAGGTTTCCTTTCTCCAGCTCCGAGGCGATATGGAAATTGGTGATTCGATTGAAGAGTTTATAGGTAATAACCGCCGCCGCAATCCCCAAAACCACCCCTCCCAGGGCATACATGGTATTGAGCAGAAAACGGTTGAACAGATCCATTTCCATCATATCCATCACCTTTCCGGTTAGAGTTATACATTGGTATCCATGGATTTTCGGTTGGAAAAGGGCATGATAAAATAAGCCAGCAACGCGATTGCCCCGCCTTCCAGGAACAATTCCGCCCCCACGGCCAACCCGTTGATTGCCGCGATCCACAGGGAAACGGCGGTCCAAATTCCCTCCGCCGCGCCCCGGTGTGCGATGATTACCCCCGCTCCTATCAGGCTCGTTCCCACCACCACCGCGGCCGCCGTTTGGAACGGATCGCCTAATAAATCAACATAGGAAAGGGTCATAAACAGACAAGCAGCCGTGGCCAGCATCGCATGAATCGCCATAGCCATTCCCGGGTCCGGAATCTGGCGGCGCAGGCCGATCAAACTGCCGCACAGCGCTGCTACCAGGAGCTTAAAAAGATTCACTATCACCGCAAACAACTCGAACATTATGCCGTTTTTAGGGAAGTATAACCAGCAATGCCGATATGAGTCAAACTATTTTTCTTTTGCATCTTCGGGAGAGGAATAAATGCTCATCCGGGTGGAATGCACTCATTTGGTAAAGAACAGGATCACTTATCCTTCCGGCAGTACGTAAAAGAGGATTGCAAAATAGTGGCACATACTGCCGGCCATCACGAACAGGTGCCAGATGGCGTGATTGTAGGGTAATTTATGCCAGACATAGAAAACGACCCCCACAGTGTAACAGATTCCCCCTGCGGCCAGCCAGGCCAGCCCGCCGGGGGGAATGTGCAGCAGCATTTCCCGCAACGCGATAATACACAGCCACCCCATCAGGATATAGAGCGCCAGGGAGAGCCTGCGGAAGCGCTGAATGAAGAAAATTTTAGAGATCATCCCTAACAGCGCCAAACCCCAGATCACCCCGAACAGGCTCCATCCCCAGGGCCCTTTCAGGCTGATCAGCATAAAAGGGGTGTAGGTGCCGGCAATCAACAGGTAAATGGAGATATGGTCAACGATACGGAAAATCTTTTTGGCCCGGGGGTGCTGAAAACTGTGATAGAGGGTCGAGGCGAGGTATAATATGATCAACGTGCTGCCGTAAATGCTAAAGCTGGCGATTCGCCATCCATCCCCGTACAAAAACGCCAGAACCAGCAGCGCGGTCAATCCCGCCACGCTGAGCGCCGCGCCGACGCCATGCGTGAGGCTGTTGGCAATTTCTTCCCCGCGGGTATAAGATTTGCCGCCATGGACGGCGTATTGATGTTTCTCAGGGTTCATCGGCCAGTTGTTTCTCCATGCTCCATCCGCCGCCATCAGCGGAATACCGGGATATTGCGCCGTATCCAGCGCCCTAATATATCCACTATATAAAGTTCCCGACGTATGATGGGATGGAATTTTAAGCATGTCAAGGAGAAATTTTCCCGGCCGCACCGCCTTCAGCGCGGACAAATGTGATACTTATGTGATGACTTCGTGTTGGGGATGTTAGATCGGCGGTATAGATTGGAGCGCCTGCACGTGGAAACCGAACTGCTCATCAACTGATCGAGGAAAGGATAGATAATGGTTCTCGAAAAAGCGGCAAACTCACCGGCCTGGAAAACCGCAGCCATTTTGGGGGCGCTGCTCAGCCAGCAACTGCTGGCCGGCGGCCCCTGGACCCAGTCCCAAGGGCAGGGTTATGCCCAGATTTCTTTCACGTTCATCCCGGAATACCGCAGCCTCTATAGCCGGAATGGAGAGAGCCTCTCCCTCAACCGCGAAGTGAGCGATCGAACCCTGCTGGGTTACCTGGAATACGGGCTTACCGGCCGGTTTACCATTATCGGAGAAATACCGCTGAAATTCGTGAGCGCCGGCGAGCAGGTGTACCCGGGGAGTGATTTCGAGGATGCGCTGCTGGAATCCGGCAGCCTGAACGGGCTGGGAAATCTCTCCGCGGCGCTGAAATACGGGCTGGTGCGAAAAAATCTCCTGCTCGCCGGGCAACTGAAAATAGACGCCCCCACCGCGACCGGTAAAGTAGAAACCGGCCTGCGCACCGGCGTTGACGCCTGGGGGGTTGCCCCGTCGCTGATCCTGGGAGGGAGCCGCGGGCAACTCTACGCCTTTATCGAAAGCGGGGTGCGCTTTCGCAGCAATGATTACAGCCAGGAGTTTCTCCTGGGAGGGGAAGCGGGAACAGCGCTGCTGAAACGCTTTTGGATCATCGCGGTGCTGGACGTGCGGCAATCGCTGAACGATGGCACCCACGACAATGAAAACGCCGAACAGACCGGGCTTTACCCTGATAACCAGGAGTACGCCGCCTTTGGCCTGAAGCTGATCGCCGAGATCAGCCCGCGGTTCGGGGTTAATTTTTCTTCTTTCGGGGCCTCCAGCGGCAACCTGGTTCCCAAATCCCCGGCCAATACGGTGGGAGTGTACCTGCGCTGGTGAGCACTCCTGAAACCCCGCATTACATTGGAGACAGTGCAATTTGACCTGCACTCCTTCCCTTCCGGCGTGTTGCCGCCGGTAGTCGGTAGTGAAAATTTATGTGGTTTTATCCTTCCAGAATGTATATCCCTTCAACTCTCTTGTGTAATTAATATACAGAGCCGTAAGGACAGGGCTCGCCGGCGCAGCGCCGGCAAAGCCGCTTTCCGCAGGCGCCATGTTCGCCTGTTCTCCCTCTTCCAACTCCGGTTTCGGTGCTGAAAATTCAATTCTCACGGGCATTTAAAACCATTTGTCCTCACCCCGCTTCCGCCAAGGAGATTCCGGGGCTATTTTTTCCGCCGCCATTATTCGGTTTTTGGCAAAGGGTTTGCTTTAACGGGATTGTCAGATTAATGGTCTTTATAAATGAGGTCGAAGGAACCGTGATGGAAACACAAATGGAAAAAAGAGCCTCCGTTTTCTCCTGGATCACAGGATTAGCGCTATTGATCGGCGTATCTTTGCAAGCGCAGCAAACCCCCGGGGTTACTTTTTTGCAGATGTCCGTAGGAAGCCGCGCCCAGGCCATGGGCGAGGCTTTTACCGCCGTGGCCAGCTCCGCCAACGGCGTCCACTATAATCCCGCCGGGATGGGCTTCGGCCTGAACCGGGAACTGATGTTTTATCACTCCCGGTGGTTTCAGGATATCTCGGTGGAGAACGTTACCTTTTTATATCCTTTTAACAGCCGCTGGTCTATCGGCAGCAGCATTTCCTACCTTCACGTGCCGCAATTTACCCGCTACGAGGTCGATCCGCTCACCGGCGGCCCGGTGGAGAACGGAACGTTCTCGGTGTATGACCTGGTTTTTCTTACCGGCATCGGTTTCCGGGTTACCGATGACGTGGCGTTGGGCGCCAATCTGAAATTGTTCCAGGAACAGTTGGAATCCGTAAGCGCCCGGGGATTTGCCGTTGACCTGGGTCTTTTAACCCGGGTGCCCCACACCGGGCTGCGCATGGGGCTGGCGGTGCAACACTTAGGCCCCGCCGTAAAATATATGGCGCGCAGCGAACTGCTTCCCCTGACCTATCGCGGCGGGCTGGCGTACCAGTTCCGGAGTTTCAACGGGCTTATTGCCCTGGACGTCGCCAAAACCATCGGAAAGGATATCCAATTCCTGCCCGGAATGGAACTGGGTTTGACCAACAGTTTTTACCTTCGCGGGGGATACCAGGTTGCGGATAACCTGGCCGGGAGCGGGATGGCGGCGGGATTTGGTCTCCGGCTGTTAGACGATCACCAGGTCAACTATGTTTATGTGCCCTACGGAGACCTGGGAGATACCCACCGCGCCGAATTGATCCTGCACCTCGGCTCCGTCCCTTCAGAAAAAGAACTTTTTAAGGCGACGCCGCAATCCAACAAACCCATGGCCCGGGCGAAAGAAATCCTGAACAAACCGGAGCCTCCCAAAACCGTCGCATTGCCGGAACCGAAACCCAGGCCGGTTGAAACTCCCCGCCCGGCGCCGGAAACTAAAATTCGGCCCGCGGATAAGTTGAGCCCTCCCTCGGCGGTAACAGTGTCTAAATTGCCGGACGGAAAAATGAAACTTTCCTGGAATGCGGCAAGCAACCCCGGCGTGGCATACAATATCTACGCGAAACCGGCCGGCGGAACCAGGTGGATCAAAATTACCACCCGGCCCATTGAAGAGAATCAGCAGTTGTTTACCCAGAGGAAATCCAACCTCAGCCTGCTTTTTGTGGTAACGAGCGTTAGAGGAAACGAGGAAAGCGATTTTTCCGATCCGGCAATCCTGAAACTTCCTTAAGCGCCGACTGAAAGGGGGATTGCCCGCGGCAGCGGAATCACATTTCCCAAAATCTCCTTTCTCCGGAAAAGGTCGATCATCACGGTCGGCCTTTTTTGTTGGATTAAATTTCCCGTTCGGCAGCTTGGGAAGCGATAATCCGGAAGAATGCGCCGCTCGAATCTTGACCCATGAGCGGCAGCGCCCCCGCCGGCCGGTATTTTTAATTTTTCCAGCGCCCTTAAATGCGGCCGATTTTGTTCGATAATACACGAATCTTTTGGTGTTCGGCATTTAACTGTTGAAAAAAAGCAGGATTTTCCCTAAGTTGATTACGAATTACGGTAAAGAATTTATTGAGGAGAGAAGATGAAGAAGATCGGACGGGTAATGGTGGTGGACGATGAAGAAAGCATTCGGGAAGTCCTATCCAATTATCTCGAATCATTAGGATACGAAGTTCAAACTGCCAGCGACGGCCAGGATGCCCTGGGAAAGTTCGAGGCCGGGGCTTATGATTTGATCGTTTCCGACCTGTTGATGCCGGTAGTTGACGGGTTGGAGCTTTTGCGCAAAGTCCGGGAAAAAGACCGCGACGTGATCTTCCTGATGATCACCGGATATCCCTCCATCGAAACCGCGGTGGAAGCGATCAAGAAGGGGGCTTACGACTATATCACCAAACCTTTCCACATGGAAGACGTGCGCATTCGCATCGAGCGTTCGTTCGAGAAAAAGAACCTGCGCGACCGTTTGAGCACCATCCAGGGGTTCGTGTGGGCGCTGCTCTTTTCCATCCCGGTATGGCTGATTTTGGGGATTATCCTGGCGAAGTTGTTGAGATAAGCGACGCTGGCGGGCCATTTTGTCGGTTTTTGCTAACGGGGGAGGGCATATTCTAAAAAGAAGTACCCCCGGTAGGAATCGAACCTACGCACATGGCTCCGGAGGCCATCGCTCTATCCACTGAGCTACGGGGGCAGGTAATGAACGGGCAAATTTATCACCCGATAACCGCCAAATCAACATAAAATTATTTGAGAAGATATACCAGCCCCGCCACCGCCAACCCCAATAGCAGCAACGGGAGCAGAAAAACCAACAATAAGGGCAGCAGCACCGCCGGCACCACGATGAAGACGATAACGCCTCCCAGCAGCCCGAACAAAATTTTTAAAGGCACGGCAAGCACAAAAAATCCTGCTTCTAATATTACTCCCAGGATCTTGAATACGATGGCCGCTACCAAAATCAGCAGTACGATTGCCAGCATTTCCAACATGGTGCACTCCCATTTTTGATGCTGAATTAGCCTACGAGAACGAAGATCGCTTGTTTCGCCGCCCCAAACGCCGGTTCACTCCCCATTTTCCGGAAAACGCCGGGTGATCACGATCAGGAGCGTTTCCAACGCCGCTGCCAGAAGCAGCAGTCCTCCCACGTATTTTAAATACACCGGCCAGAGCTCCCGGAACAATACCAGGGTTTCCGGCAAATGGAAACGCGCCAATTGGGTTTCCGCCAGCCGGAATCCGAGGCTGAAGCTGATCCAGGAAGCGGGAAATTCCAGCCAGGCGACCGGGTTTACCAGTATTTGCCAGATTCCCCGCCATCCCATCATTTCAAACATAATCACCGCCACGTTGAACCCGGTTAAGAAAGCCGCCAGGGGCGGGAAGATAACCAGAAAGCCGGAGACAAAACTGCTGAACAGAGAGAGGTTGTTGAGCAGGAAAATCAACAGGAAAATGACCGGAATGGGATAACCCGGCTTGAAATAGCGCAGCATCAGGCGCAGCATCCAGCGCGGATATTTCAACAGAAGCGTGATTTCTTTTTCTGCCGCATGGGGACCGGCATAAATCCCGATCATAAACAACAGTGCGGAAAGGAAAAAATACGGCCAATCAAGCGCCTGAAAAAGATCCTCTAACATTGCGGGCTTATCCATAAAAAATAGGTGAAAATTTCTCTATCCATTTTTGCGTCAGGATGCAGAGCTTCCTATCTCTCTTCAGCGATTGTCAAAAACGGGGTAATATGAAACTGCGGCCTTTCAACCGCTGATTTTTCAGCGCCGGCGGTTCAATTTCGTAAAATCAAGTGAAAATTGAAAGCGATCATTTGCGGTTTTGCAAAAAAGGGAATGGAGAAGAAGATTCTTTTATGAAAATAAATAATTTGCATTAAATTTATATCCGATTTTGCGGAAAGCATAAAGGATAACGTTAACTCACAAATTTCATGAATGGAGAAACAATGAGAAACCAATGGTTCACCCTCGCCATGCTGTTGATGGTAGTGAGCGCCGGTCAATTGTTCGCACAAAAGCCCGGCGGTTTTTACGTCGGGGCCGGCATCGGTTCATCTTTTTTGAATACCGAAGTCACCGACCTTGATGGAGACAAATTGAAGATCGATAAAAACGAATTTGCCTACAAATTTTTCGGAGGTCTCAAACTCGGGCGCCTCTGGGGAGTCGAGGGCGGTTACCGCAATCTTGGCAAGGCCCAAACCGATATCAGCGGCGTCTCCGTGGAGACCAAAACCAAAGGATGGGACGTTTACGGCATGGGGAAAATTACCCTGGTGATGGTGGACGTCTTCGCCAAAGCAGGAGCATTTTTCTGGAAGGTGGATAACTCAATCGGCGGGGAGAGCAGCGACGAAAGCGGCACCGACTTCGCCTGGGGATTCGGAGCCGGTCTTAACCTGGGCTCCCTGGGAGTGCGGGCGGAATGGGAACGCTTCAGCGTTGAGGATCTCGATAATCTCTCCATGCTCTCCCTCAGTCTTACCCTGGGATTCTAATACGACACTCATTGGGACCCTTTTTTATGAGAACCCTCAGACTTACACTCTGGCCTTTGATGGTCTTTTTTCTCGCCGTCCCGGAACGGAGCTTCGCTCAGCCGGCGCAGAAGGCCGATACTTCCCAAACGCTGATTCATACCGAAATTCTCAAAACCCGGCGAACCCGGATCAATGTTTATCCCTTTCTGTTTTATACTCCGGAAACCGAGTTCGCCTTCGGGGTGGGCGGGCTGATCACGTTTTACACCTCCGAATATGTGTTCCTCCGCCCCTCGAAAATCAGCGTCTCCGCGTATTACTCCACCAAAAAGCAATACCGGATCTCCCTCTCCCCGCAAATCTATTTTGTTCGCAACAAGTTCTTGCTCTCCGCAAACCTGGATTACGGGTACTATGTGGACAAATTCTGGGGCGTGGGGAACGATACCCCGGACATCGAGAAGGAGAACTATGCTTCCCGCGCCTGGGGAGTGGAGATAAGCCTGCAACTTCCCCCGGGGGTTGATTTCATTCCCCACACCAAAACCGGCTTCATCTACGATTTTTTGGATAATCGCATCGAAGATAAACGCGCCAATCCCTACCTGCTCACCGGGAGTTTGACCGGCAGCGAGGGGGGAATCAGCTCCGGGTTGGGAATGCTCTGGGTCTGGGATAATCGCGATCATATATTTTATCCCACCCGCGGCGGGTACCACCAGGCCCGGGCAATTTTTTATATGAAAGCGATTGGCAGTGATTTCGATTTCAATCGCTACCTGATAGACCTGCGGCAGTATTTGCCCCTCTCCTCCAAGTCGGTGCTCGCCCTCCAGGGATTCGGCAGCTTTGTAAGGGGGAACCCGCCTTTTTACGAGCTTTCAACCCTGGGAGGAGCGGGGATCATGCGCGGGTATTACCAGGGGCGCTATCGGGATCGCGCTCATCTGGCCGGCCAGGTGGAATACCGCACCGACCTGTGGCGGCGATTCGGGCTGGCCGGCTTTGCGGCGTTGGGCGACGTCTCCGATAATCTCCACGATTTCAGAATCGATGAAGCCAAATTTGCCGGGGGGTTCGGGTTGCGGTTCAAATTCAATGAAGCGGAAAAAGTCAATCTGCGCGCGGATATCGGGTTCGGCAAAAACACCAGCGGAGTGTATTTCAGTGTGGAAGAAGCATTTTAGACGCCGCGCGAAACGATTAAGGATCCAGAAGATGCAGTTAGACCCGAAAAACGAACTTTCCGAGGAGCTGCGGCGAACCATGCGGCTCTGGGCCACCGGCGTTACGGTCGTAACCACGCAATTCGGCCAGCGGCGAAGCGGGATGACCGTCAGCGCCTTTACCTCCATCTCGCTGGAACCGCCGCGGGTGCTGGTTTTGCTGCAGAAAGAGAGCGTAACCTGCCGGTTGATTCGCAAATCGCGGATATTTGCGGTGTCGATTCTGGGGGAAGGGCAGGAGGCGATTTCCCGGCAATTTGCCGGCCTTACCGCGCTGCCGGAGGGGGCGGATCGCTTCAACGGGGTAAGGTTCGTAAGCCACTCCACCGGGTCGCCGGTGTTAGCGGACGCCCTTGCCTGGATGGATTGCCGGGTGCTGCGGGTCATCAACGCCGGCACCCACTATATGATCAGCGGGGAAGTGCTGGCCACCGGGCGAAAAGAGTCGCGCTCGCGCCCCCTGGTCTATCAGAATCGCAAGTACTGGCGGCTGGCGCATTCGGAGCCGGAAATATAGGGCAGGGCGTTCCGGCAAGCGCGGCATTATCGAAGATTACTTTCACCCTTTTTTAATCCTGTCGAAATCTTTTAAAATTTGTTACTATTCAGCCACATGGTTCGATAAACTCACCATGCGAAGTTCACAGAGGCCACAGAGGAAGAATTTTGGGTATCCACCACTTCGTGGAG
>JABWBP010000113.1 GCA_013360445.1 Calditrichaceae bacterium | reverse complement strand
GCGCAAAATGGAAATTCTCAGTTTGACTTTCGGGCAGGTAAAGATGTATATTAGCGCCGCCGAAAATGGAAAGGCCGCATGAGCAGCGGTCAATAACTTTGCCTCCGTAGCTCAACTGGCAGAGCAGCTGACTCTTAATCAGTTGGTTCGGGGTTCGAGTCCCTGCGGGGGCACTCAGCGCCAGGCCAATTTCGGGTGATTCCCCCCACCCACCGGTCTGAGCGCGGCAGGGAGTGGCGTGATCCCGGTTCCTTTGGGGCCGGGGTGAGCCGGGCAGCAGTTCTCCCCCAACTACCCGTCCGGCGAGTCACCTCTGTAACTTGGCTCCTGATGAACGGAATATATCTCCCGGGAATCAGGAGCTTTTTTTTTCTGTTTGCGGAACCGGAATTTTTGATGTACGTTATACCAGTCGTTCAAGTTCTTTGACATGGGGACGAAATGGTCTCGACGGGCAGCGAAGAGGGATGGAACCGCATGCCGGGTTTTCTCGCTACCCCGTGATAAGCGAGAGCACTCTTAAGTGCCGATTATAACTACGCGATGGCTGCTTAATCAAAGCAACCCGTTCACTGTGTCCCGCGCCTGTCCGGGACGCGGATGAGCGTCGCTTTTGACAGGCCGGTTTACAGAGTCGCCCGGACTGTGTAAACCCGACTCTTCCGGGCTCGCCCTCGCCAGGCTGGCTGAACTGCCTGCTGATGGTTAAACTTTAACCGCTCAGCTAAGCATGTAGAAGTTCTGTCAAGCTCCTGCTCGGACCCGGGTTCAATTCCCGGCGTCTCCACAAATTTAAAGCCCCGGTTTACCGACAATGTGAATCGGGGCTTTTCTATTGCCTTTACGCCGTATAAATTAGTGGCAGGAATAATGGAGGAGAGGATGGTTGGAGTGATGGATGAATGGAGTGATGAGTTGAGGAATCAGAACGAAAGCGCTAAACCATTGTCGCAACAATCCATCAATCCCATACTCCGCTTTAAAAAATTGTTTTCTCAAGCTTTACTAAAATAGCCGGGAGTTTTCAATATGAAGTACCATGAATTGCCCGTTCCGCCGCACTTCAGCCCCGAAAAAGTGGAAGAAGTCTGGCGGATAGATTACCAAAAGATTGCCGAAGTAGCCTGGAACTGGGCGGCAAAACATCCGGAGACTCAACCCGCGGCGCATGATGAGTTTAAACTCTGCCTGGTCGCCGTGGACGTGCAAAATACCTTTTGTATCCCCGGTTTTGAACTATACGTCGGGGGGCGCTCCGGCAGCGGCGCGGTGGAGGATAACCGCCGCCTGTGCGAGTTCATCTATCGCAACCTGCACCGCATTACCCAAATCGTTCCCACCCTGGATACCCACCAGGCCATGCAGATTTTCCACGGCGTCTTTTTCGTGAATGAACGGGGCGAGCATCCCGCTCCCTACACCCTGATCAGTGAAGAAGATATCGCGGAAGGGCGCTGGCTTTTCAACGAAGCGCTCAGCGAAAATTTGCAACTCCAGCCGGCCTATGTGCAGCGCCACCTGCGCCACTACACTGCGCAACTGAAAAAAAGCGGCAAATTCGCCCTCACGGTGTGGCCTTACCATGCCATGTTGGGGGGCGTCGGCCACGCCCTGGTATCCGCCGTGGAAGAGGCGATCTTTTTTCACACCATGGCCCGCTACAGCCAGCCGGATTTCCAGATCAAGGGCGGGCATCCGCTAACCGAGCACTATTCGGTATTTGGCCCGGAGGTTGGTTCCGACGCCGAAGGCAAATTGCTGGCCCCGAAAAACGAGCGCCTCTTTCACAAGCTGATCGAATTCGACGCCGTGGTGATCGCCGGGCAGGCCAAAAGCCACTGCGTGGCCTGGACCATCGCCGACCTGTTGGACAATATTATGAAATGGGATCGCGATCTGGTGGAAAAGGTGTACCTGTTGGAAGATTGCTCCTCCCCGGTGGTGGTGCCGGGCGTTATCGACTATACCGATGCGGCGGAAGCCGCCTTTCAGCGCTTCAAAGACGCCGGTATGCACGTGGTGCGTTCCAGCGAGCCGATAATGGAATGGCCGGGGATCAACCAAAAAATTAGGGCGCAGGAGTAACCATCGTGAAAGCCAAAGCCCGCAAAACCGCGGAAGGATTCCTGTTCACCGATCAATACCAGTTGACCATGGGGCAGCTCTATTTCCGCATGGGGCTGCACGAACAGGAGGCGCAGTTCGAGCATTTTTTTCGCAATTACCCGGATTATGGGGTGCACAAGGCTGGCTATTGCATCAACGCCGGGCTGGAGTGGCTGCTCCACTGGATGGAAGAGGTGCAGGTGCGGGAGTCCGACCTGGCCTACCTGCGCGGCCAGAAAAGCCGCGCCGGAAACCCCCTTTTCGGGGAAGATTTTTTGAGCTGGCTCAAAAACGATTTCAGCTTTACGCGCCTGAACATGCGCGCGATTCCGGAGGGGCGGGTGGTGCACCCCAATGTTCCCTTAACCGTGGTGCGGGGCCCCCTGGCCATGGTGCAGCTCCTGGAAACCAGCCTGCTCAATCACCTCAATTTTCAAACCCTGATCGCTACCAAGGCGGCGCGGATTCATGAAAGCGGGCGGGGACAATTGCTGTTAGAATTCGGAATGCGCCGCGCCCACGGCCTGGGGGCCAACGCCGGGGCGCGGGCGGCGCTGATCGGCGGGGCGGATTTTACCTCCAACGTGGGCATCTCCCACGTGCTGGGTTTTGCCCCCAGGGGAACCCACGCTCACAGTATGATCCAGGCCTTTATCACCCTGGGGCACAAGGAGATCGACGCTTTTCGCGCTTACGCCGAGATATATCCGGATGACTGCACCCTGTTGGTCGATACCGTGGATACCTTAGAAAGCGGCATCCCCAACGCCATCAAAGTATTCGAAGAACTGCGCAAAAAAGGCCACAAACCGGTGGGGGTGCGGCTGGATTCCGGCGACCTGGCCTACCTGGCCATCCAGGCGGCGCGGATGCTCAACGCGGCCGGTTTTCCGGATACCAGCATCGTTTTATCGAATAACCTGGATGAGTTGGTGATCTGGCAAATCATCACCCAGATCGAAGAAGAAGCCCCGCGCTACGGGGTGGACGTGGACCATTTGCTGAAGCGCCTGGTCTATGGCGTGGGAACCCGCCTGATCACCTCGCACGGCGCCCCCAGTTTGGGCGGGGTTTTCAAGTTAGTGGCGCTGCGCAAGAACGGCGAGTGGATACCGGCGATCAAAATTTCCGAAACCCCGCAAAAGACTCCCAATCCCGGCCATAAAAACGTCTGGCGGATTTACGACCGGCGGGGCAAGGCCACCGCGGACTTATTGAGTTTGGAAGACGAAGACCCTCGCAAGTTAAAAAAAATCGTTCTGCGGAAGGCGAGCGATTGCACCAAAGGGCGGGTGCTGGATCAAAGCGAGGTCTCGGAAATCGAACCCTTGCTGGCGGATATTTTGCAAGCAGGCCGCCGCGTCTATGAGTCGCCATCCATCGAGGAAATCCGGGGGTTCCGCCGCTCTGACATCGAGCGGCTGGATGCCGGCATCCGGCGCTTGATGAATCCGCACATTTACCACGTCTCCATCTCCCAGCGCCTTTGCGAAATGAAGAAAGCGCTGATTCGTTCGGTAAAGGATGGCAATTCAGCGTGATACGGTAGAAATTTTAGCAATTGTACCGAAATCAGCCGCCGATTCCTGGCTGAAAAAAATCGGAGGATCAGAATGAAAAAGGTTGCCGTGTCAGAAGTAAAAGAAGAGTTATCAAAGTATTTGAGAATAGCGGGAAAAGAAGGAATATTAATTACCCGGCGTGGAAAACCCGCCGGAATCCTGATCGGATTTCAATCGGAAGATGATTGGTTTGATTACCTGCTAGAAAATAATCCTCAATTCTTGCAGCGAATTGAAGCTGCCAGAAAAAGCCTGCGGGCCGGGAGAGGAATAAAGCTGGAAGATACTAAGATATAACATCAAACCTGTAGTGCTAGTTGGTTTAAACCGCGAATAAACGCGAATGACTATAGGATCAAGACCGGCCGAAATTAGTGTTTATTCGCGTCAATTCGCGGTTAGATCGGGTGTCCGTTGGTAGAACTAGCACTACAGGTAACATCAGTTATATGATCAGGTTACAAGCAACTTCAAATTCAACATCCGCAACCCAAAGCCCATAACTAGCAATCCGCAATCTCTGGAGCTCCTATGCCGCTCGATATTAACCAAATTCGCCAACAGTTT
Source organism: Calditrichaceae bacterium (assembly GCA_013360445.1). Taxonomy (GTDB): domain Bacteria; phylum Calditrichota; class Calditrichia; order RBG-13-44-9; family J075; genus JABWBP01. The sequence goes on along the minus strand of JABWBP010000113.1, from coordinate 7,343 downwards.
CCCGCCCTTGCATTAGAAGACCGCGGACGTCCCCGGGTTTACCTCGATAATCCCGCCGGAACGCAGGTTCCCCGCCAGGTAATCGAGCGCATGACCCGCTATTTGGTGCATTCCAACGCCAACCACGGCGGGCATTTCCGCACCTCCGTGGAATCCGATCAAATTTTAGCCGAAGCCCACCAGGCCATGGCGGATCTACTGAACGCCCCCTCAGCGGAGGAAATCATCTTTGGCCTCAACATGACTACCCTCACCCTTGCCATTTCCCGCTCGATCGGCCGTTGGCTGAAGCCCGGCGATCAGGTAATTCTTACCCGTATGGACCACGACGCCAACGTAAATCCCTGGCGTCTGCTGGCCGATGACCTGGGATTGGAAGTGAAATGGCTGAACTTCAGCCGGGAAACCTATCGCTACGATTTGAAGGAATTGGAAACGTTGCTTTCTCCGAAAGTGCGCCTGGCCGCGGTGAATTACGCCAGTAACGCCATTGGCACCATCAACGACGTCAAAACGATTAACGACATGGCTCACCAGGCCGGCGCTTTGGTGTATGTGGATGCAGTGCAATCCACCCCGCATATTCCCACGGACGTGCAGGCGCTGGGCTGCGATTTTCTGGTTTGTTCCGCCTACAAATTTTTCGGCCCCCACCAGGGAATTTTATGGGGGAAGCGCGAACTGTTAGAGAAACTCCCCGCATATAAAGTGCGCCCGGCGGAGGATTATCCTCCCGGCAAATTCGAGACCGGCACCCAGTCGCACGAAGGCCAGGCGGGAACCTTAGGCGCGCTGGAATACCTGGCCTGGATCGGGGAGGCCATGGGGCAGGAACACCATGCCCGGTTCGCCCGATTTACCGGGCGCAGGAAACACCTCCACGCCGCCATGGCGGCCATTAAGGAATACGAAAAAACCCTCAGCGCCCGCCTGATTGCCGGCTTGCAGGCCATCCCCGGCCTCGCCATTCATGGCGTCGCCGGTTTGCATGAACTGGATACGCGGGTTCCCACGGTTTCTTTTACCATGGAGGGCTTCCATCCCGCGGAGATTGCCCGGCGGCTGGGGGAAGAAAATATCTTTGTATGGGACGGCCATTATTACGCTGTGGAGGTAATCGAGCGCCTCGGTTTATCGGACAAAGGCGGGATGGTGCGAGTGGGCGCTGCCCACTACAATACCATAGAAGAAATCGACCGGGCGGTGGAAGCGGTCGCAGCGATCAGCAGGCAGTAACGGATTATAAGACCTCAAAGGTTTCTAAAACCTTATGAGGTCTAGGGAGCCAGAAAAAAATAATGTACCCAACTGAGCGCACAGAGTGATTGAAACACATTAGCGTTCGGTGGTACAATAAAAAGGGCGAAAGCCCCTAAGTCCGCAAAAAATGATGACAGGGAGAGGGAAAAATATGGTGCTGAGTTAAGGAATGCTTAAAAGAGCGGAAGGGAAAAACGAGCGTTTCAAATGTCTCCTAACAGCCGTTTCAAGGTTTCGTCCAATTCCGAATCCAACTCGATTTCGATTTCTTCCCGGGTGCCGTCTAAATAATAAATTTCTACCACGCGATGTTCCGGCATCCAGGCCTCCGCGGAATCATTTTCTTCGACCTCTTCATACATGGTGTAATCCACTTCGTCAAAATCCTCATAAATGAGATAATCTACCTGATCTGAATCCAACTCCAGAAGCTCGCAGACTTCATAAAAAATGGGGTCGTTCTGGCTGACAACTTTATGGTTTGTGCGATCAGGAAATTCCATGCCAATTCTCCTGTAATAATAACACTCTGAAATAATTAAAGCAGACCACTATTCTATCTGCCCAGGTACACAAGTTTGCCTGTGTTAGAGCCTCTTATTGGGGGGATATTATAAGAAAAAAAAAATCAGAAACAACCATTAATTTTCTATTTTGAAATTTTTTTTGAGGGGCGCAAAAGGGCTTATTGGGCAGGGCTGAGTTCTTGTTTTTGTTGAACAAATGAGCGGTTAGCCGGGGGAGAGATTTACCGCGGAACCACACCGTTCAATGTGAAAGCGGCGCCGGCAATTTGGGCGGCAACGGCGCTATACCGGCGGAAAAACACTTCATAGTTTTCCAAATTTTTGCTCAAAGGCCTGCCGGTTTTTTAACGTTTTTAAACCGCGCTCTTCTTCGGTTTCGCTTTTCAGCACTTTCAGTATATCCAAACGCTTCAAGAGGATGTGGGAATAGTTCTTTTGATCGATCAGCCGGTTACGAATGATCTTTTTCGCTTCCCCGGTTTCGTTCGCAACCCGTAGAACGCCGATCCACTCGCCGGGCAGTTCTTCGACCATCTCGAAAATGCGGCGGTCCTCGATTGCTTTCAATTTTGCGATGAACGAGTGGGGATTGGCCGGTTCGCCGTAAAAGGGATGGCGCTTTATCTCCCGCAGGATGGGCAGTTTTTCGTAATTTTTGCCGTCGATTGCCCCCCTGATGGCTAAAGAAGAAGAATAATCCAGGGACCACAGCCCGCCCTGGTCAATAATCATATTGGAGTTCTTCGCATTGCGGTCGATATTCAGGAGAAACAGGTCGAACAGAAAGATGTCGCTTTTCAACGCATCATCAATATGATACCCGCTTTGCGCCGTGTAAGCGGAGGCGTCTTCCAGGTAGCGGGCGGCGAAATTGATTCCCACGCTCTTCTGCAAAATCTCCCGGGTTTCGGGGTCCCCGGCTTGCGCATCGAAGCCCGCCTCGATGAGCAGCAGCGCCGGCTCCAAAACCGGAATTTGCAGCAATTTTCCCAGCTTCAGCGCCAGCCATTCGACCACGCTCGCCAGCGCGCCCTCCCCGCTCCCGCGCAGCTTTACCACGTATTTGCGCCCGTCGCTTCCCCCGACCAGGAGCGGCAATGAGGAGCCGGCGCGGATTTCTTTGTAGAACTTTACGGCGCGTACCATTCCTCTTCGCAGCCTCAGCGCAGTAGCAGCATTTTCACCGCTTCCGAAAAACCATCCGTTTCCAGGCGGTAGAAGTACACCCCGGAGGATACGTTTCGCCCGGCTTCATCCCTTCCGTCCCAGGCAATTTTGTGGAGTCCCGCGCTCACCTGCCCGCCTATTAGCGTGCGGATACGCTCGCCTAAGAGATTGTAAACCGCTAAACTCACCCGCGCGGGCTGCGGCAGGCCAAAGCGGATGGTGGTTCCCGGGTTGAAGGGGTTGGGATAATTCTGCTCCAGGGTAATGTTAGCAGGAAGCCCGCGGTTTTCCCTGGATAATCTCACTTTCGTGACCCGGGAATCGCGAATGATGATGGTTTGATTTACCGCCAATAAATGCCGGGCGACGCTTTCCCCGGCAACGATCTCTTCTAACAACCACTGTTCGCCGGCGTTGGCGCTCTCCGTCGGCAGGCTGGCAACCCGGATAACCACCGGGTAATGCGCTGATTGTAATAAAATCACCGCCTGTTCGCCCCCGGCGATGCGGTAGCCGTCGGCAAAGCGGGCGTCGAACGCCCCCGCGGGCGGCGTCGGCGGAAGCGCAAAATATTCCCTCTGCGCCGGATCGGGCAGGGCCACGCCGAAGTAAAGGTGCAGACCTTGCGAAGCGGTTGAATGCGAATCATGCACCCGCAGGGCCGGGAATTGGGATATATCCGGGAGCCTGGGGAACGAATGCGCCGGGGCCGGGCTGCCCAGGCTGATCTGCCCGGCGCTGGTGGCCTTGAGCCAGTATCCCGCTCCCGGTTTGATAGTATCGGAAGGAACGTAACTGCCGCTAAATCCATACAGGGTTCCGGGGATGATAACGCCCTGGGGATCGGAGATTTGTTCCAGCGCCGCCGGAGTAGAAATTCCGGCAATGAGGTTCCACCCCTCGGCCAGATCGATAGTCGCATTGATGATCGCCGCGCCGGTAATGGTGGCAGAGCTATTGTCGGCAAAGCGCAGCCAGTAGCCCGCATTCAGATTCAGGCTGTCCTGCAGCTGGTACGCCCCGTTAAACCCGAACAGGGTGTTGGCCATGGCCTGGGGGAAGAGGGAGAGATAATGGCGATTGGCCGGATTTGCGGGCAGTCCCACTAAATTCCAGCCGGATTGAAGGTTCTGCACGAAGGAAACCGTGGAGGAAACCGGCCATAAGGCCACGTTCAGGCGGGCGGCCCCGGTGTCCACCACCACGACGTTCAGGAGGGTATCGCTGAAATAATCCGGGGCGGAAACCATCACGGTGTAGGTTCCCGGTCGCAGCAGCCGGTGGTAATCCCCCGCGTTCGGGTCGGTAAACACCGGCACATTGGGAATGCCGGCGATATCGATTGTTGCCGCCAGCGGCTCCCCGGTAATCGCGTCAGTAACGATCCCGCGAATTCCCTTGAGCGCTTCCTCCATGTAGGCCAGGAAGGATTCCTTATTGTTGGCCCAGCGCTGCGGCAGAACCGAGCCGGGCGGGTTTTTGGTGCTCCACAATTCGATGGTGGTCTCCCGCCCCCCGTGCCACCAGTAAATCCAATCCTGCCGCCCCCCAAAGACCTCATACCACTGGCAGCCGTTAGTGATCCCATTGGGAAACCCGCCGGTCAGCAGATCCGGATTGGTCAGGGAATAGGTTAAGGAAAGATCCACGAACCAGGCGTCATCCGGGCAGGCGGAGTAGGTTCCGCTGGGCGCGCCGTTATCCCAGGGATAATTGACCACCCGCGCCCCCCCGTGAAAATTGGCCGAGAGATTGAAGTTCTGCGCCGCCACGAACAGCATCATCGCCGCGGTTTCCGGCTCCCGGCCAACCGTGGTGTTGTTGGGGTCGCTGATGCGATCCGGGAAATCGCGGTTCAAATCCACAAAATGGGCGTTGCCGCGGATCGCCCCGGTCACGGTATGGTTGCCGCCCTTGTAAGTGCCGTCGGGATTGAACAGGGGATTGATCCGGATTTCCATTTTATTCACCAGCCGGGTAACCCGCTCTCCTTCCGGGGTCGGCTGCCCGTACTGGTTCAGCAGGTAGTCGATCAGCCGCAGCATGAGCACGTAGCCCACGGTTTCGTCCCCGTGCATGGTGGAGGTGTAGAGGAACTCCGGCTCATCCTCTTCCTGGCCGGGATTGTCGGAAATTTTCATGGCCAGCAGCAGCCGGCCCTGCACGGAGACGCCGAAAGTATCCAGCCGGCAAATATCCGGGAAGTTGCCGGCGTATTGCGCCATCATATCGAGGTAGCCCTGGTAGGTCGGGTAGGTGTCCCAATCTTCGGTAAATTCCTCGATAGACCGGCTCATTTGATGTTCGTACAGGCTGCCGGGGTGGGGGAGGCGTTCGGGCCGGTAGCCTGATTGGAGCAGGCGCTCCCATTGAATATCGCTGGCGTAGCCGAACAGAACGTTTCCCTCCACATTGTCGATCGAAATCAAGCGAGTGAGTTGATCCGCTTCCGATTTGTCGTGAATGGGGAGGCGGAAATAAATTTCTTCGGTCTGGGCGAAAGCCAAAAAAGGCAGGAAAAGTAACAGCAGGCGGGGTATCGAGCGCATCATGGCTACCCTCGTTTTTTAAGGTTGGGGGGGAATACGGTGTTATGGTGTTCAAGTATTTTGGTGTTATAGTTCTCTAAGTGGCGTTAAGTTTCCAACACTAAAACACTAAAACACTAAAACACTAAAACACTAAAACACCTGAACACTCCCAAACTGCTAATCATCCCAATTCCGCAATCAGCCGGTTGACGATGTCCATGGCGTTCACCCCTTCTGCCTCGGCGTTGAAGTTGGTCACCAGGCGGTGGCGCATCACCGGGACGGCGCAGGCGCGCACGTCTTCTTCCGAAGGGGTGAATCGGCCTTGCAGGGCGGCGCGGGTTTTGGCGCCTAAAATCAGGTATTGGGAAGCGCGCGGCCCCGCGCCCCAGTTGATCCATTCCTTGATGAATTTGGGGGCCTGGGGATAGTTCGGGCGGCTCAGGTTCACCAGCCGCACCGCGTATTCGATCACGTTATCCGCCACCGCCACCTTGCGCAGCACCTGCTGGCTGGCGATGATCTGCCGGGCGTTCAGCGCCTTGTGCAGTTGGGGCAGGTAGTCGCTGGTGGTGGATTTGACGATCTGCATTTCTTCTTCAAACGAGGGATATTCGATCCAGAGATTGAACATGAAGCGGTCGAGCTGCGCCTCCGGCAGGGGGTAGGTGCCTTCCTGCTCGATGGGATTCTGGGTAGCGAGCACGAAGAAAGGCTCATCCAGCAGCATGTCCTGCCCGCTGGCGGTCACTTTGTGCTCCTGCATTGCTTCTAACAGGGCGGCCTGGGTTTTGGGCGGGGTGCGGTTGATCTCGTCCGCTAAGATGATATTGGCAAACACCGGCCCGCGGATGAAGCGGAACCCCTTTTTGCCGCTGCTGCGGTCTTCTTCGATGATTTCGGTGCCGGTGATGTCCGAGGGCATCAAATCTGGGGTAAACTGGATGCGGCTGAATTTCAAATCCAGCACGTCGGCCAGGGTATTGATCAGCAGGGTTTTGGCCAGCCCCGGCACCCCGATGATCAAACAATGCCCCCCGGAAAACAAGGAGATCAGCAATTGCTCGATGATCTCATCCTGCCCGATAATGACTTTATGGATTTCTTTCAAAATGGATTGATAAATATTGGAGAAATTCTCTAACAGCGCCACTTCCTGGTCTTGAATCTGCGAATGTTCTTTCATAGCTCCCTTTGGGTATAAAGTTTAGCAAGGTTCAATCATTGATCTTCAGCGTCTTATCAGCCGGATAGAAATATCATCGGGGAAAAGGTTCCAAACTCCAAGAACCAAAAACCAAAAGCCAAGAACCAATAGTTGCTTCGAAAAATGAAGTTCGATTATAACGATAGCGCAAAAGGTAGTCAAATCAAATTTATTTTCCAGAGTTAGCACAATCGAGTTAGGGCTTGCGTCAAATTGCATTTAATCCGAATACTTTTTCTCTTTCGTTTAAGACCCAATGACTTTAAATTAAAAACAAATATTAACGGCGAGCGGATGATTATTCATCTGCATTTTATTCGACTGGGCTTGCATAATGTTTTGCTAAAGGGGTGAGATAATATTAAATCCCTTGTTTTTTACAAAATGCCCGACTTATCAAGGTTTCTGGAAAAGAAATCGGGAAGTTATTTTATCTCACCCTAAGCAATAATCAGATAAATATCAATAACTGATGTTACGCAGACATCAAAAATCAACCACTTTGTTGAATTCAATGCTTCAGGGTTAGCCGGCGGGGTTTATCTATATCGAATTCAAGCCGGCAATTACGCAGAAACCCGCAGATTACTTTTACAAAAATAGGTTTTGGTTGGTTGGCGAAAAGATTACTTCTTCTAAAGGGCGTAATCT
>JABWBP010000021.1 GCA_013360445.1 Calditrichaceae bacterium | reverse complement strand
AGATTACGCCCTTTAGAAGAAGTAATCTTTTCGCCAACCAACCAAAACCTATTTTTGTAAAAGTAATCTGCGGGTTTCTGCGTAATTGCCGGCTTGAATCCGATATAGATAAATCCCGCCGGCTAACCCTGAAGCATTGAATTCAACAGAATGACTGCCAGGGTCTTTTAGCTCATTGACCAGGGTGGCGATCTCCCTTCCCAGGATATCGTAAACCTTCAGGGTTACAAAGTTATTCCCGGGTAAATGGTATGTTATGACGGTAGAAGGGTTGAAAGGATTGGGGTAGTTTTGAAAGAGAGAAAACCGTTTTAACTCATTCTGATAACTGAAAGAACTTCCTTTGTCGAGAGGCTCCCCTGCTACTCTTGTGCTAACGGTGTTAGAATATTCTGATGTCGCCAGAGTGTTTCCTTGGGTCGGGTAAACTGCGGTTAATTTGTAATAGGCTACGGTCTCGTTTGCCTGCGAGGCGCCGGATATGATCACTTCGCTTTCATCGACATACGCAAGAGCTTCGGTTTCAGCGTAAAGCTCGAATTGGCCGCCGCCAATCTTTTTGTAAATATTATAGTGGTCAATACCCAACTGTGATGGATAGGCGCCCCAGACCAGCAGGGGATGGTTATTTCCATCATTTACCAGAACCAGCGCGTTTTCCCAGAAATTCGGCAATTCAAGCGTTGAAGCGGCTATCCAGGGTCTTTCATCCCATATTGTAGTGAAAGTAGGGAATTCATTTTGCGTTGAACCCTCATAAAATTTGCCGGCAGAAACATTAAAGGTAATGCTTATATCACCACCTCCGCCGGTATTATAATTTTCAGGTAAATCTGAAGTACGGTAATCAATATAAAAGTAGTCTTTAATGATGCCATTTACTCTCGCGGTAAACTTATAATAACCCAAGCCGAATGTCAATGAATCGGGATATGTTAATTGCTCCCAACAAGCATAAAATTCCAGCCACTTATTATTTTGAGAGGTACTAAGGGTGCCTCCACCAAACAAATCAGTCATATTATGAACATGGGGATAAGCGGTAGAAGCGTCCCAACATGCCGGGCTGACTAATTCCATCTCGATCTCAACCGTCGAACCATTGTTGTTTGTAATCTTAATACTTAATTCGCCTTCTGCAAATTCCTGCGCTTTGACAGCCGCATTCACAAGTAAAATTATCAATAAGATTTGTGAGGACCTTTTCATTTCATCCTCCTGAGCATTATATTGTTAATGTTGGTTTGATTAATTGTCCAGCAAAACATTTTACATTCCTTTAATTAACATCCTCGCCCGTCCTCGCAATGTATGAATGAGCTAATGCGTGTTACAGTGTTCAGGTATTCAGGTTGCCAGGGTATTGACCTGACAACCTGAATACCATCACACCTGCACACTAAAAACTTGAACACCCGAACACCCGAACACCGCCTTACTCCTGAATATCCCCCCGGGCGAAGATGCTGGCCACGTAGTTGAGCACGTCCGTGGCGCTGGCGTCGTCGTAGCCGAAATGCTTGATCAGGCGGCTCTTCACCACGTCGATTTTTTCCTGAGTCTCCTTGTCCATTACCGAAGAAACCAGCGAGGAGAGCTTGATGCTGTCCTTCTGGTCTTCGAACAGCTTCAGCTCCAGGGCTTTGGCCAGGCGCTCGTTGCTGGTCCATTCGAATTTCTTGTTTTCCAGGGAGAGCGCCCCGATGTAGTTCATGATCTCGCGGCGGAAATCGTCCTTGCGGCTCTCCGGAATGTCGATTTTTTCCTCGATGGAGCGCATCAGTTTTTCGTTGGGCTCTTCATCTTCGCCGGTGTATTTGTTTTTCACCTTTTCCTTCTGCACGTAGGCTTTCACGTTGTCGATGTAATTGGCGAAGAGGCGCTTGATGGCGTCCTCGTCCGCGCTGATGGCCCGCTGCACCTCGTTTTTTACGATCTCGGTGTACTCCTTCTTCACCACCTGGATCAACTCCCGGTAGCGTTTCTTCAGCTCCTCGCTGGTGATCAGGCTGTGGTGGTCCAGCCCCGCTTCTAACTCGTTCAGCACCATAAAGGGATTGACGGTCGGCTCTTCCGGGTACTTCACGATGGCGTTGGAGATTTTATCCTGGATGTAGCGCGGGGAAATCCCTTCCATACCTTCCCGGTGGGCTTCCTTGCGCAGCTCCCGGATGTTGTCCTCGGTAAAGCCGGGGATGGATTTTCCGTCGTACAGCTTCAGCTTCTGCACCAGGGTCAGGTTGGCCTTCTTGGGTTCCTCTAAGCGGGTGAGCACCGCCCACATCGCCGCCATCTCGATGGTATGCGGGGCGATGAATTTCCCGCGGATTTTCTCGTTGTTGTAATCCTTTTTGTAAATTTTGATCTCTTCCGCCCATTTGGTGATGTAGGGAATGTCGATCTTCATGGTGCGGTCGCGCAGCGCTTCCATGAACTCGTTGTTCTGCAGCTTGCGGTATTCCGGCTCGTTGGTGTGCCCGATGATCACCTCGTCGATGTCGGTCTGGGGGAATTTCTTGGGCTTGATCTTGTGCTCCTGGCTGGCGCTGAGCAGGTCGTAGAGGAACGCCACGTCCAACTTCAGCATTTCGATGAATTCCACGATGCCGCGGTTGGCAATGTTGAACTCCCCGTCAAAGTTGAAGGCCCGGGGATCGGAATCGGAGCCGTACTCGGCGATTTTGCGGTAATTGATGTCCCCGGTCAGCTCCGTGGAGTCCTGGTTCTTCTCGTCCTTGGGCTGGAAGGTGCCGATGCCGATGCGATCCTTTTCCGAAAGCAGAATCCGCCGCACCCGCACGTGCTCTAACACCTTGCGCCATTCGCCCTGGTGCATTTCCACCAGATCGCGGTAAATCTGCCGGCAACTGGGGCACAGCGCCCCTTCGATGAAGATTTCCTCCGCCTTGCTGCCCAACAGTCCCTGCAAAAATTCGCCCCGAATCCGCACCGGGATCACGTGCAGGGGGTCTTCGTGCATGGGGCAGGGGATGTTCTCCCGGGGAGAATTGTCCAGGTCGGCAAAGTTTTTGGGAATGTTCAGCCACTCGAAGGAGAACAGAGCGCCCTCATCGGTGCGGGAGTAGTACTCCATGCCCTTCTTCAGCAGGCGCACGATGGTGCTCTTGGCGCTCCCCACCGGCCCGTGCAGCAGCAGTACCCGGCGCTCGGTTCCGTAGCGGTAGGCGGCGGCCTTCAGGGCGTTCATCAATTTCATCAGGTGGGTATCCAGCCCGTAAATGGCGTCTTTCCCGTTGTCGATGGGATCGTCGAAGAATTTGTAATGGGTAATCTTCTTCCGGGAATCCTCGTACTCCACGGTGCCGAAGTAGAGGATCATATCATACAGCCGCTGGAAGCTGGTGCGGGTGATGGTGGGATTTTTTTTAACCAGTTCCAGGTAATCCTCAAAAGTACCGCTCCAGGTAAGCGCCCGGAACTCTTTATCGAAATACTTTTTTTGGATACTATCCAGGATTTGCTCAGTTGCTGCCATGGAAAATGTCTCCTTATATTTAAGTGTTGCTGGTTGCTATTGGAGTTTCTGTTCCTGAAAGTGTTCCATTCTTCCATGAATAATCTTGACCAAACGGGGAGAAAAGGGAAGGAGACGGTAAAAGGATCTCAACAAGCGTTTGAACCGTGTTCGGTGCCATGCCCATAAAACCGCGATCCCAAAGCAGTGGATTCAATATGAGGCCAGAATACTTTTGAATCGAAACATATGATACAGACCGCATTCATTGATACGCCGGTAAATATACGTTAATATATTTTCAATTTCAAACTCCATAATACGCGAATTTATTAATTCAGCGATCCTGTTGAAAGTTCCCTGAAGCTGGTCTTGCGGCAATAGTGAATACCCTGATTTTGTGATTTCTCCGGCGGCGCGGGCCGCCCTGCTGTGATTCGTCAGTTATAAAAGTATCGGGAATTTGCCCGATTTCCAAGAAAAAAAACGAGCAGCGCCAAAATAGTTCGGCCGGCAATCGGGAAGCCGCGCCTTGCCGGGCCAAGAAATCCTTTGCATTTAAACGGCGGGCAGGGTATTATATCTTCCATATTTCGAAGGAGCGGGCAAGGCGTTATATGAATTTTAGATGACATCCGGTATCCGGCAAAAACTTCACTCAACTCCATATCGGGCCGCTATGGCAGATTTAAAGCAAACTCTAAAAAATAAAATCCCGCAATGGCGGGAGGATATTCGCAAACTGCTTTCCGCCCACGCCGATACGATCGTCTCTTCGATCACCCTGGGGCAGCTTTTCAAGGGGCTGCGCGGGGTAGAGGCGGTGGTGTGCGACACTTCCTTTGTGGATCCCCAGCAAGGGCTGCTCATCCGCGGCATTCCGGTGCTGGAATTGATCGACCGCTCCGCGGAAGAGATATTTTTTCTGCTCTGTACCGGGGATTTGCCCGATCCCGCGGCCCTGGAAGCGCTGCGCCAGGACCTGGAAAAACGCGCCGGGGTGCCGGAATACGTCTGGCACATGATCGAATCCATGCCCGGTGATACCGACCCCATGTCGCTGATGAGCATGGCCATGGTAGCGATGCAGCGGGAATCGGTCTTTCTGAAGCGCTACAACGAAGGAATGCCCCGGGAGGCGCACTGGGAAGCTACATTGGAAGATGCGCTGAATATCATCGCCCGGCTGCCGGTGATCTCCGCGGGCATTTACCGGGGCAGGATTCTCAAAAAAGATCTGCACCCGCCCAAAGCCGGCCACGGTTTTATGGAAAATTTCGCCCACATGTTAGGGGTTGCCGACCCGCAGGGCCATTTCGGGGAGTTCATTCGCCGCTTTGTGGTGGTGCACAGCGACCACGAAGGGGCCAACGCCAGCGTGCTCACCAGCCGGATCGTCAACTCCAGCCTTTCGGATCTCTATTTCAGCATCTCCGCGGCCATGAACAGCCTTTCCGGGCCGCTGCACGGGCTGGCGAACCAGGAAAGCGTGAAATTCGTGCTGGAAATTTTGAAAAAATTCAACGGGGTCCCGGAAGCAGGGGCATTGCGGGATTATATCTGGCAATGCTTGCAATCCGGGCGGGTGATTCCCGGCTTTGGCCACGCGGTACTGCGCTATAAAGACCCCCGCTACGTTGCATTATTTGAATTTGGCAAGAAAGTCTGTCCCGCCCACCCGGTATTCCGCGCCGTAGAAATCCTGGGCGAAGTGGCGCCGCCGCTGCTGCGCAAGCAGGGGAAAGCGCAGAATCCCTATCCCAATATCGACGGGATTTCCGGGGCGCTGCTCCACGCCTTCGGGATCAAAGAGCTGAATTACTACACCGCAATGTTTTCCACTTCGCAAATTTTGGGCATTTGCGCCCAGTTGATCATCAACCGCGCGGTTTACAGCCCCATCATCCGCCCCAGGTCCGTGACCACCCAGTGGCTGAAAAGCTTTGTGTCGGATGTGATTTGAGAGGTACTAAGATCTTGTCCAGACTTCGCTGGGGAAAATGGATTAATGGAGTATTGGATTAATGGGGGATGGTTCCGGGCGCACGACACTCCAATCGTCCATTGATCCACTATTCCAAATTGAGCAAAGGCAGGGTTTTTACCCGTAGCATTTCACCGCAAATCCCTTCAACACCGCGCTGGCAAATTCCCCTTCTCTGCGGGTATGTGAGACGTATTGCCCGCCTTGCAGCACGTCCACGATCAGTTTTTTGTTCAGGTAGTCGATGAAATAAATTTCCGGGATTTTGTGTTCCCGGTACACTTCCCGTTTGATCTTCAAATCGTAGGGACGGGTGGTTTTGGAGACGATCTCCACCACTATCTCCGGCGCGCCGAAGAATTCGACCTCGCTGAACTTTCCCGGGTTTTCTTTGCTGATAAAAACGATATCCGGCGCAAAACGCCGCTCCCCTAACACGATGATGAACTGCGAGCCTAAAACTTTTCCCAAATCGTTCTCTTTTGCAAACAAACGCATTGGAGCATATATCTCTCCAAAGATATCTTCGTGATTAAAACTTGCCGGCGAGTGCATGACCAGGATTCCCTCCTCGAAAAATTCCGCTTTCTGTTCTTCTAAGCTGTAGAAATCCTCCAGCGTTCCTTCAATAAAATAGAGGTATTCTCCGGCAGGATAAGTTTTTACCCGGGATTTACTCTTCTTGCCGGAAGATTTGGCAGGAGCGCGTTTTTTCGTTGCTTTTTTTTCAATGACAGCCATACCGCTCTTCCCTCATTTTAAAGAAATATACCGGGAAGCAGCGGCAATCGCAACGAAATTGATTCTTGACAAAATCGTTTATTTGCGCTATCCTCTATTTCTGTCCAATAAACGAAAGGGATTCGATGAAAGCACTTACGATAACATCGGCGAGCAAGGCAGTCAATTTCATATCAGGCGTTTTGTTGTTCCACCTGGTGTTGTTGTTCCCCCTTCCGGCGCAGCAACTGGATATGAAGCTGCTGCACGGCCTCAAACCGCGCAGCATCGGCCCCGCGGGGATGAGCGGGCGGGTAACCGCGATTGATGCGGTTCTGCGCAACCCGGATATTATTTACGTGGGCACTGCCTCCGGGGGGCTGTGGAAATCCACCAGCGGCGGCGTTGCCTGGCAGCCGGTATTCGATGAGCAGCCGGTCGCCTCCATCGGCGCGGTTGCGGTGGACCAGCAGAACCCCGACGTGGTCTGGGTGGGAACCGGGGAGGGCAATCCCCGCAACAGCCACAACAGCGGCAACGGAATTTACAAAAGCCTCGACGGCGGCAAAACCTGGCAGCATTTAGGGCTGGACAACACCCGCAACGTCCACCGGGTGATCGTGCATCCCCAAAACTCCGATATTGCCTACGTCGCTGCGCTGGGCTCTGCCTGGGGGGAAAATCCCGAACGGGGGGTCTATAAAACCAGCGACGGGGGCAAAACCTGGAAACAAATTCTCTACCTGGACGCCAAAACCGGCGCGGCAGACCTGGTGATGGACCCCTCCAACCCCAACAAGCTCTTTGCGGCGATGTGGGAATACCGCCGCTGGCCCTGGTTTTTCAAATCCGGGGGGCCGGGATCGGGTTTGTACGTCACTTTCGACGGGGGCGAGACCTGGAAGAAGCGCAGCGATAAAGACGGCCTGCCGGAAGGGGAATTCGGGCGCATCGGGCTGGCGGTTGCCCGCAGTAATCCCGACGTGGTGTACGCGCTCATCGAAGCGAAGAAAAACGGTCTCTACCGCTCCGACGACGGGGGATTCAAGTGGCGCAAAACCGCCGACAAAAACATCGGCAACCGCCCGTTTTATTACGCGGAAATTTACGTCGATCCCTCCAATGAAAACCGGCTCTACAACCTCTATTCCATCGTCTCCGTCAGCGAGGACGGGGGCAAGACCTTTCAAACCCTCATTCCCTGGAACAAAATCCACCCCGACCATCACGCCTGGTGGATTCACCCCGCCGATCCCGATTTTATGATCGACGGCAACGACGGCGGCTTAGCGATTACCCACGACCGCGGGAAGACCTGGCGGTTCGTGGAAAACCTGCCGCTGGCGCAGTTCTACCACATCAACGTGGACATGGAGACGCCCTACAACGTGTACGGCGGGATGCAGGATAACGGCTCCTGGCGCGGTCCCGGGCAGGTGTGGCGGGAGGGCGGCATTCGCAACTCCTACTGGGAAGAAGTGGGCTTCGGGGACGGTTTCGACGTGCTGCCGGATCCCGCGGATTCCCGGCGCGGCTACGCCATGTGGCAGGGCGGCAATTTGATGCGCTATAATTCGCTTACCGGGGAGATCAAATACATCCGCCCGGTCGATCCCCCCGGGGTTAAGCTGCGCTTCAACTGGAACGCCGGCATCGCCGCCGATCCCTTCGATCCCGCGGCCATCTATTACGGCAGCCAGTTTTTACATAAAAGCGCCAACCGCGGGGATAGCTGGGAGACCATTTCCCCGGACCTCACCACCAACGACCCGGAAAAGCAGAGGCAGTTCGACAGCGGCGGCCTGACCTACGACGTTACCAACGCGGAAAACCATACCACCATCATCGCTATCGCCCCCAGCCCGCTGCAGCAAGGGGTAATCTGGGTGGGTACCGACGACGGCAACGTGCAGCTTACCCGCGACGGGGGAAAATCCTGGGTTAACGTGGCGAAAAACATCAAAGGCGCGCCGGAGGGGTGCTGGGTTCCGCAAATCCGCGCCTCGACCTACGACGCCGGGGAAGCGCTGGCGGTGCTCAACAACTACCGCCGCGACGATTGGGCGCCTTACGTTTATCAAACCAAAGACTTCGGCAAAACCTGGAAGCGGCTGGTAGAGCCGGGAGAAATTTTCGGCTACGCCCTGGCGATTGCGCAGGACCCCGTGGAGCCGAAACTGCTGTTTTTAGGGGGAGAATTCGGCCTCTACCTGAGCATCGACGGCGGGGAGAATTGGAGCAAGTGGACCAACGGCTACCCCACGGTTTCCACCATGGATTTGGCGATTCACCCCCGCGACCACGACCTGGTGATCGGCACGTTTGGCCGGGCGGCTTACATTTTAGATGATCTCCGCCCCTTGCGGGAACTGGCGCGCAAAGGCCCCGGCCTGTTGAATTCTCCCCTGCACGTATTTTCCCAGGGGGATGGATACCCAGAAGCGGGTGAGGCGGCGTTAGCGGTGTACAAAGAAGCGGCGGGAACCCGCTTTGCCGGCGAGGCGGAGTTTTCCGGGGAGAATCGCCCTTACGGCGCGTTGATCAGCTTCGCGGTGAAATTCGATACCGCCGCGGCGCCTGCCAAAATCGGCGAGGAGGAAAGCGAGAAAGCGGCGGAAGGGGAGGGGAGGAAACCGGCCAGCCAGGACACGGCGAAGATCGAGATTCTGAACGCCCAAAACGAAGCGATCCGCACCTTCAAGGCTGCGGCGAAGAACGGCGTCAACCGCACTTTCTGGGATCTGTCGCGCAAGGGAATGCGCTTCCCGGAGACTCCCCAACCGGGGAAGAACGCGCCGGAACCATCCGGGGCGGCGGTTTCCCCGGGAGATTATAAGATTCGGGTGAGCTTCCGGGAGCATAAGGATTCCACCGCCGTGAAGGTGAAATTCGATCCCCGCATTCAAATCACCCCCGCGGAGTTGCAGCGCCGGGAAGATTTGTTAGCGCGGTTGCAGCGCAACGTGGAAATTGCTGCCGAGGCCGCCGACCGCCTGCGCGAGGCGCAGAAGAGCGTGGAGCTGGTCTCCGGGCAGTTGAAAGAGCGCTCCCGCAGGGACGGATACCCGGAGGACGAGGCCAAATCCCTGCGCGATAAAAGCAAGGCGGTAAAGGATTCCCTGAAGGCGCTGTTAGAGAAGATCGTGGAGGGAGAGGTGCAGGGAATTCGCCCCAATCCCGCGCTGGTGAATTCCAAATTAGAGCGCGCCGCCATCTATATTCAGTGGGGATGGCAAATTTCCGCCGAAGCGGATATGTCTTTAAACCGCGCGGAGGAGAGCGTCAAAACCGCCGTGGCGCAGGTGAACCGCTTTTTCGAGCAGCAGTGGCCGGAGTTCCGCCGGGCGGTAGAAGCGGCGGAGTTTTCGTTCTTCAAGGATTACCCGCCCATCAGCACGGAATAGGGTTGAAGTGAGAAGTGAAAAGTGAGAAGTGAAAAGTGAAAAGGGGGTAGGTTCGATTGCACGTAAAATGGAACCTGCACCCCTTTTTAGTAAAAAGTGCAAAGGATTTTGAGGATAAAATTTTACCTTTTGCCTTCACAGCGGAATGTTGCCATGCTTTTTAGGCGGGTTCTTATCAACCTTGTTGCGCAGAAGTTCCAGGGCGCGGCAGAGTTTCGGGCGGGTCATTTGCGGCTCGATCACCTCGTCGATGTAGCCGTGTTCCGCCGCTAAATAAGGATTGGCGAATTTATCCCGGTATTCGGCCTCCTTTTCCGCCAGCGCCGCTTCCGGGTCTTCGGCTTTGGAGATTTCTTTCTTGAAAATGATCTCCGCCGCCCCTTTCGGCCCCATTACCGCGATTTCCGCAGAGGGCCAGGCGAAGTTGAAATCCCCGCGAATGTGCTTGGAGCTCATCACGTCGTAAGCCCCGCCGTAGGCTTTGCGCAAAATTAGCGCAATTTTCGGCGTCGTGGCCTCGCAATACGCATAGAGCAGCTTCGCCCCGTGTTTGATGATCCCGCCCCACTCCTGGGCGGTGCCGGGCAAAAAGCCGGGAACATCGACAAAAGTGATGATGGGAATGTTGAAAGCGTCGCAGAAGCGCACGAAGCGCGCCCCTTTCAGGGAGGAATCGATGTCCAGCACTCCCGCCAGCATTGCGGGCTGGTTGGCGACAATCCCCACCGCGTAACCGTTCAGCCGCGCAAACCCCACCACGATGTTGCGGGCGTATTCTTCGTGAACCTCGAAGAAATCCCCCTCGTCCACTACTAACCTGATCACTTCCTTCACCTCGTAGGGTTTGCCGGGATTAGCGGGAATGATGTTCAGCAGCGCCGCTTCCTGGCGATCCGGTTTGTCTTTGGGAGCGCGGTAGGGAGGCTCTTCGGCGTTATTCAACGGCAGAAAGCTCAGCAGTTTGCGGATTTTCCGCAGGCAGTCCACGTCGTTTTCGGCTACAAAATGGCTCACCCCGCTTTTGCTGGCGTGGGTCATCGCCCCGCCCAACTCTTCAAAAGTAACCTCTTCGTGGGTAACGGTTTTCACCACGTTCGGCCCGGTAACGAACATGTAGCTCTTGTCCCGCACCATGAATATGAAATCGGTGATGGCGGGGGAATAGACCGCGCCCCCGGCGCAGGGTCCCATGATGGCGGAAATCTGCGGAACCACTCCGCTGGCCAGGGTATTGCGCAGGAAAATATCCGCATAGGCGCCTAAGCTCACCACCCCTTCCTGGATGCGCGCCCCTCCGGAGTCGTTCAACCCGATAACCGGGGCGCCGATCTTCATGGCCATATCCATGATTTTGCACACCTTTGCCGCGTGCGCCGCGCCTAAGCTGCCCCCGAACACCGTGAAATCCTGGCTGAACACGCACACCGGGCGCCCCTCGATCTTGCCCAGCCCGATTACCACGCTGTCGCCGGGGTAGCGCTGCCGGAACAGCCCGAAATCGTGGGTCTGGTGGCGCACTAACATGTCGATCTCCTCGAAGCTGCCCTCGTCCAATAGCACCTGCAAACGCTCCCGGGCGACCAATTTGCCCTGTTGGTGCATTTTGGCAATGCGCTCCTCGCCTCCGCCCTTCAGCGCCTCGGCCTGCAATTGGCGCAGGTGCGCTATCTTCTCTTCCATGGTTTGCCACTGCTTTTTCACATCATCTGCCACGGGTAAATTCCTCGTTTTCGTTTCATAAGAACCGCTGCTTTTCGATCCTCCCGCCGGACTTTCATCCGGCCAAAATAACCATCTCGAAATTAATTCGCACGAACTGATTAAAAAAAGCAGCGGTTATGGTGAAAGGTGAAGCGTAAAATGCAAAACGTGATACGGGGGCGTGAAACGTGACTCGTGATGGCATGAAAATTACGCATCACGTTAAAATTTTCCCTCCCCAGTTGCGGCGCGGGGCTTTCCGCCGTAATTTATCCCGCCAGTAAAACCATGGAGAAATTGACGATGAGATATTTTTTGATTATGGGAATGGCGTTAATAGTGTCGCTGCTGCTCCTGCTGCCGGGATGCGGCAAAAAAGAGGAGGTTGAAACTGCGCCGCAGGGCAGCATTTCCACTCCTGAAAGCGGCGGCAACCAGGTACAGGCTGCTTTTTCGGTTCCGGAGCTTGCCGCGGAGTATTGGAAGACTCTTTTTGAAACCCAGCAGGCGATTATGGCCTCCCCGGAAGATGCCGCCCTGCGCAAGCAGTTGTGCGATAAAGCGTATTTTCCGCAGAACCGCGCCATTGTGGCGGTAGGAGTGGGGCGGAGAAGCCATCCCGAGACCGGGCAGCCCATCTCGCCCCAGTTCGTGCGCCAGGCCGCCTACACCGACGCCGCCCGCTGGGCCGGCTACATCAGCGCCTGGTTAGAGCAGAACTACCAGCCCAATTTCGGGGAGCTTTCCAAAGCCCTGGACGGTTCTTCCCAGGTGATCAGCGAGACCGTGCTGGGGGATTCCTTGTACGTGGAGGTGGCGTATCAGTATTAATTTTTAGAGTAGGCAGTAGGCAAGTAGGCGGTAGGCAACTTTGCCTTCATCCCCTGCCCTGCAAAACCGGGGTTTTGCTCCAAAGGAGCCGCATCGAGACACTCCTGCTTACATGCCTACTTGCCCACTGCCTATTGCCTACTTGCCTACTGCCTATTGCCTACTTGCCTACTGCCCACCGCCGGCCGGTTTGAGATTTTCAGCCGCCCGGCGCGCTCTATAGCAGTGAAACGGTTTTTTGAAACGAAACGGAGTTTGGGAAAGGAGGTTTTACCGTGAAGCTGAAGATCAAGATCAAGTGCAAGATCAAGAGCAAGCCCGCCGGTTTGTAAAAAGCGGGGCGCTCACCCGGGTAACGGTTTGCAGCATGGCAGCGGCGGCGGCAGGTTTCTGTTTGCCGCCGCTGCTTTTTGTACAAATTCGTAAAAGATAACCGGCGCTATTTGGCCAGCAGCATCCGGCGCGCTTCCCGGTAATCCCCGGCGGAGATTTTGTAGATATAGATTCCGCTGCCAACCGCTTTTCCTGTTTCATCCTTCCCATCCCATATTACCGATTTATGCCCGGCGGGCTGAAACTCATCCACCAATGTAACCACTTGCTGGCCGAGGATGTTGTAGATTGATAACGTGATGCGTGATGCGTGAGGGAGATTGTAGCGAATGGTGGTTGCCGGGTTAAAGGGATTGGGATAATTCTGGCGAAGAGAATATGTTGAGGGAGTATCCACCGGATTTTTGATATCAACCAAAATCATTAAATTCTTATGCCAGGAAACTTTATCCTCTTCTGCGGAAGTGGAAAGCACATCAATATCACTATCCCCATCCACGTCGATGGCAAAAACCGAGCTGGCGCCAAAAAGATTGCTGGAGGTTATGATCCGTTCCGTAAAATTCTGATTGCCGTCATTTTCGTACCAGGCAATCTTATCATCGTCATAGGAAGCGGAGAGCGCATCGATATCATCATCGCCATCTATATCGATAGCATAGACGGTGTTAGCACCTTCGGCAGTAGTGGAAATGGTATGTGGGGTAAAATTCTCGCTGCCGTCATTCTCATACCAGGCGATTTTGTCATCCAGCCGGGAGGCGGAGAGGACATCGATATCGCCATCCCTATCTACATCGGCGGCATAAACCGAGGTCGCCCAGAGCGCGTTAGTGGTGATAATATGCTCGCTAAAATTCTCGCTGCCGTCGTTCTCATACCAGGCGATTTTGTTATCCTCCTGGGAAGCGGAGAGCACGTCCGCATCACCGTCGCCGTCCACATCGATAGCATAAACAGCGGTAGCTAAATCCGCACTGGTGGTAATAATATGTTCGCTGAAACTTTGGCTGCCGTCATTCTCGTACCAGGCAATCTTATCATCACTGGCAGAAGCGGAGAGCGCATCCACATCACCGTCGCCGTCCAGATCGATGGCGTAAACAAACCAGGCGCCCTCTGCGGCGGTGGTGATAATGTGCTCGGTAAAATTCTGGCTGCCGTCATTCTCGAACCAGGAAACCCGGTCATTGTCGAAATCGCCGAAAGCGGCAAACAAATCCATATCATTATCCCCGTCCACATCAACGGCATGGACTGAATGGGGCTGGTCTTCGCTGTCGATGATGGTATGGGGGATAAAAATATCGCTGCCGTCATTTTCATACCACATAATTTTCCCGGCAAATGTAGGAAACTCTCCCGTGGAAGCGGAAAGCGCATCGATGTCGCCGTCGTTGTCCATATCGACTGCAAAGACGGAACGGGCTGTTTCGGCGCTGGCGGCGGCGATATGTTCGCTAAAATTCTGGCTGCCGTCGTTTTCGTACCAGGCGATTTTGTCATCATTAAAAGAAGCGGACAGCAAATCAACATTACCATCGCCGTCCACATCGGCGGCGAAGACCGCGCGGGCTCCGTTCGCGGTGCTGGCAACGGTGTGTGTTGTAAAATTCTGGCTGCCGTCGTTTTCGTACCAGGCGATTCTGCCGTCGCCGTTAGAGGCGGAGAGCACATCGATATCATCGTCCATATCCATATCGATGGCATAGACTGACCGGGCACCATCAGCGGCAGCGCTGATGGCATGTTCGCTGAAATTTTGGCTGCCGTCATTCTCATACCAGGCGATTTTATCATCCATTTCCGAGGCGGAAAGCACATCGATATCATTATCGCCGTCGATATCGATGGCATAGACTGAACGGGCCCCGTTGGCGTTGACGGAGATGGTATGCTGGGTAAAATTCTCGCTGCCGTCGTTCTCGTACCAGGAAATATTATCATCGGTCCAGGAGGCGCTGAGCACGTCTATATCAGTGTCCCCATCCAGATCGAGAGCATAAACGGAGGCCGCTAAGACCACGGTGGTAGTGATTGCATGGGAAGTAAAATTCTCGCTGCCGTCATTCTCATACCAGACAAGCCGGTCCTGCGGCCCGGAAGCGGAGAGCACATCAATATCGCTATCGCCATCCAGGTCGATGGCAAAAACCGAACTGGCCATATTGGCGGCGGTGGTGATGATATGGGTGGTAAAATTCTGGCTGCCGTCATTTTCGTACCAGGCAATTTTATCATCCCAAAAAGAAGCGGAGAGCACGTCGATATCGCCGTCGCCATCCAGGTCGATAGCATAAACCGCGTTCGCCCCGTCCGCGCCGATGGTGATAATATGCTGCGTAAAAACCGGGCTGCCGGTATTTTCATACCAGGCGATCTTGTCATCCGTTTCCGAAGCGGATAGAATATCCAGGTCGCCATCGCCGTCCAAATCAATGGCAAAAACCGAACTGGCTCCGTCGGCGGCTAATTCTCCCCCGACAATGGTGCGTTGTTCGAATGAAACCTGGGAAAGCGCCCGGGAAACCATCCAGAATATGAGCGCCGCAGCTATTAAGATTATTCTATGGTGGTTCATGATTTTCCTCCTTCAGGTTATTTTGCCAGGAACATACGATTCGCCTGTTGGAAATCCCCGGCGGTTAGACGGTAGATATAAATCCCGCTTACAACCGGTTTCCCGGAACGATCTTTTCCATCCCACACCACAGATTGAGAGCCGGCGTTCTGAAATTCATCTACCAATGTAACCACTTTCTGGCCGAGGAGGTTGTAAATTGATAACGTGATGCGTGCTGCGTGGGGGAGATCGTAGCGAATGGTGGTGGCAGGATTGAAGGGGTTAGGGTAATTTTGCAGCAAAGAGAATCGCGCCGGGGTATGGCCGGGAACATTGACGGAAGTGGGCGTGTCTCCGCCGATAAACAAACCATCGTTATAGGTGCCGGCGAAAACCACGTCATCCGGGTTTACATAGAGAAAATTGAAGACGGGATAAAAGCCGTTCGCTGCCGGCAGTCCCTCATTTTTAGCGCTCCAGTTGCTGCCGCCCTCCTGAAAATAAAAAATGCCTGCCGATAGGGTTGCGGCGTAAATAGAATGGTCGGAGCTAAAAGCCAGGCGGTTGACCGCGCTGTTGGCCGGCAGCCCGGCGGTGGCCAGGGTATTCCAGGTCGCTCCGGCGTCATCGGAGAAGAAGAAATCTTTGCCGCCGAACACCGCATATAAACGGTCGCGGTGGTCGATTGCTAAAAAACTGCCGGTGGTGAGTGATGTTAAGACGGTATCGGACCAGGTAGCGCCGCCGTCGTTGGAGATCAGAATGAGACCGTTCAGAAAGAAATCGAAGGCGGAGAGAAAGAGCTGTCCCTGGGAATCGACCGCCAGGGAGCGGACAAAAATATCATTATTGCCCACCGGAATCTGCTCCCAATTGGCTCCGTTGTCATCGGAGTAAAACAGCCTGCCGGTGGACTGGATATTGGCGAGCAGGTACAAACGGCCCGAGGGAACGGATTCAATTTGGGCAATATTTTCATTCTCGATGCCGTTGTTTGCCGGAAACCAGCTTTCCCCGGCGTCGGTAGAGCGGAACACCCCGGCAAAAGTGCCCGCAAAAAAATCTCCGATAGCGCCGGCTTTCAGATCAGTCACATAAAGATTTGCCAGCCCGGCGTTTTTAAGCGACCATCCCCCATGCCCGTCCGGGGAGTGGAAAATTCCGCTTCCCCCCGTTGCCAGGAGCAAACCATTGCTCCCGGTTTCCAGGGCGGCATTCAAATTCTCAACATTGATATTCCGGTTTTTCGCGCTCCAGGTATTGCCGGCGTCGGTTGATTTGAAAATCCCCCCGCCATCCGTTCCGATGTATAATTCAGAATTCACGTCAACCGCAATGGTTCGCACGTGCAGATCGGGGAGGTCTCCATTAACCGGCGCCCAGGTGAGGCCCTGGTCGGTTGAGCGGTAAACTCCCTGGCTCCCGGTTCCGGCATACACCTCTCCGGCAGGCCCTCTCGCCAGGCTGCTGACGTCGAGGGAGCCTAACCCGGAGTTGCGGGGAGTCCAACTTACGCCCTCATCGGAAGAATAGAAAATGCCGGCTCCGGCGGAACCGGCATAGAAATGGCCGTCGGCGTCAAGCAGCAGGGCGTTGAGGGGGATATTTCCGATGCCGGCGTTGCGGGCGGTCCAGGAAGCGCCGTTATCTGTGGAGAGGTACACCCCGTCATAGGTTCCTCCGAAAATTTTATTCGGGGATCCGAACGCAAAGGTCCTGATGAACGAAGGCGGGGTTATTTCCTGCCAGCTAACGCCCCCGTCGAAAGAGCGGAAACTGTGGGTGTATATATGCCCCTGGGAGTTGATGCCGATGGAGGCGATCGTTGCGCCCAGGCCGGTGTGGGGGTTATGGGTAATTTGATTGTTCGACCAGGTAATTCCGTTATTGGTGGTCCACCAAACTCCCAGGTGGCTGACCCCAAGATACAGATGGCCGGAAGGGTTAATCGCCAGGCAATTAATATTGAGAACCCCGCTCCCGGTGATGCCTGTCCAGTTATCTCCCCCGTCGGTGGAGAGATAGACATTGGAAGAGCGAATGGCGTATATGTTTCCGGCGTGTATGGCAATCCTGTCGATTCTGCCTCCCCAAAGCTCCCCGGCTTGCTGCCAGAAATCCTCTTTCCCCCAAATATTCAGAGATAAAGCCAGAAAGAAAAACAATAAGATTCTCTTCATAAGGCGTTCCCCTTTTATAATGATGAAATTAATTTTTCACGTATGGGTTCTCCACCAATGGTTTGGTTCAAGTTAAACCTTGTTTCACATACATGACAGTGACAAAAGTTACAGAATCAACCTGCTGCGCATTACCAATCCGGAATAAGGAAAGTCACATGATCGCGGAAAGGTTGGCGCGTTGCGTTCAGGGTTGCTGATCTAATTACTTCATGCCATGCGTTCCCTTTGCAGCGGCAAATTTCTGCTTTGAATCGGAGAAAGCCCATATTACCTTTGAACGGTTACGATATACACCATATATCTCGATCTTCAAAAAAATCGACTGCACTGTGAAGAATTTTGAGAGGAATGGCCAGGAAGAACTCTCCTTTTTTTCATAAGAGGTTGTTGTAAAACGGTTTGGTTGAGGGGCAGAAAACGCTGACCAAAGCCCGGATCGACAATCCAAGTGACAAAAGGAGCCGCCGATGTCACCCTTTACAATATTGATTTTCGATCCCTTCCGGAGCGGGGAATCGGAAAGGATCGCCGCAATTATCCAAAGTGAAGCGGATTGTCTGTGCCGCACCATTCAGCATCGGGAAATAAAAGGCGCAACAAAAGATTGCCGCCCCGATTTAATCTTTGCGCTTTTCCAATGTTGTGATCAAGCCTCGCTTAAAACAGACTATCGCACTCTTTTCGAAACTTACAAGACCATTCCCGTGGTCGGGATCGTCGATAGACTTCTGCCGTGCAGCGAATGCGATATCTTGCGGGAGTGTTCCTGGAGTTTTATTACCACCCCGGTTACCCGGCAGGATATTTTACTGCACCTCTACAAATTTCTTCCCCACGAGCCAATAACCGCCTCCCAGCCCCTGCCTGACAAAGTACGGACTCATTTAGGCTCTCAATTATTTATTGGCAATTCTGCCCGCCTGCTCAACGTAAAACAGAAAATTTGCCGGGTTGCCCCTTATGACGTTACCGTTTTGCTTTCCGGACAAACCGGAACGGGCAAGGAGCTCAGCGCCAGAATCATTCATTTTCTCAGCCCCCGTTCAAAAAAACCCTTTGTTCCCCTCAATTGCGGGGCCATTCCCCGGGAATTATTCGAGAATGAGTTGTTTGGGCACAAAAAAGGAGCTTATACCCACGCCGATACCTCACAGGCCGGCCTGGTTGCGGCAGCAGACGGCGGCACCCTGTTTCTCGACGAAGTGGAGTCCCTGGCGCTCTCCGCCCAGGTAAAATTGCTCCGTTTTCTGGAAGAAAAAAAATATAAACCCCTGGGCGCCTCCGATTATATAGCGGCGGACGTACGGGTAATTGCCGCCGCAAAAGAGAATCTATGGGAACTGGTCAAAAAGCAACATTTCCGGGAGGATTTATTCTATCGTTTGAACGTGGTGCAAATTTCTCTGCCGCCTTTGCGCGACCGCAAAGAGGATATTCCCCTGCTGGCGCAATATTTTTTAGAGCGCTATTCCCTGCTATATAACAAACCGGTAAAGGGAATCCGCCCGGCAGGTATGCTGAAATTGCTGCACAATGACTGGCCGGGAAACATCCGGGAATTGGAAAACGTGATCCAGGAGGCGGTAGTAACCCTGCAGACGGATTGGATCAACCCGGAGGACCTCAATGTGAACAAGCTCGCCGGCTCGCCGCAGAACTACCTGGAATCATTTAAGACCGCCAAGCAAAACGCTCTGAAAAAGTTCGAACGAGACTATCTGGCGAACGCCCTGACGATCAGCAACGGCAACATTACCCATGCAGCGCAGTTCGCCTGCCAGGACCGCCGCGCTTTTTCCCGGCTGTTAAAGAAATACAAACTCGATCCCGCCGATTTTCGCCATTAAAAAGCAACATTAAAACACCCGAACACAATAACTCTTTAACTGAGGTTGTGCAGCACATTCTCGTTCCACCCCCGGAGGGGCGGCTGGTGAACGAGTTGTTAATGCGTAACATCAGTCATTAATCCCGCTGCGATGTTTTTTTGCCCCGGCGGGTAAAATTTGTCCCCCCTGATTTCTCTTTTAAGCCCGTCTTTTTTCCTTAATTCCTCTAAAAAACGCCATGATTTTTCCGTCGCAGTTCGCCGACTTTTGGGGATCGTTGAAATCCACATAACACCTTTAAAAACAGGGGTGAAACGCCGCGCTTACAAAACTGGAACAGCTTTTGTTCATTCAAAAGGCTAAAAAAGGACTATAAGACTGGAAGAGTTCGATAAAAATATCTGCAGAAAGATCTTCGATTACTTGCAATCGCGAACCGACCATAAAGACCGCCTCGACGGCATTCTCTTAGGGGTGTACGAGAAAGAGCTTGAACGCCTCTCCAACATCATTCTCAAGAATCTCCAGCACCTCATCTCCCTCGGCATTATCGAAATTCGCCAGGAGGCGAACGGAGACCCCTGGTACCGGGTTCGTGAGGAGTACCAACAACGGAGCGCAATTCTCGAGGAGTAAGGCAGGGCCTTCTTCCAGAGAAAGGGCGGGTTTTTTAAGGGCGCTTTCCCTTTCAATTAGCGGGAGTAAATATACATGGCGTCAGCCGCAGTTGATTTTTATCAAAATTCGTTTGCCCATTTGCGGGAAGAGCTGTTGTGGATCAATCACCTGCTGTATGAATATATCCGCACCATGCGAGCCGTTGCCCCCTACCAAAAATTTGACAAATTTTCCGGTTTTTATATTTCTGATGAAGAGATCGAGCAAATCATTCAGCACCCCGCTTTTTTGAACGAAGAAGTTTCGCCGGGCCTTGATTCCGCAAATATTCCCCAGAAAACCAGCCTTTCCGGCCTGCGGCAGAAAATAGACCGCAAGATGGAGGAAAGCCTCCGCCGGGAGGTGTATTTGCCGCTGGCGGAAATCCGGCGGCGCTTCGGCCTGAGCGGCTTCGAGTACCACGCCCTGCTGCTAAGCCTGGCCCCCCAGGTGGACAACCGCTATGAAAAAATCTACGCCTATCTGCAAAACGATCTGAATAAAAAAATCCCCGGAGTAAACCTGCTGCTGGATTTACTCTGCGGGCCGGACAAAGAGGAGCGTTTCAGTTACCTGAATTTTTTTCACCCTCATGCCGCCCTGCTGCGCTTCGGCCTGGTCGAAACCCTGCCGGGCGAGGCCGGCCCCTCGGTAAGCCTGCAATATTTAAAGGCGGATCCGCGGTTGGTTTATTGCGCCCTTCTCAACAACGCTCCCGATCCGCGTCTGAAACCGTTCCTGGAATTTTTTCCTCCCATAGACAGGGACGGGGTGGTGATCGCTGAAGACTTGAAAACCCGCGTCCAAAAGCTGTTTCATGCGGCGCTGAAGAATTCCACTTCACAAGATCATTCTGCGATTTTGCACTTTTACGGGCGGCCCGGCAGCGGCAAAAAAATCCTCCTGCGGGCGCTGTGCAGCGAGGCGGAAATCCCCCTGTGCGTGGTGAACCTGCGTCGCTTGCTGCACCAGCGCGATAGCTTCCGAGAAAACATTCAGCTAATTCTGCGGGAAGGGATTTTGCAGCCCTGCGCTATCGCTTTTGATATTTCCGAGGGGCCGGAAAACCAGGAAGCGGAACAGTCGCTCCTCCTGGCCGACCTCATCAGGGAAATTCACGAAACCGGTTGGTTGGCCTTCCTGATCGGCGAAAAACCGCTCTCCCTCCCGGGGCTTGATCTAACAGAAATCTGCCCGATTGAAGTTCCCGCGCCGGATTATCAACAGCAGAACGTGCTCTGGCAAATGTTCCTCCAGCGTGAAGCGGAAAACTGCGCCGCGGAAATTTCCCACCTGACCGCCCGCTTCGACCTCACCGGCGGGCAGATTGCCAGCGCGGTGAGCCAGGCGCGCCAGTCCGCCCGGGTGCGCGACCCGGAAAACCCCCGGGTGACCCTGCCCGACCTTGTGGCGGCCAGCCGGGTGCAATCGCAGCCGAGACTGTCGCACCTGGCGCGCAAAATTACCCCCAATTACCGCTGGAATGACCTTGTGTTGCCCAGGGAGCCGCTGCAGCAACTGCGCGAACTGGCCAACCAGGTCAAGTACCGCCACCGGGTGATGAACGAGTGGGGGTTTGCCGGAAAACTCTCCCTGGGAAAAGGCATCAACGCCCTGTTTGCCGGGCAGAGCGGCACCGGGAAAACCATGGCCGCGGAGGTGATCGCCAACGAGTTAGGATTGGACCTCTACAAAATAGATCTATCCGCGGTGGTGAGCAAATATATCGGGGAGACCGAGAAAAATCTCAACCGCATTTTCAACGAAGCGGAGCACAGCAACGCGATCCTGTTCTTCGACGAGGCCGACGCCCTGTTAGGCAAACGATCGGAAGTGAAAGACGCCCACGACCGCTACGCCAACATTGAGATCGCCTATCTGCTGCAAAAAATGGAAGAATACGAAGGCATTACCATCCTGGCCTCCAACCTGCGCAAGAACATCGACGAGGCCTTTACCCGGCGCATCCGCTTCATCATCGAGTTTCCTTTCCCGGAAGAGGAGCATCGCCGCCGCATCTGGAAGGGCATCTGGCCGCGGGAAACCCGGCTGGAGCCGGGGGTGGATTTGAACTTCATGGCCCGTCAGTTTGAATTGGCCGGGGGGAATATCCGCAATATTGCCCTCGCGGCGGCCTTTTTTGCGGCGGATAACGGCCAGGCGGTGGGAATGAAGCACCTGATACTGGCGGCCAAACGGGAATTCCAGAAGATGGGCAAGCTGTGCGAAAAAGCCGATTTCGGGGAATATTATGAGCTTCTGTAGAGCAGTGGGCGGTGGGTGGTGCCAGTAGGCAGTAGGCAGTAAGCAGTAGGCAGTCAGCAGTAGGCAGTTAGCAGTAGGCAGTTAGCAATAGGCAGTTAGCAATAGGCAGTTGCGATCTCGTTGGTCATATATTGCCTACTGCCTACTGCCTACTGCATACTTTATGAATAGAGCACGTGCAACCAGGATAAAACACCATGGCCGGTTTTGCTGCCATTGCAGACGTTGGGGAAACCCTGAAAAAGCTGTTGCAGGAAGGAATGGACGCCGCCTTCGGTACCGGGGAGGTGACCGTAACCCTGGATTCTCCTAAGAAGATCGAAGACGACAGCCAGAGCGAAGATAAGCTGCTCTCCTTTTTTCTTTACCGGGTTACGGAAAACGCGGATTTGAAAAATCAGCCTCCGTTCCCGGTCAGCTCCACGGAGATCAAACCCCGGCCTTTATCCATTGATCTTCATTATATGATGACCGCTTACGGCGCGGATGAAGATAACCGCTCGCGCATTTTCGGGCGGGGCATGCAGATTTTGTTTGAGACCTCGATTCTGCAGGGCGCTTTGCTGCAAAAGCAGCTATCAGGCTCATCCGAAGAATTCCGCATTACCTTTAATCCCCTGCCCCAGGAAACCGTCGCGCAAATCTGGCAGGGGTTGGAGGCTTCCATGCGGGTGACGGGATTCTACCTGGTCAGCCCGGTGCTGATCGAACCCGAAGCAATTCCTTCCGCCGCCCGGATCAAACATCGAGAGTTGAGGTGAAGCTCATTGTAGAAATAAACATACCGGATGAATCAGGCAAACATTACTTCTTTGCGCCTTCGCGTCTTTGCGTGGAATTTTGTAGAAAAAAATAATACGTTATGATCGACTATTCAAAATATCAAATCATCGAGCGCACCCTGGAGGCTCTGTCCCTGGCGGTGCATCCGCAGGACCGCACTGCCCGGAACCTCGCCCCTTTCGGAGAGATCCGGATCGCCCTGGAAAGCGTTCCCCGCGGCGCGGTCAAAAATCCCTCCGGGTATTTTATGTACCTCACCCTGGAGGACGGCGACTACGCGGTGGCCGTGGACGCCGATTACTACATAGGCAAACAATTTACCGTAACCCTGCCCGATCACGGCTTGCCGCCCGGTGGCCAAACCGATCTGGATGACGAGGTCAAGCTGATCGAATTAAACGGCGCCCTGTTGGCGGAAGTGCGCCTGATTCCCAACGTGAATTATCCCTTTCCTTCCGGGGCTACTTTAGTGCGCGGCCAGGTGGAAGACGGCGGCGGAAACCCCGTTCCCGGCTCCACGCTGAACGTGCTGGGAACCGAGGCCGACCCCCCGGGGCTGGATATATCCTTCCAGACCGACGCCCGGGCGCAGTTCGTCTTGTTCTGCAACCGCCTCACCCGCACGCTGGTAAAGGAGATCAACAGCAAATCCTACGAGGCCGGGCGCACCCTCTTTTTGCAAGCCTTTCATCCCGATTTCGGGCATTCGGATAAGGTGGAGGTGGACATCATCGACGGCAAAACCGTGTATCAAAAAGTGGTTTTCTAATTCCGGGTAGCTATCCAGCCCCGGCTGCTGAATGCAGGATGAAGAATCAACGCAAATTGCCGCGGAATCATTTTGCCTTAAACAAAGGATAGCCTGGTGAATCTTTGTGGCTTTGAGCCTTAGTGGCTGAATAAAAACACATAAGCAAACATCTTACTCAAATCCGAAGGAGGATATGACATGCCAGAATATTTATCCCCCGGCGTTTATATCGAAGAAGTTTCCCGAGGTCCGAAAGCGATCGAAGGCGTCAGCACCAGCAACGCCGGTTTCCTGGGGTTGAGCAAACGCGGCCCCACTACCGTGGAACTGGTAACCAGCTTCGGGCAGTTCCAGCGGATTTACGGCGGCTTCATGGAAGGCGCTTACCTTGCCTTTGCGGTGGATGGATTTTTCCGCAACGGCGGCAGCCGCTGTTTCATCGGGCGGGTGGTGCGATCCGACGCCGCGACGGCAGAGCTGACCCTGGCTCCCATTGATTTCGAAGCCGTGGGGCCGGGAGAGTGGGGCAACCGGGTGGGAATCATGGTCGAAAATGCTTCCCTGGACGATTCCACCGACCCCACCACCCCGAACCGCACCGACCTGTTCAAGTTGACCGTGGCGTACTGGGATGACGGTTCTTTGCTAAGCGCCACTCCCCCGCTCTCCACCAGGGAACTGAAAGATCGCGCCACCGTGCTGGAAGTCTATGACAACGCCTCGACCAACCCCATCTCTCCCGATTATTATCTCACGAAAGTTAACGCGGCTTCCAACCTGGTGCAATTGGAAGCCGCGAACACCGACCGGCCGGACAATACCAGCGAATTCCAATTATTGGAAGACGGGGAAGACGGAACCGCCGCGCTTACTTCCGCCCAGTTCAGCGGCGATAGCAGCGTTCCCCCGGCGGAGCGCACCGGCCTGGCCGCCTTCGAACAGGTGGACGAGATCAACATCGTCAACGTGCCGGATTTATATAACGCCACCGACCCGGATACCCTGATCGACAACGTGGTTTCCCACTGCGAGAACATGAAAGACCGCTTTGCGGTGTTGGACGCGGCGCAAAATACCACCAATATTTCCACCTTCTTCCCGCCCAAGGATTCCAAATATGCCGCAGTGTATTATCCCTGGATCGAAGTCTCCAATCCCCTCACCGGCGGGCGCATGTTGATGCCCCCGGGGGCGCACGTGGCCGGCATCTACGCCCGCTCCGACGTGGAGCGCGGGGTGCACAAAGCCCCGGCCAACGAGGTAGTGCGCGGCGCGTTAGATCTGGAGTTCCAGATCACCAAGGGCGAGCAGGATATTCTGAATCCCCGCGGGATCAACGTCATTCGCGCTTTTCCCGGGCGGGGCATCCGGGTGTGGGGCGCCCGCACGGTTTCTACCGACCCGGAATGGAAATATGTCAACGTGCGGCGCTTGTTCCTGTTCTTAGAAGAATCCATTGACGAAGGCACCCAGTGGGTGGTGTTCGAGCCGAACAACGAGCAGCTCTGGGCGCGGGTAAAGCAAACCGTGACGCAGTTTTTGACCACGGTGTGGCGCACCGGCGCGCTGATGGGTACGACCCCGGAAGAAGCCTTTTTCGTCAAGGTGGACCGCACCACCATGACCCAGGACGACATCGACAACGGGCGGCTGATCGTGGAGATCGGGGTAGCGCCGACCAAACCGGCGGAATTCGTGATCTTCCGCATCTTCCAGTTCACCGCCGGCGCGGAAGCGTAGCCCGGTAATCTATTAGAATATTTTCGGCCCTCCAGGATGACAGGGGAAAATAATTCTGTATCCGGTAAATCCTGTTAATCCTGTCAAAGAATTATTTCCTGATCTGAAAAACCAGCAAGGAGAAAAATATGGCGCGAAACGACCCTTACCGGAATTTCCGATTCCGGGTGGAAATTGATGGAATCACCCAGGCCGGGTTCAACGAAGTCAGCTTTGGGGATACCACTACCGAAATGGTGGAATATCGCGAAGGCACCGACCCCGCCCATACCCGGAAGCTCTCCGGGCAGACCAAATACGCCAACGTCACTTTGAAATGGGGCATCACCGATTCCACCGATCTGTTCGACTGGCACCAGGAGGTGGTGCAAAAAGGCGCGCTGGGAAATCGCCGGAATCTCGCCATCATTCTGGTGGACGAAGCCGGCAACGACAAATCCCGCTGGGAATTGGAAGAAGCCTGGCCGACCAAGTACGATCCCACGGATTTCAACGCCAAAGGCAACGACGTGGCCATCGAGACCCTGGAAATCGTGAGCGAAGCGTATAAGCGCGTCTCGTAAGCGGCGGGCAGTTGGCAAGTAGGCAAATAGGCAGTGGGTACGGATGGCAGGCGAACTGTTAATTGCCTACTGCATACTGCCTACTTACCATTAATGCATGACATTCAAGTTTTGGAGCAAAAAATGGCTTTCCAAACCGAATTCGAGTTCACCCTGCCGAAAGGGTACGTGGACGGCGAAGGGAACCTGCACAAGCATGGGGTGATGCGCCTGGCCACGGCCGCGGATGAGATTCTGCCCCAGAAGGACCCCCGGGTGCAGCAAAATCCCGCCTACTTAGTGGTCATTCTCCTCTCCCGGGTCATCAACCGGTTAGGAGAGTTGAGCAATGTTACCCCCAAAACCATCGAAGGGCTGTTCTCCGCGGATTTGGCCTTTCTGCAGGAATTTTATGAACGGATCAATGGCAACGGCAGCGCCGCCATCAAGGCGGTGTGCCCCAAATGCGAACACCGGTTCGAGATAGAGAGCGCCGGGCCGGGGGAGTCCTGAGCGGCTATCCCCTCGACCGGCTTTATGAGGAGATGGCCTTCATATCCTACTATTTTCACTGGCCGCCGGATGAGGTGATGAACCTGGAACACCGGGAACGGCGGCGCTGGTGCGATGAAATTTCCCGGATCAACCAAAAAGTCAACCAGGACGTGCAAGCTTATGAAGGGCGCTTGGCTAAATAATTCCCGGCGAAAGTTTCCCGGGCGGCATCACCCGGCGGCTTTCGCGGATGCAGCCCCGGGCGCAGCAGATTCTCCTTTCGCCGCGGCGGCGGAGCGAATCATGGGGAAATACCGCCGCTTCTGTGCGCGGCTTGGCGCCCGCGGCCCAGGCGGGTCGCGCCGCCCCTCCCCGTTGAGCCTGGTGTTCTTGCTGCCCTGGCGATGGGCGCTGAAAGCCGTTCGGGTTCGCTCTCATACCGGCATGGGAAGCTCGCGGGATATCCCGCTTTTGCCCGGCCGGGCTGCCCCGCTGCAAATATTGCAACAGTTGCTTTTTCCGCAGCGCAGTATCGAAAGGTTTTCCTATTTCACGCGGCTGGTTGACCGCATTGCCGCTTACCGGGAAAAGCAAGAGAAATTGGCCGAACCCCTGGCAGTGATGGAATCCGCGGGAAAACCGGGCTTTTTGCCGCTCCATCCCCCTGGCGCGAGCGCGGCGGCTGGCCGGCCGGCATCCGTTGAAACCAGGGAAAACAATCCCCCCGCCGCGATGGGCGCCCCGGATTCGGTCCTGCCGGCGATGAAATTCCCCGGCGAAGCCCGCCTGCTGCTGCGCTTCAATCGCTTCAAACCCCGGCCAGGAGAGCTTGCGCAAAAATATTTGCGAACGGCAATTTACCCCGCCGGGGAAGGGGCGGTAAAAACGCGGCTTTCGCGCCGGGCGGGATTTCCGGAAACCATTTTCCATTCAGCGCCACTATCCGGAAGAGGGTTCCGCTCCCCCGGGCACGATAGTGCAGCGCAGGCCCGGGAGGCTGATCCCTCACGGGCGGAGACAGGCCCCGCTTTCGCCGCGCCCGCCGGATTAACCCACCGGGTAACCCCGGCGGCGCCGGGGAAAGGGAAAAATCTCCCGCCCTCCCATGGGCAGCTTGCCGCGGATTCGCCGGAGACCCCGGCTGCGGCGAATCCGCGGGGAAACGGCGAAATCATCCGGCAAGCAAAACCGTGCGGCATCAGCGAATGGCCGGGCGCGGGGGAGACCTTTGCGCCGGAAGCGGTCAACCGCCTGGCGGAAGACGTGTACCGGCTCATCGAGAAAAAGCTGCGCACCGAAAGCGAGCGCCGGGGGATTTTCTTCTAAAGTGCGAAAACCTCGCGTTAAATTAAATTTTTTGACCCCGATAAATCGGGGCAGGCAAGGATGAACAGGATGAACAGGATTATTTACAAAATTTTAGATCATCTTTTTGACCATGATCC
This sequence comes from Calditrichaceae bacterium, assembly GCA_013360445.1. GTDB lineage: Bacteria > Calditrichota > Calditrichia > RBG-13-44-9 > J075 > JABWBP01. Next base: position 59,262 of record JABWBP010000021.1, on the reverse strand, counting down.
GGTCAATCCTGTCTAAATCATTTTGCCATTTCAAGAAAGGATCGCTGGCACGCAGCGCCATAACCGGAGTATTTCATGGCCCGAAAAGACCCCTACATGAGTTTCCGCTTCCGCATCGAGATCGATGGCATCATCGAAGGCGGATTTTCCGAAGTTTCCGGCGTGCATGCCACCACCCAGGTAGAAGACTTCCGGGAGGGCGGCCTGAACAGCCACGTGCACAAGTTTCCCAAGGAGACCACCTTCGATAACCTGGTGCTGAAAAAAGGACTGGCCGATTCGCAAACGCTCTGGAAATGGCACAACGACGTGATTGCCGGAAAAGTCCGGCGCGCCACCGTGCACATCATCATGCTCAAAGACCGCTCCGAAGAGGTCGCCCACATCTGGAGTTTCAAAGAGGCTTACCCGGTCAAATGGAGCGGCCCGGACTTCAAGGCCGACGGCAGCGCGGTGGCCTTCGAAACCCTGGAGCTGGCGCACCACGGGTACGTGTAAACCACAGCAGTCTGAAAAGCTACAAAAGGGTTACCATGGGACTGGAAAAATTGCAAATCCGGCCGTTGAAGGCGGACCTGAGCGAGACCGGGGAAGTAATCGAAGCGATGTACAACCCCAACGAATTTACCATCGAGACGCGCAATCAATTCCAGCGCAGCGCCATTCCCGGCCTGCCGGTGCCGGTCACCCAGTTCGTCAGCGGCCAGACCCAGACCATCTCCCTCAGCCTGTTTTTCGACACCTATGAAAAAGCGGAAGACGTGCGCAACCACACCGCTAAGGTGGTTAACCTGCTGAAGATCAACAAAGAGATTCACGCGCCCCCGGTCTGTTTATTCTTATGGGGCGGCTCCATCGCCGGGGATAAAGCCAAATTCAAAGGCGTGATCGACAGCGTTTCCCAGAAGTTCACCATGTTCCTGGACTCCGGCATCCCGGTGCGGGCGACCCTGACGGTTTCCATTTCCGAGTTCAAAACCATCACCGAGCAGTTGAAAGAATTAGGGCTGGAATCCGCCGACCGCACCAAACACCGGGTGTTCAAGATCGGGGAGAGCCTGTGGCTGATCGCTCACGAGGAATACGGCGACGCCGCAAGATGGCGGGAAATCGCCATTGCGAATAATATTGACAATCCCCGGCTGGTTAAGCCGGGTAGGGAATTAACCATTCCCCCGCTGGAGTAGATAGATGAAGTTCAGCGAGCTACAGAAAAAATATCAACATTTTTACGCGCCCAATTTCCAGATCAAGGTGAAAGGAAAGGATATTTTGAAGGAAAAGGTGGAAGTCTTCAGCGTCACGGTAAATAATACCTTAGAAGGAGCGGATGATTTTTCCTTTGTCACCAGCAATCCCTTCGACCTGGGCAGCGGCGAGTTCACCTACCTGAAAGAGGGATCGCTCTTCGAGGTGAACAACGAGGTAGAAATCAGCGTGGGGTACGGCGACAACAAAAACCTGAAAACCATACTTCAGGGCCTGATTACCGGCGTGGACGTGAGCTTTCCCTCCAACGGGGTTTCGCAATTAACCGTCAAGGGATTCGATTTCTCCCATAAAATGATGAAAGAAAAACGTTCGGAAAATTACGGCAGCAGCGACCAGCCGGTAACTTACAGCGAGATCGTGCGCAAGATCATCCGCGAGCAGGGCTACAAGTTAGAGACCGGGAAAATCGTGGACACCCGGGAGCGCCACCGCCAGATCAAGCAGGACCGGGAAAGCGACTGGGATTTCATCAAAAATAAGCTGGCCAACGCGATCAATTTTGAATTGTTCGTGTTCGGAAAAGATCTGTATTTCCGGCCCCCGGCCAGCGACAAAAGCGAGGTGATAACCACCCTGAAGTGGGGCCAGACCCTGTTCAGCTTTGCGCCGGAAGTGAACGCCGCCAGCCAGGTGCGGGAAGTGGAGGTGCGCGGCTGGGATCCCGCCGCCCAGCAGCCCATCATCGGGCGGGGAAGGCCGGCAGACCTCCATGGCCGGGACCGGAGCGGCAGCAGCGGCGCGGAAGAGGCGGAACAAGGAGTGGTGCATCACGTCTGGCAGCCGGTATCCTCCCAAAAGGAAGCCGATGACCTGGCCCGCTCCATCCTGAACAAGATCAGCGAAGGGTTTGTGAAGGGGAACGGGGAATGTATCGGCATCCCGGATATTTTGCCGGGGAACAACATCGAGCTGGCCGGCTTAGGCAAGCGCTTTAGCAAAGTGTACTATATCGAAAAGGCCACCCACAGCATCAGCGCTTCCGGGTACAAAACCACCTTTAGCGTGAAGGAAAATATGATATGAGCCTGATCGACCTGATCCAAAACCGGCAGGCGGCTGCGGATAGAACCATTTCCGGCGTGGCAATCGCCATCGTAACCAACAACCAGGACCCCGAAGGCCAGGCGCGGGTGAAGGTGAAATACCCCTGGCGCGACAGCGAAGATGAAAGCTTCTGGGCGCGCATCGCCACCCCCATGGCCGGCGGCGAGCGGGGGGCTTATTTCCTCCCTGAAGTGGGCGACGAAGTATTGATCGCCTTCGAGAACGGCAACATCGATTACCCGTACGTGCTCGGCTCCTTGTGGAGCGGCTCGATGAAGCCGCCGGAGAGCAACAGCGACGGCAAGAACAACCGCCGCCTGATCAAATCCCGCAGCGGGCATCTAATTATTTTGGACGACAGCGACGGTCAGGAGAAGATCGAGATCATCGACAAATCGGGCAGCAACAAGATTACCATCGATACCTCCGGGAATACCATCAGCATCGAAAGCGCAAAGGATATTCAGCTCAAAGCGCCCAACGGCAAAATCACCCTGGAGGCGCTGCAGTTGGAAATGAAATCGCAAACCGCCGCGAAAATCGAGGCGGGGGCCAATATGGACCTGAAAGCCAACGCCAATATGACTATTAAAGGGGCGATGGTGATGATTAATTAGGGGAGTTAGGGAAGACGGGAGGCGTATTGCGTAATACGTAAGACAATGGAATACGCAATACGCATTACGAAATCCGCAATATGCGTTACGAGTCACGCATTACAAATTTTTACAAAGCAGCGGAGACCGACATGCCTTTAGCAGCCAGAATGGGAGACCAGACCAGCCACGGCACCCCGCTGTCGCCGGGGCCGGGCAGCGCCAACGTGCTGATCGGCGGCATGCCGGCCTGGCGGGCGGCCGCGGATTTTCACACCTGCCCGCTGTTCAACGGAACCGTGCCGCACGTGGGGGGAGTGGTGGCCGCGGGCAGCGCCACGGTGTTGATCAATAACCTTCCCGCGGCGCGGCAGGGAGACCAGATCACCGAAAGCGGGCCGCCCAACGCCATCGCGGCCGGTTGCCCCACGGTGCAAATCGGCGGCTAAGAAGCCGTTTTCAAAGTCCAAATTTTTGCCGCGAAGCCACAAAGTCACAAAGTTTCACCAAGAATTTTTACGATTTTTTAGTGAAACTTAGGGTCTTAGAGCCTTTGTGGCAATTTTTAAAACAGGGGCTAAGGCGTTACATCCCCCCCCTGCTCTCGCTGCGAATTCGATAACAGGGTTGTAACTATTAATTCTCAAAACCGGCAATAAGACCATGGCCAAAGAATTTTTAGGAAGCGGTTGGAAATTTCCCGTGCGGGTGGACTCCGCGGGGAAGATCGTACTCTCCCGGCAGGAGGAGGATATCCGAGAAGCGATCTGGATCATCCTCAGCACCGCCAGGGGAGAAAGAGCGATGCGCCCGGATTTTGGGTGCGGGATCCATGAGATGGTTTTCGACCCCATCAACGCCGGAACCGTCAACCGGGTCGAGAGCACGGTGCGGGAGGCGCTGGTCAGCTACGAGTCGCGCATCGAAGTGGTGAACGTAACGGTATCGGATACGGAAGCCGATACCGGCAAACTGATGATCAGCATCGATTACCGGGTGCGCGCCACCAACCATGAATTCAACCTGGTCTTCCCATTCTACTTACAGGAAGGCACGGAGTGAACGATGAATCCTATTTCACCCAAAATCGACCGGCGAACGTTTCAGGAACTACTGCAAAAAGCCCGCTCCATTGCCCGTTTTTACACCCCGGAATGGGAAGCGCAGCATGAAAAAGACCCCGGCGTGGCGCTGCTGAAGATTTTCCTGAACATGCACGAGCAGGTCATCCGGCGCTTGAACGAGGTTCCCCATAAGAACCTGGTCGCCTTTCTGGACATGATGGGCATTCAAATGCGCCCGGCGCAGTCCGCCGTGGCCCCGGTTACCTTCTCCCTGGCGGAAGGAACCGCCCTCAATGTGCTGGTTCCCCGGGGAACCGAACTGGCCGGGGAAGCGGTCAAAGAAAACCAGGAAAAAGAAGAAATCCTCTTTCGCACTGAAGACAATCTGTTAGCCAGTTTCGCCCGGTTGCAGGAAATTTTCAGCGTGGACGCGCCGGGCGACCGTTTCTATAAGCATAGCGAAGATTTTCTCGCCGGAACTCCCTTCACCATTTTCAGCGGGACGGAGCTGCAGGAGCACAGTCTTTACCTGGGGCACGAAGACCTGCTCAACCAAAACCAGCCGGCCGTTATCCGGGTGAATTTTACCATCGCTTCCGGAGCCACGGAGAGTGATGAATTCCAGTTCGCCTGGGAATTCTGGAACGGGGAGAACTGGGTGGAGTTGGCCAGTTCGGAGAGGCGGAATTTTGTCGATTTGACCGATAAATTCCGCCGCAGCGGCGTAATGGAATTCACCAAACCATTTTCCGGGGAAATCAAGAGCGCGCCGCTTTTCGAGCAGACCAGCCGCTGGATTCGCTGCCGCCTGAGCAGACCCCTCTCCCTGGCAAGCCGGGTGCAGCTTCCCACCCTGAACCTGATTCAGTTAAGCGTAAAATCTTTTAAACCGTTTCTGCCGGACCTGGCTTTCAACAACGATATTCCCCTGGAAATCAGCCCCATAGACGTTCCCATGCTGGCTAAGGATATTCCGGTAGAAATTGACCGCAGCCAGGCCTGCCCGGGCGACCAGACAGGTTTGATCCCCGATGATCTTGAAATAGAGGATACACTGGAATTCAATAACCGGGTCGATGATCCCATACGCAGTAAAATAGTGCCGCCCTCCATACCGCCGACTTCATCAGTATTCCGAACCGGTAAATGCTACGCCTTAGACCCCCCGGTTAACCTCTATATTAATGATATTACGGTGGTGCGCATGATTACAGCCATGCGTTCCAATGACCTTACCGTCGCGGTTCTATCCGAAAACGTGGCGGGATTGAATATCGGCGCGGGGATTAAGGCTTATTTGATGGGAGAAGGCGACCCGCAGCCCCTCTACGTTGCCTCGATAACTCCCGCGGGCGATCCAACCCTTCCGGCAAATGAGCAGCGGCACGAGATTACCTTTGACCAGGGTGCGGGCAGCTTCTATAACGAAGACGACCAGGTCAGAATCCTGCTCGCCATCAAACCCTTCGGTGAGTTGCCCCGGCTATTCGATACCTTTAACCTCGCCAGCGACGAAGCTTTTTCCAAAAAAGGCGCGAGGGTTACTATTCATATAGAATCCGAATGGCACGACTACCCTGCTACCCCGCCTGATCCCGATCCCCAGCCGGTGTTGTCCTGGGAGTATTGGAACGGAGAGTCCTGGAGAGGTTTGCGGGTGAGCGACACCACGGAAAAATTCAAAGCGGCGGGGCAGATCCGCTTCACCTGCCCGGAGGACATCGAAAAGATCGAAGTGAACGGGGAGGAAAAATACTGGATTCGCGCCCGTCTGATCGACGGGGATTATGGCAAAGAAATTATCATTGGCAGCGGCGGCACCGTAAGCACCGGTACGATCTATTACCCGGTTATAAAAGAAATCAACATCGAATACCAGCTTGCCGAGCAAGCGCCGCAATTCTGCTTTACTTTAAACAACCTCGACTACATCGACCGCACCGCGGAGTGCCGCGACAAAGACCTGGTGTTCGATCCCTTTGCAATTTTTCCAGAGATCTACCCGGGAATTTTTCTGGGTTTCGACCAGCCCCTCACCGGCGGGCCGCTGCGCATGCTCATCGACTTAGAAGAGCAATTTCTCGGCAGCGATGAACGCCTGAAAATGCTCTGGTTCTACTGGAACGGCCGCGAATGGGTGCAATTGAACGTCTTCGATGAAACCGAAAACCTGACCCGGGTGGGAATGTTAGAATGGATCGGCGGGGCGGATTTTGCCGTAACGGAGATGTTCGACAGGAAGCTGTATTGGCTGAAGGGACTGGTAGTGGAGGGAATCCATCCTTCCCCGCCCACCATCAAGGGTATTTTCCTGAACAGCGTGTACGCCTTGCAGGCTGCCTCCATCGAGGGAGAAATTTTAGGCTCCGGCGACGCTACCGCCAAGCAGAGCTTCCAGTTGCTGCACCCGCTGGTAATTGCTCAGCAGGTTTGGATCAAAGAAGCCAGGGAGCCGGGCGAGGAGGAAATGCCCGCGATCATTGCCGCAGAGGGCGAGGACGCCGTTGAAAAGGTGTTAGATGAAACCGGCGAGGTTCAGGAAATCTGGGTGCGCTGGCACGAGGTGGAAGATTTCGATCAGTCGGACAGCTCCAGCCGGCACTACACGGTGGACAAACGGCTGGGCATCGTGCGCTTCGGCGACGGGGAACAGGGGATGGTTTGCCCGGCCGGGGATGATAACGTCATGGCGGATTATCAATTCGGAGGCGGGAAAATCGGCAACGTGCCGCCCCTCTCCGTAAAGGCGCTGAAGAATGCCATCCCCTTCATCCAGGCGGTTACCAATTATCTCGACGCGGACGCCGGCGCGGAAACCGAAACCCTGGAGGAAGCGATCGAGCGGGGAACCCATCGCTTGCAGCACCGCGACCGCGCGGTCGCGGCGGCAGATTTCGAATGGCTGGCCCGCGACGCCTCCCGCAAGATCGCCCGCGCCAAATGCCTGCCCAACACCGACGCCAGCGGGGAATTCGCTCCCGGCTGGGTAACGGTGCTGATCGTGCCGGATTCCAAAGAAAAGCAGCCCCAGCCCACCCGCCAGTTGATCAAAACTGTATCCGAGGGGCTGGAACAATCCGCCGCAAACCTGGTCGTCGCTCCCAAACACATTCACGTGCGCGGGCCGCTCTATACCGAGTTGATCGTGGAGACTACCATCGTGCCCATTGGCATCGAGGTTGCCGCGGAGGTGGAGAGCGCCGCCCGGGAAACGCTCAACCGCTACATCCATCCCCTCACCGGGGGAGCGGAGCAGACCGGCTGGGAATTCGGAAAGGCCATCTGCCTTTCCGACATCATCAGCCGCATCGAGCACCTTCCCAACGTGGATTACGTGGCGAGCCTGGTTCTTTACGCCGGGGGGGTACAACAGGCCGGGGACGTCGCTCTGGATCCCTTCACACTGCCGGTTTCCGGGGAGCACCGCATCAACCTGGCGCTGCCGGCAAATACGGTTACAACGGCGACGAAGAAAGATGAGTGTGAATACCAGCTTTAGCGCTGCGCGTCAGTGGCGCTGCGCGCGTCATTTATTGTCATTAGTGCTACGCACGTCATTAGTTGTTAATGACGCGAAGCAAATTGACCCGCGAAGCGCAATTGACGCACGAAGTACCAATGACAGCGCAGCAAATGACGCGCGGAGCGCAAATGACGAAAAGCAAATGAAAAGGAATAAGCGGAAATGTCCTTACCCATTCCCAAATTAGATGATAAAACCTTTGCGGAGCTTTTCCAGGAGGCGCGTTCCCTGATCCCCCGCCACGCGCCGGAATGGACCGACCATAATCTCAGCGACCCGGGCATCACCCTCATCGACCTGTTTGCCTGGCTGTCGGAAATGCAGATTTACAACCTCGACCGCCTGACCGATGAGAATTTTTTGAAATTCCTGAAGCTCCTGGGAACCAGGCCGCAGCCGGCAACCGCGGCCCGGGCAGAGGTTAGCTTTTCATTCGGGGAAAACGCCCCGGATTTCATCTTCCTGCCCCGGGGAACCCAATTGGCCGCTCTGGACGCGCTGGCCGGGAGGGAGCTTATTTTCGAAACCGAAGAAGACCTGAAGCTGCTCCATATCGAGTTGAAACAACTGCTCACCCGCGACGCCTCCCGCTGGATCGATAACACCGAATCCAATTCCCTGGACAACGTCTTCTATTTTGCCTTTGGGGAAACCGCGGAGCCGGGCGACCAGTTCTACCTCGGCTTCGACGCCTTTGCTGCACTGGCAGGGGAATCTATTAAGGTCACCATCAATCTCTACGAGGTGGATTTGCCGCAGCCAGCCGTTCCCGCGGAGGGCGAATCCTTCACCCTGACGCCCCCGGCGGAGCTGGCCTGGGAATACTGGAACGGCAGCGTCTGGGCGTCCCTGGACGTTAACGACGGCGCTTCCGCCCTGGCGCATAACGGGCGGATTGAATTCAGCGCGCCTGCCGACCTCGCCAAAGCCGGTGCGGCGCAGCCCGGGGCAGGGTTGCCGACCTTAGTCACGGAACCGCTGTACTGGATTCGTGCGACGCTCCTGAAAACCGGCTATGAAATTTCTCCCCGGATCGACACGATTCTGTTCAACACCATTGCCGCCTCCCACGGAGTAACCTTCACGGATGAGCGCCATTCCGGCAGCGGGCTGCCCTTTCAAGCCCTGGAGCTGCGCCATTCCCCGGTATTATGGAATACCCTGGAGTTAGAAATTTTAGAGCCGGATTCGCAATGGCGCGCCTGGTCGGAAGTTGCGGATTTCGACGCCTCCGGCCCGGAAGACCGCCATTACCGGCTGGATCTCTCCGCGGGCGTCATCCGCTTCGGCGACGGCATTCACGGGCGCGTGCCGTCCGGGGGAGAAGAAAATATTCGCGTTGCCCGCTACCGCGCCGGGGGGGGAGAAATCGGCAATATTCAAGCGAACATCCTGAACAAGTTCACCGATCCGCTGATTGCCGGGGTAAAGGCAACCAACCGCAAGCCGGCCGCCGGCGGAAGCGAAGCCGAAACCCTGGAGGGAGCAAAACAGCGCGCCCGCCGGGATCTCAAAACCCGTTACCGCGCCGTCACCTCGAAAGATTATGAAACCCTAACGCTCTCCACCCCGGGGGTGCGCATCACCCGGGCGCAGGCGCTGCCGCTCTATCATCCCCAATTCCCGGCCATTCCCTTTCCCGGGGCGGTGACCGTGGTGGTGGTTCCCTATATCCTGCCGGATCGCCCGGATCAGCTGCCCGCGCCCGGCGAGGGCCTATTGAAAACCGTGGCGGATTACTTAGATTCCCGGAAGCTGCTCACCGCCAACCTGCACGTGATCGGGCCGGAATTCGTACAGGTAATCGTGCAGGCGGCGGTGGAAATCCATCCGCGCATGAGCCTTGAGAGCGTGCGCCTGAACGTTCTCGATGCGTTGAAAGCCTTCCTCGATCCCCTGAAAGGCGGGCCGGAAAAAACCGGCTGGCCGTTCGGAAGGCCGGTATTCAAATCGGAAATTTACCAGGTGATCGAAGGGGTGGAGGGAGTTTCCTGCGTGAGCAGCGTGGTACTTTCTTCGGATAGCTGCATCCCCGGCAGGGAGAACGTGAAAATCCCCCGCGTCGCCCTGGTCTATTCCGGCGCGCACTCCGTCACGGTGAAAAGGTGAGCATTGACGATTGGCGATTAGCGATTTACGAGCCACGCATCACGTTTTACGCTTTACGTTTACGATCAAAAAACCAAGGAACACCACCCATGTCCGCGCTTTTGCTGAACGATGAATTCAAATACTTAGTATTGAATACCCCGGCCGGCTGGCGGGAGGGTTTTGGCGAGGGCGTGCGCTTCCTGCCGGGCGGCGGCATTTCCCTGCACCCCGGGCAGGCGCTGGCGGCGATAGAAGGAATTGGCCGGTTAGGCGGGTTTGGGCTTGATCCGCGGGGCAACCTTTACGCCATCGATGCGGAGGATTGCCGTATTTACCGCTACCTCAAAAGCGAAAACCGCTTCGAGCCGGTTGCCTGCATCGGCGAATGCGGCGACGGGCCGGGGCAGTTCCGCTTTTCTCCCGAGCCGGAAGGATGGGCGGGCCTGGCGCTCAACCATTCCACCTTATACGTTTCCGACCCCCTGAACCAGCGGGTGCAGGCGTTCTACCGCTATAATTACCAGCTTCGCTACATTTTGGGGCCGAACGACGCCCTCGGCCGCCCCATTCCCCGGGGATTGAACCTTCCTCGCGACCTTGTGCTCGATAGCCGGGGAAACCTCCACCTGCTGGATTACGGCCATCGCCGGGTGCTCAAATTCAACCGCTTCGGAATGTTCCGCCAGATCACCGGAGAGGGAATTCTGACCCGCCCGGAAGGCATCGCCATCGACCGCGACGCTTACCTCTACGCCCTGGACGCCCGCAAACGCCAGGTGCTGAAATTCGATCCCCACGGGCAGCTCGTTGCGCGGTTAGGCGACTTCAGCCAGATCGGGACGGCCTTCCGGCCCTCCGGGATTGCAGTGGACGCGCAGGGCTTGATCTATTTTGGGGAAAGAAGGCCGGGCGACGATCTCAAAATCCATTTGCTGGACCCCTCCGGGCGCTACTTAGGCAGCTTCGGCGAGTATTCGGAAAGATGCCAGCAGTTACTGTTCGATCACGCGGGTAACCTTTACGCCGCCTGTGGGACGGAGAGCGGCGTCGCCCTGATCAACGGGTCGGGGCAGTTTCTGGCGCACGGGGTGTACTATTCCGAGCGGTTTGACAGCGCCGAAGCGGGCATGGAGTGGCACCGCATCACTTTGGGGGCGACTCTTCAGGAAAAAACCCAAATCGAGGCCTTTTTTTACGTCTCCGATTCCCTGCAAACCGGCGAGGGAGAACCCATTACCGGGCAACTGATCGAAGCCAACCAGTGGTGGAAAAAAGCCCTGGGTACACCGCAGAACGGCCGCCACGCCGGCGACGGGCTTCTGCTGAAGGCGCGGGGACGCTACCTCTGGCTGAAGTTCGAACTGTTCGGCGACGGCGCCCATACTCCCGTGGTGGAGCAGGTCCGGCTGTTTTTTCCGCGCCTCTCCTACCTGCGCTATTTACCGGCCACCTACCAGGAAGAAGAGACCGGGAGGGATTTCCTGGAACGTTTCCTCTCCCTGTATGAATCCTTTTCTTATGGCATGGAAGAACAGATTGCGCAGATCGCCCGTTATTTTGATCCGCAATCCACTCCAACGGAATTCTTGAACTGGCTGGGCTCCTGGCTGGCCCTGGCGGCGGATGAAAACTGGCCGGAGGCAAAAAAACGGGAACTGATCGCCCGCGCCTATCAACTGTACAAAAAACGGGGAACCCTGGCCGGGCTGCGGGAAATGGTGCAGCTTTATACCGGCGCCGCGCCGCTGATTCTGGAGCATTTCCGTTTCCTAACCCCCATGGTGTTAGGCGCCAATGTTACGCTGGGGATGAGCAGCGTGGTGGGGAAAGCCTTCACCCAACGGCTGATATTAGAAGAAAGCTCCGTCATCGGGGATTTTGTGCTGGAAGAAAACGAAGACCCCCCGGAAAAACCCTTCGAGGAGAACGCCTTCGATTTTACCATTTTAGCGAACACCTCCGCGCTGGCGGGGGAGAGCCAGGAGGCGACGCTGCGCCGGCTGATTATGGATGAAAAACCCGCCTTCACCCGCGCCTGTATTCGCATCCGCAACAACGCCCGGATGCAGTTAGGCTCTCATACCTTCATCGGGGTGGATACGGTGCTTTCACGGGGATTTTCGGCCATGCGACTGGGCCGGGAAGCGGTTTTGGGCAGGCAAACCTTCGTGGGAAGCCGCTACCCCTGCAAAGGGATTATCGGGGCGCGCTCCCGCCTGGCCGTGGATACGATTTTGTGGTAGGTTAACCGCGGGCAACATCGAAAATTTTCATAATAACAACAGGTTCAAGATTTTCAGGAGGATACAATGATCAAAACCAGAACCAAACCGGGGAAAACCGGCAATACCCGCGGCCATTTCGAGCGGAATAATTATTATTTCGGAAAAATGATGACGGTGCGGGATTTCCAGTCGCAGCAAAGTTATGACAATGAAAAACGCTGGCTGCTCAACCGCCTGGGGCTGGGCTGGGGGGTGCTCTGCGGCCTGAAAGTGCTTCCCCATCCCCAGGGAGGCGCCCGGGTGATCGTTAAGCCGGGGCTGGCGCTGGACCAGTACGGCAACGAAATCTGGGTGTTCGAAGAGCAGATCCTGGACCTGGCCGCCAACGCGCCGGGCGAGCCGCCGGCAACCAGTCCGCCGCAGCCGGGAACGTGTTACTACCTTTCCGTGCAATATCTGGAATGCCCGGTGGAACCGACCCCCATTCCGGTGGAGGACTGCGAAAAACCCGATACCGGCTGCGTTTATAACCGCACCCGGGAGACTTTTAAGCTGCTGGTCTCTTACGATTCCCCCGCGGAGCCGGAAAAGCCCGCGATTTTCGACGAGCACGGCTGCCGGGTGGATTGTTTCCGCGCTTTGCACGATCCCACTCCCCTGGTCATCGAGCAGTGCCCGGAACGCCGGCAATGCCAGCCGGTGCCCCTGGCGCAGATTTGTCACGATGAAAACGCGCCGAATCCCCTGTTGATCAACAATGCACCCCCTTATCGCAAGCTGGCTTTTAGCAACGAGGCGCTGCGCCATTTACTGGAATGCTTAGAGCGTGAACTCTGGATATCCCACGCCGCGCGTTACGACCGCCGCCAGTTTGTTCCTCTGCTGGCGCAAACCATCAAAGGGCTGGAGTACCGCGGGGGCAAGCTTTTCACCCACGCGGAAAACGTGGGCAAGCACCCCTGCCGGCTCACCACGGACGGTAAATTTATCTGGATTACCGACTGCGAGGATGAGCACCTGGTGCGCATCCGCCGCAGAGACAACACCGTGGTAACAGATCCGCCAATCCAATTGGAGATGAAAAACTGGGGCATCGCCTACGACAGCCAGCGCATGTGGGTTACTCACCACGAAAGCGCGGACCCGGAGAACGGCATGGGAGGCCAAATCAGTTGGGTCAACGTCTGCAATTTCGCTAACGGAAGCATCGGCGAATTGAAAGATTATCCCCGGGAGATCGTGTTCGACGGCCGCTACTTGTGGATTTCGCATCATAAGGCCGTGGAAGAGGAACGGGCGGTAATTTATTACCTTTCCCTCACCGTCATCGATCCGCGCAGCGGCAGTGTGGCGGCGGTCTATGAAGCTCCGTTGCCGACCGAGGCCAAATCGACCATTAAAGGGATGGCTTTTGACGGCGATATGGTGTGGATGATCTACCACGTTACCGGCCGCAACGGGCTGGTAGCTGCGCACCTGCAGGACGGCAGCATCGTGGTAGAAGAACCGCGGGAGTGTGGCACCGATGAGCCGGAAGACGTCGCCTTCGACGGCACTCACATCTGGGTAAGCGGAAAGGACGGCGCTTTCAAGATCGATATTTACGGCGACAAAGACCCGATCAGCCCTTTCCGCCGCAGGGACCATTCCGCCCTGGCGTTCGACGGCAAATACATGTGGGCGGCGCAATATAAGGAATACCTTTTCAACCGGGTGGACACGCTGAACCCGGAAAAGGAAGCCGGCGGGGAGGAGATAGAGATCGAGGGCGAGGATTACCAGGTCTCCCGGATGTGCTTCGACGGCCATTACCTCTGGGCGGCTGCTTCCGTGGCAGCGCCGCAGCGCCGCACGCCGGCAAAAACCCAATCCCCGGAAAATGAAACCCCCAGGCAGGGTCTGGTTCATCGACTTTTAGCATAGGAGAGAGCACATGCTTACCAAAAACGGGCAAATTGCCAAAACAAAAACCATCGCCGGAAAATTCAAACGGCTCAATTATTTTCACGGGATGCTGCTTACCGAACAGGATTTGCAGGAAGAACAGGCCTATTTCCGGGAAAAGTTGAAATTGCACAACCGCTTCCACGGCTCCGGAGTAGTATGGGGATTAGGGCTGCGGGAATGGGATTTTTGCAATAATGAAGCGGATGATTGCACCGCCAAAGTGGTGATCGGCGCCGGGCTGGCGCTGGATTGCGCCGGCAACGAAATCGTGGTCTGCCGCGATTACGAGGTGGACCTGTGCGACCATATCTGCGAGTTGGAAAAGCAGGGCGTTCTGCGCCCCGGCGAGGAGTGCACCCCCGCGGAAACCTGCCCGAAATTGTACATCGGGATCACTTACTGCGAGTGCAATTCCGAGCCGGTGCAGCAATACCTCGGCAATTGCGACGACGACCTCCTGCACGCGCAATTTTCCCGGGTTCGGGAAGGTTTTTGCGTGAAGGTCCTGCGCGAAAAAGACCTGCCTTGCTGCGGAGGATCTCCCGGGCCGCATAAAAACGGCAACTGCCATGTCCCCTGCGACGACTGCCCGGGCGTGGAGCCTTGCTGCGAAGAAGACCGCATCGTGATTCTCGGCAGCGTGGAAATAATACCTCCCGCACAGCCCTCCGAGCCGTACAAAATTACCGCTGCCCAGATCGACTCCGGGGCGCGCCGGCGGCTGGCCTGGACCTTTGCCGCCCCCTACTGGCGCTGGGAAGACGCCCGGCAGGGCATGATCCGGGCGGTGTGCCAGGCGCAGGGCTGGCGGGACATTTCCGGGGTGGTCGGCAGATCGCTGGAAGCGGCGCAGCACGAACTGGAAAGGCTGAACATGATCCCGGGAGAGGTTTATGACCCCTCTCAGGTCGATCCCTTGTTGCTGCAACAGGCCAAAGAAGCGATCTATTGCGTTCCCGAGCAGAGCGTCATCCGGTTGATTACCGACGCCGCGGGGCAGTGCGTTCTGTTTGCCGTTCCCCAGCCGGACGCCAGAACGCCGGGAGCAGGCCGGCCCCGGAAGTAACGCGCGTTGTGAATGATACACAAAACTTCCCCGCAAAGACGCTAAAGCGTAAAGTTTAGATGAAAGGGAACAGGTTATGAAATGCAGCAGCAATATTCAAAGAGTGCGGTATTTTAAACGACAACTGTTGACCGCCCGGGATTTTCAGGACGAGCAAAATTATCTGGTCGAAATGCACCGCCGCCATGCGAAGCGCTTATCCTTTGGAGTGATCGAAGGCTTGAAAGTAACCTACGTCGCCAGCCAGGGCGCTTTTAAAATCGCTCCCGGCTCGGCGGTCGATAACCAGGGCCGGGAAATGGTGGTAGGAGAAGAAGGGCTGCTGGTCGCGGGGTTCGACCCGCTCAAGCCTTACTTAGGCATTGAATACGCGGAAGAAGAGACCTGCGTGGGAAACTCCGTCTGCGAAGGCGTTTCCAAGAATAATCGCATTGCGGAATGCCCCACGGCGCGCTGGGATGAAGCGCCGGATGGTAAAGGCAGCCGGATTACCCTGGCCTGGATAGTGCCCACCGCCGGCGGCGGATTCGAGGTACACGACGGAGATGATGAATTCGACGATAAGGGCCGCCGCATCCGCGTCAACGCGGGGGTATTTTCGGAAGATAAAATCCGCTTCACCGACATCGGGGGGCACGACCACTCCGGGGCCAGTAAGGGTACTCCCATTGGACCGGACGGCATTCAAAACGGGGCAGTAAGTGAAGAGAAATTGGCGAATGGCGCGGTTTCTACGAATAAGCTGCAAGATAATGCGGTTAACACAAGGAATATCGCCAACCTTCAGGTAACCGGGGCAAAGTTAGCAGACGGTGCGGTAACGACCGCTAAATTAGGCGACCTTGCTGTATCCACGGAAAAAATTGCCGAGGGAGCAATCACCCAGCCCAAACTTTCCCCGGACATCACGTTGCCGATTCAAGACGGCTCGATCACCACACCAAAGTTAGCCGACGGGGCGGTGACAACGCCCAAGTTAGGGGACAACGCGGTCACCGCAGCCAAATTAGCCGATAACAGCGTCGCCACGGACAAGCTTGCCAACAACAGCGTTAACGCCGACAAGCTGGTAAACAACGCGGTGATCGCCTCGAAAATCGCTTCCCAGGCGGTCATTACCGATAAAATCGCTTTAGAGGCGGTTACGGATTCCCGGTTGGGCGCCGGCGCGGTCAGCAATGTCAAGATCGCCAACGGTGCGGTGACTGATACCAAGCTGGCCAACAACGCGGTCACCACGGCCAAAATCAACGACGGGGCGGTGACCGCAGTCAAAATCAACGACGGGGCGGTAAGCGAGGTGAAATTAGCCAACAACGCGGTAAGTGCGGATAAAATCGCTGCCAACGCGATAACCACCCCTAAAATTAGCGACGGGGCGGTGACGGGCGTTAAGCTGTCATTAGTCGAGAACGGGATAACCGGCGCCATTCCGCCCGGCTCGACGCTGCAACTTTCTTTTCCCGTCTCCGGCGCGGAGTTCGACCGGCCGCGAATCATTCAGGTCATTCCCACCGACCCGCAAGACGCGGAGTTATCCTGGAATTTCCGCGTTCGAATGGCGGGAACGCAAGCGCTGTTGTACGTGGCCGAAATTTCAAATCATAGTGATTTTGGAATACAATTCCTGGCAAGAATAATCAGGTTAGGATAGTAATGAAAAAAACGACCCATCGCCCGGCTCAAAAGCAGCAGCGTATTATCGCCCTGATCAACCAGAAGGGCGGGGTAGGCAAAACCACCTCGGTGGTTAACGTCGGCGCCGGCCTGGCGGCGCTGAAATACCGGGTGCTGTTGGTGGACCTGGATCCCCAGGCGCACCTGACCTATTCTTTAGGCGTCAACGCCGACGAGCTTGAAGCGACCATCTATCATTTATTAAAAGGCGAAGCGGATTTTTCGCAGGCGCGCTTAGAAATCCACAACCTGGCGCTGCTGCCCGCCTCCATCGACCTCGCCGGGGCGGAGATCGAATTCTCCACTGAGGTGGGGCGCGAAGCTTTCTTAGCCAACGTGCTGAAAGGCCAGTCCGCTTATGACTTCATCCTGATCGATTGCCCCCCCAACTTAGGGCTGCTGACCCTGAACGCCCTCACCGCCGCCAAAGAGGTGTTCGTGCCCCTGCAAGCGGAGTACCTGTCCATCAAGGGCCTCACCAAGTTGATGGAGATGGTGGAAAAGGTCAAACAGCGCGTGAACCCGGCGCTGAAAATCAGCGGCATGATCGCCACCCAGTACGACAGAAGGTTGAGATTGCACAATGAAGTATTCGAAAACCTGAAAAATCACTTTGGCGACAAATTGTTCAAGACCTTCATCCGCAGAAATGTCACCCTGGCCGAAGCCTCCAGTTTCGGGCAATCCATCTTCGACTATGCCCCGCACAGTTACGGGGCGGAAGATTATCGTTCCCTGGTTCAGGAAATCCTTAAAATGGGTTAACGCCATGCCGACCAAAAAACCAAAATCGCGCCTGGGCCGCGATCCGTTCGATTTCGTCAAAAAAACCAGCGAGGAGCCGGAACCTCCTGCGCCGAAGAAAAAACCGGCCGCTAAGCTCCCTGCCAAACCGAAAGCACAGAAAAAAGCGGCCGCGGCTAAAGCGGAAAGTGAACATAAACCGGTGCTTCGACCCCTGGAGGCCGGGCAAAAACCCGCGGCGGCCAGGCAAGAGAGAGAAGTGTGGGTCGAGTATGACGGCGAGGGAACTATTCTCGCCAGCCTGGAGGCCGGGCCGGGGGAAAGCGGCCTGCCCGCGGCGGCGCGACTGGAGCCCCGCCCCAACAACATGGTGCAGAAATTCCGCTACGCAGGCGATCTGTTGCAGCTATATTCCGAATATTGGGTGGACGTATCGCAGCAGCCCCACCGGCTGGCCAAACGGTAATAGCAGAGTTCCGAATCCACCCGTAAAATATTTTTGATCATTACTATTCATTACATTGTTTAAAAAGTTTTGTTACTATTCAGCCACAGAGACCATTTAGAGCCTTATATCCCTGTATTTGTGATTTGATCAGGAATTTTTTTATGTCTCTGTGCTCTCTGTGGCCTCTGTGGCAAAACGCCTGAATAGTTACAAAGTTTTTTAATACCAGCGTTTACGCATTTACCCCTCGTTCACTCGCTCCACGGATGAACGCCGCTTAAGAGGCTCTGCCTCAAGTTTGTAACACGACGCGATACAGAGCATCGCGCCGCTCGTTCCAACGGAGACCGTTGGAACGAGAAATATCAGAAAACTTGTTACACGGTGTATTCAGCCATATTTAGACAGGATGTACAGGATGAGCAGGATTTAATGCTGGCATGAGATTCTCCTTGCTTCATCTCCCGCATTACCTTTTTAGCACTACCCAATCCTGTATATCCTGTGCATCCTGTCTAAAAAAATAGCCTGAATAGTTACAAATTTACCACCATCAAGTTGCCATGGGATTTCAGCATACACACGCGCAGCAAAACCACACCGGCGAGCGGATCTCTACCGCTAAAAAACCGCCCGAAGCGGGGAACGCCAAAGAGCTTCAGCCCGGGCCGCAGCTCACGCCGGCGATGCTCAACAGCAATGCCGGCCCACTTCAATTAAACCCCCAAAACATTCTGTATTTACATCGCAAAATAGGCAACCGGGCGACCGGGCGGCTCATCCAGGCCAAATTAGCCGTCGGTCCGGCGAATGATAAGTACGAGCAGGAAGCCGACCGGGTGGCGGAGCAAGTGATAAGAATGCCGGAGCCAGCCCCATCCGGGAAACCCGCGGTACAGCGCCAGCCGCATGAAGAGGAACCTCTGCAAGCCCAACCGCTCCGCGGCAACGCTCCCCTGGCGGCGCAAATTACCCCGCTGGTGCAGCGGGAGGCCGCGGAAGAAGAGCCGTTGCAGGGCAAACTACTGGCGCAGCGGGCGGTGGAAGAAGAAGAAATGGTGCAGGGCAAGTCGCTGGCGCAGCGGGCGGCGGAAGAAGAAGCGGTGGAAGAAGAAGAAATGGTGCAGGGCAAGTCGCTGGCGCAGCGGGCGGCGGAAGAAGAAGAGATGTTGCAGGGCAAACTACTGGCGCAGCGGGCGGTGGAAGAAGAAGAGCCGTTGCAGGCCAAACCTTTACCGGCAGCAGACACGGCCAGCGTTAGCGCGGAGGGGGATGCGACCGAGGCCCGCCTGCTGGCGAGCAAAGGCAAAGGGCGTCCCCTGCCGGAGGATACCCGCGCCTTTATGGAAACGCGTTTCGGAAGCGACTTTAGCGGGGTGCGAATCCACACCGGCGGCGACGCCGCGCAAATGAGCCGGGAGTTGAACGCCCGCGCCTTTGCCCACGGCAGCGACGTCTATTTCCACGCCGGGGAATTCGATCCCGGCAGCATGCGCGGCAAGGCCTTGTTAGCCCACGAGTTGGCCCATACCATCCAGCAGGGCGCTTCGCCGCTGTTGCCCGCCCGGCGTATGGTTCAGCGCCAGGAGGAAGCCGGGGAAGAAGCCATCGACGTGGAAGCAGAACTGCGCGAGAGCCGGGAAGAAGCCGCCGCGGCCGCCGATCCCCGCCCGGCGGCGGTCGCCGCGGAAGAAGCGAAAAAAGAACATCCGGAAGCGGGCGAAGAGACTCCCGAAGAAGCCGCAGCAGGAATTGGTGAAGAGATAGCGGCGACGGATGAAGTAACCGGGGAGAAAAAAACGAAAAAAGGCCGGAAAGCGCCCCCTGCGCCGGCCCGGGAAGAAGAAAAAGAGGAAGAAGCGCCCAAGGGCGAAGCCGGCCAATACCTGGAGGCGCAAAGCGCCGGGGTGTGCGAGCAAGCCGCGGAAAAAGCGGCGGCGCTGGCGGAAAACGAGCAGACCCACGACGAGGCCGGAGAGAAATTGGAGCAAAGCGAAGCAGCCGTGGAACCCCCGGCAGAGGAAGGCCAGGCGCAGAGCAACGCCGAGCAGGTGGCGGGACTCGATGAGGTTCCCGCGCCGGAGGCTGACCCGGAAGAAGCTCAAACTACCCTCGACCAGGCTATCGAACAGTCGGTGCCCCGCAAACTGAACGAGTTGAACGAATTTCAGTCCAAGGGTAAAGCGAAAATCGTGGGGAGCAAGGTGTTGGGCAAGGTCAAGGAAGACGCGGACGCAGTCACGAACACCTATGGCGCTATTGAGGAGCCTCCCGCCCCCAAACCACCGGAAAGCGCGCCGGTGGAGCTTCCCGAAGAGGAGCCAGCTCCGGAGACCCCGCTGCTCAACCTGGGCAAAGACGCGGTAGCGGAGCTGCCCCCGGAGCATACCGATTTCAGCGAGTTCGAGCAAAAATCCGATGATTTGTTAGAAAAAGAAGAAATCAGCGAAGAACAGTTGGAGATGGTCGATGAAGGGGACCTGGCGGAAGCCAAACAGGAGCGCCAGGGATTGAAGCAGAAGGTGGCTGAAGAACCGGCGCAAATCCGGGAGTTCGCCGAAAAGGAAACTCAAGAGGTCGAACAGGATTTGCAGCAGGAAGAAGCGCAGTCTAAAACGGCCATGAAGGAGAAGCGCAGCCGGGGGCTGGCCGATACCCGGGATAAACAAGAGAAAACCAAATCCGAGCTGGAAAAGAAACGTGAAGAAGTTACCGGTAAAATCAACCAAATCTATGAAAACGCAAAGAAGAGCGTTACCGAGAAACTGAACAAGTTAGAGCAAGAATCGTTGAAACGCTTCGACCAGGCGCAGGAAACCTATTCCAAAGAGTTCGAGATCGAAGTGACCCGGGAGGTGGACGCCTGGAAGCGCAAACGCTACTCCGGTTTCTGGGGGCCGGCAAAATGGCTCAAGGATAAATTCGTCGGGATCGATGGTTTTCCGGAAGTGCAGCGGGCCTTCGACAACGCGAAAACGAATTACGTGGCCAAGATCGACCGCCTGATCGCGGAAATCACCGCGGATAACAACCGGGTAATCGAAGAATGCAAAGCGGAGCTTGCCAAAGCCCGCCAGGAGATCAAGGAATTCGTGGACGGTTTGGGGCCGGCGCTGCGGGAAACCGGGCAGAACGCCCTGAAGGACATGGAAGGCAAGCTTTCGGAACTGGATCAATTCATCGACCGCAAGAAGGAGGAACTGGCGCAAAAACTCTGCGACAAGAAGGAAGAGGCGATCAAAAAGATCGATGAAAAGATCGAGAAGATGAAAGAGGCGATGTCCGGGGCGCTGGCTAAATTAGGCAACCTGCTCCTGAAGGCAGCCTTGAAGTTTTTCGAGTGGGTGCTGAAAAAAGCCGGTTTCGACAGCAAGAAGCTGATGAGCATCATCAACAAGGGCGCGGCGGTCATCAAGAAGATCGTTACCGACCCGGTGGGGTTTATCAAGAACCTCATCGGCGCGGTGAAGTTAGGAGTGGAAAACTTTGTCAAGAACATCAAAAAGCACCTGGTAGGCGGCCTGGTTACCTGGCTGACCGGGGCCATGGGCGACGTGGGCATCCAGTTGCCGGAGAAATTCGACCTGAAAGGGGTTCTCTCCATCGTATTGCAGATTTTAGGATTGACCTGGAACGCCATCCGCTTTAAACTGGTCAAGCGGTTGGGCGAAAAGGTGGTAAAAGCTGTGGAAACCGGGGTGGACATTGTCAAGCGCATCGTCACGGAAGGGCCGATGGCCCTGTGGGAAATGATCAAGGAGAAAGCTGCGGAGCTCAAGCAGCAGGTGATGGAGGGAATTCGCAACTGGGTGGTGGTGCAGGTGGTGAAGCAGGCAGTGATCAAGCTGCTCAGCTTCCTCAATCCCGCCGGGGCGATTGTGCAGGCGGTGCTGGCGATTTACAACACCATCATGTTCTTTGTGGAGAACTGGCAGCGGATCGTGGATTTCGTAAAATCGGTGTTCGATTCCATTGGCAACATCGTCATGGGCAAAGTTCAGGCTGCAGCCAACTTTATCGAGCAGGCGATGGCGAAAACCGTCCCGATCATCCTAAATTTCCTGGCGCGGTGCGGGAAATTATTATGAAAGTGCGCAAGCCGGTTGACAAAGTGGTGGGCAAGGTGATCAGTATTGTTGTGACGAAGGCGAAGAAGTTGTTTGGGAAGGGTAAGAATAAAAGAGGGAAAAAAGGTAAACCGGAAGCGATTTCGACACCGAGAGCAAAAGCAGGGCTGGCAGCGCTTCGAGCTTTGAATCAAAGGTTCACGGCTGGCGCTGAGAAAAAAGAACTTGAACAAGCCGTCGCGGCTATTCGTGTAAAACATCCTGTTTTTAAGAAACTTAATGTTAGTGAAAATAGCCAGGGATTCGTATATTCATACCGTTTCAACCCACCAGGTACAATGCCTGGCCCGAAACCTAAGAAAGTCAAAATTAAATTGAAACGTCCATCTGGATTCCGTGTAGCTACTAAAAATGAACTGCGAGCCAACTTTCCTGAACTTCATAAGAAGAGTGTTAAACGTCCACTGTTAAAGATCACAGAGGCTCGTCGCCACATTATTCCTTCTCAAGAAATGCTTTCTCATTACATGTCGTCTCTGAATGGACTTGTTCCTCAAAAAGCAAAAACACTGTTGGAAGCGAAGGGGAAAAGGGTTGCGGGACTCAGCAATAAAGCCATCCAGGCTGCTGCACAAGATTTACTCAGGGATTTCTTCAATGATGTAGAAAATCTATGGGTTGGAAATAGCAAAGAAAACAGCGCCATTAAAGATGTATGGGATTTTCCTCCAGGTTGGACGCCCAAAACGGTAAATGAACACTTAAGAAAAATTGCGTTGAAATATAAACTAAAATAAGACAATTCATATTTGTATAAGGGGAACTGCAATGAATCAAAATGAAGAAAGCAAAGCCAGGCTTCTCAGGAATGACACCCCTCATCGGCATCATCCACATGCACTGGAGATTGTGGGCAAGGTCCTAAAGGATTTCAATTGGAAACCAGATGAATTTAAAGGAGATACAAGCTCAGGATTCGTTGTTTTCTTAGCTGATTCTTTGTATGAAGGTGGTATTATTCATTTAATTGAGGACGAGCAAAGATTGGTGTTTTATTTAGAATTCCGTGAACGTGCTTCTGAAACAACCAGATCGCAAGTAGCAGAATTTATTACGCGTGCTAATTATGGTATTCTTATTGGTAACTTTGAAATGGATTATTCTGATGGAAGCATACGCTATAAAACGAGTTTAGATTTTCAGGGAGATGAACTTTCCCCGGCGCTTATCCGCAATATTATTGCCGCAGCGCGGAACAGCGGAGAAACTTACGGATATGCCTTGATAGAAGTTATGAAAGGACAAAAATCGGCTCAGAATGCAATTGACGATGTCGAATCAACTCGAATAGACACGGATTAAAGTACCCCATCATGTGAAAATCTGTGGCTGAATAGTAACGAAAACCCCCTTTAACCGGAACCGGGAGAATCGTCTATGGCTAACTTTAAAGCTCATGGAACGGCGAAATCGAAATCTTCTTCGACGCCGCTGCGGAGGATCCGGAGAAAGAAGAAGCAATCCGGCGACGCCGCGCCGCATCCGTTATTGCATCTCCAACAAACCATCGGCAACCGGGCGGTGGGGCGGTTGATCCGGGCCAAGCTGAAGATCGGGCAGCCGGGCGACCGCTACGAACGGGAAGCCGATCGAATCGCCGAAAGGGTAGTTAATATGCCCGATTCTCAGATCAACCCGGCGGCGGCGCTTTCCGTAAAGCCGGCGCCACTCCAGCGGGCGCGCCTGCAATTCCAGGGAGAGTTGCGCCGGCAGGCGGCGGAGGAAGAGGAAATACAGCGCCAGCCGGAAGAAGAAGAGCTGCAACTCCAGCCCGCGGAAGAGGAGGAAATGCAGCGCCAGGCCGCAGAAGAAGAGGAACCCCTGCAAGCCAGCGGAGATTCGGGTAGTAATGCTCCGGCGGTTACGCCGGCGGCGCAGGCCGGTATTCACAACCTGCCGGGCGGAAACCCCCTCTCTCCTGCCCTGCGGGCGTTTTTTGAACCCCGTTTTGGAGCGGATTTCCGCGGGGTGCGGGTGCATACCGATTCGCAGGCCGCGGATACCGCCAAATCCCTCAACGCCCGGGCGTTTACCCTGGGACGGGAAGTGGTGTTCGGCGCGGGGGAGTATTCGCCCGCCACCACGCAAGGCAAAAAACTGCTCGCCCATGAGTTAACCCACGTGGTGCAGCAGGGCCGCGCAAACTCTCCTTCCCGGAATTCCATCCAGAGGCGCTTATTCGTCAGCGGGGGAAACGAAGCGGAGGTGCGCGAATATCTTGGCCTGGTCGGCGATGCCGCGGGTTTCCGGCTGAATTGGGCCTTCGCCAATCCCCGGGTGCGCGTGGCCGGCGATACCCCGGGAGGGCCGACCTCGCAAAATGCCCGCCGGATGCTGCGCCAGGTGATCAATGACCCCCGCCAGCACGCTGAGTTGCACATCGGAACCCATCAACCGCGAGTGGGGGTCGGCGCGTTCCCGGCAGCCCCCAGCACCATCCAGAACATAGATATCGACGACATCCGCAATCTGAACGCCGCGCTGCCCAATCAAGGCACCGCCAAAGCATTTCACGAAATGATGGAGAACTACCACTCTCACGCCGCGGCTGCGCCGGGATTCGGCCCCTCGCACCAGGTGGGCATCGAATCCGAAAGCGGCGTTCTGGAAGATTTGGGAATTGTAGGCCGCAGGTTAGGCGGCGGCGTGGCCCCGGTGGTAATTCCCGCCCCCGCGGGACAGCCGGTAGGCCCGAATATCACCTACCGGAGATCCCGGCAGATTTTTACCCACTATTTTTTAGACATCATTTTCCGGGTGACTGCCGGCAGCCCCGGCGGGCCGGGGGCCGATTTCGAGATCGTGGCCGCAACCCGGGTTCCCAAGGTGCAGGTTTCGCAGCGCACCATCGACCGGTTTGCCTCCGGCAGCAACGCCGTTCCGCCAGCGGGAAACGTGCTGCTGGCTACCACCCTGGCAGATTTGAACGCCAACGCCGGCTCGACCCTGGAGTTGGAGGGATTTACCGACAGCGTCGGGAGCCAGGCCGTCAACCGCCGCGTGGGGAGGCAGCGGGCGGAAGCGGTGCGCGCCTGGTTTATCGCCCAGGGCATCAATGCAAATCGCATCGCTATCGTCGGCAGGGGAGAAGTCAATTTTGTGGCCCCGAACAACACTGCCGACGGGCGCGCCCAAAACCGGCGGGTAATCATGACCGTTCACCGGTAGCAGAGTACCTGCAGAAACCAATCTGATGAGCAAAATAAAATTCGCAGCTCCCATTTTTCTTCTACTGCTGTCGCTGCATTGGCTATACTCATGCCAGGGCCAAAACGGGTCTTCTGAGAAACGAGGCCAAAGCGAGGTGTTTATGAGCCAGGAAATTCGATTTACCGGGCGCCTCCTGGAAACGCCCTCCACCACCATGAGATGCGGCGACGCCGCCATGGCGGTGGTTCACAAATTTGAGATTGTCAAGGTACTAAAGGGGAAATTGGATGAACCGCTGGTAAAGCTGATCATCCCCTGCCCCGAGCTTTTAGGGGAAGGCTTTTTCGTAAAAGGGGGGCAATATCGTGTCATCGCCGCCCGTGATTTATCCGAAGCGGAGGGATACGCCGTGGTCGATGAGTACGAGAAAGAGCAACTTCCCCTGCTCTGGGCGATAAAGGTGGATAAGAGCAAGTAGCCCGATTTGTCTGCCCCTCGGGCTGAGCCTCGGGACGAAACCCATTAAACACGCGGAATAGTGCGAAACGTGGCGAGATGAAAAACCTCTGCGCAAACCTCAAGAATCTTCATTTTCCGCACTTGCATCCCTCCGGGATCAGATCGATTTCGCACCCAATACGACTCTTCTCAATTGCCTAAACCCCTCCTTTAAAGTCTGGTAAAGTCTGGAAAAATTTATCACCCTTTACCCGGGAATTCAACCGGTTCTTTGGCGGCCCCCGTCCACGGCCGGCTACCCGGCCAACCGGCCACGGCAGCATCTCTTCCGGTCACAAAACCGGGTTTTGCCCGGGGGAGTGATTAATTGCTTGCTTAAAATCCCGCCTCAAAGTAGATTGCCGGCGCAAAATAAGTGAAAAGCTTGTCCCCGCGAATGCGGGGATGAAAAGTGAAAAGCTTGGCCCCGCGATTGTGGGAATGAAAAGGAAAAAAGGGAAAGGGCAGGGGAGGGGTTGGGAGCGATTATAAAGTCAGGCGCTAAAATCAGCGTAGTTTTTTCTCTCAACACTAAAACACTAAAGCACCATAACACCATAACACCCAAACACTAACCCCCCCACTTGCGAATCTTATGAAAATACCCTTCCTTGCAATCATAGCAATCATCCCGGCGCTTACGGCCATCTTTGCCCAGGAGCCTCCCTCAAACCGGGTTCCCTCCTGGGCGGCGGAGGCGGTCTGGTATCAAATCTTCCCGGAACGGTTCTGGAACGGCGACCGCGGCAACGATCCCGCTCCCGCAGACCTGGCCGGAAGCTGGCCGTTTTTCACGCCGGAAGATTGGCAAATCCACCCCTGGACTTCGGACTGGTATGCGCTGCAGCCCTGGGAAAAGAGCGTCGAGTGGAGCCGGGTGCTGGACTGGGCAAAACCGGGGGAGCCGAATTTCAGCGCCTGCGCCGGAATGCGCCGCTATGGGGGCGATTTGCAGGGGGTAATCGACCGCCTCGATTATTTGCAGGAATTGGGCATCACCGCGGTCTATTTCAATCCCCTGTTCGAATCCCCTTCGCTGCACAAGTACGACGCGGAGATGTTTCATCACGTGGATAACAACTTCGGCCCCGATCCCGGCGGAGACCGCCGCCTCTGGGAAAATGAAAATCCCGCCGACCCCGCTGCCTGGCACTGGACCGCCGCCGACCTGCTGTTCTTAGACCTGATCCGGGAATGCCATCAGCGGGGCATCAAAATCATCATCGACGGGGTGTTCAACCATTCCGGCAACACGTTCTGGGCCTTCCGGGACCTGCTCAAAAATCAGCAAAAATCGCCCTATAAAGATTGGTACGTCGTTAAACAGTGGGATGACCCCGCCACCCCGGAGAATGAACTCGATTACCAGTGCTGGAACGGCATCCATACCCTGCCGGAGTTCCGGCAGGATGAAAACGGCCTGGTAAGCGGCCCCCGCGAGCACGTTTTCGCCATCGTCAAGCGCTGGATGGACCCCGACGGCGACGGCGATCCCGCGGACGGCATCGACGGCTGGCGCTTGGACGTGGCGGAAAAGGTGCACATCAACTTCTGGAAGGAGTTCCGCCGCCGGGTGAAGGAGATCAACCCGGAGGCCTACATCAGCGGGGAGGTGTGGTGGGAGGACTGGCGGCAGTACCGCATGTTCAACGCCGCGCCCTGGTTCGCGGGCGCATTCGACGCGGTGATGAACTACCGCTTCGCCCGCGCTTTGCAGCAATTTGCGATCAACCGGGAGCAGCAGATTTCTGCGCTGGCGTTCGCAGACAGCTTGCAGGCGATTTATCGCGACTATCCCTGGCAAAATGTGCTGGCCTGCCAAAATTTGATGGACAGCCACGACGTGGATCGCCTCGCCTCCCAGATCGTCAATCCCGACCGCTGGTACGACCACGGCGCTAATCCCCTGCAAAACCCGGCCTACGATATTCGCAAACCCACGGACGCGGAACGCCGCCGGCAGCGCCTGATCATCGGGCTGCAAATGTCCCTCCCCGGCGCGCCGATGCTCTATTACGGCGACGAAGCGGGCATGTGGGGCGCAGACGATCCGGACTGCCGCAAACCGATGCTCTGGCCGGAATTGCAGTACGCTGCGGAGGTTTCTCATCCCCTCGGCAAACCCCGCCCCGCGGACTCCGTGGCTTTCGACCGGCAGTTGTTCGAGTGGTATAAAAAACTGATCGCCCTGCGCCGCCAGAACCGGGAGCTGGCCCTGGGCGGCATCGAATTCCTTCAAACCGGCGGGGCCGCCGGCGGGGTCACCGGCAAGGCCGCCGACAAGGTCGGTTCCGAAGGGAAACCTGCGCCGAAAATTCTGGCCTTCCGGCGGGATTGGGAGGGCCAAACCTGCGTGGTGGCGGTGAACAGCGGGGAGGAGGCCGCCTCCATCGAACTGAACCCGGGTGAAAATATTGCCCCCGGCGCTGTTTTAACCGATCTTCTAAATAACGCCGCGCAGCCATTGCCGGCCGCGAAGATTCCCGTCGCATTGGAACCGTTTGAAATCAAAATTTTCAAAGTTACCCTCTCATCCCGCCGCCAATGAAGCCTGCCCCGCTCTCCACCTCCCGCCGCATCCTTTTCACCGCGCTGATGCTGCTCCTCCCGGTTCTGCTGCTAACGCTGGCCGAGCTGGCCCTGCGCCTGTTCGGTTACGGGGAGAGTTACCCGCTGGTGCATAAAAAAATGATCTTCGGGAAGGAAAAATACGTGGTTAACCGGGAGATCGGGCAGCGCTATTTTTTCCTGCCGGAAGCCAGAACCCCGGAAGCCAGCGAGGAAGTAATCGACCTCGCCAAAAAGCCTAACACCCTGCGCATTTTCTGCCTCGGCGGCTCCACCACCGCCGGTTTTCCCTACGAGATCAACGCCACCTTCCCCTTCCAGTTGCAGCACCGCCTGCGCGAGGCGCTGACCGAAAGCGGGGCGGAAGTAATCAACTTAGGCATCGCCGCGGTGAACAGCCACACCGTGTTAGATTTGCTCCCGGAGGTGTTAGAATTGCAGCCCGATGTGCTCATTATATATATGGGACACAACGAATTTTACGGGGCGCAGGGGGTGGGTTCTTCCCAATACGTCAGCAACAGCCGTTTTTGGATTGCGGCCTACCTGAAGCTGCGCCGGCTGCGCCTCACCCAATTGCTGGAGCAGATCATTCGCGGGGCGGGGGAGAAATCCGGTGCGAATCGGGCGGCCCCCCGCTCCATGATGGAAGCGATGGCGAAGGACCAGGCCATTCCCCTCGATTCCGAGAAATTTCAGATCGCCTGCCGCAATTTCGAGGAGAATTTATCCGAGATCATCCGCAAAGCGCGCCGGCGCAAGGTGCAGGTGGTAGTGAGCAACCTGGTCTCCAATTTGAAGGATCAGCCGCCCTTCGTTTCCGGTTTTTCGCCCGCCGCGGATGAATTTACCCGCCGGCGCTGCGAGAGTTTGCTGTTAGAGGGCCGGGGCCTGTTGGAATCCGGGCAGTTCCAGGCGGCGCGGGAAACCTTCACCCGGGCGCTGGAGTTGGACAGCGCCGCGGCGGAAGCGCAATATTACCTGGGAAAATCCCTCCTCGCTGGCGGCGACAGCGCCCGGGCCTATGCCCGTTTCGCCAAAGCCCGCGACCTCGACCGGCTGCGCTTCCGCGCCCCGGGAATATTCAACCGCATCATTCAACAAGTCGCCGCGCGGGAAAATATTCCCCTGGTGGACATGAAAGCGGTGTTCCGCGCCGCCAGCCCGGGGGGAATTCCCGGCAAAGAACTGTTCTTAGAGCACCTGCACCCCAATTTCAACGGCTACCGGCTGATGGCGCAGGCGTTTTTGGAGGCGCTGCGCATTTTGCAGGTGATCAATCCCCCGGCGCCGATCGGGTATAAAGCGGATTTGTTCCAACCGGAAAATCTGCAACGGATTATCAAAGAATTCCCCCGCGACAGCGCCGGGGTGACGGAATTGGACCTGGAATTCGGGGCCTATCGCAACTACTTTTTAGTGAACCGCTGGCCTTTTCCGGAGCGCCCGGTGGATTTGGCGAGCTACCAGCCCGTGGGGTCGGAAATCACCAAATCCTTGGCCGTCAAGCATTACCGGGAAAACACCTATTGGGATGAAGCGCATTATGAGCTGGCGCAGCATTACTTAGACCGCGGCCAGCCCTACCGCGCCTTGCGGGAGTATCGCGCCGTGCATCTCGCCTTTCCGGAAAATTATTTCCCGGCGATGAAGATGGGCGACGTGATGATCGGCCTCCAGGAATACGCCATAGCGAAGCGCTGGTACGACAAGGCGCTGGAATTGAATCCGCAAAATCCCTTCCTGTTAGCGAAAATGGGCAATCTGTATGTCTTCGTACACCAGTTCACAGAAGCGGTGAAATACTTCAGTGAGACCCTGAAGGCGGATTCCGCCCGGTCGGTATTTTCGACTTACGAAAAAGCCAACCTGCTCTACCTGGCCGGGGTCAGCCACGCCAATTTGAAAAACTGGCCGGAAGCCCGCCGCCTGTTAGATGAAGCCCTGCGCCTGCAGCCCGGCTTCGAGCCGGCGGAAAAACTGAAGGTCGATATACAAAATTATCTTGCCAACCCCAAAGAATAGGGCAGGAGTGTCAAGCTTCAGCTTGACCAGCGCCAAAATTTAGCTTGATCACTGTCAAACTAAAGTTTGACACTCCTGTGAACACTCGAACACATTATGATTCGTTATCTTTTCATTATAACCGGAATCTCCTGGCTCCTGCTGCTGGCCGGGTGCAAAGAAAAATCCCCGGAGCAGCAGGCGGTGGCGCGGGTGGGGAATGAAGAAATCCGCTTCGCCGATTTTCTTTACGATTTCACGGTTTTTCCCCAGTACCGCGGAACCCTCACCCTGCGGGAAGCCCGCTTGCAGCATCTCAACCAGATGGCGGATCGGGCGCTTCTATACTTAGCTGCGGAAGAAGACGGCCTGGAAAACACTCCCGAAATTCAGAGCCGCCTGCGCTACATCGAGCACAAGGAAGTATTGAAGCGCCTCTATCAGAAGGAGGTGCTGGATAAAATTCCGGTCAGCGAAGAAGAGGCCTGGGAAGAGTATAAACGCAGCAGTATCCGGGTAAAACTCCGGCATTTGTTTGCCCCTTCCCGGGAAGAAGCGGAAATCTATTACCGCCGCTTGCAATCCGGGGAAAGCTTCGAGAAACTCGCCCGGGAAACCTTTTTAGACTCCGCCCTGGCCAACAGCGGCGGCGATTTGGGTTTCGTTTCCATTTCCGACCTCGACCCCTTTTTAGCCGACAGCGTGTACAACCTGCGTATCGGGCAGATATCCCATCCGCTGAAATCCTCCTTCGGGTATCATATTATGCGGGTGGAGGACGTCCAGCAGTCGGTTTTCCTGAGCCGGGAGTACTTTACGGAGCACAAAGAGGATTTCACTAATACCCTGAAGACCCGCCGCGCCCGGGTAAAAAGCGCCGAGTATCTGGCCGAGAAGCTGAAGGGCAAATCCGTGACCATCAAAACCGCGGTGCTGCGGGAGTTGCTGGATTTCAGCAAGGGGTACATCAACCTTCGCCGCCAGGAGACGCCCCTGCCGGCGCCCCGGGTAACCGATCTCGAATTAGAAAACATTACCGGCAATGCCGGGGAATTGCTCGACCGGGCGCTGGTAGAGTTCAACGGCGAGCGCTGGAGGGTGGGAGAATTCTTGCATAAGCTGCAGGAGATGCCCCCCTTGCACCGCCCTTCCATCAGCACCGAGAGCGCTCTGGCGCGCCACCTTATCGACATGGTGCGGGATGAATTGCTGCTGCGGGAGGCCTACCGCCAGGGAGTTCAGAATGACCGTGAGCTGCGGGAAACCCTCGGCCGCTGGCGCAAACAACTGTTGGCGGACGAGTTCAAAAAGCGCATTTATTGGGTGGATTACCAGCAGGAAGACCCTGAAAAATGGCAGGCCCGCAAAACGCTTTACCAGGATTTAAAAAACCGCACCCTGGTCTCGATTGATACGACCTTGCTGTTCCATGATGTTACCGGAACGCAGTTGCAGCAAAAAATTCCCGCGCTGCCGGCGGTGATCCGGGAATATTACGTCTGGTAAACCGAAAGGATGGCCGGCATGATAGCTCCGCTCGACCATCATCCATATTCTCCGAAGTTCGGTACTATCAAACAACCTTCTTCCTTGAAAATTGAAAGCGGGATTTACAATTTTCAAGGAAAGATGGAAGCTTTGCGATGAGTCGCAAGCGAATCCCCGCTTACCCATTTTCCCCCTTTAACCGGAGCGTTACAACCCGGTAAAGCTTCGATCAAATTGATAATTTTTTTTCTTGACAAATTCAGTATGGTTTCTTTAACATTAGTCACTCTTTTTGAAGTGACTAACGGGTTTTCTGCGGATGTTTTGCTCTATAAAGCGGTTAGATTCAGTTGTCTATCACACATTTTTCGGAGGCCCCCGTGAAGGTGAAAGCTACCATTCTCCTTCTTCTTTGTTTAATCCTGAGTTTGCAGGTTTTTGGCGGAACGACCGGAAAGATCGTCGGGATCGTCAAAGATAAAACCTCCGGTGAAGGCCTTATCGGGGTAAATATCCTTCTTGAAGGAACCACCCTGGGGGCGACCACCGACCTGGACGGATCTTATTTGATCCTGAACGTTCCTCCCGGCGTTTACACGCTGGCGTTTCAATACATCGGCTATCGAGAGCTGCAAAAAGCCAACGTGCAGGTCAGCGTGGACTTCACGACTACCATCAATGTAGAGTTGGAAGAAGCGACGGTCGAATTGGGAGAGACCATCCAGGTGGTGGCGGAGCGGGAAGTGATCCGCCGCGACCTTACCTCCTCCCAGGCGGAGCTTACCGCCGAAGATATCGCGGTGATCCCCTCGCAAACCTTTGAAGACCTGCTGCAGCTCCAGGCCGGCATCGTACGCAACGACCAGGGCGGGTTCAACATCCGCGGCGGGCGTTCTTCCGAAATCGCCTTCTGGGTGGACGGCGTTTCTGTTACCGACGTGTTCGACGGCAGCAACGGGGTGGAGATCGAAAACAACGCCATCCAGAGCCTGCAGGTGATCAGCGGAACCTTCAACGCCGAGTACGGCCAGGCGATGTCCGGGATTATCAATATCGTCACCAAGGAAGGCGGCGATAAATACTCCGGGCAGGTCTCCGCCTATATGGGACGGTATTTCAGCGATGACAGCTATAATTCCGTGGAGTCGTTCGATCCGAATAATACCAGTGATGTGTATTTGAACCTGGATGACATCTCCGCCACGAATATTTACAATATCCAGGCAAGCTTAGACGGCCCGGTGCCGTTTACCCGCGGAAAGGGGAATTTTTTCGTCAATTTCCGGCGCTGGTATGACGACGGCTGGCTCTACGGCCAGCGGGTGTACCGCGCCGACGGCGACACCATCCGGCTTTCTAATGGCCGTATCGTGGGAACCCCCGGCGACGGCGGCATTGTTCCGATGAACTTTAACTCCTGGTACACCGGGCAGGCCAACCTGACCTACCGTTTGACCAATCTGATCAAATTAGGGGTCAAATTGAACGGCGAGGATCTGGAGTTCCGGGAATACGACCATTATTATAAGCTCAACCCGGACGGCGATCTCACCAAATTTCAGCAAGGCTACAACACCACTTTCACCTTCGATCATACCCTGAACGCCACCACCTTCTATAACGTCAAGTTCTCCTATTTTGAAAAAGATTTCAACCAGTATGTCTATGAAAATCCGGAAGATCCCCGCTACGTGGATAACACCAAATTTGCCGTACCGGCCTTCAATTTTGGCACCGGGGGGCAAAAAAACCAGCATTTCAACCGCAACACCATCAGCCGGATCTATAAATTCGACCTCACTTCCCAGGTAACCAAAAAACACTTGATGAAGGCGGGGATAGAAACCCGGTTTCATACGATCTATTTCCAGGATTACAACGTGATCGACGCGAACCAATCCGATTCTCTATTTACGCCCATCATGCCCGGCCCGGGCGATCCGAATTTCAGCCAGTACTCCTTCAATCCCATTGAATTCTCTGCGTATGTGCAGGACAAAATGGAGTATAACGATTTTATCGTGAACTTAGGCCTGCGCATGGATTATTTCGACTCAAAAGGCAGAATCCTGCGCGACCCCAAAGACCCGAACATCAATTCCCCGATTTTGCCGGAAAATCAACAGCTTTCGCTGGAAGAGCGGGAACAAATCTGGTATGACGAACCTTCCGCCAAATTGCAATTTTCGCCGCGGGTGGGGGTCGCTTATCCCATCAGCACCCGGGGGCAGATTCACTTTTCCTACGGTCATTTTCTGCAAATCCCGGAATTCCGCCTGCTCTATGAGAACTCCGATTTCCGGGTCACCCGGGAAAACGGGATCGACAATAAGATCGGCAACTCCGACCTGGACGCCCAGCGCACGGTGATGTATGAAATCGGCCTTCAACAGGAATTGACCAATGACATCGGCTTCGACGTCACCGGGTTCTACCGCGACATTCGCGACTGGGTGGGAACCTCGCCCTTGCAGGAAACCTACGCGGTGGACATCAAATACAGCCAGTATGAGAACCGCGACTACGCCAACGTGCGGGGAATTACCTTCGCACTGCGGAAGCGCTTCTCCAGCCACTATTCCGCGAACATAGACTACACCTTCCAGGTTGCGGAAGGAAATGCCTCCAACCCCGACGACGCTTATAATGATATTCAGAACAACAAAGAGCCGCGCAAGAGCATCGTTCCCCTGGACTGGGACCGCAAGCACGTGCTGACCGGGAATTTTTACTTAGGCTTCGGTTCGTTCGGCGCTTCCATATTGGGGCGGTTCGAGGGCGGCCTGCCCTACACCCCCAACCCGGTGCAAGGGTCCCGGGTTGGTTCTTCCATTTCCACGGACCTGCAAGAAAACAGCGGGCGCCGGCCCAACCTGGTAACTTTCGACCTCCAATTGTTCAAAGATTTCAATTTGCGCACCGGCGGCCAGACGCTGCGCTGGAGTTTGTTTGCCAAGATTTTCAACCTGTTCGATACCCGCAACGAACAACAGGTTTATGACGATACCGGGCGCGCCACCTATACGTTGCAATCCGCTATCAGCGGGGCCACTGCCGATCCCCTCTATGCCGTGCAGCCCCAATTCTACACCCAGCCAAGAAGAGTGGAAGTAGGCTTTTCCTTAGGGTTCTGAAAAAACAGCAGTAGGCAGCTACATTGCCAATAGACCACTGCTGTTACCATTTCACAATAGTCAAAGATCGGGTGATAATACACAAAAAGGGTATGGTATGAAGAAATTCAGTGCTGTGCTAATCTTGATAATGGCGACCTGTCTGGCTGGTTCTTTGCCGTTGAAAGCCCAGTTTTACACCCAGTTGAAAGGCGATCCCAACGAACGCAAGAAAAATGTCCATAGCGGCAACCAGATTCGCACCACCTTTTTCAATTACGGGTTGATCGGCCGGATCAATAACGCGGAAGATTTTGGCGGGGAATGGCCGATCAATACCGGGCACTTCTACGTGGGCGATATTAGCGTAATGGTGGGCGCGGAGATCGAGCTGCCCAGCGGCGCGAAAATTTATCCCGTCACCGTGTCCGACGGACCCCGCGGAAACAACGAGTACAATCCCCAGGACCCCAATGATTTCTGGGGCTGGGAGCCGCTTCCCGGCTTCGCAAACCCGGATACCACGGTGGTGGCGGTGAGCCACCAGGCGCAAAGCTGGCCCGCGCGCTGGCCGGATCGCGAAACCGATATCAACGACCCGGGCTGGCCGGGGCAGTGGAACGGGTTCTTTGGAAAAGACCAGTTCAACGCCGACCAGGAGAGCTACTGGTGGATGGATGACAGCCGCGACCGGGAATTTATCCTGAAACCCGAACCCTTCTATCCCGATTCTAACGACGCCGGAAACCCGGTTTCGGGAGGCTCCCGGGGCGGGCTGGCGCTGGTTTCTTCCGCCCGGGGCCTGCAATGGTCGCAAACCCTGGCGCAAAATACCATCTTCTGGCTCTACGAGATCACCAACGTGGGAACCACCAATTACGACCGGGCGGTCTTCGGCATGATCGTGGGCACCACCATCGGGGGGGACGGCGACACCAATGACGACAACTCCTTTTTTGACGCCGACGAAGACCTTACCTACTCCTGGGACTTCGATAACATCGGCAATACCGGCTGGTCCCCGGTGGGATACTTAGGCTACGCCTTCCTGGAAAGCCCCGGCAACCGCCTGAACGGTTTCGACGACGATCTCGACGGGAGCAGCGGGTCCGGGAGCATCATCGACGTAGCGCTGCTGCAGCCCAAAATTGCCGCCGTCGGCGATCCGATCGTGCTCATCGACTATAATACCCCGCAATTTGACCGCACCGTGGTCACCTTCCCGGCGGAAGGGATCACCATCTACTATAATAATGACACCTTACAGATTAACCCCGGGGATACCCTGTTCGAGCAGCCTTACAATAATATCGATGATAATTTGAACGGCCTGATCGATGAGAACACCGAAATTCCTAACGACGGCATCGATAACAATTCCAACGGCCTGATCGATGAGGAGAATCCTAACATCGGGTTGCGCTATAAAAACTACTTTACCGGCGACGGGTTGAATAATTCCCTGATCGACGAAGGCCGCGACGATGCCATCGACAATGATGGGGACTGGAATCCTGCTACCGATGACGTGGGGCTGGACGGCAAACCGGACACCGGCGACGAAGGAGAGGGCGACGGCCTGCCGACCTCCGGCTTCCGCATCGGCCCGAATGGCGAGAGCATCGATACCGGATTGCCCGGCGAGCCGAATATCGACAAAACCGACGTAGATGAATCCGACCAGATCGGTTTGACCAGTTTCTACTTCTTTGCACCGTTCAACATTATCCGCCTGCGCGACGACAGCGGCCTCTGGGAAGCCCTGCGCCCCGGTTATTACAACGCCGCACAGCAAAACGTGGACGGCGACTTCATCTACGGCACCGGATATTTCCCGCTGCGCCCCGGGCAGACCGAGCGTATCTCCCTGGCCTTCTTCTTCGGGAACAACCAGAATGAGATTTTCAAGACCAAGCGCATCGTGCAGACCATTTATAACAACGACTACAGTTTCGCCAAGGCCCCGGTGCTGCCCACGGTGCGAGCGGTATCCGGCGACAATAAAGTAACCCTGTACTGGGATACCCGTTCGGAAGACAGCTTCGACCGCCTTTCCCAGGCCGCCACCGGCGATCCCCTGGATTTTGAAGGATATAAAATTTACCGCGCCACTTACCCCACTTTCGATGAGACCGGGGTGGTCACCAACGTCTTCGGCAGCCGGGTGGCGGACGTGCCCGTTGCCCAATTCGATATCGTGAACCAGGACAGCGGCTTCTTCCCGGCCATCGACCCGAACCTGGGATCGGTATTCTACTTAGGCGACAATACCGGCCTGGTGCACACCTACGTAGATAGTACGGTGAAAAACGGCTTCACCTATTTCTACGCCGTCACCGCCTACGACCGCGGCATCTACAACCCCGCGGAAGATCAAATCCTGCAGCCGGCGGAGACCTCCAAGTTTGCCGCGATTTCTCCTGGCGGAACAGTGGAATTGGGGCAAAACGTCGTTCAGGTTCGCCCGGAAGCGCCGGTGGCGGGATACGTTAGCCCCTCCGTGTCGGCGTTGAATCATCTTGAAGGGGATGCCACCGGACAGATCTTTGCCGAACCGATCGATCCGTTGAAGATTTTAGACGCCCATGAATACGAAGTTAGCTTCAGCGATACGATCTTCCCGCCGCTGCCCGAAAACCAGAACAAGCCTATGCGGGTTACCACCGGTTTTACGGTTGTGAACCTGACCCGTGGAGACACCCTGACCGTGAATAACCCGGACTTGCAGATCGACGCGACGGTGTTTGACGGCATCAAATTGAACATTATGAATGATAGAACCCAGCCGCTGCTCGCCCAGGCAAAATGGAACGATGAAACCCGGAATATCCTGAAACCGGCGGTCTGGAGCAAGCTCTCTGCCGGGCTTGCCCAGGGGCGGCTCTATCCTGCAAACTATCAATTAGAAGTGGTTGGCGACGCCCAGGGAGATTCCTCCGCGAGCATTCCGGTTGCGGGGCTGCCGACCACGCCTAAAATTCCGACCAATTTCCGGATCAAAAATGTTTCCGAAAATCGGTACATCAAATTCAATCTTTTCGATCAAACCCCCGGTGATCCCGGGAAACTGGATTACCGGGATCGACTGGTACTGTTTGAATTCGATGGCGTGCATTCGAATCAATACCAGCCGACGTTCCAATTAAACATGGACGCCGATCAATCCGCGGAAGTGCCCAAAGCCGGGGATATTCTGGCGCTGCCGGTGCGGAAAGAATTTGCCAACTACGACCGCTATCGCTTCACCTCCGCCGCGCCGAAGGTGAACACCGAACAGGCCAAGAGCGAGCTTGACCGCATCAAGGTAGTGCCCAATCCCTACGTGGCCACGGCCATTTGGGAGCAGAAGAATACCTATAGCAGCGGGCGCGGGGAACGCTCGATCCACTTCATCCACCTGCCCCAAAAGTGTACTATCCGCATATTCAACGTGCGCGGCGAGCTGGTCGCGTCCATCGACCACAACTCCACCCTCACCGACGGCACTGCGGATTGGAACCTGCTCACCCGGGATAGTTTGGAAGTGGCGTACGGCGTTTACATTTACCATATCGACGCCCCGGGCATCGGCCAGACCACCGGCAAGTTTGCGGTGATTAAATAGTTTCTTTAGTGTTCTGGTGTTCTCGTGTTATTGTGTTCAAGTGTGTGCGATTTTGCTGCCAGAACACCCAAACACGGAACACCAAAACACTTGAACACTAAAACACCAGAGCACTGGAATACCGTATTTAAGGAGTTTAGCATGAACCAGCGGATACAGGCTTACATTTCTCTCCTTGCGATATGCTGTCTGTCGGTTGCGGGAGTTGCCCGGGAAGTGACCAAAGTGGGAACCACCGCCGCTCCCTTCCTCACTATCGGGGTGGGCGCCCGGGCGGTCGGGATGGGAGGCGCTTATGTATCAGTCGCCAATGACGCCACGGCCATGTTCTGGAACGTCTCCGGGATTGCCCAGCTCAGCCGCCCGGAAATCATCTTCAATCACTCCGAGTGGCTGGAGCAGATCAATTTCGATTATATCGGAATTGCCTCGCCGGTAGGGTCCATGGGCACAATCGGGGTGGGCTTCACTGCGTTGAGCATGGGCGAATTCGAACAGACCACGGAGTTGCAGCCCGAAGGAACCGGGGTGCTCTTCTCCGCGGGCAGTTTTGCGGTTTCGCTGTCCTACGCCCGCAAGCTTACCGACAAATTCATGATCGGTTTCACCGGCAAATACGTTCGCGAGCATATCTGGAACACCAATGCTTCCGGGGTGGGATTGGACGTAGGAACGCTGTTCGAAACCCCTTTCAACGGGCTGCGATTGGGGATGAGCATCTCCAACTTCGGCACCAAGATGAAAATGTCCGGCGACGATTTGCTGACCCAGATCGATCCTGATCCCAATCTTTCCGGCAATAATGATAAAATCAACGCGTTCTACCAGACTGACGCATTTGACCTCCCCCTGTTGTTCCGGGTCGGTTTGTCGATGGACGTGATCAAAAGCCAGTCAAACCGCCTCACCATTGCCGCGGACGCCTTGCATCCCAATGACAACGCGGAGAGCGTCAACGTGGGAGGGGAATACATGTTTCAGAACCTCATCGCCCTGCGCGCCGGGTACCGCTCCCTCTTCCTGCCGGACAGCGAAGAAGGATTCACCGTGGGAGCGGGGTTGAACGCGAAATTTTCCGGGCTGGGTTTTATATTAGACTACGCTTACCAGGATTTCGGAGTATTGAATAACATCCAAAAATTTACCGTAAGACTATCATTTTAGTCCCCCATAAGTTATCTTTAACCAACCAAAACCAAGGAGAACGCTATGTTCAACAGAGTTAAAGTATTCGCAGCAGCATTAGCGCTGTTGCTGGGCGGCAGCGCCTTTGCCCAGACGCAGTACGAAGTGCTGTTCCAGTGCCACATGGGCGTGCAGATTCTGGTCGGGAACTTCGATCCCGCCGCGGCTACCGACCACGTCTATGCCCGGGGCTCTTTCAACGGTTGGGGCACCGACAATGAAATGACCCCCAGCTTTATCAACGATTCGCTATATGAAGCGGTGGTGTTCATGAACCTGACCCCGATTGCCGATACCGCAGCTTACAAGTTTTTTTACACCAGCGCTGCGTCTGGCGACGTTTGGGAAGGTGGATCGGACCGGCGGTTCTGGGCTACCGGAGACGAAGTGGATTTGAACGCAAACGGTATTCCCGACCTGATCATTCCCCTGCGCTTCTTCGATGATATCGGGTATGGCGACATTTTCACGGAAGATACTGAGGTTATTTTTGAAGTGGATATGCGTCCCGCCCATGCCT
This sequence comes from Calditrichaceae bacterium, assembly GCA_013360445.1. GTDB lineage: Bacteria > Calditrichota > Calditrichia > RBG-13-44-9 > J075 > JABWBP01. The sequence goes on along the minus strand of JABWBP010000021.1, from coordinate 19,308 downwards.
TCCTGGCCGACAGCAGCGCGATTACCTTTGGCGGCGGCAACGTAACCGGCATCGACACCGTGTACCTGGCCGGGGGCGCGCCCAAAACCGTTCCCCAGTTAGCCTGGGTATGGGACCTGCAGCCCGGCGACCCGGTGCGCGAAGCGCTGCAAATGAATGACGCCGGCCTCGACGGCGACGCGGTGGCGGGGGACAGCCTCTGGTCCATTACCATTCTGTTCCAGGCCGGCGCCCCCAAGGTGATCGACTGGAAATTCGGCATCAGCGGATTCGATAACGAAGCCGGTTTCGCCCAGAATCACAACGCCAACGTGAACAAAGCCAGCGGCCGGGTGCCGGCCTGCTTCGGCGCCAATGGCGACTATTATACTCCTTACCTGGGACTCTGCACCGTCAGCATTCAGCCGATTGTGAACCAGGTACCGGACGGCTTCCGGCTCCTGCAAAACTATCCCAACCCCTTCAACCCCAATACCACGATCGAATTCTCCCTGACCCAGAAAGCGGACGTGCGTCTGATCGTGTACAACCTGCTCGGCCAGCAAGTTCGCGTGCTGGCAAACGAGTCGGTCAACCCGGGCGTGTACAAGGTGGAATGGGACGGCAAAGATGAGTTAGGCCAGAAAGTGGCCTCGGGTATTTATCTCTATCGTATCACCGCCGGCAGCTACGTGGAAACCAAAAAGATGGTTCTGATGAAGTAACCGGTGCGCCGCAACAGTATCATACGGCATTGGTATGAATTTCCGAAGAAACCCGGTTCCGGTTGTCAGAACCGGGTTTCTTGGTTTTAAGGCCGGGGTTTAGTGTTTGAGTGTTCAGGTGCTCATGTGTTCAGGTATTCGAGTTTACCTGTAGTGCTCGTTGGTTTAAAACGCGAATACACGCGAATAACTATAGGATCAAGGCCGGCCGAAATGAGTGTTTCTTCGCGTCAATTCGCGGTTAGATCGAGTGTCCGTTGGTAGAATTAGCACTACAGGTAATATTATGATTTTGTGTAGGAAGTTCCAGCCTTTCTAGAACCGTTGCTATCTAAACCTGTACCGCATAGCGGCGGCGTAAAATACTAAAACACCTGAACACTAAAAAAACAGATACATTTTTTATGAACCGAAAATTCCTTCATCCGCTGATAATCATCGGCGTTTTAACCGCGCTTTTGGCAGGCTGCGGATCGGATTCGCAAAAGCGGATTTTAGTCTGGAGCACCCTGCGGCCAGTGGAGCGCGCCCTGTTGCAGAAAAAATTGGATGAGTTCGCGAAACGCTACCCGGCCTACCAGTTCCGGGAGCTTTATTACCAGCCGGAGGAATTGCGCACGAACTTCATGGTCTCGGCGCTGGCCGGAAAGGGGCCGGCGCTGCTGCATGGCGCCAGCGACAACATCGGGCCGCTTTCGGAATTAGGGGTGATCATGCCCCTGGAATCCTTTTTTGATCGGGCCTTTTTAGACAGCTTCATGACCGATCCCTTTCCGGCCAATACCCGCCTGAACGGGCATCTCTACCAGATCGCCGACCGGGTGGGGAATCATCTTTCCCTGGTGTATAATAAAGCTTACGTGCAGAAACCGCCCCAAACCATCGGGGAACTGGTTAAGATGGGAGAGGAGATCGCCCGGGACGAGAACGGCGACGGCGTTCCGGAGCGTTACGCGCTGGCCTGGAACTTCATCGAGCCTTATTTTGCGGTGCCCTTTATCGGGCTGTACGGGGGCTGGATTTTAGACGACCAGAACCGCCCCACCCTGAACACCCCGGCGATGGCGCAGGCGGCGCAATTGATCTACGACCTGGCCAACAAGTATAAAATCACCCCCCGGGAATGCGATTACGAAACCGCCAACGCCCTGTTTTTGGACGGGAAATCCGCCATGATCATCAACGGGCCGTGGTCCTGGGGAACTTACCTCAAGCGCGGGATGGACATCGGCCTGGCGCGCATTCCCCGCAACGACGAGACCGGGCAGTGGGCTACCCCCATCGTCTCCCCCTTAGGGTATTCGCTCAACGCCAATTTAGAGGGCGAGCAACTGCGGATTGCCTTAGAATTGCTGCACTTTCTCACCTCGCCCGCGGTACAGCTCGAATTTGCCAGGGAATTCAACCTCATCCCTTCCCGCGAAGACCTGGCGATCCACCCCGATCTGGAAAAGGAGCCGCTCTATCGCGCCGCTTACGACCAGATGTTAGTGGGACGCCCCATGCCGGTGGTGACGGAGCTGCGCTGGATTTGGGACGCCATGCGCCCCGGCTACCAGGGAATTTTCAACGGGAAATACACCCCGGAGCAGGCCGCCCGGGAAATGCAGCGCCTGGCGGAGCAGTTGATCCGGGAAAATAGGGAGTAAAACAGTGCTCAAGTGTTAAAGTGTTTTGGTGTTACGGTGTTTTACATTTCCCCGAAGGGGAAAAATACCATAGCCCAGGGCAACGCCCTGGGGGCGGGAATCAAAAAATGTTTAAAGCCCTGAAAGGGCGTCATAAACAATGCTATATCGCCCTTTCAGGGCTGACATAGACCATTTGTGCAATTTGTGCTGCGCCCTTTTGGTGGCCTGGCGCTTGTTATCGGTTCTTTACTCGAACACTCAAACACTCAATTACCGTTTTAAGAGAAAGAAAAAATCATGGCTACCGGCGCTTCGATATTGGGAAACAACAGACGCCTTGCATACCTTTTTTTACTTCCCGCCCTCTTGGTAATGGGGCTGGTGGTCATTTATCCCTTTGCTTATAACCTGGTGATCTCTTTTTCCAATATGAGCCTGAGCCATTTTTATGACTGGAAGCTGAAGGGATTTTCCAACTATCTCCTGGTCTTGCAAGAAAGGAACTTCTGGTACTATTTCGGGAAAACCGTGCTGTGGACCGTGCTCAACCTGCTCTTTCACGTCTCCATCGGGGTGTTCCTGGCCCTGATCTTGAATAAGGATATTCGCGGCAAATCGGTCTATCGCACCTTATTGATCCTGCCCTGGGCGGTTCCCCAGTACATCACTGCGCTAAGCTGGCGGGGAATGTTCAACGCCGAATACGGGGCGGTAAATTTGATCTTGCAAAATCTGGCCGGATTTCAACTGCCCTGGCTCTCCAGCGAATGGGGCGCGTTTACCGCCTGCTTGATTACCAATATCTGGTTAGGCTTCCCGTTTATGATGATCGTCGCTTTAGGCGGCCTGCAGAGCATTCCCGACGAACTGTACGAAGCCGCGGAGATCGACGGGGCCAGCGCCTGGCAAAAATTCAAAAATATTACCGCCCCCATGCTCAAACCGGTGATGGTGCCGGCCATTACCCTGGGCGTCATTTGGACCTTCAATAATTTTAACGTGGTGTGGCTGGTCAGCAACGGTGGAGAGCCTTCGGAAACCACCCACATCCTGGTTAGCTGGGTGTACCGCGCAGCCTTTTTTTATTACCGGATGGGCTACGCGGCGGCGTTTTCCATGATTATTTTCATCATTCTGTTCGTGTTCGGCTGGCGCTTTATCAAGCGCACCGGGGCGACGGAGAATGTGTATGGGTGATGGGTGGAAAGCACAGTGAGGTCAGTCGCATTGCGTCAATCGGCTTCGCCGCCATTTGCTTCGCGTCATTTGGCTTCGCCGTTATTCGATGCCGTTTTCAATTTGAAATCCGAAATCCGCAACCTGCGATCCGAAATAAAGAGGTTTTGAAATGCCCAATCCCCGCTCCCTCTCTCTCAAAGGCAAAATCGGCGCGTACGCCGTTTTAACCCTTTTCGCCCTGTTTGCCGTTTACCCGGTGGTCACGGTCTTTTCCATTTCCCTGCGCCCGGCCGGGCAGTTGTTGAGCAAGTCCCTGGCGATCATCCCGGAGGGCGCTACCCTGGATTCTTACCGGCGCTTATTCTTTGAGGAGCCTTTCCTGCGCTGGATGGGCAACAGCCTCATCGTCTCCCTGGCGGTAACCGTGGTAGGGGTGGGCCTGGCCATCACCGCCGGCTACGCCTTTTCCCGCTTCAAATTCCCCGGCCGTTCCGCAGCTATGATCGGCATCATCACCACCCAGATGTTCCCGGTGAGCATGTTGCTGCTGCCCCTGTTCATTCTGCTCATCAAACTGCATCTGTACGATAGTTTTTTAGGCCTGATCGTCGCCTATTCCGCCACCGCCCTGCCCTTCACCATCTGGCAGATGAAGGGGTATTACGACACCATCCCCTACAGCTTAGAAGAGGCCGCCACCATCGACGGCGCTTCCCCGGTTTACACCTTTTATAAGATTATCCTCCCCCTGGCGCTGCCGGCCCTGGCGATCACCGCGCTGTTTTCCTTCATGTCCGCCTGGTCGGAATACTTAGTGGCGGTGGTGCTGATCCAGGATACCGATCTGTTCACCCTGCCGCTGGGGCTGAAGAGCTATCAATCCAATATGGAAGCCTCCTGGGGATTGTATTCCGCGGGCGCGATTATTGTGAGCCTTCCGGTAGTGCTGTTTTTTATGTTCGTGAGCCGCTGGCTCATTTCCGGCTTAACCTTAGGGAGCGTGAAAGGATGAGAAACATTTTATTCCTGATTGTTGCGTTAATCAGTTTGAGTATGGCCGCCTGTTCCGGGAATCCGGTGGGGGATTCTATGCAAATGGCCGCGATCCCGGCAGAGTATCTCAGCGCGGCGCCGGATCGCTGGTATTTTGCGGAATTTCTGCAAGAGATGGATTCCCTTAGCGATCCCCAGGCCCGCCAGGCTCTGGCGGATAGCTTCATGGCCTACGCCGCCGGATTCGGCTTCCCCCTGGCGGAGGATTCCCTTTGCCATTTCCTCTACCGCGGAAACCCGGGCAGCGGGTTTTCCGTGCCGGGCGATTTCAACGGCTGGCAGACCGGCGCGGATCCCTTCGTGCACATTTCCGCTACCAACCTTTACTATTGCAGCAAAATTTTCCCCCTGGACGCGCGACTGGATTATAAATTCTTCTGGAGCAGCAACACCTGGATTCTCGACCCCCTCAATCCCCATACCGTTACCGGGGGCTTCGGGCCGAATTCGGAATTGCGCATGCCCGAATGGGTCTATCCCTGGGAGATCGACTATGACCCCGCAGTTCCGCACGGAACCGTGCAGCCGCACAGCTTCAGCAGCATTATTTTGAATAATACCCGCCAGGTGCGGGTGTACCTTCCTCCCGGGTACGCGCAGGATACCCTGCACTACCCCACAATTTATGTGCAGGACGGCGGCGAATACCTGCAATTAGCTAACATGGTCAACGTGTTGGACAATTTGCAGGCCGCCAACCACATCAAGCCCGTCATTGCCGTGTTCGTGAACCCGGTGGACCGGATGAGCGAATACTGGAGCAACGCCGATAACTATATGGCCATGCTGGCCACGGAGCTGGTTCCCTTTGTGGAGTCCCAGTACCGCTGCAAGAATTCTCCGGCGGACCGCGCCATGATGGGAGCGTCCCTGGGCGGTTTCGTAAGCCTCTACGGGGCGTTTCAGCGCCCGGAGACCTTCGGGTTGGCCGCCGGGCAATCCAGCTCCATCTGGATCAGCTCGCCCTCGGTCATCCAGTTGTACGCCAACTCGCCCGCGAAGGACATCGACATCTACATCGACTGGGGAACCTTCGAGGGCATTCAGCCGGAGCATTACCAGTTTATCGCGGCGCTGCAGAGCAAGGGTTATACCTTTACCGCCAACGAATACCACGAGGGGCACAGTTGGGGAAACTGGCGGGCGCACATCGATGAAATTTTGAAAGCGTTTTGGAGAATTCCTCCCACCGGGATCGCCCCCTGGGGGCGTTGAGCGGGAGTGCAAAATTTATTTTGCAATAAAAGTGTCCTAAAGGGATGGCTTTCCCTCAATCCCGGAAATCCGTATAGGCGTAAACCTAAGCAAAAAATACCTGCTGAGAGTTTGACATAAACCGGAAAGGAACATGCTCGAAACAATCGCTAAAAAAATGGCCGAGTTGGGATTTACCCAGTATGAGGCGCGCGCTTATGTCTCGTTGCTGCAGAATTTTCCCGCCACCCGCTACGAGATCAGCAAGCAAAGCGGCATCCCGCGCTCGGCAATTTACGACATCATTAAGCGCCTGGAACGTTTTGGGGCGGTGAACGCCATTTCCGCCAAGCCGGAAAAATACGTCCCGCTGCCGCCGGACAAATTGATCGAGTTATTGGAAAATCGTTATAAAAGTAAAATCGCTGAATTTTACCGGGGCGTTTCCAATTTGCAGGTGAACCTGGAGTCGGAGAACCTCTGGAACATCACTGGCTACGCTAACCTGATTTTAAAAGCGCGGGAAATGGTCGCTAACGCCCGGGAAGAGATCTATCTTTCCGCCTGGAACCGGGAAATCCAGGAATTGAAAAATGAACTGAAAGCGGCGGTGGAGCGGGGCGTGAAAGTGGTGCTGTTCTCGTTTACCAAAACCGTGAACCTCGGGCTGGTATATTGTTATAATTTAGAAGAAAAAGAGCTTGAAAAAGCCTGGGACCATAAAATCATCCTGGTGCGCGACCGCGAAGAGCTGCTGATGGGGGAAGCCAACAAGGAAATCCCCCGCAAAGTGGCCTGGACCCAGAATAAAGCTATCGTGATGATCGCCGCCAACCATATCATCCTGGATATTACCCTCTACGGTGTACGAGTAGGGGTGGATATCAGCGAAGTGGTGATCGAAAATCACCCCGGAGAGCTGGCCCTGGTGGGGCGGCTGCTGCGGGAACGTTTTCCCGACAAGCCGGCCATCAACCTGGATTTTTCGAAGGCAGCGGCGGAGCCGGCGGATACTTTGACGGTGTAGCCCCTCTGGAGTGCAAAGCTTCAGCTTTGCATGAGAAAACCCCGGCAAAGTCCCGCTAATGTTTTTGGAGTGCAAAATTAAAGTTTAGTGCTCCGGCATTATCAAGGCGGTTATTTCAGCGAGTGCAAAACTGAAGTTTTGCACTCCTGTCATGTAAAACTCTTAGCCTGCAAGGAGTACATACAATGAAAACGATACGCCAATTTGCATGGTTATTGGCGCTGCTCGGCTTAATCCCGCTAACTTCCCGGGCCCAGGACAGCGTGGACGTAACCTTCCGGTATAACATCACCGGGCAGAGCGGCATCTCGGTGCCGGGAGAATTCAACGGCTGGAATAACACCGCCTGGCCGATGACCTACGTGGGCGGCGACCTGTGGGTTCGCAACGCCCGCCTGCGCATCGGAGGCAATCCCAACCCGCCTCCCAACGGGGTGCCGGGCGCCTGGCAATACAAATTCTATTACAGCGGCGCCAGCCCCTGGCCCAATGACCCCTTGAACCACCACGTGAACTCGCTCGATAGCGATAATTCCTTCATCTACGTGAAGGATCCGACCATTTACCATTTCCTGCCCAACCAGCGCAGCGGTTTTGTGACGACCGAGTTTCCTACCATCTCCGCGTACATCTTCCCGAAAGTGGGAACGGTGCTGGATACTGCCTCCCTGGCCCTCTCCATCGACGGGCTTCTCTACGACAATTTGGGCAGCTACTATGATTTTACGAGCCGGCAGCTAATTTTTACCGCGCCCACGGCCTTAGGAAACGGCGGCCATACCCTGATTCTTTACGCCGGAACCAATTCCGATACGGTCAACTTTGTCACCCAGATCGGCGGGCCGCCCATTGCCCCCCTGCCCGGCTATGCCCGCCACGGGGTCACCCTGCCCGGCGCGGCTTCTAATGATTCGACCACCTTCCGGCTGAGGGTAGGGGGGACCAACGCGGTGCTGCTGCGGGTCGCCCCCGCCGGGCAGCCGGTGGCCTCCGCCAATCCCCATTTTATGCGCAAGGATCCTGCCTCGGACAACTGGTGGATCAACCTCAAACTGCCTGCCGGCACTTATGAATATCTTTACCAGACCGGCAGCGGGGCGCAAATTTACGATCCCTGGGGACGCTACAACGGGCAGTACGGATCGCGCTTTACCATCGGGCCGGAGGGGTTGACCGCGGATGATTACCTCTGGCAGAGCAATGATTATGAACGCCCGCCGTTGAACCGGTTGGCGATTTATGAATTGCACGTCGGCGAATTCGGCGGCGGCTATTACGGCCTGCCCGCGGGAACCGCCGGTTTTGCGGAGCTGACCACCCTGCTGCCCTACTTCGACTACTTAGGCGTGAACGCCATCGAGCTGATGCCCATCAATGATTTCGGGCAGGTGGGCGCTTCCGGCCACTCCTGGGGGTATGATATCAACTCTTACTTTGCCCTGGAGCCGGGTTACGGAACCCCCCGGGAGTTCAAAATATTGGTGGATTCCGCCCACGCCCGGGGGATTGCGGTGATCGTGGACGTGGTCTTCAACCACCTGAATGACACCGGCCCGCTGTGGCAGATGCACCCGGATGAAGTTGCCAATCCCTATTTCAAGCTTAATAATGACCTGCGCTTCAACGAAGACCCGCTCTTTTTCTTCAAAGATATGGACCACTGGACCGATGAAACCCAGGAATTGATCTTTGAATCGCTGAAAATGTGGATCGAAGAATACCGGGTGGACGGCTTCCGCTATGATTTTACCCAGGGAATCGGCTGGAACGTGAACGAGCCGACCCGGGGCATCTTAGGGTGGGCCAACCGGGTGGAGCAGGAATATAACGGAACCGTGTACCAGATTGCCGAGCATTTGCCGGAAAGCCCGGCATTGGTCTTCTACAGCGGTTTGACCGGCGGCTGGCACGACAGTTATCGCGATGAGATTTTCGATGAGGCGCGGTTCAAAAATACCTCCCTGGTCGATTTTGAAAACCTGATTCTCGATCTGCGCGCTTACCCCGGCAATGATGTTCCCGCCCTGCCCAACGTTTATGCCAACCGTATGGAGCCGGTAAACGCCAACGTGACCCATGACGAGCAGTCGCTGATCTATGAGATGACAACTTTCCAGGGCGTTCCCGCGGCTGAGGCGGTGCTGCGGGATAAACTCTATGCGACGTTTATGTTCACTTCCTTAGGAATTCCCATGCTCTGGCAGGGGATGGAGTTCGCGGAGCCGCGCGGCTGGATGAATGACAACCAGAAACTTTCCTACCGCCCGGTGCAGTTCGACCGCCTGCAAACCGCGGAAGGGCAGGAACATTACGCCTATTATCGCCCGCTGATCCGGCAGCGCCTGCAAAACCCGGCGCTCTACCAGGGCGCGCTGCGCAAACTGTTCCGCTATACCAGCCAGAAGGTGCTGGTGTGGGGAATGGAGGATACGACTTCCACCCATAAAGTAATGGCGGTCGCTAACCTGAGTTGGGTAGAGCAAACTATCACTGACGTGCCCTGGTTAGCCGCCGGCGACTGGCATAACGTCTTCGACCGGACGGTTTTTACAGTGAACAGCACGCCCGTGCCCAGCATCACCCTTCCTGCGTACACCGCGCTGGTGTACGCCAACGCTCCGGACAGCGTGATTCTGAACGTTGAACCTCTCGCGGCCCAGGCGCCGGCAGAGTTCTCTCTGAAACAGAACTTTCCCAATCCCTTCAACCCGGAAACCGCCGTCGAATTCGAGACGCCGGTTCGCGAGCAGGTAAAATTAGAGATTTACAACATCCTGGGTCAGCGAGTGCGCACCCTCGCCAATGAGGTGTATGCGCCGGGGCGATACCGGGTGGTATGGAACGGGAAAGACGAGGCCGGCGAGCCGGCCGCCAGCGGGATTTATATTCTACATTTCCGGGCGGGCAATTTCGTGAAGAATCAGCGCATGGTGCTGCTGCGCTGATGACCGGCATTAGCAGAGTGCCACGGACTTGGCAGGTCTAAATTCAATCGCCCCCTAAGAGGCGCGGTATCCGTATTCGATTTGCCAGTTCAATTCCCAGCGGATCAGGTCCGCTTCCGCCTGCCGGCGCTTACGGATTCCCTCCAGCTCATGATCCTGCTGCATGTTGCCAATGCGGTCCGCCACTTCCCACCAATCTTTTTGTTCCAGGGGAGCCTTAAGCTGTTCCAGGTCGCTGTTGCCGTAGCCCCGGTTGTAGGAAAGGGATAATAGGGCGGTTTGCACGCTCGCCAGGGTATCCGGGTATATCAAGGTGTTGAAGCGCTTGACGATGCCGTCCCAATAAGGCACCGCGGCGTATTCGAAAATCTCGTCGGCCTGGGCGCGGCTGATCTCGATGCTTTGCAGCACCGGGTCCGATTGTAATGCTCTGTTGGCCGCGTCTCCCTTGATGCCAAACACTTTCCGGACTGCGGAAAGCTGCTGCGAGGTCAGGATCGGCTCATACAATTCTTCGATGAGATCCGGATCGGCGTGCCCCAGGTCCATACCGGGGTCTAAGGTTACGCCGGAAGAGCCTCCCGGCCAGTAAGCGCTGCCGTTGTGCCCCTCCCAGTTGTGAACCCAGTTAGGATCGCCCCAGAAAAAGTTGAGGATTGCGGATTCCGCAGGGGGAACGCCGTAACGCTTCAGCGCCGACCAGGTATTGGTGTTGACCGCTCCATCGGCTTTGAGGCCCTGGCTGCCCTGAAATTGCTTGACCAGGTTTTCCGTGCCGCTGCCAAACAGGCCGTCCGCGCCCGTGGAATAGCCGGCCTTGTTCAACGTGCTTTGCAATCGCCGGACGTCGCGGTTTAAATGGGGATTTACATCCGTGTAGCCGTCGCAATATTTTAAGGTGGGATAATACAAAACCGAACCGGCGGTAACTACGGTGTCCCCGGGAGTGGATGGCTCCTCGGGTTTGGAGAAAACATCTCTCAGGCGGGAGAAAATCGGCCGGGAAGTGAGGCGGAGCTTCTCTTCCAGCGCCGCCCAGGTATTCTGCTCCACGATTCCATCTGCGGTAATGTTTTTCGATTTTTGAAAATCTTTCACCGCATCCTCAGTGCCCTTTCCGAACATGCCGTCGGTATCCAGCGAATACCCGCGGTCATGCAGCAGTTCCTGCAAGTATTGCACGTCCGGGCGCAATTCCGGGGTGGTATCGGAGAAGCCGTCGCTATATCGCAGGACGGGATGCGAAGAGGAACTGAACAGCCGTTTCCGCGATTCCCCGGCAGGCTCGCCGCGTTCCCCGCTTTCCCTGCCGAAAAAGCGCCGGAAAGGTCCCTCTCGCTGCGGCTCTTCTTCCGCGGCGGCGCTGTCCGGCGGCGTTTCCTCGATTTGCTGGCTGAAGAAGCGCCGGATAGGTCCCCGTGGCTGCTTTTCTTCCGCGGCGGTGCTGTCCGGCGGCGTTTCCTCGATTTGCTGGCTGAAGAAACGCCGGATAGGTCCCCGTGGCTGCTTTTCTTCCCCGGCCGGGGCATCCGGCGGCGCTTCTTCCGCTTCTTCAACCTCTCTCCCAAATAATCGAAATCGCCTTTCGTCGCCAGGCTCAGGTTCCGGGGATTCCGGCTCGCCGGGCGCCGGCGCGATGTCGGCTACCTGCTCAAGGGCCTTCCAGGTAGCCTTATCCACTTCGCCATCGCTTACCAGGCCGTTAGCGAACTGGAAATCCTTCACCGCGTCTTCGGTATCCATGCCAAATAAACCGTCCACGTCAATCGGGTAGCCCAATTTTTTCAGCATTTCCTGCAACCGTTTCACGTCCTCGCGCAGATGCGGGTTGGAGTTGGCAAAACCATCCCACAATTTCAGGCCGGGATAAGCGGGATCGACATCCGCAGGCCTGGCGCCTCCGCCCTCCAGCGCCTTCCAGGTATCTTCCCGCACCACCCCGTCGCTGGTTAAGTCCTTTTCCTTTTGAAACGATTTGACCGCATCCTCGGTCGATCGGGTAAAAAAGCCGTCTTCAAACGTCGAATACCCGTATTTTTTAAGCAATGATTGCAGTTTTTTAACCGCCTCATTCAGTTGTGGCGTGGTAGTTGAAAAGCCATCGCGATATTTCAACACCGGGTACTGCTCCGGCGGGGTTGGTGGGGGAGGAACATCTGGTGAGGGAGCGATATGAATATTTTGCGAGATGGCCTGCCAGGTATCCTGCCGCACGATTCCGTCATCTTTCACGCCCAGGCTTTGCTGGAATGCGATTACCGCGCGTTCGGTATCTCTATCGAACAAACCCTCGGCGCCGACGGAATGCCCGAGATTTTTCAGGGCTAATTGCAGGATCTTTACAAAGTCGCGAAGCCGGGGCGTGATGTCTTCAAATCCATCCCCGTATCTCAATGTTGGCATGGGCATTGATGGGCGCTCCTTGTGGAATTTGAGTTTTAAGGCTGAAATTTAAGGAAATATTGAACACAATATAAGCTAAAAATAATCTCTCAAACTCCTTTTTCAACCGGCAGTACTCTTTCCCGGAAATTCAAGCCCGCTTTGCTCAATTCCTCCAGAACCGGTTCGTAAATGGCCGCGTGGGTGGGAAGCTGGCAGCCGGTGAGCGGCAATTGCCCGGTAAGGGCCATTTTAACCGCCAGGGCTACCGGCAAGCCCACGGTTTTTGCCATGGCGGTAAACCCGCCCGGTTCGCCGTATTCGATCAGGGTGGAGAGGATGCGTTCGCTATGGTTATTTTTTTCGGGGTATTGCGCTTCGATTTCGTGCTGGATGATCACCATATCCCGCGCCCCGCTCGGAAGAGGCAGTTTTTTCATCAAGAGGTTGATCATCACGTCCGCCGCGGTGCTTACCTCCCCGCCGATTTTTTCATTGGAGAATAGTCCCAACCAGCGCAGGTTCTCCATAATCTTTCCCGTGGGGCTGAGGTTCAAATAGTTTGCCACCCGCTGCTCTAACTTCAAACCGGAGATGTGGATGGGTAGGAACATTTCTAAAAATTCCCGGTAGGCCATTTCTTTCAGGCCGGGGATGGGCATGGTATCGTTGGGCAGCCCCAGCCGCACGATCTGGTGCCAGGTTTCGCTCCAGCCCGGATACCGCAGGGTTCCCCGTACCATGGTGCGCACCGACTCGATTCCGAAGATTTCTTTGTAAATCAGGGAGTTGCGGTTTGCGTAGGCCTCTAACATTCCCACCCCTTCTACTTCTACCATCCAGGTGCGGGTAAAAACGGCATTGTGTGAGAGCAGGCGGATTTTTCCATCTTCCATGTATTGCGCGCCCGCTTCCCCCGCTCTTACCACGTTGCGGGGATTCCAGGTAATACAATAGCGCAGGGGGTTGCTCTGAACCTCCGGGGCGGGCACGCCGCTGCCGTAAGAAAGGAACGAGGTGATAATTCCGCCCTGTTTGTGAACCCGGTGGATCAGTTTCATGGCGGACATGTGGTCGATGCCCGGGTCCAGCCCCATTTCGTTCAAAATTAACAGGCCCTTGCGATGGGCGTCCATGTTCAAATCTTCTACCTCTTTGCTCTGGTAGGATGCGGAGATGACGTGGGCGTTGTGGTTCAGGCATTCCAGGGCGATCAGGTATTGGAATACCGGGGAGAGCATGTTCACCACGATATCGACTTTTTCAAACAGGGTTGAACGCAACGCGGCGTCGTTGATATCGAACTGCACCGCCGCGCCGTGAGGATGGTTTTTCAACGCCTTCTGCGCCTGGGTTAAATCCCGGTCTCCGATGGTCACGAACCAGTCGTGTTGAGGGGCGTTTTCCAACAGGTAATTGATCAGGTAGGGGGCGCTTTGTCCCGCCCCGAGCACCAGAATGTGTTTCATACTGCCTCCGTAAGCCTGGTAAATTGTTTCTTCATATCTATTTGTGGTAGTGGTTAAATCTTGACTGATAACATTTGTTTTCATGCCACGAAGCCACGAAGGCGCTATCCCGGACTTCGTCGTGAGCTCAGTCGAACGATGGCCGGGATCACCAAGCATTTAATACCTTTGTGATGCTTCGTACCTTCGTGCCTTATGCCAAAGGCATCCCTTCGGGAGTGGCAATTATGCTTTCATCAATCAAAACTTAACCACTACCAACAAACTTAAGCAAAGTGCGCTTCGGAAAGAAATGGATTTTACCTGCGCTCGCCGGGCGCCGGCGGCAATCCCGCCGATTCAACAATTCTATTCCCCCTCATCGCCGGATGCCTTATATTGGCCGCTTCGTTTCTGGAAAGGAACCGGATGGGACGATTTTCCCGCGGCGCGATTTACATGATCCTGGCGTCATTCTTCTTCAGCCTGATGTCCGTCTTAGTGAAAGGCAGCGGGGCAAATTTGCCGCCCCAGGAATTAGTGCTGGCGCGCAGCCTGGTGGTTTTCTCCATCACCGCGGTAATGCTGCGGCGTAAGCGCTTGCGATTATGGGGCAGCCACCAAAAGTTGCTGATTTTGCGGGGAGTTTTCGGTTTCTTAGGGCTTTCGGCTTTCTTTTACACCCTCACGGTTCTGCCCATTACCGATTCCGTTACCCTGAACTACAGCAGCCCCCTCTTCACCGCCCTGTTAGCGCAATTTTTTCTGAAAGAGAGCAGCAGCGGGCGGCAATGGGGGTTCTACCTGCTCGCTTTTCTGGGCATCCTCTTGATCATCCGGCCCGGGTTTTCCCTGCAAACCGTTCCGGCGTTGATCGGCTTAGGAGGAGCGTTTTTTGCCGGGCTGGCCTACATCGCCGTCCGGCAGCTGCGCCATAGCGACCATCCCCTGACCATTGTGCTCTATTTTCAGGCCGTGGCCATCCTGCTCTCCCTGCCCTGGGTGATCCCGAATTTCGTGATGCCCCGGGGGTGGCAGTGGCTGATGTTGTTAGGAATGGGCATCGCCACCCAGGCGGCGCAGGTATTTTTGACCAAATCCTTGCACGAGGATACCGCCGCCCGGGCCACCAATGTTTCTTACATCGGGGTGGTGTTCTCCACGATCTGGGGCATTGTGTTCTTTTTCGAGATTCCCGACTGGCGCACCGTGCTCGGCGCAGCAATTACCGTGTTCGCGATTGTCAGGATTGGAGCCGGGGGTGAACAGACCGAAGTGAAGGATAAGGATGAAGGATAACCATGAAGGATAAGAATGAAGGATGATTGTGGATGGATAAAGAGGATGCCGGGGATGTAAAAAAGAAGTGGTGGAAATGCTTTTCCCGGCGTAAAATTCATCCTGAATTATCACAGGAGGCGATCATCGGAAACGGTTCAATCATGCAGAATACCTTCGCGCCAATAGAAAAGAAAATTTTGATCATCGCCGGGGAGGCCTCCGGCGACCGCCACGCCGCCGACCTGGTGCGGGAGTTGAAAGCTTGCGATCCGCAGTTGCAGTTTAGCGGCATCGGGGGAGATGCCATGCGCCAGGAGGGCGTGCAACTGCTTTACCATATTTCCCAATTAGCCTTTCTGGGACTCACGGAAGTAATCAAACACCTGCCCTTTATCCGCAAAGTCACCAAAACCGTGCAGTCGGAATTGAAAAACGGCCCCGGGGCGGTGATTTTAGTTGATTATCCCGGCTTCAACCTGCGGGTGGCGCGTATTGCCCGGGAGATTGGGGTTCCGGTTGTTTACTACATTAGCCCGCAGTTATGGGCCTGGGGGGAGAAGCGGGTGGAAAAAATCCGCCGTTACGTGGATTTGATGTTAGTGATTTTCCAGTTTGAAAAGACTTTTTATGAAAAGCACGGCATTACCGCCCATTTTGTGGGGCACCCCTTAGTAGAGCAGCTAAGGATTGGCAAAAGCGAGGCGGAATTCCGCCGCCAGAACTCCATTCCCGAAGACCTTCCCATTCTGGCGCTGCTGCCCGGCTCCCGGGAGATGGAGGTGCGCAATCTCCTGCCGGTGATGGTACAAGCCGCCGGGGAGCTTCGCAAAGCGGTGCGATGCGTCGCGGTGATCGGGCGGGCCTCCCAATTGCCGCAATCGCTGTATGATGAATACATTCCCGCCGGCTCGGATATTCGCCTGGTAAACTCCCAAACCCCTTTGCTGATGCGCTATGCCTATGCGGCCATGGTCGCCAGCGGAACCGCTACCCTGGAAACCGGCTATTTGCAAACCCCCATGGTGGTTTTGTACTCAGTTTCCCCGTTGACCTACTGGCTGGGCCGGATGCTGGTTAAAATCGACACCATCGCGCTGGCAAACATCGTGATGGGGAAAAAAGTAGTGCCGGAGTTGATCCAGAAAGACATCAGCGTGGAAAAGGTGCGCGCGGCCGTGGAGCGTTTTTTCTCCGACCCGGCCTATTACCGCTCGGTAAAAGAAGAGTTGAAGCGGATTCCCGCGCTATTGGGTGCGGAGGGGGCTTCCCGCCGCGCCGCGGAGCGGATTGTGGCATTTTTGCAATCCCTCGGGAGCGGCGGAAGTGAGAAGTGAGAAGTAAGAAGTGGCAAGGCCTGCCCGTTCGGCTGCGCTCACGACGAAGCCTGAGCTTGCCGAAGGGGGTATAGATTCCCGCTCTCGCCCCCTCACTTCTCACCTGCAACTTCTCACTTCCCACTCGCCGCTTCCCCGTTGCGGGTATAAACAATCTTTCGGATAGTCTCGGTGGAGAGGTAGGAAAATTCTTCTTGCAGTTGGTGAATGATCTCTTTCGGTTTCCGATCGCGTTTCAGGGCGGAAAATTTTTCCCGGATATAGTGATCGCGAATCGCTCGCTCGTTTAGAAATCCCTCTGCCCACAAACGATTGAACAATTCGTCATCCAGGTATGCTCTTAAAGGGTTGCCACACATATATACCTCCTGGGAGTTAAACCAACGATGTATTGGCTCTTCAAAGAGTTAGTGTGGTAACGATAAACGCGATGAAACACTCCTTTTTCAGCAAGGTTAACGAACGCAAAAGACTTTCTTTAGCATTTCCGAAAATGGCCCGGCCGGCAAGGGCCTGGAGCCGCAATGCGAGTTAAAGAGATCTTTTAGGTTGGTAACGCTATTGCGATAATATCCAAAACTCTGTTTAAACAATATTTTTGGAAGAATTTAAAATTTTCACATTCAAAATCAAGGGATTTTTTTCCCCCTGAAATCGAGAAAGAGGAATGTTTTAAGCGCCGGCTTTTTTTCGTTTTCCCGTGGGGGTGGATTTTTGTACAACCGGCGGCTTCGCCGTCTTTATCAAATACAGTCCCAGCAGCACCGCGGGAATGCTGAGTAGCTGCCCCATGTCCAGCGGCAGCGACGCTTCCCAGGACTCCTGCACCTCCTTGAAGAATTCCACGAAAAAGCGGAATCCGAATACCAGCACCAGGAATATTCCCACGATCAAGCCGTGCCTGGTGTTCGCCTGCGTGCGGCGATACAGCAGAAAGAGAAAAATGAAAACCAGCAGGTAGGCAATTGCTTCGTAAAGCTGGGCGGGATGCCGTGGAACCGGATCTTGCTCGTAGCGGGGGAAAATAAACGCCCAGGGAACCGTGGTGGGTGCTCCCACGATCTCGGAATTGAACAAATTGCCCAACCGGATGAAAAAACCCGCCAGGGCGACCACAATTGCCACCCGGTCTAAGGTCCACAGAAAGGGGGTCTCTTTCCTTTTTTGGGAAAAGAGATATACCGCAATGATGATCCCAATGGTTGCCCCGTGGCTGGCCAGCCCTCCCTGCCAGACCGCAAAGATTTCCAGGGGGTGGGTGAGGTAATAGACCGGATCATAAAACAGGCAATGCCCTAACCGCGCCCCGATGATGGTTCCGCCGAACATATACAAAAACAGCGCATCCATATATTGTTCCGGTTTTTTTTCTGCCAGGAACATCTTGCGCACCAGGTAATACCCCAGCAGAAAAGAAAGAATGAACATCAGGCTGTACCAGCGCAACGCGATGGGGCCGATGCGGAAAATCTCCGGGCTGACATTCCATTCCATATATTATGTATTCCCCTGAAGCGGTGCAGGTGTTGTAGTGCTATGGCGTACGCCTGCGATCTCACTAAAACACTAAACACTAATCACTGCGCCAGCCGCGCTTTATATCCCGCGTTTTCGACCGCCAGGATAAGTTTTTGCTCGTCCGCTTTGGCCGGATCGAAGCTGACCACCGCGATGCTATCTTCCAGGCTGACGCTATTGGAAATTACCCCCTCGGTTTTGGCCAGGGATTTTTGAATCGTATTAACGCAGCCCTCGCAATGCATTCCGGAAAGGGCCAGTTTTACGGTTTTTGGTTGCGCCATGGCTTCCTCCTGGTTTTTGCCGCTGCACCCTGTTATTTGGACAATCGTGAGCAGTAAAATGGAAATAATACCGGCCCGGAGAATTTTTTTCATTGTCGGCTCCTTATTTTTCCAACTTCATGTTAAATTCATCGGCGGGCGGCAATGTATAATTGCAGGGGTAAAAAAACAAGCGGAAAGTATGTCGTGGTGAGTGAGAAGCGGCAAGTGCGAAAGCCTGTCCCGGCAAAGCGCGGTTGAAAGGAGCTTTATGTTCAATCTTATCATTCTTCTTACCGAACACTTTGTTATCCCGGCCGTTTTTACGGTCTGGTTGTGGAAACGCCTTTACAAGAGCAAGTTCGATGCAATTTTCATGGCCTTGCTGGTAGGAGTTTATATTCATTACATTTACCGCGGGGGGGAGTGGCATCTGTTCGGATACTATTTCCGCTATTTCTGGGGGGCCGCGTTCCTGGTTGCCCTGCTACGGATGGTTTATCAACTTCGCAGCTTGCCGTTTTGGAGCCCCAAAACCCGCAAAGAGAAGTTCGGCCTCTATTTCATGGGTTTCTTTTCCGCGGTTTTCCTGGGACTGGGAATCTGGGCCTGTAGGGGAACGACCTTCCGGGGAGAAGCCGTTTCGCTGAGCTTTCCCCTGAAAAACGGCAACTTTTACGTGATCGAAGGGGGAGACAGCCCGGTAATCAATAACCATCACCGCTTTTTCCCGGTGCCGGAAAAATTTTCCCTGGAAGTGGTGAAACTGGATAACGCCGGCAGATATGCGCGGGGATTTTTCCCGGAAGAATTGACGGCTTATTTCGCCTTCGGCGAGAAAGTGTACAGCCCCTGCACCGGAATCGTGGTTAGCGTTATCGATAGCCTGCCGGATTTGCCGCCATCGGAGCTGGCCGGGAAAGAAGATGTTTTTCCGGGCAACCAGGTAATCATTGATCATGGGGGCGTTTGGGTTTACCTATCGCGCCTGAAATTGCACAGCATTAGCGTGCAGCCCGGGGATACCGTGCATACCGGGCAATTGCTCGGAGAAATCGGCAATTCCGGTCTCTTAGGAGGACCGTTCGGGTTGACCGCAGCGCCCCATTTGCACATCCAGGCTACCCGCAAGAGCGGCCCGGAAAATTCCTATTACGAGCGCGAGGGTGTGGCGATGCTGTTCGGGGGGAAATTCCTGGCCAAAAATACCCTGATTGAAACGCTTTGATGAAATGTAATCCGTAGTATGTATTAAACCTTATTCCTGGTTAAGTGTATGTTTTATAATGTATTGAATAGCCCCCCGATTTATCGGGGGGACACAAATTACCCTCATTCTTTAATTTTAT
>JABWBP010000020.1 GCA_013360445.1 Calditrichaceae bacterium | reverse complement strand
TCCCAGGTGTTGCAAAACTTAAGTTTTGCACCGACTTCAATTTTGCACTGGCAGGAGGCAAGCACGCAGTGGGAGTGCAATCCCAGGTGTTGCAAAACTGAAGTTTTGCTCCAAAGGAACCGCTTCGCGGCACTCCTCTGCCGCTGCAACTGAACGGAGATTTATTGATGAACCTGAAAATAAAGTTCTCCCGGCCGGGGCTGTACTGGCGGTTTCTGCGCCGCCAGCGCCAGCGCCTGCAACGGCGGCTGAGCCGCCTGGGGGTTCCCGACTACGCCATTTTCAGTTTTTTTGCAGTCGTAACCGGGGCGGTGGCGGGAACCGCCGCGGTGGGCTTTTACCAGGCCATTCATTTGTTCAACCTGCTCTTTTTCAGCGCAGCAGGCCGCTGGTTCCTTTTTATGGGCGGGCTGGCGGTAATTCTGATGCCGGCCCTGGGTATGTTGGTCCAGAACCTGATGATCGCCCTGGCCCCGGAAACCGCCCGTAAGCGTGGGGTGCTGGAGGTGATCAAAGCGGTATCCTTCCGGGGCGGCTACATCCCCTTGCGCACCACCCTGTTTCACTTTTTAGCCCCGGCCATCTGCATCGGCTCCGGCGGCACCGTGGGGCCGGAAGGCCCGGTCGCCCAGTTGGGCGGGGGAGTCGCCAGCAAGATGGGCAGCCTCTTCGGCCTCTCCGACTCCCGCCGGCGCATGTTCACCGCCGCCGGCTCCGGGGCGGCGATTGCCGCGGTGTTCAATACCCCCTTAGGCGGGGTTTTCTTTGCCCTGGAGGTGGTTTTGCTGAATGATTTCCACGCCCCCACCTTCTCCGCTCTCATCCTCGCCTCCGTCACCGCCAGCGCCATTTCCCGGGCCTTTTTAGGCAATACCCCCACGTTTTCCTTCGCCGATCCTTACATCGGGCCGTACGAGCAGTTTTACCTCTACGCCCTGTTGGGCATCGGCGCGGGGATCATCTCCCTGCTCTATATCCACTACTCGGAGGCGCTGCACGGGCTTTTTTCCAAACGCTGGCCGCCCCGCTTTCCGCGCTGGTCTCTCATGGGAGCGGTCGGTCTGGTGATGGGCGCCTGCGGCTATTTTTACCCCGATATTTTCGGGATCGGCTACGACGCCATCAATAAAGTGTTAGCCGGCGAGCTTGCCTGGAAAGTTGTGGCGGTTCTGTTGCTGATGAAGTTCCTGTTGGTGCCGCTGATCCTCCATTCCGGGGGATTCGGGGGATTGTTTGCGCCCTCCCTGTTCATGGGCGCCTGCTTCGGATTTTTGTACGCCCTGGGACTCAAGGCGTTCTTCGGGGTGCAGGTGGACGCGGTTACCTACGTGTTGGTGGCCATGGGCGCGGTGTTAGGCGGGGTCAACTCCATCCCCATCTCCGCGATTTTGATCATCTTCGAGATGACCCGGGATTACAGCTTCATCCTGCCCCTGATGTTAGCGGTGGTCTCCAGCACCATGATCGTGCAACTGCTCATCAAGGGATCGATTTACACCCGGCATTTGGAGCAGCAGGGGGTGCGCATCGAGCGGGGGCGGGAAATCAATATTCTGCGCTCCCTGCAAGTTAAAAACGTTATGCGGGAGGACGTGGCTTCGATCCCGGAGCATCTTCCGCTCTCGAATTTATTCACCCTGCTCATCGAAAGCCCGCACGGCACCTTTTACACGGTTAACAAAGAGGGGAAACTGACCGGCACCATTACCGAAAGCGACTGGCGCCCGATCATCGCCGATTTCCAGAATTTGCAGAAACTGTTGGTGGCGGGAGACCTCGCCCGCCCGGGAACCTCGGTGGTGCGGGAAGACGACGACCTGGATTACGTGCTGAAGCTCTTCGGGCATGAAAACGTGGATGAATTCCCGGTAGTCTCGGCAAGCGATCCCGGCAAAGTAATCGGCTCGGTGGGGCGGCAGGACGTGATCGCGGCCTATAACCGGGAGAGTTTGAAATACAATTTGGTGGACGGCCTCACCCACGGGTTGAAAGCGGTCGATTCCGCGCGCGACGTGAACCTGGCCAAAGGATTTGCGGTGGCGGAGCGCCGCGCCCCGGCCGAATTCGCCGGGAAAACCCTGGCGCAGTTGCGTTTGCGCAACCGCTACGGCCTGGAGGTGCTGATGATCCGCCCCGCCAAATCGCCTTTTGGCGAGGAAAAGGAGGAGCAGGATTTCATCATCCCCGCCCCGGATTACCTCCTGCAGCCGGGAGATACCCTGGTGGTGTTCGGCAAAGAAGAAGCCATTGCCGCCACGCGAAATTGGTATTAAATTTCGCAGTAACTTTTCCGGCTAAAAATAAAGGGGGTCACGATGAAACGATTTACCCATGAACCGGCAACGCGAACGCGTTTTTACCTGTTTTTGATTTTATCTGTTTTAGGGGCCATGATTGGGCCGGCCTTCGCGCAAGCGGAGCGGGCCCCGGGCCTCACCCAAACGGTGGTCTCCGCTTCGATTCCTTCCAATAGCACTCCCGCTTTCGGAGAATTCATCACCGTGGTGATTGCCATAGACATGAGCGGCATGGCGCCGCCAAATAATTTCTTAACCAGTTTTAAAGGTAGTTTGAATTGGAATCCCGAGGTGCTGCTATATATCAGCAATTCCGGGCTGCTCAACGGCTTTGTGGGATACGTGAATGACATAATCACTCCAAACGGGTCGATGGACTTTAACGGCGAAAGTGAGATCGGGGCCGGCGGGGTTTTTGATATTTTAGAGATTACCCTGAAAGTGGTGGGCGGGGCCGGTTCATGGTCGGCGCTGGATTTGGAATATTGGGACATGAATTCCGGCGCCCAAAGCCTGCTGCCCTTTCTGATAATTGTGGACGGGCAGATTGCCACTATTGGAAGCAACAATAATCCTCCGCAGTTGCAGCCCATCGAAGACCAGGGTGTTGTTGCCGGGCAAATCCTGGAAGTGGAAATCTCTGCAACGGATCCGGACGGCGACGCCATCACCCTGACGGTTAATAATCTGCCTGCTTTCGGCAGCTTTATCGACCACGGCGACGGCAGTGGAACCATTACCTTTGCGCCAACGATTGGCGACGTTGGGGCTTATCCTAATATCGAAGTGATCGCTGCTGACGATGGCATTCCATCGCTGCAAGATACGGTGCATTTTTCCTTATGGGTCATGCAGAATTTTATCTCCGCAGTGGTTCCTTCGGATAGCCTTCCCTCGCCCGGGGATACTCTCGCGGTGGCGATAAACTTCGATATGAACGGAATGGCCCCGCCATGCCATTTACTGGGCGCTTTTGACGGAATTTTGCATTGGGACCCAATGATCTTGCAATATGTCGGCGCTTCCGGCTTTTTGCAGGGGTTTAGCGGGGTCGTGAATACCACCAATGCGGCCACAGGCGAGCTTCGTTTCAACGCTGCAAAACCGCCGGGCCAGGCGGGACAGTTTGACGTGGTAATTTTCTATTACTTAGTGACCGGCAGCCCGGGCGACCCGGTGATGATGGATTTGGCATATTTTTCCGTATCCCCTGCAATCTGTTTCATTAACATCATGCCTTTTTTGATCATTGTGGATGGCCAGATTGCGGTGGTGGGGGACAACAACAATCCCCCGGTGTTGCAGCCCATTGAAGACCAGACCGCCATCGAGATAACCCCTTTGGCGGTGGAAGTCTTCGCCGTTGACCCGGACGGCGATAGCATTACCCTGACGGTGAATAATCTGCCCTCCTTCGGCAGCTTTATCGACCATGGCGACGGCAGCGGAACCATTACCTTCACCGCCGGCCTTCATAGTGACACCGGCGCGTATTCCAACATTGAAGTGATTGCCGCGGATGACGGCGTTCCGCCGCTGCAAGATACGGTATATTTTTCCCTCACGGTGATTCCCATCTTCCCTTCCGCCCTCGTTCCCTCGGATACGCTGCCTGCGCCGGGAGACACCCTGGCCGTGGCGGTAAATTTTGATCTAACCCGGCTCTCCCCGCCGGAAAATATTATGGGTAGTTTTACCGGTTTTCTCCACTGGGATCCTTCGGTGCTGCAATATGTCGGCAACTCCGGTCTGTTGCAGGGGTTTATCGGCAGTGTTTTTAACCTGGACCCCGTACAGGGAACGCTTAAATTCAATGGGGTATCAAATACTCCCCAGGGTGGGCAGTTCGATGTATTGATTTTTTATTACCTGGTAACTGGCGACCCGGGTGCTCCGGTTATCATGGATTTGGGATATCAGGCCATGAATTGCTTTCTGTGCTTCAACAATTCACTGCTCGTCCTCGTGACTCCTTTGGACGGCCAGATTGCGGTGGTGGGAAACCCCGCCGTGCTTACCGACTCTCTCCCCCCGGACTGCATCACCCTCGGCGTAAACCCTGGCCCCCCGGTTACCCTGGACATCGCCTTGCAGGATACCGGCAGCGGGCTGGCGCAGGTTCAGACGCTCACCCTGGTGAACGCCACCCTCAACGTGCCGCCCTTTACTCCCGGTACAACTGAACAAATTATCCTGACCGCCGCGAAGATCAACCAAACCCAGCCCAGCACCGTGCTCATCGAAGCGTTCGACCTGGCCGGCAATTCCGTGGTCTGCGACCCGGTGTATATGCAGGCCGCCGCGGGGATTCCCGGCGAATTCGACCTGGCGCAAAATTATCCCAACCCCTTCAACCCCGCGACAACGATCCGCTTTCAGCTACCCCCGACGGGGCAGGCGGCGAACCGCCTCGTTACCCTGAAGATTTACGATATTACCGGGCGGCTGGTCAAAACCCTGCTGCATGAATCCCTGCCGGCGGGCTACTACACCGTGCAATGGGACGGAACCGGGGAGCGCGGCGAAGGGGTTGCGGGGGGCGTTTATCTCTATCGCCTTTCCGCCGGGGACTACGTAAAAACGCACAAAATGCTGCTGGTCAAATGATCCGGGATATGAATGAAGACCTCAAAGGTTTTTGAAACCTTTGAGGTCTTTCCAACCGTTGAATGATTGCAGGAACCCATGAATCCCACTCCTCCCAACGCCCCCTTCGCTGCGTTCGGCAACGCTGACATTCTGGTTAAGGAGGTGCGCAAGCACTTCAAAGACGTGAAGGCGGTGGACGGCATCTCCCTGGAAATTCACCGCGGCGAATTCATCGCCCTGTTAGGTCCCAACGGGGCCGGCAAAACTACCTTAGTGGAGATGATCGAAGGCATCCAGCAGCCGGATTCCGGGGAAATCCGCATCCAGGGAAAAACCTGGCAGAGCCACGCCGACGAGTTACGCCGCATCCTGGGCATCTCCCTCCAGGAAACCTATTTTTTCGATAAACTGACCGTGCGGGAGACGCTAACCCTGTTCGCCAGTTTTTACGGGCTGCCGCGCGAGCGGGTGGGGGCGATTATGGACCTGGTAAATTTGGAGGAGAAGAAAAACGCCTACGTGGTCAACCTCTCCGGGGGGCAGCGCCAGCGCCTGGCCCTGGGCGTCGCCCTGCTGAACAACGCCCGGATTCTGCTGCTCGACGAACCCACCACCGGCCTCGACCCCTCCGCCCGGCGGGAAATCTGGAACATCCTCCTGAAGCTGAAGGCGGAGAGCAATACCACCCTCATCCTCACCACCCATTACATGGAGGAGGCGGAGTTCCTGTGCGACCGGATCATTATCATGGACCGGGGCAGGGTGCTGGCCCGGGGCACCCTGGAGCAACTGCTCTCCCAGAGCAACAGCAGCGAGATCATCGAATTCGCGATTGCGGAGGAGCGCCCGCAGCTG
The DNA here is from genome assembly GCA_013360445.1 of Calditrichaceae bacterium. Classification (GTDB taxonomy): domain Bacteria; phylum Calditrichota; class Calditrichia; order RBG-13-44-9; family J075; genus JABWBP01. The sequence continues at coordinate 46,012 of JABWBP010000020.1, read as the reverse complement.
GATTTGAACGGCCTGGCCGGTTTTCAGAAATTCACCTGGGACGGGAAGCTGAACCAGGGGCAGTTGTTGGTGGACAGCATCGTCGCCCGGCTGCCGAAATTATTGGAAATCCTGGAACGGCAGCGCTTCACCCTGCGGGCGTTAGAATGCCGCAAAATGACCCTGGACGACCTGTTCATCTCCATGACCGGGCGGCATCTGCGCCAGGAGTCATGATTAAATAATGCGAATTACCAGTTGAAAATTATGACCAAAGGATATAAACGCTAAAACCTTTGTGAAACTCCCTGTCTTGGTGTCTTGGCGGCAAACTTTCTTCAATGTCATCCCCAACTGGTAATTGGCATAAATAGGAAATAATTTATTTGACAGGATGAACAGGATTTACTGGATTTCGGCCTGCCGGAATTCAGCTTGACAATCGTCCCCAATAGGGCATATTTTCAGACAGCTTGAATGCGCCATAAGGAGAAACCCCGAATTCAAAAATTAGCCGTATCGGTTTGAATGGCTCCTAAACTGCCGGCAAACTAAACCGTAGATCTCTCTCAAATCCGCTCCCGACACAGGCGCGAACATCCGGTTCGCGTGTCGGGATGAAATCTTCCCTGATTTCAAATCCCAATCCGAAATCCCCCATGAACCAGCCTCTCATCCAACTCATCCTGATCCAGTTCAAGGAATTTTACCGCGAGCCGGGCATCATTTTCTGGGGCATCGTTTTCCCCATCCTGATGGCCTGGGGGTTAGGCGTCGCCTTTACCAGCAAGGCGGAGCAAATCCGCAACGTGGCGCTCATCGAAAGCCGGGAGAACCCTAACCTGCCCCTGCGCCGCTTTTTGGAAGAGGCCCGGGTTGCAGAGCGGAAGCCGGGCGGCGTTGAAAAAGAGTATATCAAGAGCGTGGGCGACGAAAAGTTAGGAACCATCCAATACCATTTCATCCCCGCGGACTGGGAGCGGGCCATGGCGCTGTTGAAACGCGGAACCGTGGCGCTGATTCTGGAGGAAAAGAACGGGGCAGTGCAATACCACTTCGATCCCCACAACAGCGACGCGCATTTGAGCTATTTGCAGCTCTCCGCGGCCCTGGAGCAAACCGCGCCGGCGGGTCTTTCCGCCGGCGTCTCCCCGCTCACCCAGGCCGGCGCCCGCTACATCGACTTTTTAGTGCCGGGGTTGATCGCCATGGGCATTATGATGTCGGCCATGTGGGGCATCAGCTATTCGCTGATCGAGAAGCGCAACAAGAAGCTGCTGCGCCGGATGGTGGCCACGCCCATGAAGCGCTCCGGCTTTTTGATTTCCCATTTCATCGCCCGGGTGGCGCTGAGCCTCCTGGAAACCTTCCTGCTCTACCTCTTCGTGCACTACTATTTCGGCATCACCATCCAGGGTAATTTGCTGGCCTTGCTGCTGATGATGGTCGCCGGGATGCTCGCCTTTACCGGCATCGCCATTTTCGTATCCTCCCGCACCGCCAAATTGGAGATCGCCAACGGGCTGATCAACACCGTCACCATGCCCATGATGGTGCTCTCCGGCATCTTCTTCAGCTACCACAACTTTCCCGAGGCGGTGGTTCCCTACATCCGAATCCTGCCCCTGACCATGTTAGCCGACGGCATCCGCGCCATTTTCATCGAAGGCGCGGGTCTGGCGGAGCAGCTTTGGAAAATCCTGGTCTTGAGCGGGGTAGGGGTGGGGTTTTTCGCAGCGGGGTTGAAAATTTACAAGTGGTATTGAGGGATTTTAACCGCGAATTGCGCGAATTTCACGAATTGAAAAAACTTCGTTGCTATTCAGCCTTCAGTTATCAGCTTTCAGCTTAAAAATGCTGTACCCAGCCCCAAAACGTAAACCCAAACCTGAAGACCATCTAATTTGCTCCCCTCTGCGGCTGCTCCAGAGCTTTCTGATTCCAATACGCCGTATCGGAGGATTCCGCAGTGTAAACCATACGGTAAACGTGATTTACCTTTGTTCGCCAGACGTTACTGTATCCGTGCAGTTTTTTGATGTCAAGGGTGGGATGAAAAACATCCTCAGCAAGTAGTTGAGCAATCTCCCAGCCAGATCGTTTTACAGCTTCAGGTAACCTTTTCAGATCTTTCTGAAATTGCCCGGTGAGATGAATATCTCTTTTAGCGGGTAAACTCATCGAACGATTTAACTTTGAGCGTCCGGCCGGATTCTACCTCTTCCAATGCCCTGTCCAGCCCCGATTGGAAAGATTTTTGGTACAGCACTTCCTTCGGCAGAACGGTTTCCAGGAAATCCCCGATCACCAGCCAGGCTTTGATGATTTCCCGAACCTTTGTTTTTGAAAGCGTAATTTCAATATGCTCTTTGTCCATAAATAATCCCCGATCTTCCAATAAGAATTCCATATTCAATTCTTTGCTGCAAACTTACAATACAACCCTGCCAATTCAAACCAAAAATCTTTTTCCAGTGGCAGTTTTTGTGCTCCATTCTGTTTATATTCCACCGATACTGGAATAAAGCTGAAAACTGTTTGTCGAAACCGGGGAAGGTTTATGGCGATGGAGAAGAAGGAACGGCTCTGTTTTGTGATCATGCCCTTCAAAGACGATCTGAAAGAGGTGTACTGGAAAGCCATCCGCCCGGCCTGTTTAGAAGCGGGGTTTGAACCCCTGCGGGTGGATGAATTGAAAGGCTCGTTCAATATCAACAAGAAGATCATTCAGCACATTTTCAACAGCGAGGCGATCATTTCGGATTTGACCGGCTGGAATCCCAACGTGTTTTACGAGATGGGAGTGGCGCACGCCATCGGCGATAAAACCGTGATGATCATTCAGAGAGGCGATAAACTCCCCTTTGACGTGAGCACCTACAACTGCATCATTTACGAGCAGAGCGAAAGCGGTTTAGAAACCCTGAAAACCCGCCTGATCGACGCCCTGCGCCACCTGGAGCAGTGGCGCAGCGAACCCACCAACCCGGTGCAGGATTACAAACCCCCCGACGCCTTTGCGCCCCGCGCGGAGGTAGAAAAACTGCAAACCCAGCTCCGCGCCGCCGCGGGGCAGTTGAAAAATTCCGTCTCCCGGGAAGAATACCAGAAACTGCGCCGGGAGTATGAAAAACTCCGCCGGGAATTGGAAGCGGCGCAAAAGCAGCTCAGCGAGCGGGTTCCCCCCTCCCGCCTGGCGGAAGTGGAGCAGGAGTTAGCCGCCAAATCCGCAGAGCTGGCGCGGGCGCTGAAGGAATTGGAAAAACCAAAACCCGCCCCGGCTCCCCCGCCGGATGCTCCTGCTGCCCCCCTGCGCTCCCAACCGGTCAAAAACCTCTCCGGTGAAGCGGCGCAAAAGATGCTCGCGGAGCGGGATTTTTATGATAAGCATTGGAACCCCCAAGGAAAGGGTTTCCCTAACCAGTTCGAGAAACAGCAAAACGGCCGGGTGGTGTACGACCGCGCCAGCGGTTTGTTGTGGCAGCAAGCGGGGTCGCTTAAAACTATGATTTCTAAAAATGCGCAAAAGTATATCGCGGAATTAAACCGGGAGAAGTTTGCCGGTTACGGTGATTGGCGTTTGCCCACCCTCGAAGAAGCGATGTCGCTGGTGAAGCCGGAACAGAATAAAGACGGTTTATACATCGACCCGGTATTTGCTCCAGAACAGGGGTGGATATGGACTGCCGACGAAGCCAGCGCCTCGGTTGCCTGGGTCGTCAGTTTCGGCCACGGTGGTTGCGACGTCCTCGACATCGAGGCCAGCAGCGGCTGTGTGCGTGGAGTTCGTTCCGGACAATCATCTCGATAATTTGGTTATTTGAATTATTTGGTTATTTGAATTATTTGGTTATTTGTCTTTTTGATTATTTCTTTGAAATCGTGGAAGATTTCATCCCGGTTTGCCCCCGGGAAGGGGGCGTAGTTACCGGGATGTTTTTCACCGGTTCCCCGCGAAGCGGGGTCGCAAAATTTAACAAAACTGAGCCATTCCCATGCACCCCACCCTCCAACCCCTCTTGCGCCATCTCCCGGTCATCGCCGACGGGGCCTGGGGCACCCAGTTGCAGGCGCTGGGCCTGCCCCCCGGCGCCTGCGGGGACGTTTGGAACCTGGAGCGCCCGGAAGCGGCGGCGCAGGTCGCCCGCGCCTACGTGCAGGCGGGCAGCCGGGTTATTCTCACCAACACCTTCCGCGCCAACCGCATCGCCCTCGCGGATTACGGGCTGGCGGAAAAAACCGTGCAGATCAACCGCGCCGGGGCGGAGATATCCAAACGCGCCGCGGGAGCGCAGGCGCTGGTGTTCGCTTCTATCGGTCCCTGCGGGAAGATGCTGTTGAGCGGGGAGGTGCGCGAGGAACAACTTGCGGAAGCGTTCGCGGAGCAGGCCGGCGCGCTGGCGCAGGGCGGGGCGGACGGCATCGTCATCGAAACCATGTCCGACCTGACGGAAGCGAAGATCGCCCTGGCCGCCGCCAGCACCACCGGCCTGCCAGTGGCGGTGTGCATGGTATTCGATTCCGGCCCCGCCAAAGACCGCACCATGATGGGAATTTCCCCGGAGCAGGTTGCGGAGGAGCTTGCCGCCGCCGGCGCGGACATCATCGGCGCGAACTGCGGGCAGGGGATCGAGGGTTTCATTTCCATTTGCGAGCGCCTGCGCCGGGCAACCGCCCTGCCCATCTGGATCAAACCCAACGCCGGATTGCCGGAATTGCAGGAAGGCCGGGTGGTGTACCGCACCAGCGCGCGGCAATTCGCCGCAGCGGTTCCCGCGCTGGCAGCGGCGGGGGCGAGCTTTATCGGGGGCTGCTGCGGCACAACGCCGGAGTTTATCCGGGAGGTGGTTGCGATCTATCCGGAAAAAAATACCTTGAGGAATTCGCCATGAATATCAATCGCAATGATCCCTGCCATTGCGGCAGCGGCAAAAAGTACAAAAAGTGCTGTATGGAGAAAGACCGGGTGCGGGAACGCGCGCAATCGGCGCGAAGCGAGCCGGAAGAGCAGAATCCCCCGGCTGATTATGGAAAGGCGTTAAAGCCATTGGATCTGGAAGAATCCCACCCGCCGTCAAAACCGGCCAAAGCTAAAAAACCGAATCCCCACGCCGAAGCCCTCACCGCGCGCTGGGAGGAATTCCAGGAGCAGGATTATGAAGGCCAGGTTGCCCTCTTCCTCAAAACCCTGGAAGAGCCGCAGCTGATGGATGATGAAATGGCTTTTGAAATGCTCAATACGCTTCATCCGCAAACCGTTGAGCATCGGGAATATCAGCGTTACGAAAGCCTGGTGGAGCAATTACGCGAGCGCCTTCCGAAAATTTATGATGAAAGCGCTCACTACTATTTGAAGAATCTTCTGACCAACGCAGTCATTACCGGCCGGCTCGATCGCATACCGGTTTTGATGAATGAATTAACCCCCCGCGCCTACAAGGATATCGATATCTTCAACAAAGTCGTCGATCAATTGGCTTATCACGGCCAGTTGAACGTTTTGCGGGAGGCTTTGGAGAGCGCCTGGCCGGCGGTAAAAAAGTCGCCCCACATTGTGCCCTGGGGCGTCGAAGAGTTTGCAATCAAGACCGTGAAGTTTCTGATCTTTGATTACCTGGAACAGCACGGCGCCGACGCCTCCGGGCGCTCGAAACTGTTCAAACGTTTGGCATCTTACAGCGAAATCGTTCCGGAGCGGATTGCCAACACCATGGCCCTGATTGCCGGCCAGGCCGGTCGCCAGTGGACCCGGGAGGATTTCACCTTCCCCCCTGAGTTGAAGTCTCGCGATGACGGCGGCAAGGCAATCTCCCTTCCGGAAACCGTGCAAGATAATCTGTTCGACCTCAGCGTGGATTTCCAGGGGCATTTGTGGCGGGAAGAAAAGGTTCCCCTGGTAAAAAGCGAGCTTGCCCGTGAAGAGCTGGTTGTCTATCTGGTCGAGCGGTTGGCAGGCGAGCTGGAGCCGCGCAAGAGCATGTTCGAAGCAGTGGTTCATCCCCGCCGGCCGGGGCCTCCCAAACGCTCCCCAACGTTTTACCTATCCGGGGATGATGATTCGGTACATTGGCTTTGCCCGGATCGCACGACCCTGGATGCTTTTCTGGCGCAGTTATTGGATTTCCTCAGCGTATTCCCTTACAAAGTTAGCGCATTGTACGAAGCGATTCCCTCCTGGCTGGGTTTTCTGGAATCACGCCAACTGATCAGCGCTTCCGCGCGCTCGCAGACGCTGCGCGATTTGCACGGCCTCAAAAGCGGGCTTCTCAGCATTTTGCGCAAAGTGCAATCCGATCCGGCGCTGCTCTCCGCGATCGAGAACTGGGAAAAAGAAACATCTCCCCGGGGATCGTGAATAAAAAGGGAAAAATGGGGTTATCATTTCTGAAACACTATATATCGCTAAATTGACAACGCAATGGCACCACAACGCCCCTTCCTACCGCAGCAACACCGCTTTGACGGTCTGCTGCCGCCCCGCGGCCCGCAAATTCACGAAAAAGATGCCGCTGCCTAACCGCTCCCCGGCGTCGTTGCGCCCGTCCCACTCCATCCGGTACATTCCCGCCGCTAATTTCCCGGAGTAGAGCGATCTCACCTTCTGCCCCAGGATGTTATAAACGGTTAGCTCTACTTCGCTGAAAGCCGAGAGCTGATAGCTGATAACTGTGCTTGGATTGAAGGGGTTGGGATAGCAATTCAGCAAAACAAAATGCCGCGGCGCGGAAACCGCCGGGGTTTCGATGCCCAGGGAAAGATCCAGCGCCTCCAGCGCCCGCAGCACAAAGGCGCGCGCGGTGTCGGTCTCGATGAAATACAGCGGCAGCCCTAAGGTAAGGGCGGCGTAGCGGGTGGGATCGGAAACCGCGGGCGCCAGCGCGCCGCAGGTTTTCAGGTGGTAGGCGGGATTGCCGCTCTCGGAGATATAGCGGAACACCGTGCGGGCCGCGGCGCTGGTGTCGAAAACGGTCACGTTGCGCAGCTTACGGTTGTAATTCGGCAGGGTGATTTTGGAGGTATCCAGCGCCAGGTCGCTAAAGCCGAAGCTTCCCGCGGCGCCGGTGAAATCATCCGCCCCGATGGTGAGTTGTTGAGAATATCCCAAAAACTGCTCCGCAAACCCCGGGCTGAGGTTTTGCAGGAAGCTCATCCCGCTGAAAATGATCTTCCCGCCCGCTTCCAAATAGGGGCGCAGGGCGCTTTCGGCTGCGGCTAAGCGGGTGGGATGGGTCACGTCGTGATGCCAGAGCAGCAGGGAGTAGGGGGCGAGGTCGAATACTTCCGGGGGACGGTTTTCGCTGATCACATCCAGTTGCTGATAGGGCATTCCCGCAAGCAAGGTGTCGTAGAACGCGTCCACCGCCTCATCGGTGGGGGAGAGCATGTTGCCGCCGTCGCCGTTGCGGGTCTCATCCACGATCAGAATCCCCTGGTCGAGGGGGAAAGTAGTATAATTTACCTCCAAAAAATTGGAAATCGCAGTTTTGCGCCCGTTTTGCAGCCCGGCCACCCCGGCGCGGTAGGTTCCGTTGGCCGCGGGGGTAAAAGCGTGGCCGGTTCCCGCCACGCTGGTGGAATCAACAAACAGGTAATTCCCCCCGGATTCCTTCTTCCAGACGTAAACCCGGTATTCGGTGTAGTCGAAAAAGGGCCTCCAGGAGAGATGAATGGCGTTCTGCTGCAAAAACGCGCTCTCTAACCGGGGATGATCGAGATAAGTGAAGGAGCCTTTCAGCAGTTTATTATCCGGGTCGATTTGAAGCGCGAGATTGGCGGTATCCGCAAAAGCGTATGTGCGAACTAAAGTCAGCGAATCCACCCACAGGGTATCGCTGAACTGCGTTCCCCCGGCGCTGAAGCGGATGGGCGTGGGCATGGCGTGGTAAGTGCGGCTGATCGGATCCGAAGGAACGCTGTGCACCCGGAAGACCAGGGAATCGGCGCTCTCGTTCCAGTAGTGGTAGTATTCCCCGGCCATCTTTCCGTCGCGGTAAATCCACTGCTCGAAGAACCAGTCTAAATCGCCGCCGTAATAATTTTCGCAAAACGCCCGGAACTGCTCCGTGTCGATATTTTTGTAGCGGTAGGGTGAAACGGTCACGTAATCGTGCAGCATCGAGAAGAACGCGCCGTCGCCCATCACGAAGCGGAGCATGTGCAGCACCGTGGAAGCCTTGAGATAGACCAGGCTGTAGGGAATGATATTGGCGGGGTTGGAGGGGTCGGAAACGTAGATCGCCCCGCTGCCTGCCCCGGCCATGTGGGCGTTGATCTCCGCCTGGTAAGCCGCCGCGCCGTTCCAGTATTCCAGGAAAATCGCCTCGCTGTAAGTGGCGAATCCCTCGCTCAGCCAGACGTGCGCCCAGTCGGAGATGGAAATCATGTTGCCGAAATACTCGTGGGCGCTCTCGTGCACCACAATATCCGAGAAAAAAGAGGGGTAGTTCATGGTCAAAATGGTCTGGTGCTCCATCCCCCCGCTGATGAGCGCCTCCACGATGCCGTATTTATCCCCCGGGAAGGGAAACGCGCCGTAGCGCGCCTCGAACGCCTCGTGAATCTGCGGAACCACGCTCTCCAGCTGCGCCTGCGCCGCGGCGGTATGGTTGGGAAAGAGGTAATATTCCAGGGGAATGGGGCCGGAGAGCGGGGAATTATATTCGGATTGAATGCGGTCGAAGGGGTAAATATTGATGGAGATGTGATAGGGCGTGAGCGGGTAATGGCTTTCCCAGACGTATTCGGCCTGGTTTCCGGGAAGGGGATTGACCGCGCTCAAGGTTCCGTTTCCGGCCACTTTGAAATTATCCGGCACGGTAACGGCGATGCGGGCGGAGTCGGCCTTGTCCGAGGGATGGTCCTTGCAGGGGAAGAAGGTATTCGCAAAATAGGGCCAGCTGTAGCTGGTTACCAGGGGCTGGCCGAGGTAGGAGGTAAAATTCAACCCGGAAGAAAACGGGGGCGCGGTTACCGGGTATCCGCTATAGCGAATTGCGAGCAAAAACGGCTCCCCGGCGTTGAGCGGGAAGGGCAGATCCACGCTCAGCACGTTGCCGGCGTGGGTAAAGGCGAGAGATTGCCCCTGGGCGGTCACGGAATCCACGGACATGTTGTCGTAGAGATTCAGCAGGATCTGGGCGGTTCCGTTGTGTACGATCTCCCCCGCCACGGTCGCCTCGCCTTCGATGAACTGCCCGGCCGGGTCCACCCGCAAATTCAGCCCGTAGAACTTCACATCGTAGTACAACTGTTCGGGCAGGAGGTAAGGGTGGGCGAGCGCCGGGGCGAGGGAAAAGATAAAAAGGAGTGAACATATCGAGCGGAGCATAATTTTCTCCCCGTTTATCGGAAACATTGTTAGCGGCGTGAGGAATTTAAGACTCTCAGGGTGAATTTGCCATGATTTAGATTTTTGTGGGATATGTTCCTGAAGAGGAAAGCCGGATATCGCCGGTCAAATCTCATGAAATTAATTCATTTTATTGAATAGTTGATAATTATCACGGTGCGATTTAGGAAAATCCCTTAAATAGCGACCGCAATTTATCGTTAAGATTTAACTAATTAATTGTTACAAAATTTATTGATGATGCGCACAGCGTAACGGGAAGTAATGTGTTAAATATTTTTGCGTTCTTTGACAAGAATGCTGGAAGATAACAGCAACCATCATTTTTTATATAACTGGCTGAATTGTACTAAAAAATAACAGGTGGTAATTGGATGAAACAATCAATTATTAGATCAGTAATAGGGTTTATTTTTTACGGTATGTTAGCCACCGGTGGAATATTGGCCCAGGATCAGTACCTGTTGGGGGAAGAGCAGCAGTTGCAGATCGTGGTGTACGTGATGGGAGAAGTCGCCAAACCCGGGGAATACCGGGTTTCGGATAATACCAACCTGGTAGAATTGCTGTCTAAGGCCGGAGGGGAAACAGACTTTTCCAACCTCGGCTCGGTGTTGATTACCCGGCCTAAAACACCTTCGGCGTTGCGAACTGGGAATGAACCTCCCCAGAACGTCGAAAAAGAAATTATAAATTTCAATGTCAGCGACTATTTGAAAAAGAAAAACGGGCCTCCGCCGCCGATGCTTCAGCCGGGCGACGTGATATACGTGAGTAGAAACAAGTGGCATAAATGGCGCACCGTTGCCGCGGTTATGCGAGACTTGGCGATTGTTGCCTCGACTTACTTTTTATATCTCCGCGCCACGGACTAAGCGCCGGCGTGGTAGAATAAATCTATTTTTGAACTTAACCGGAAAATAAGGGCACATGCAGACAACCGACAGTCAGGAAATATTTGACGTTCTTCATAATATCTTTCGCAAAAAGAAGTGGTTAATTATAGGCGCTATCATGGTGGTGCTGGTGCCTATCTTCATTTACAATGAGACGGCGTCGCCCATTTACGAAGCCAACACTATGCTGGTCTCGGAAGAATTCGATAACCCGGTGCCGGGCTACGATTACGACGTCTCCCGGGAAATCCGCTTCAGCAATCAATTAGTAGAAATCCAGAGTTATTCGTTTGCGCTGGATATTGTCCGGGTGCTTCCCCGGGAAATTCTGGATAAATTCTCAATCCCGGATTCCACGATGTCGGAAGAAGAGCAGATGGATTACATCGTGTCCAAAATTCAAAAAAATATTTCCGCTTTCCCGGTGCGCGGCTCAAATGTGGTGCGGATCAGTTTCCAGTATAAAAACCCCCTGGTGTGCAAAATGGTGGCGAACGCCGCCGCAGAAGTGATCCAAAAGCGCAAATCCGAAATCAAACAAGAGGGGGTTGCCGGCTTGCGCGCATTTATCGAAGGGCAGTTGGAACGTTACAAAGGGCGGTTGGACTCCTCCGAATCCGCCATGAGAACCTTCAAGGAACAAAACCGGATCACTTCCTCCATCGACCGCGAAGCGGAGGAACTTATGCGCCGCTTGACCGAAGCGGAGGTGCTCTACAATGCCGTGAAAACCGACCAGGGTTCCGCCCAGAACCGCCTCTATGCGCTCCAAAACAAGTTAGCGGAACAAAAGAGCACCCTCATCCCCTCGGTAACGGACCTGGGCAGCTCCTGGGCGCTGAAATTGAAAGAGAGATTGGTCGAGCTCAACCTTCAGTATATGAATCTCAAGGTGCAGGGATACGCCGAAGACCACCCCAAGATGTTGGACTTGAAAACGAAAATGGAGCAGGTGCGCAGCGACCTCACCGACAAGGCTTCCAAATTGGCGCAGTCGGAAACCTCCCTGGACCCCCTGGCGCAGATGGAAAAATTTGTGCAGGAATCGGTCAACCTGCAAATCGAGCTTGAGTCCCTGAAAGCCCGAGAAAAAGCGTTGAAGTCGATTATCGACGGTTATAACGCGAAGTTAGGCACCATGCCGACCAAAGAGTTTGCCCTGGCCCGCTTGACCCGGGAAGAGGAAGTGAATCGCAAGATCTACAATATGTTGAAGGAAAAGTTAGAAGAAGCCCGCATCAACGAGGCCGAACAGTATAATACCATCCGGATCATTGACAAAGCGCAGTTGCCGGAAAACCCCATCAGCCCGCGTAAAAAGCTGAACCTGGTCATCGGGGTATTGTTGGGATTGGTGCTGGGAATTGCCATCGCGTTTGTTACCGAATTGCGGAATAATACCGTCAAATCACCGAGCGAGATCGAGCGCCTTACCCAGTGGCCGGTGGTTGCCATGATCCCAAATATTCAGGACTATGCCAAAGGGAAATTTCGCAAAACTCCCTCGGGCGGCAATGAGAATTCCGATACCGAGCGCACTTACCGGGCGTTATTCTCCAGCCTGGAACCCAATACCCCCATTGCGGAAGCCTACCGGATGCTGCGAACCAATTTGCAATTCAACGGATTGGGGCGGGACTATAAGACCTTGCTGGTAACCAGTATTGCCCCGGGGGACGGAAAAACCACGACCCTCACCAACCTCGCGGTGTCTTTTGCCGCTTTCGGGAATAAAACCCTGATTTTAGACGCCGATCTGAGAATCCCGGTGATGCACAAATTCTTCGGATTGGAGCGGGAAATGGGCGTTTCGGATCTATTGGAAGCATTGGACGACCTGGATAATATGATATCGCAGGCCAAAGGCCGGGAAGCCGAAACCAATCGCGTCTTCCGCCAGGAAGTGGAAGAAAAGCTGAAAGTAAATGTTGCCGCCCTGGAAGACAACAACTCGATGCCGGAGGAATCCGCCGGCGCGGAATCCGCATCGGAAACATCTCCCATTGTTGAGGGGAGTAACGGCGCTCCCGAAAGCGAGGAAACGAGTAATTTGCCCCTGCCGGTCGGGAATAAGACCTTGAAAGGACTGCGGGATATTTTCAACGACGCGATCAAAAATACCGGGGTGCCCAACCTCAGCTTCGTATCCAGCGGCAGAAAAATGCAGAATCCCGAAGGTATGATTTCCACCCGCCCGATGCCGGTGATCTTGCAGCGTTTCAAACACCGCTTCAACACCATCTTGATCGACTCCGCGCCCCTGCTCCTGGTAAATGATACCTTGCTGCTCGCCGGAATCGTGGATGCGGTGTTGATTGTGCTGGATGCCAGGAAATGCGACCGTGAAATGCTGCTGAAGGCCAAAAAAATGATGCAAAGTTCCAAAGCCAATGTGGTCGGCGTGGTGTTGAATAACTACGAGGTGCACGGAAGTTATAAGAATTATTACACCAGTTATTATTCGGAAAAATAAACATGTTCCGGGTTTGGCGACTTCCGAAAGGCTATTTGAAAATGTCCGACGATGATACAAGCAGTGTGGGCGAGGGTTGCATATTGCCGACCGATGATAGTTAAAAAGTGAATATTCGACGCCCATGCAGCATCAAACCGCGTGGTATGCTGGAATTGAGGATAGGGAATGTCTCCATTCCGCCTTTATGCACCCGTAATGACTGCCACATTCCTTATTCCCACTATTGACACTTTCATCGCAGCGTTCGGAAGCGAAAATTCAATTTTTTTGATGGACCACCGATCTTTCGATCTGCGAGGGAATTCTTGAAAACACCCCGGTGATTTTCGGGGATAAATGTACTACCAACTACTTAGTGATGGTATGGAGCGATGGGTGAGTTCATAATTAGTGCCAAATGGATTACTCTGCTCAGCGGAGCAACCTTGTTGAGCCTGCTGGGAATAATATGGTTGCGGAGACGAAGCTGGAAGCGGAATCTCAGGACCCTTTCTTCCATTACCCGGGCTGCCGCCATTCCGGGGTACCGTAATTCTTTTCCGCAATTGAACCGGGAAATCTCCCGGGTTCGCCGCTACCAGCATCCCCTGGCGGTTATCGTGGTGCGGCCGATCCATGCGCATGGTGGAAACCATTCCCCCCATGCCATCGCCAATGACGCCGGAATGAGCGAAAACGGCAGCGCGGCGCACTCTCCCAGGGAGTTGAGCCAGATCGAGTTCCTGTTGTGCGGTTCTATTTTCCGCGACTCTCTTCGAGAAGTAGATATAACCACTTATGACGCCGCCAATAATCAATTTGTGATCATGCTGCCGGAGAGCACGCGCTTCAATGCGGAGAAGACCATCAATCGTCTGAGAGCAATTATCGAAGAGCGCATTAGTAACCAGCTATTCTTCGGCATTTCCGAATTTCCCGAAGATGGTTTGATCCTGGAAGACCTGGTGGAACAGGCTGTCGCGCAATCCGAGAAGCGGGGCAAGGGCGACAATCCCGCGCTGCAAAAGTCGCCCCAGAATATCAAAACCAAGAAATAGGAGTTTGAGGACATGTTCAATGTTACTGCTGTTCGGGAGCAATCAAGAGCAGTTAGAATGCCGCAAATATATAGAGATTCCCTGAGCCTCCAGCAAGCCCGGCAATTCCGCGCCGCCAAAGAGCTGGCGCTGCGGAAACCGTGGTACGAGATCAGCGCGGAGATGAGGGTTTTCAGCGGGCCGGGATATCTGCGCTTAAAACGTCTCATCGACCTGGCCGCCAGCTCCTTCCTGCTGCTGTTGATATTGCCGGTGCTGGTGCTGTGCGCCATCGCCATCAAGCTGGATTCCCCCGGGCCGGTGTTCTTTTTACAGCAGCGCACCGGGCTGGGCGGAAAACGCTTCAAAATTTTCAAGCTGCGCACCATGCGCAAAGACGCCGATAAGATCAAACAACAATACGCCCATTTGAGCACCTTGAGCTGGCCGGATTTCAAGATTCCCGATGACCCGCGCATCACCCGGCTGGGCAAATTTCTCCGCAAAACCAGCTTAGACGAGCTTCCCCAGTTTCTGAACGTCATTTTAGGCGACATGAGCCTGGTAGGGCCGCGCCCGACCTCTTTCGCTTCTTCCACTTACGACCTGTGGCATACCGCCCGGCTGGGCATCAAACCCGGCATTACCGGCCTGTGGCAGGTCTCCGGCCGCAGCGATATCGAGTTCGACGACCGGGTGCGCCTGGATCTGGCCTACATTCGCAACGTGTCCCTGGCGTTGGATATTAAGATTATGTTCCGCACCGTGGTCGCGGTGTTGAAGAAAGAGGGGGCTTCTTAGCCATGTTCGACGTATTTGCGTTCCTGTTCTGGTTTTCCGTGGGAACGATCGTTTATAGTTATGCCGGTTTTTTCCTGGTGTTGGTTTTGGCGGGCTGGCTGCGCAACCGCCGGGTGAACAAACAGCCCGTTACTCCCTTGGCCAGTCTGATCATTGCCGCCTACAACGAAGAAAAGAGCATCGCTAAAAAGATCGAAAATTCCCTGGAGTTGGACTATCCTCCCGGCTTATTGGAAATCATCGTAACTTCGGACGGTTCCGGCGACCGCACCGCGGAGATCGTGCGCGAGTATGCCGGCCGCGGCGTAAAACTGCTCGATTGCCCGCGCCGGGGAAAGATTTTCGCCCTGAAAGACGCCGTGGCCCACGCCCGCGGGGAAATCCTGGTGTTCTCCGACGCCAACACCCTCTATCACCCCCAGGCAATCCGCAAATTAGCCCAAAACTTCGCCGATCCCCAGGTAGGGGGCGTATGCGGCAACCAGCTTCACATCAAACATTTGGAGCGGGAGAAGCAGGATAACGTCAGTCAGGGGGAGATGCTCTACTGGGGCTACGATAAGTGGTTGAAAAAGATCGAGACCCTCACCGGCAGCATTGTGGCGGCGGACGGGGCCATTTACGCCATCCGCCGGGAGCTGTTCCGCATGCCCCCGGTCACCGCGGTAACCGATGATTTCGCCATTTCCACCGCCGTGGTGGAACAGGGCTACCGCCTGGTGTTCGACGCCGAAGCCCTGGCCTACGAAAAACCCATGGCCAAAGCGGAGCAGGAATTCAACCGCAAGGTGCGGATCATGAACCGCGGCCTGCGCGGGGTATTGATGCGTAAACAATTGCTCAATCCCTTTCGCTACGGATTCTATTCCCTCACCCTCTTTTCCCACAAAGTATTGCGGCGGCTGGTGCCCTTTTTCCTGATTTTATTATTCATTTCCAGCGCGTTTCTGAGCGGCCAGAACCTCTTTTACCTTACCGCTTTTGCCGCCCAGGCGGGATTTTACGCCCTGGCCGGCCTCAGCTACCTGCTGCGCAAAACCGCGCTGGGGCGCTGGAAGATTTTCTACATTCCTTTTTTCTATTGCCTGGCCAACGCCGCGGCCATGGTGGCCATCCTCAACCTGCTGCGCGGCAAACAGGTAGTGCTGTGGAACCCGGAGCGGCAGGGAGCGAATTTGTAGGAGCGGTCGACAGCCAATAGTGAAAAACCCCTGCGCCGCCAACTTGCTCCTGCTCCTGAAAGGATTAGACATTATCGGAAATAAAAAATTAGACCGGATATACAGGAGGAAACAGGATAAAAACGCTGAAAAATTAAGGTTTCTACAGCCCGTGAATCCCGTTGATCCTGTCAAAAAACTAGTTCCGATAAAATCTACTGAGTTTATTCAAGGTGAGAAATGAAAAGCGTGAATTTTCAAGAACTGTTCAAACCTTCTAACGCGCCGTATGCGATCATCATCGGCTCCGATTGTGTGACCGGGCTGCAAACCGCCCGGATTTTGCACCGCCGCCACGTTCCCGTGGTGGGCCTGGCTAAAAACCCCCGCAGCCCCTTCTGCCGCACCAAGGTGGTGAAGAAAATTATCCCCGCGGACATTACCGGCCCCGGCTTCATCCAGGTGCTGAAGCAGATCGGCCCCTTCCTGAAGCAAAAAGCGGTGCTCTACCCCTGCACGGATTTGAGCGTGCTGCTGCTCTCCCGCCATCGCGCGGAAATTGCGGAGTGGTTTCACGTCGCCCTGCCGGATGAAGCGGTGGTAGAGATGCTGATCGACAAATTCAAATTTTACTCCTTCGCCATGAAGGAGGGGTTTCCCATTCCCAAAACCTTCTTCCTCTACAATCGCGCCGACGCGGAGAAAGCGGCGCAGCAGCTAACTTACCCGGCGATGCTGAAACCGCCCCTCAAAACCCCGGAATGGGACAAAAACACCGGCATCAAAGTGTGCAAAATCCGCGACGCCAAAGATTTGCTGGAAGTGTACGACCGCACCTGCCGCTGGGCGGAGGTGCTGATGGTGCAGGAGTGGATCGAAGGAGGGGACACGGATCTGTTCACCTCCAACTGCTATTTCAGCAGGGATTCCCGCTGCCAGGTGATCTTTATTTCCCGCAAGCTGCGCCAGTGGCCGCACGAGGTGGGCATCGGCTGCTTCAGCGAGGAAATTCGCAACGACGTGGTGCGCGATGAAACCATCCGGCTGTTCGAGCACGTGCGCTATCACGGCCTGGGATACCTGGAAATGAAATACGACCCCGGGCGCCGGAAACACTACATCATCGAACCCAACATCGGGCGGCCCACCGGGCGCTCCGCCAACGCCGAAGCCGGCGGGGTGGAGTTGATCTATACCATGTACTGCGACTGCGTGGGCTGGCCGCTGCCGGAAAACCGGGAGCAAACCTACCGGGGCGCCAAATGGATCTATTTGCGACGCGACCTGCAATCGGTTTTCAAACACTGGCGCAGGGGCAATCTCACCCTCGGGCAGTGGTTGAAATCCCTCCGCGGGGTAAAATACGACGCGGTATTCTCCTGGTCCGACCCGCTTCCATTCTTCGAAGACTTCCGGCTGAAACTGGCCGGCCAGATTTTCAAGAAAAACCATTCCCCCGAAGATGGGGATCAACCGGCCAAAACCGCCGCCGGCAACGGCAAATTAGAAGCGGCTGAGAAAATCTCCCGCTAACGAATGCGACCAGGAGTGCTCTAAAGGAGTGGCTTCGCCACAAAACTTCAGTTTTGCACCCCAACAACTATAAGTATAACTGATGTTACGAAGGTCAAATAAATTAACCACAGAGCCACAGAGAGCACAGAGAACTCAGAGGAGATCAAATATTGGTAGTCCTATATCGTTAATGCTGGTGTGATTGACTCAACCGGCTGTAACGCCTACTGCATAAAGAGAAATAGCAATTTCCATTTTTAGACCAGCATTACCGATGTAGGACTACCCAAATATTTATTGCACTTGAGAGACTGCGCTGAAGCAAAAAACACTAAGCAACTCTGTGCTCTCCGTGTCTCTGGGGTAAAATGCATAACATCAAGTATAAAACATTTTCTACGCTGATTTAAGGATTAGATGATGTCTGATAACACGAAAATATATTCTTCCAATAATCACCCGGTGGAATTCGATATATACGGCATGGCCGGGGTGCGGCTCATCAATCCCTCCCCCGCGGATGCCGAAGCGGTAACCCGGCAATTAGGACCGCTGCACGCCGTGCTGGAGGGAGAGCCGGATATTACCATCCAGTTCGTGGAGGAAATTCCCACCCCCACGCTGAATTATTTAGGATTGGATTTCGTGGGCTTCGACGCGGAAGGATTGTACATCCTGAAGAGCAAGAAAGCCCGCGCCAAAGTGCGCATCCCCTTCGAGCAGATCGGCCAACCCCTGGAGATCCTCTGCGAAACCGGCCTGCGCCGGGTTCCCCTGCTCACCGCCCTCATCAACCTGGCCATGATCCGCAAGGGGCACGTCCCCCTGCACGCCGCGGGATTCGAGTACAACGGCGCCGGGGTGCTGGTTACCGGCTGGTCTAAAGGGGGCAAAACCGAGGCGCTGCTCTCCTTTGCCGACCACGGGGCGCGCTACGTCGGCGATGAGTGGGTATTCCTTTCCGCGGACGGCCGGCGCATGTTCGGGCTCACCGAGCCGATCCACGTGTGGGATTGGCAGACGAAGTATCTTACCCGCATCAAACCGCCGGTTAAGCGGGAGAAGAAAATCCTTTTCAAGATGATCCGCTCCCTCGACCGGTTCAACCGGATGCTCTCGCGCCGGGGCTGGAACCGGGCGTTTCCCCTGAAAATCCTCGATGAAGCCATGCCCGCGTTCAAACGCCAGTTGCACGTGACCCTGCCCCCGCAGACGATTTTCGAAAAAGAAAAACTGCGCCGCGGCGCCCCGGTGGATAAAATATTTTACGTGGGAAGCTGGAACCGCCCGGAAATCCGGGTGGAACCGTTCGACGCCCGGGAAATCGCCGGGCGGATGGCGCACTCCAACCGCTTTGAATTGACGCCCTTTTTCGAGTATTACCACGCATTCCGGTTCGCTTTTCCGGAACGGGAAAACCCCTTTTTAGAGACGGTGCACGAGCGCCACGCGGAGCTGCTGCGCCGGGCGTTGGAAGGCAAAGAAGCCTACCGGGTCCTGCATCCTTACCCGGTCTCGTTAACGGAATTATTCCGCAGTATGGAACCTTTCTGCCAGGCAAATATCACCGTGGAAAAAAATGCCGAGTGAGGTTTTCGAGGCGGATTTTAACCCTCCCGGGCAGCGCCGGGGAAATATTCCCGGAATTCAAGAGATTATAAAAATCCGTTTTGCTAAAAACGTTAATTGCCGCACTCTCGATGCAGTGTTTCAATTTAATTTCTAAGATGTTAACAAGAGCAGGTAACCAAACACTTTAGTCACTTTAGTCACTTTAGACACTTATAACTCAAATCACAGATAATCCCATTACGTAACCGGAGGTATTCCAAAATGGATATAACCAATTTCCTGAAGGTCGATTTAACCCCCGCGCAGATCGGCATCAGCTTTTTGCTGGCCTTTGCGCTGGCCTTTATCTGGGCCACAGTGTATAAAAGAACCCACAGCGGGGTCGCTTATACCCGTTCCTTTTATCTCTCCCTGCTGCTGATTCCCCCCATCGTGGCCATGATTATGATGGCCATCGGCAGCAACGTGGCGCTGTCCCTCGGCCTGGTCGGCTCCCTGTCGGTGATCCGCTTCCGGGCGGTGATCAAGGACACCAAGGACATGACCTTCCTGTTCCTGGCCATCGGGATCGGCCTGTGCGCCGGGGCCACCGCCTGGATGGTGGGCATCATCGGCACCGTGGTGATTTCGCTGATCACCGTGGTGATGTCCAAAATGGGCAACACCAAGCCCGGCTCTTCGGATTATATTCTGATCTTCCGTTCCGGCGACAAAGAGCCCTGGAGCAAGGTGGATCCGGAGACCCAGTCGCTGATCAAATGGAAACAACTGCGCGGCGCCACCGACGTGGATCACGGCAAAGAATTCGAATACACCTACAGCGTGCGCCTGGCCGGAAAGGCCACCCCGGAAAAAATTATCCGCGGGATCAGCAACGGCAGCGGCGCTTTCCGCCAGGTTACCCTGATTACCCCGGAAAACCACCTGGAATTGTAGGCGTGAGGCGCAGAGAGCATAGCGCATAGTGCATAGCGCAGAGAGCATAGTGCAAAGTGTTAGGATTCACTCTGCGCCATGCGCCCAATTCGCAAACCCAGCAGAAAGTGAGAGATAGACGATGCAGAGCAGCCGCATGATCATTTTTAACCGGGTGGAGCACAAGTATTTCATCGACCGCACCACCTGGACGCCGCTGGAACGGGACGTCCGCGCCCTGATCCAGGCGGACCGCTACACCGATACCACCGGGGGGTACGTGGTGCGCAGCATCTATTTCGATACCCCGGATTTCATGGAATACAATCGCAAGATGATGGGAATTGCCGAGCGCCACAAGCTGCGGATGCGGGTGTACGGGGAAGACCCCGAGAACGCCCCGTTCGTGCGCTTAGAGATCAAGTCGCGCTACATCAACGTGATCCACAAGATCACCGTTGACGTTCCCCGGGAGAAGTTTCCGGAAGTGGAAGATACCATGTATAACCACCGCGCCGCGCCGGAGTGGTTGCTGGACGATCCGAACATCTCCAAGGAATTTTTCCGCATCCAGCGCCAGTATAACATGCAACCGCAGATTTTGGTGCAATATCGCCGCCGCGCTTACGAAAAGAACGAGCTTAGCCGGGTGCGCATTAACTTCGACTATGATTTGCAGGGTTCCCGCCACCTGGACCTGTTAGGCCCCTTGCAGGGCGCCCGCTCTCTGCTCAAATACGGCAATTGCATTTTCGAGATCAAAGTGGACGGGGTGATGCCCTTCTGGCTGCACAAGTTGATCGCTAAATACGACCTGCAAAACCAGGCCATCAGCAAATATTGCAACGCGGTGAAAGGACAATCCTGGGCATCTCCCTTTGCCCGACCGGATGAATTCATTTAGTGAAAGACCTCAAAGGTTTTGAAAACCTTTGAGGTCTTGCCCCCGAACACCCCCGAAACTTCGAGGATGGAAAGATGAAAAAGATGTTCAAAAATAAAGAAGTATCCGACGCGCTGGAAAGAGCCAGCAGCCCGGTGCGCTGGATCTGGTCGCGCCTGCCGGAAGCGCTCTTAGGGCTGTTCTGTATCGTGGTGATCATTTTCAGCATCCTGACCTACTTTCCGGCGATCAGCAAATTTGCCAGCAAGTTAGCCAGCGGGAATAAATATACCGCCACCTTAGAGGGGCTGCTCAATCCCTTCCGCAACCGCGGGGTGCTCTTAGAATCCGGCCTGCCGGTGTACGAACTCAAAATCCGCAGCCAGGAGTACGCCAAATTAGACGCCATCGCCCGGGAGTCGGTCAAAAAGGGCTGGATGAGCGACGACCTGAAAGTTTGGGCGGACGGGCAGTTTTTCTACAACGGCAAAAAATATAACGTGAAGGTGCGCCTGCGGGGAGACCTGCCCAATCACTGGAAGAATCCCAAGAAATCTTACCGCATCCGGTTTGGCAACCAGATGGTGGAAGAAGACGGCAAAAAGGTGAAAGCGCAAATCCCCTTTGAAGGGGGGGAGCGGCAGATCAACCTGATCATTCCCCAGGACCGGGAGTACATCCTGGCGCACTACGTGAACAGCTTAATGCGCGAAGGCGGGTTAGTGTCTCCCCGCGACCGGATGGTTATCCTGAGAATCAACGGGGTGCTGCAAGGAGTGTATTACGAGGTGGAGCACTTCGACAAACCCCTGCTGGCGTACCACAAAAGACCGGAGACCACCATTTTCGGGCAGAACGACCGGGTGATGCACTTCGAGCAGTACACCGACCTGGGCATTCCGGCGACTTCCGACGCCCGCTTCGATATCGGCTCCCAGCGCCGCCTGGTGGAGCGCGAGGGGGTCCTGGCCATGAACGCTTTCCAGGTGCTGATCGATCACTCTCTCAAGCCCACGGAAGAGAATTTCAAGCGTGTGCGCGAAGTGCTGAACTGGGAAAAGTACCTCCGGTTCCGCAATATGACTACCCTCTGCAATACCAACCACGTGCGCTTCGGGTCCGACAACCTGCGTTTGTATTATGACCCCAGCCTGGGGCTGTTAGAGCCGGTTCCCTGGGACGTGCACCTGGTGCGGCTGCCCAAGGAGCCGGGAACCATCGATTTCTGGAACGAAAAAGGCCCCGACGAAATCCAGCGCGCCACCCTGGAGAATCCCTGGCTGCGTTTCGAGCGCAATAAACTGCTCTGGGAAATGGTGGCCGACGGCGGCAAGACCATGATGCAGAAATTCGATGCAATTTATGAGCCTATCCGGCCGGTTTTTTGGGCGGACGTGCTCTCCACCCCTAACCAGGCTTATAAATTAGACATCGTCAGAAAAAATTTGCAATATAATCTCGCCCGGGTTCACAAAGTGATGAGCCATTCCAGCGCCAATTTTACGTACAAGCTGGAATCTCACGACCGGGTCGCGCTGGAGTTGGCTTCTCTGAATTTCTGCGGGACCAAGCTGCAGGAAATCCAGATCAGCGACACCCTTTTCACCCTGGAAGGGGAATACCGCCTCTACGAAGATTCCAATAACAATGGCAAGTTAGATAAAGAAGACGCCCTGCTGCAAACCACCGTGGCGCAGGACGGCGCCATCCGTTTGACCTTCGATAGATATATCTTTCCGGAAGTGAAATATACCGGCGCTCCCATCGAGAACGTTTACTGGGAATATTATGACACCATGTCCGGCAGGGTGCGCATGTTCCTGACCGGCAAATTGGCCCCGGTCTTGCGCAGCCCGCTGAACTGGGTTCCTCCTACTATCGAAGTGGCGGCTATGAACGCGGTTAGCGGTTTTCCAATGCCCTCGATGTTCATCAGCCAGACCGATGCAACCCCCGCGCAGTGTACCGGGATTACCGCTTTCGACGCCTCCGCGCCCTTCGATTTAGAAGCGCCCAATTACACCCGGGAGCAGTTCCTGGCAAAGCATCCCCAGTTCTCCCCCAGTCAGGAAAGGCCCGGGGCGGTGGAATTGAAGGGCAAGGTCACTATCGCCGAGACGGTGATCATTCCCAAGAACGTGCCCCTGGTGATTCAGCCGGGAACGGATCTGACCCTCAAGCCGCGGGTGGTGCTGCTCTCCTACGGCGGCCTCTACTCCATCGGAACCGCGGAAAAGCCGATCAAAATTCACGGCGACGGCAGCGGGGAGCCTTACAACGCCGTGGCGGTGATCCGCCCCACGGACCGGAAAGTGATCGTGAAACATACCGAATTCCGCGACGGCGACCAGGCGCACATCAACGGAATCCTGTTCACCGGCGGCTTTGCGGTGCACGGCGGCGACCTGGAATTGACCGATTCCAAATTCATCGACATGCAGAGCGAAGATTGCCTGAATTTGAAATACGGCCACATCCTGATGGAAAACGTGCTCTTCGAGAACTCCGGGGCCGACCAGGTGGACCTGGACTTCTGTACCGGCATCGTGCGCAACTGCACCTTCCGCAAGAGCGGTTTCAACGGCGACGGCCTCGACGTCTCCGGGGCACGGGATTTGGTGATCAGCGGGTGCACCTTCGAGAATTTGACTGATAAAGGGATCAGCGTGGGCGAAAACTCCCATCCGGTCATCGTCAACTGCCTGTTCATCGGCAACGACATCGGGGTGGCGCCCAAGGACCTCTCCCATCCCCGGGTGGCTAATTCTACCTTCATTGGCAACCGCCTGGCCATCGGGGCTTATCGCAAAAAGCCCATGTTCGGCGGCTCTTCCGGGGAGTTCGTGAACTGCGTTTTCTCGGGGAATGAGGAAATGATCGAAGAGGATTATTTCTCGAAGGGGAAAATCAAGGTCTATAGCTCGGTATCGGATAAGCCCATCCCGGGGCAGATCGAGCAGGCCACCGCGATTGAATTTGCCGGGGCGGAGCGGAATGGTTACCTGCTCGCGCCGCTGTTCGGGCAACGGTTCGCAGCGGAGCTGGCCTACCCGGAATGGCTGCCGGAGGAGTTCAAACCGCAGGCTTTGGCCGCGCCGGGAATTTTTCCCAATATCCCGGTTCGGCGGGAAATCGCCCAGTAATCTTGCAAACGGCGAGTTATAAAGCTCTTTTAGGGACGCTTTATACGCAATAGCGCAAAAGTAACCCTGTTGATAATTCTCTAACCTCACCCTTCCCCACCCCGGCCCTCCCCTTCCCTCTCCTGCAGGAGAGGGAAGGGGAGGGGGCAGGGAGGGGTTGGGTGAGGTTGAAACGTGCCCCATAGAATACACACAGGGTGACTTTTGCTTCATTGCATTTAAACAATTGGAATTATCTTAGCGATCTTGGCGTCTTGGTGTGAGATAAAAAATTAAATTATAAGCCGTGCGCGGTATAAATGGCAACAACAGTAAAAGAGAGAGGTACGGATATGGCAAGTAAATTCATTAAATTAGTGATATTAGCCGGAATAACCGGCCTGGCGGGGTTCCTTTCCGGGGGGTGTTCTTCGCCAGAAGTAAAACGCAACCCCACCGCAGATGAAATCTTTGAAAAGTCTTTCGATCTGCGCATCGAAAATGAAGACAAGCTGGTCGTGCCGGAAGAGTTGAAAGAAGAGGTATGGAATTACATGGTCGAGCGGCTGGTCGATGATAAATCGTTTATCAAGAGCCTGGATCCCGCACTGGATTCCTACTGGATGGATGAATATTTCAGCGATATTTACTTCGACACGCCCGAGCTGGATATGTTGAACCGCCAGAGCGGCATTCGCAGCCGCAAGCGGATCAACTTTACCGACCCCACCAACAAAAAAAGCGGGCGCCAACTGGTGCAGGTAAAAATAAATGACATCGATGATAACATGCGCAATCGCGGGGAGATCAAGTTCGAAGTGGAGTTCCCTCCCAGGGGAAATTCTGCGGATGATAAACATCCGGTTCTCGGCATGATAGTACCGTCCGAACGCGATGAATTCAAGCGCCTGATGGCCGAGATCGATATCGACCCCTACTCCCTGAAAAAAGTGCTGGTGAACGAGCAGCGCCGCAGAAGCCTTTATATTACCCGTAGCGGCGGGCAGTTCATCAGTATTCGCTTAGACGAATGCTCCTCGGAAAAATTGTGGGTCAAGTGGTCGCACGTAGAATTAGAGCCGGAGTTGAATGAGACTCCCTACACCATGGCAGACTCTGCCGGCAGAGCCTACATGGAAAATTCCAACCAGGCGATCATCGATGACATCATGGCCAAATTTCCCGCGGTCAAACAGGATTTGACCCCGAAATACAACAAAGCGTTCGGATACTTCGAGAAAAAAATACCCTTTTTTAGAACTCTGTTCAAATATGGAATTATCTGAAACGCCGGTTTGCCTGCCCGGGAGCGCGCGCTTCGAGGCGCGCCGCCCGGGTTTCCCGTGGGGAGCGGTTTTTGGGGAGACCGGGGAGGGTAAAGGATTATTCCCGCCGCAAATCTATTTCCGAGAAGACAGGAGGTCTTTCCGAAACGCTCCCGCAGGGCCGAAATGGGCAGGATGGGCGGCGGGTTTCTTTACCGGTGAGGTGGGGGGTATGAAGGTATAGGGTATAAAGGTATAGGGCATAGGGTGTAGAGACTTGTTTTTCCCTTCCCCTATACCCTATACCCCGGGCTTAAAAAGCCTTAGCTTTTAACGATCCGAAACATCATATTCAGGGAAGCAACTTAAAATCATTTTAAGGGACTAAAATGCAAGCAGTGATTCTTGCCGGAGGACTCGGCACGCGTTTGAAAACGGTGATAAACGACCGGCCCAAACCCATGGCCCCGGTGCTGGATAAACCGTTTTTAGAATACCAGATCAATTATTTGAAGAAGTACGACGTCCGCGAGGTGGTTTTGTGCGTCGGCTACATGTGGGAAAAGATTCGCGACCATTTCAAAGACGGCAAGGAGCGGGGCATTCGCATCCATTACGCCGTGGAAGAGACGCCCCTGGGAACCGGCGGGGCGCTCAAAAATGCCGAAGAGTTCATTCACACCCCCTTCCTGATGCTCAACGGCGACTCTTTTTTCAATCTGAACATCAAGGATTTGCGGAATTTCCATGAGCAGGCTAAATCGGGCAAAGAGCATTTCTTAGGAACCATCGCCCTGACCCGGGTGGCGGATCGCAGCCAGTACGGAACCGTGCTCCTGGGCGCCGGCGCCGCCATTGCCGCTTTCAAGGAAAAATCCGCGGGAGAAAATGTTCCCGGTTTGATCAACGCCGGGATTTACCTGTTGGAGCCGGACATCTTTCTGCGCATTCCCCCGCGCCAGAAATTATCCCTGGAGCGGGAAATTTTTCCGCCACTGCTCGCCAAAGGGTTTTCCCTGGCCGGCTACCCGGCGGAGGGTTTTTTTGTGGATATCGGTACCCCGGAGGGCTTTCACACCTTCAAACAATATGCAAAGGAGGAGCATCTATGATCATCAGGAGCAAGGTTCCCTTGCGCATCAGCTTCGGCGGGGGCGGCACGGACGTCTCTCCCTATAAGGACGAGAAGGGCGGGGTGGTGCTCAGCGCCACCATCGACAAGTACGCCTACGGCAGCCTGCGCACCAATGAAGAGCGCAAGCTGACGGTGCACTCCCTGGATTATGATATCGTCGCCAAATACCAACTGGATGATGAGATCACCTACGACGGCGAACTGGACCTGGTGAAAGCGGTTTGGAAGAATATGTGCCAGAGCTCGCAGCAGGGCTGCGATTTTTTCATTCACAGCGACGCTCCCCCGGGATCGGGGTTAGGCTCTTCTTCCACCATGGTGGTGGCGCTGATCGGTCTGGTGATGCACTGGCAAAAACTGCCCCTCACCAACTACGAGATCGCCGAGTTGGCCTACCAGATCGAGCGGGTGGAGCTGGCCATCAAGGGCGGGATGCAGGACCAGTACGCCGCCACCTTCGGAGGGTTCAATTTCATCGAATTCGGGGCCGACAAGGTGATCGTAAATCCCCTGCGCATCGACCGGAACACCATCAACGAGTTAGAATATCACCTGCTGCTCTGCTACACCGGCAGAACCCGTCTTTCCGCCAATATCATCGACACCCAGGTGAGCAACTACCAGAAGCGCGATGACGATGTGATGGAGGCGATGGAGAAGATCAAAGAGAGCGCCATTCAACTGAAAAACGCCCTGTTGCAGAACCGCCTGAATGATTTCGGGGCGCTGCTGCACGACGCCTGGGTGCAGAAAAAACGCATGGCCAAACAAATCACCAATCCCCACATCGACGAGTTGTACGAAGTCGCCCGCAAACACGGGGCGTTGGGAGGCAAAATTTTAGGGGCCGGGGGCGGCGGCTACCTGCTGCTCTATTGCGAATTCGATAAAAAACACATCGTGGCCCGGGAAGTGGAAAAATTAGGCGGGCAGGTGGTCGGGTTTACCTTTGAAACCCGCGGCTTACAAACCTGGAGAGCAAAATCATGATCGACCGGCATAAACAAATCATCGAAGAAATTCAAGCCAGCATTGCGGTAAAGCAGGCGGTCATGGAGCAGAATGTGGAAACCATCAACCGCATCATCGAGACCGCCCGGGAGAGTTTGCAAACCGGCCATAAACTGCTGCTGTTCGGCAACGGGGGCAGCGCCGCGGATTCCCAGCACATTGCCGCGGAGTTCGTCAGCCGCTTTGTGATGGAGCGCCAGGCCCTCCCGGCCATCGCCCTCACCGTGGACACCTCCATCCTCACCGCCACCGGCAACGATTACCATTTCGACCGGGTGTTCGCCCGCCAGATAGAAGCGTTAGGGCAGGCGGGCGACGTGGCCTGGGGCATCAGCACCAGCGGGAATTCCCCCAACGTGCTGAAAGGCATGGAAGAAGCGCGGCGCAAGGGGTTGAAAACCATCGCTTTTACCGGGGAAAGCGGCGGAAAATTGAAAGACGCGGTGGATATCTGCCTGATGGTTCCCTCCCGCAACACCGCGCGGATTCAGGAATCCCACATCATGGCCGCGCACATTATCTGCGGCGCGGTAGAAAGAGAATTGTGCGGATAAACGGGCGACGGGTGACGCGAAACGGGCGACGGGCGATGGGAAACGGGCGATGGGCGACGCGAAACGGGCGATGGGCGATGGGAAACGGGCGGCGGGCGACGCGAAACGGGCGATGGGAAACGGGCGACCGTAGGGGCGAAGCATTCGGGGCAAATATTTCTATAAAAAGGCACAGCGATTCTTCCGAATGCTTCGCCCCTACGCCCCACGGACCCCGCCCCCACGGCCCCGCCCCCAACGTACCGCGCCCGTACATACCCCGCGCAACAGGCAGGAAAAAAATTGAATAATTCCAAGATGAAATACCAGGCCGTTTTTTTAGACCGCGACGGAACCGTCAACGAAGAGATCAACTATCTCAACAAAGTGGAGCAGTTGAAGTTGATCGAGGGCGCCGCCGAGGGAATCCGGATGCTCCGCGAGGCGGGATACAAGGTGGTTATTGTGACCAACCAGGCCGCCATCGCCCGGGGCTACCTGGCCGAGGCGGATTTGCCGCTGATCCACGCCGCGCTGGAAAATATGCTGGCGGAGCGCGGCGCGGCCCTGGATGCGATCTACTACTGCCCCCATCATCCCACCGCCGGGGTGGGCGCTTACAAAATCGATTGCGAGTGCCGCAAACCCAAACCGGGGATGCTGCGGAAGGCGGCGGAGGATCTCGACATCGATTTACAAGCTTCCTTCGTGGTCGGCGATAAACTGAGCGACTTAGGCGCCGGGGAAGCCGTGGGATGCCGCACCATCCTGGTGCGCAGCGGTTACGGGCGGGAAGTGGAGCAGGGGTTGGCGGAAAATGCCCGGCCTGATTTTATTGCGGATGATCTTGCCGGGGCGGCAAGGTGGATTTTAAGCCAGCGAAGGAATTAACGAAGTGGACAATTTGCTGAACATATTTTTGACCCGGAGACCTTCCGTTCCGTTGCATCTCTCGGTACTGTTGATACTCTTCGTGGCAAAGCTGATCTGGAAACTCTCCCTGCCTTTTCTCCTGATCATTGCCGGGATTTACTTGCTCTGTTACGCGGTGATCCTGGGGGTTTGCCGGGTGATCGGAAAGTCGCCCTGGGTGCAAAGCTACCACATTCCCCTGGCCTGGCTTCTGTCTGTCATGGTATTTTTTGGCGGCCTGTACCATTATGACCGCGCCGGCTGGTTGTGGTATAAACTAACCGGTTTTGATACCACTCTGCCGGAGTTTTTCCCCGATGCCGCGGCCAATTTTCCCAACGCCGAATTCGTCAAACGCTACCCGATTTTTACCGTCGATCCGGGGGATTCCGCTCAACTGCTCCTGAAAGCGGGCGATTATGTGATCGAAAAAACCATCTACGTGCCCCGGGGCGGCGTTCTGGTGATCGAGCCGGGAACGGCGCTGCGCTTTGCCGCGGGGCGCTCGCTCATTTCGCTGCGCCCGTTGATTGCCCGGGGAACCGCGGATCAACCGATTTTGTTCACGGCGAAAGATTCCCGGCGCAAGTGGGGCGTGGTCGGGGTGGTTCGAGCCGCCGGCCGCCCCGGTTCGCTCGAGGCGGAGAAATCGATATTCGAATATGTGACATTTGAACAGGGCCGCCAGGCGCGGGTAAATAATATTGATTTTTTCGCCGGGCTGTCGATTATTGAATCGGAAGTGGAAATCAGCCGCTGCCGCTTTCGGAATCTGTATGGAAAGGACGGTCTGAACGTGCGCTACGGAAAATCGCTGATCCAGGATAATATTTTCGAGAACGTTTACAAAGACGGCATCGATCTGGATGGGGGAGAGGGGATCATTACCCGCAACCGTTTTATCAATTGCGGCGACGAAGGCATCGACCTGACCGAGAATTGGCATATCCGGGCCTTCGAGAATGAAATTTATGACTCCGACGGCGGGCGGGTCGCCGCGGAGATAAACTTAGAGCAGCTAATTTCTATGAATACCCTGGGACATTCCCCGGGCAAATAATTCCGGAGTGCAAATTTTAATTTGCACCAAACTGCAAAATAAATTTTGCACTCCAGAGGAAATCCAAAACTCAAAATCCATGAAAATCTTATATATCACCCCGGCCTTTCAGCACCCCCAGGTGCGCGGGCCGCATCGCTGCTACCATTTCATCCGGGAGCTGTCGCCCCGGCACGAGATCACCCTGCTCACCCTGAAGCGCTCGGAGATTCCCCCCAAAGCGTTACAGGAGGTGGCTGCTTACCTCAAAGAAATGCGCATCATCGACGCGGCCGGCAGCGGCGGTTCGATAGAGGGAGAGAACGGCGGGGCGCTGGGCGGCCTGGGGCGCAAACTCCAAAACGACGCCGGTTTTCGCGCCGCGCTGGCAGAGATGAAGCAGGTTTTCCGAGAAATGGTGCGACAACGAGAGTACGACCTGGTGTTGTTCCACGGCAAATCGGTATTTCCGGTGATCGAGGATTGGAAGGGGTTGCCCATCGTGATCGACTTCTGCGACGCCACTTCCATGCGCTTCCGCGACCGCATGAAATTCGACGGCCTGCTCAAACGGGCGCTGCTGATTCGCCGCTACCGGGAATTCAAAAAGATCGAGAAAAAGCTGATCGCCAAATCGCCCCACGTGGCGTTCATCTCCGCCCGCGACCGCGACGCCTCGCTAGACCAGCAAAATGGAACGGTGAGTTTATCGAACCGTGGTTTTAAAATCATCCCCATCGGGGTGGACCTGGAGTTCTGGAAGCGCAAAACCCGCAATCCCGGCAAGCGCACCATTATTTTTACCGGGGTGATGAATTACCGCCCCAACGAGGACGCGGCGCTCTATTTAATCAAAGAAATCCTTCCCCGGGCGCTGCCCAAACTGCCGGATCTGGAAGTGTTGATCGTCGGGCGAGATCCCACCGCCGCGCTCAAACAGGCGGCTGCTACATATCCGAAAAACGTCGTTGTCACCGGGTTCGTGGAGGACGTGCGCACCTATTTGGAACGCGCCGCGCTGTTCGTCGCCCCGATCCGCTACGGTTCCGGCATTCAAAATAAGGTTTTAGAAGCGTTGGCCATGGAGGTTCCGGTGCTCTGCACCCCGGTAGTGGCGGACGGCCTGCTGATCGACGAACAAAAGCAGCCGCCGGTGAGGGTCGCCGAAGGCGCGGAAAAATTCGCCGCGGAGTTGGCGCGCCTGTTAGGCCAGCCGGAAGAGCTTGCCGGCCTGGCCCGGCAGGGGCGGGAGTACGTGGAACAGCACTTCGTCTGGTCGCACAGCGCGGAATTATTGGAAAAAATGTGTTTGGAAGCGGTCGCGGTAAGCCGTTGAACATTTGAATAGAAGGAATGGGTGGATAGTTGCATTGCTAAATTGCTAAATGGTTGGATGGTTTTCTCGCCGTAGCCATTTAACCATCTAACCATTCAACCATCCAGCCATTTAACCATGCAATTAACCATTTAGAAACGAGGAACAAACCATGAAACATCAATCACAGGGAAGTATCCCCATAAATGCCGGCGCAGAGGGGGGCGTTTTGAAAAGGCTGCTCCACGAGGGCGCGCAAGCCTGGGGATTCTCCCCCGGCGCTTTGCTGGCGATCTGGCTGATCCCGGTCGCCATCGTTTTAGGCGGGGTCGCCGCCGCGCTGATGGGCAAAGAAGCCTATAAGTGGTACACCGGGGAAGACCAGTTTGCCGAGATTATGCAGGTGGTATTTTACCTCACCGCTTTCGTTTTCAACATCCTGGTGATCAAGCAGCTCTGGAGCTCCGGGGAAAAACTGCTCGCCTCTCTCTACGGGTTCGTATTGATAGGGCTTTTTTTCATGTTAGGAGAGGAGCTGAGCTGGGGGCAGCGGATTTTCGGATGGGAGACTTCCGAGAAACTTGCCGCCATCAACAAGCAGGAAGAGACCAATCTCCATAATATTCACGGGGTGGGGGCCACGTTCAAGTGGCTGCAAATGGTGATCGGCGCTTACGGCACGTTTTTGCCCTTGCTGCTGCTCCTGAATCTCTCCCGGCCGGTGAAGAAGTTTTTTTCCTTCGTAATTCCCCATTACACTTTAATTCCGTTCTTTGCCCCCATGTTTTTCTGGCGTTTTTACCGCAACGTCATCTCCCCGGATCCACCGGCAGGATACTATTTAGTGGTCTCCGAATTCAACGAAGTGATGGAATTCGTGCTGGCCGTGGGCATGGCGCTGTTCATGCTCTACCAGTGGCGGCGATTGAAAGCGGAAGGGGCGCAGTAGCAAAACTGCGATATTTAATTGCCAATTGGCAATTACTAATTGGCGATTGGCAATTAACAAAGGTGATGAAAAAATTCAACTATTTTCAGTTATGCACTTAAGATACTTATGATATTAGAAACCACCTTATCCAGCGAATTCACCCCCGGCACCAACCTCACCGGGGGAGTAGCCAGCGCCGACTGGCGCTACCTGTTGCCCAGCCAGGAACTGGAACACCTGTTGTGCTTAGGCATTCCATCTCTGCGCACCCTCACGGTGCTGTCCACTATCAGCCGGCGGGTTCACGTGGTCTCTTCCGAGCGCAGCCGGGTGGAAAAAATCGAAAAAGAATTCCGCAACCAGGGCGTGCCGAACGTTCAATTTATCTGCGTGGAAAAATTTTCCACTTTGCCGTTCTACCCCGAAAGTATGGACCTGGTGTACCTGGCGGACTCCCGGGGAAACGCCCGCTATCTTCGCCAGCCGGAAACCCGGCAGGAGCTCAACAAACTCTTGAAACCGCAGGGAGTGCTCTATTTCGAGATCCAGGGCTTAGGGCAGCGCTTAGGCAGCCGGAAAATTCTGAAAATGTTAGCCGGCCAGGGCTTCAACCTGCAAGGGAGCTTCTGGCTGACTCCCTTTGGGGGCGATTTGCGCACCGCGCTGCCGGTAGAGGAGCGGAACATCTCCAGTTACTTTTTCAGCAACGTGATCTACGGCCAGTCCTTCAAAAAACGGGCGCTCAGCCGCTTCGGGAAAACTTTGAGCGACCTGGGGCTGATCGGCGCGCTGGCCCCCCGCCACGCCCTGCTGCTAAAGCGTTCCCCGGAGAATGGCGCATCAGCCAACGGTTTTTCCGCCGGTCTGCCGGAATATATCTCCGCCCTCGCGGAAAAATCCGGCGTGGATCTGCGCCAATATCGTTTTGGACTCTCCGCCCGGGGAAAGTTCAACGCCAATAAGGTGATTTTCTTCCTTTTCGGCAAACCGGAAGACTCCACGGTCTCCCGCCGGGCGGAGGTGGTGATCAAAATGACCCGCTCCGCGGAGTTCAACCGCCGCTTAGAAAACGAGCACCGGATTCTCTCCCTGCTCAAAAGCGGCGCTTACGTGGATCCCGCAACTTACCCGGAGCCGCTTTTCTTCGGCTATCACAACGGGCTGGCGGCGATCGGAATGCGGGCGGTTCACGGGAAACCCTTCCGCACCCGCACCCTGGCAACCCCGCAGTGCCCCATCGCCCGCGACGCCATCGAATGGATCATTCGCCTGGGAGGCGCTTCGGCAAAGCCGATTCCTTCCGCCCGGCCGGTAGCGGAAGCCCTGGAAAAGCTGCTGAATATGTTCCGGGGAATATACCCTCTTCGCGAGGAAGAAGACCGTTTCCTGGCCCGCCAGCTCGAAACCGTCGCCGGCAGCGAGGCGCCTTTTCCCCTGGTGTTCCAGCACGGCGACCCGGGCACCTGGAATATGATGGTCTCCGCGGAAGATAAAGTGATCGTCATCGACTGGGAGGCCGGGGAGCCGGAAGGAATTCCCCTGTGGGACCTCTTCTATTTTTTCAGAACCTACGCCTCCTGGGTTTCCCGGCAGCAGGGCAGCCGCGATTCCTTGAAAAATTTCTCCGAAAACTTTCTGACAGTCTCCACAATGAGCGAGATGCTGGCGGACATCACCCAACGCTATTGCGCCAACGTGGGATTGAACCGCCGGTTGATCAAACCCCTGTTCTATACCTGCTGGTTGCACCGCGCTTTAAAAGAGGCCACCCGCCTGACCGAAAAGACCCTGGAAACCGGGCACTACTTCAACGTGCTGCGGATGTCCATCACGCAACAGGATAATCCCGCGCTGGAAGCGCTGTTTCGAGAATAAGGCAGTGCTATGGTGTTATAGTGTTCATGTGTTCAAGTGTTCTGGTGTTCGGGTAGAGCGCCGGCAATCAAGGGAGCCAGAAAAAAATAATGTACCCAACTGAGCGCACAGAGTGATTGAAACACATTAGCGTTCAGTGGTACAATAAAAAGGGCGAAAGCCCCAACTTCCAAAACAACTGAACACCAGAACACTGTTTTCAAGGAATTTTTACTGCGACAAAAATGTTAAATAAAACACGCTTAAACGCTTGCAGAGCCTTATAATTAGGGCTTGTTAATTGTTTTGTCATAAGTTTGCAACAAGGACTCAAATAAATGGCCATCGAAGCGAGTTTGCTGAAACTGTTTGGCGCCCTGGAAGAAAGCGGGATTCGCTATAGCCTGTTGCGAGGGTTCGAGGAATTGGCGCAAGTAGAGCCGGTGAAGGAGATCGACCTGCTGGTTGCCCCCTCTCAACGGGCGGAATTCTCTCGCATTGCCGCCCGCTGCGGGTTCATGGAAGCGCCACGCTGGGGCTACGAACCGCACTATTTTTATGTCGCTTATGACCGCGAAGCCGCCGCCTGGCTGAAGTTAGACGTGGTCGCCGAGCTTGCTTACGGCAAGCTGCTGCGTTGGCTGCCGGTGGACCTGGCGGAGCAGTGCCTGGCCCGCCGGCAACAGGCAAAACTGGCGGAAAGCCTCACTTCAACGGATAAGTCCGGGGAAGATCGCCAGGCGGAAATCGCCAATGGAAAATCATCAATCGAAAATCATCAATCATCAATCGCCAATCTTCGATTCACCTACGTTCTTTCCCCGGCAGACGAGTTCACCACCCTGTTTTTACACTGCCTGCTGGATAAAGGAATGTTCCGCGACGCCCGCCGGGAACGGCTGTTGGCCTTGAAAAACCGGGCGGAAAAAGAGCGCGAAATCAAAGAAACCATCCTGAAAAATTTTCAACCTTATCTTCCCGCGGGCGTTTCCTGGCAGACGATTGGGGAAATTATTCAGGAAACCGACCGGAAAGCGCTCACGAAACATCGCAAAGCGTTTTCCGGCAGGCTTTTCCGCCGCCATCCCCTGGGCAGCCTGGCCCGCAACCTGCGCACCCGGCTCATGCGTCGCCTGCGCACCCCCCTGTTCATGATGAGGCGCCGCGGCCTTTGGATCGCCCTGTTAGCCCCCGACGGAGCCGGCAAAACCACCCTGGCGCACTCCCTGTTGAAAGAGCAGTTCCTGCGCGCCAGGCTGATCTACATGGGCACGAACTTAGATTCCAGCACCGTGGGGTTCCCCACTTCAAAATGGTTGAAAAAGCGTATCAAAATGCTGGAAAGCAAAAAAAGCCCGCTCAATAAACTGCTTCTAAAAGCGCTGAAAATGGCCAATTACCTCAACCGCCTGCTTGAGCAGTGGTACCGGGTGGGAGCAGGGATCTATTACAAATGGTCCGGGCGCACCGTGGTTTTCGACCGCTTTATCTATGACGCCTACCTGGCCGCACCGGCCAGGACCGCGGGACAGAAGCTTCGCCGCTGGCTGATCCGCAGCGCCTGCCCCCCGGCGGACGTTACTTACCTGTTAGACGCCCCCGGCGAGATGCTCTTCCGCCGCAAAGGGGAGCACTCCCCGGAGATTCTGGAGAAACAGCGCCAGACCTTCCTCAGCCTGCGGGACAAAATCCCCAATATGGTCATCGTGGATGCGACCCGCTCTGCCGACCAGGTGCGCAGCGACATTCTCTCGGATATCTGGAAAATTTACCGATTGCGAGTATCAAGGAACGGAACCCATGAAAGTGAAAGCGACTGATTCGGAAGCTCGACCGAAAGCCCATAAAAAAGATCACAGCAAACACGCCACCCGTAAGCAAATCCGCGGCTCCAGCCTGCTGCTGTTCGGGAAATTTATTTCCGTGGGAATCAACTTTCTTGCCCAGGTGCTGGTGGTGCGCTATCTCAGCCAGAACGATTACGGCGCCTGGGCCTACGCCCTGGCCATCGTGGCGTTTTTCCACGGTTTCTCGTCCCTGGGGCTGTTCCGGGCGGTCAGCCGTTTCGTTCCCATTTACCATGAAAAAGAAGAATTCGATAAACTGTTTGGCACCATCTTTATCACCTTCGGAACGATTTTCCTGATCGGGGCCATGATTATCGGGGCAATGTATATTGCGCCGGAGGTGATTTCCCACCTCATCAGCGGGGAAAACCAGCCGGTGGCCCTGGTGCTGGTGCTCATCTTCATGGTGCCCACCCAGGCGCTGGATGAAACCCTGATCGCGCTCTTCGCCAGTTTTTCCAGCCCCAAGGCGATCTTCGCGCGGAAATTCATCCTGGGGCCCAGCATCAAACTGATCGCCATTCTCCTGGTCATGTTCTATCAAAGCACGGTGTTGATGATGGCCTACGCCTATTTGTTAGGCAACGTCATCGCGGTGCTCTTTTATATCTGGTGGTTCATTCGCATGTTGCAGCGGGAAGGGGTACTAAAGAAGCTGGATTTCCGGAACCTGAGTTTTCCGGTGGTGGAGATTTTTACCTTTACCATCCCCCTGCTCACCTCGGACCTGGTCAACGTGCTGATGCACTCCACCGACACCCTGCTGTTAGGCTACTTTCACAATACCTCGGAAGTGGCGCTGTACCAGGTCATCCTGCCGGCGGCGCATTTCAATAAATTAGTGATGATGAGTTTTGCGCTGCTCTACACCCCCGCGGCCGCGCGGCTGTTCGCCAAGGAGGATTACAAGGGCATCAACGAATTGTACTGGCAGACCGCTATCTGGGTAGGAGTGCTCTCCTTTCCGCTGTTTGCCCTCACTTTTTCCATGGCCAAATCCCTGACCCTGTTCCTCTACGGCCCCCGCTACGAGGTCTCCTGGGTATTTTTGCAGTTGTTGTCATTCGGCTACTATTTCAACGTGGTGACCGGGTTCAACGGCTTGACCCTGAAGGTGCTCGGCAAATTGCGCTACGTGGTGATCATCAACGTGGCGGCGGTGGTGATGTGCATTATCCTGAATTTGATTTTCATCCCGCTGTGGGGGGCGTTGGGGGCCAGCATTGCCACCACCACCAGCATGGTGATCCACAACATCTTGAAGCAGGCCGGCTTGAAAATGGCTTCCGGGCTGCGGGTATTTGACTGGCATTACCTCTCTTTCTACATTATCATTACGGTTGCGGCGCTGATTGTCTTTTTAGCCCAGATGTTTTTAACCGATAATGT
Organism: Calditrichaceae bacterium; assembly: GCA_013360445.1. Taxonomy (GTDB): domain Bacteria; phylum Calditrichota; class Calditrichia; order RBG-13-44-9; family J075; genus JABWBP01. The sequence continues at coordinate 9,097 of JABWBP010000020.1, read as the reverse complement.
ATATGTGTTAGGCGCCCTGGTGGGGATCGTTTCGCTAACGGTCTTGAAATTGACCGCCAGCAAATTGAAGGTGGAGGAAACCTTTCCGGAAATCGCTAAACTGCCTTTGATGAAGTACCTTGTCGGCAGGAAAAAAAGCGCTGAGTAAGGAATCACCGATGGACGACTTTTTTTATCAACTCCAACAAATTTTTACTTCCCGCCGGCGCTATTGGGGGCTGCTGGTGCTGGGCCTGGGAGTGATGTTCCTGCTGGGCGCGCTGATGACCAAGCTCAGCATTGGAGTGTTGTTCGGGTTGGTGACGCTCGCCGGAGTGGGCTTGGTGCTGCTGACCCGCCCGGATACCGCCACCATGATCGTCATGTTCATGATCTACACCAATATTTCCGTGGTGGCCTATAAGCTGCACAACCTGCCCCAGGCGCTGGCCGGGGCGGTTATCCTGCTCATTTTGCTGCCCTTTGCGGTATATGTTTTTGTCCGCCGGGAGAAAATTCGCATCGATTACATTTTCCTGTTTATGCTGCTCTATTTTGCAGCGCAACTGTTATCTTTTTTCCCGGCCATCGATAAAGAGGTCGCCCTGGACTGGATCATCACATACGTGATCGAGGGGCTGATACTCTATTTTTTGATTCTGAACGTGATCCGGCGCTCCGATGTGCTGCGCAAGGTCACCTGGGCGCTCATCTTAGGCGGGGCGCTGTTAGGCGCCCTCACCCTCTACCAGGACGTGACCAAAACCTACAGCAATAATTATATGGGGCTGGCGCAGCGCAACGTAAACTTCGGGTTCGATGAAGACCGCGCCAACATGGACCCCAATCTTACCGGGAAGCGCCCCAAAATTCAACTGGCCCAGCGCGCCCAGGGGCCTATCGGGGATCCAAATCGCTACGCCCAGATTCTGATCGTGCTCCTGCCGCTGGCCTACTTCCGTTTCTTCGATGAAAAAAAATGGCTGCTCAAGCTAATAGCCGCGGGAAGCGCCGGGTTCATCCTCAGCGGCATCCTGCTGACCTATTCCCGGGGCGCGTTCCTGGCGATTTGCATTATTATGCTGCTGATGACGGTGATGCGCTATATCCGTCCCTACCAGATTATTATTTCCGCGGTGGGAGTGTTTGCCCTTATCATGATCGCTTCTCCCGGCTACCTCAGCCGCATTGGAACCATCGGGGGCGTGCAGGGATTGTTCTCCAGTGAAAAAGCCGCGGAGACCGACGCCGTCATCATGGGGCGCACCACGGAGATGTTAGCCGCGCTGATGGTGTTTCTCGACCATCCAATTGTGGGAGTGGGGATGGGGCAATATATCAAATTTTATGCGCTGGACTACCAGGATGACCCGAATATCGCGCTGCGCAAGCTCGACAAGGGCCGGCGGGCGCACTCCCTTTATGTCGAATTGGCCGCAGAGACCGGAATCCTGGGTATCAGCACCTTTTTGCTGGTGGCGTTCTTTGTCCTCTACCAGTTGTGGCAGGCGCGTAAACGATGGACCGGTGTGAACAGTGAATATGCCAACTATGCCGCGGCTTACTTTCTCTCCCTGGTCGGGTATCTCTCCACCGCGGTGTTTCTCTCCCTGGCGTTTCAACGCTTCTACTGGGTGCTGGTGGCCCTGGCGGGTTCAACCATCCAGATTTTGAATTCGGAAACTCAGGAAGGACAGGCGGCGGGGAACGATGCTCCCGTGGAAAATGCCCTCGCGCCGCGCCCGGAAAGCGCCGCTCTGCACGAAACCCATTCCAACCCCTCTTTAAAATAACCGCGGTCAGGACCATGCAGGATAGTTCGTTAGTGCAAGAAAAAGAATCCCGGGAACGTGATCCATCCCCCGCCAGCCGGGAGCAAATGGTGCAAATTTCCCGGCGGATTGATTGGCGGTTTCTCCTGCCCGATGGGTTCCTGGGGCGGGTGGGCTGTCTCGCGCCGGCAAATAAAGATTTGCTGACCGCGCTGCAATATTTTAGCGATTCTTTGACTATACTTTCTTCCCATGAGCCGGGCGACGCCGGAATGGGCAACGCGGAGGTGTTCGACCTGGCGGTGATACCGGCAACGGCGGTGACGGCGCTCGAAGTGATAACAACAATGCTGAAACCCGGCGGATACCTCTATTGGGAGGTGCGGCGCTCTAATCGGCGCAAAGGCGGTGCAAAGGGAGCGGGGAAATCTTTCTCCCGCCTGGCGCACGTGCGGCGCTACGCCGAATACCTGCGCGGGCTGGGCTTTGAGGACATTGCCATTCACTGGCACCGCCCCGGTTTTGCGAATTGTAAAGAGTTCATTCCCCTGCCTGCGCTGCGTTCGGAGGAGAAAGCCGCGCTGCGGTACGCTTTTTCCCGGGGCCAGAGCGGCCTGGCCGGGCGTTTAAAACTGTTGGCCGGAAGAGCGGCATTGATTAGTGGATTGCTGCCCCGCCTGGTACCCTGTTTCAGCGTGGTGGCGAGAAAATTGTAAAAAAGTGTTTGAGTGTTATGGTGTTCAGGTGTTTTAGTGTTTTGGTATGGTGAGCCATTAGAGAGAGGTTTTCAAAACACTTAAACACTAAAACACCCGAATACTCGAACACTAACAAATTTTGCCGTCGATGAATATCGTTTTAACCTATTTGCAGCACAACTGGCAGCGCCTGAGCCTGGAACGGTTTGGCGCGCCGGGCCAGCTTTCCTGCGTGATGCTGACCCCCGGGTTCGTGGCCTCCAGCCATATCATCGCCTTTGTGCTGAAGGCCGGGCAGTTGCAGCCTTTCCTGGTGGTCAAATTTCCCCGCCTGGCCGGCGATCACGGGCGGCTGGATAAAGAAGTCGCCAATTTGAACCGGCTTCACAACCTGCGGGAGGGAGGATTCGATTCCGCCCCGGCGGTGCTGGCTTATGAGGACTGGGGCAATTACCGCCTGTTAACGGAGACGATGGTGGGTGGAGAAATCATGCGCCGCGCCCTGGTCAAACGCCGCACCGCCGCCTGCCTGAGCGCGGCCATGGAGTGGCTGCAGGAGGTCCATCGCGCGAGTATGGTTCCCGGCAAAACCGTGGCGAATTCATTCGAGGCCCTGGCAGAAAGCCGTTTGCAGGCGTTGGAGAGCAGTTTTCCCCTGTCCGAGCGGGAAAGAGGCCTGCTCGAACGCGCCCGGCAACTGATAGAGCCGCTGCGCAGCGCCGCCATTCCCCTGGTGTTCGAGCACGGCGATTTTTCCGCCCCGAATATTCTGATCGACGGGAATCATCGCCTGGGGGTGGTGGATTGGGAGCTGGCGGAGCCGCTGGGCCTTCCGGCGGCGGATCTATTGTTCTTTTTGAGCTACGTTGCCTTCTCCCGGGAGGGGGCGGAGAAGTCGGAGCAATATCTCAGCGCGTTTCGCCGCGCCTTTTTGGGCGCAAAAGCCTGGGCTAACCCCCACCTGCTGCGCTACAGCGAAGCCCTGGGGCTTCCCCGGGAGTTGCTGAAACCCCTGTTCGTGCTCTCCTGGAGCCGCTACTTAGGCAACATGGCGGCGCGGCTGAGGGGCGCGGAAAACGGCAGCGTACAGCTCGCCGAACAAACCGTTAACTGGCTGCGCGGCAACCGTTATTACCGGATTTGGCAATACACCGTGGAAAATGCAGAACGTATTTTGGTGTTATAGTGCTTCCCGGAGGGATGCCTTCGGCGCAGGTGTTATGGTGTTTTAGTGGTTTGGTTTTTTAAAATTACCAGACCTGAACACTATAACACATGAACACCCGAACACTCTTAAAACTCGAAATTCAAAACTCGAATCTGGGAAGATTCGATCCCGAACAGCATCCAGGGAAGGATGCGTTCTGTCGGGATCAAAACTCAAAGCCCGAAACTCAAAACTCAAAACTCGAAACAGAAGACCATGTTCACAGTAGCCCTGATCGGTCTGGATGGAGCCGGAAAAACCACGATCTCCGATAAATTGCGGGAATCCTTTCCCCTGCCGATGAAATATCTCTACATGGGGATCAACATTGATTCCAGCAACGTGGCGCTGCCGACCTCGCGCCTCGCCCACGCGCTGAAGAAATACAAACAACGGAAGAAACACGGCGGCGATAAATCGCTCGACAGTAAGGCGTTGTATCACCAGGTTCGCCCGAAGAGCAAAAAGAGCAACCCCGTGCGCTCCGCCCTGCGCTTGCTGAACCGGGTGGCGGATGAATCCTACCGCCAGGTGGTTTCCTGGGGGTATCAATTGCGCGGAAACATCGTGCTTTATGACCGCCACTATCTATTTGATTTCGCGCTCATCGACCTGGAATCCAAAACCCAGAAAGTGCGCCTGAGCGACCGCCTGCACCGCTGGTTTATTACCCGGGTGCTGGCGCGGCCGGACATGGTCATCTTTTTAGACGCTCCCCCGGAAGTGCTCTACGCCCGCAAAGGGGAATGGTCGGTAGAGTATTTGCGCGAGCGCCGGGAAGCGGTGCTCTACCAGGGTGAAAAAACCCTCAATTTCATCCGGGTGGACGCCACCCAGCCGGTGGAGAAGGTATATGACGATGTTTGCCGCAACATCCTGCGCTTCCATGAAGCGAAAAAATCCGGCAAAGTTCATCGCAATGGAAAACCGGAAGCTTGATTCCTTTGGACGGAACAACCTGGACGCGTATCAAAGAGGTAACCCCAATAATGCTGAAAACTCGAAAAATATATCTTGCTGTGCTTATAATTCTGGCGGCTATATCCGGCTGGATGGGATATAAATGGATGGGCGCCCCAGCGCCGAAACCGGACGATCCGGAGTTTTACGTCTCGCCGACCGATGAAACCGAACCGATGCCCTATCACGGCGATTCCGCCGATGATCCGGCAATCTGGTATAACGCTCTGAATCCCGCCCTGAGCACCATCATCGGAACCGACAAATTAGGCGGGCTGGCGGTGTATGATCTCTCCGGCGATCAGATCCAATACCTGCCTGACGGCCAGTTCAATAACGTGGATGTCCGTTCCGGTTTCATCCTTGCCGGCGAGAGCGTCTCACTCGTAACCGCGGGAAACCGCGCGGATAGTTCGGTATATGTTTACAAAATCAATCCGGTTACCCGGGCGCTGGAAAATGTCGCCGCGCGGAAGATCAAAACCGTGGCGCCTTACGGAAGCTGCATGTACCGCAGCGCGGTTACCGGAAGGTTGTATTTCATCGTTACCTCAAAATCCGGCGCGGTGGAGCAGTGGGAACTCTTTGAATCTCCTTCCCGGCGCGGTAAAGTAGATGCCCAAATGGTTCGAACATTCAAGATGCAATCGACCCCGGAAGGCTGCGTTGCAGATGACGATTTGGGGCATCTGTACCTGGCCGAGCAACAAAAGGGCATTTGGAAATACGGGGCGGAGCCGGGCGCCAGCAACAGCGGCGTTCTTATCGACTCCATCGGTTCCGGGGGGCATTTAACGCCCCAGGTGGAAGGGTTAGGGCTTTACCGTTTGAGCGATGGACGCGGTTACCTGGTCGCTTCCAGCCAGGGGAGCAACGAGTTCGTTCTCTACCGGCGCGAGGGGAATAATGCCTATGTGCATACCTTCGAGGTAAAGTCCGGCAACGGCATTGATGAAGTTACCCATACCGACGGCCTGGCGGTATCCAGCCGGAGCATGGGCGATAAGTTCCCGGAAGGGCTGCTGGTGGTTCAGGATCACGTCAATGACCAATACCCGCAGAATTTCAAACTGGTATCCTGGCAAGTGATCTCCAAACAAATAAACAACGCCAAATCGAAACCCGCAACTAAACCCCAGAAAGGAAACCTGGGGACGCTACTAAAGCATGGATGAGTTGACAGATGCAAACGTATTTTTCGAGTTTTGGATACCTTTCGCAGATTTACGGCCGGCCGGGGGAGCGCCCCAATCTTCTGCGGGTGCTCACCTACCATCGGGTAGGAAAGCCGGATGAGTTTCCCTACCTGGATCCCCGGCAGGTGAGCGCTACCCCGGCGATGTTCGAGCAGCAGATGCGCTTTTTGGCAGCGAATTACCATGTGGTGCATATGGAGCAAGTGGCGGAAGCGGTCGCAAACGGCGCTCGCCTGCCCGAGAACGCGGTGGCGATCACCTTTGACGACGCTTACCGCGACGTAAAGGATTACGCCTGGCCGATCCTGAAACGCTGCAAACTCCCGGCCACGGTTTTCGTGCCCACCGCTTACCCGGACCAGCCCCAGCGCACTTTCTGGTGGGACCGGCTCTATAACGCCTTTTTCAATAGCGCGTTAACCGAATTGCCCGCCTCGCCGGTCGGGGTTCTCTCCCTGAAAACCCCGGAAGAGCGCCTGCAAAACCTGAAACGCTTGCAAAATTACTTAAAAAGCCTCTCCCACAACGAGTCCCTGGGGGTCATCGATGAAACCTGCCGCTACCTCAACGGGAAGAGCAGGGATCGCAGCGCCGTGCTCGGCTGGGAAGAGCTGCGCCGCCTGGCCAAAGAGGGGCTGACCCTGGGCGGGCATACCCGAACCCACCCCATTCTTACCCAGATTCCGTTGTCAGAAGTGCGCCGGGAGGTGCGCGGCTGCTTAGATGATTTGAAGCGGGAAATCGGCGAGATCTTGCCGGTATTTGCCTATCCCAACGGCAACCACAACCGGGAGATCATTCAAATTATGAAAGAAGAGGGATACCGGCTCGCTTTTGTTACCCGGGGCGGGTTCAACAACCTGGATGTGCAGAATCCCCTGACGCTTCAGCGCATCAACATCACTCGCCGCACCGATTTGCGGGTGTTCCGGCTGCGCTTGCAGCGCTGGTTCTCCTTCATTGATATGAAGCGTAATGCGTAAAACGTATTGCGTAAAAGAGTTTACCCTGAGCTTGTCGAAGGGTATTCCGTTTCTGTTACGTATCACGAATTACGTTTTACGCAATACGCAATATGCAATACGCAATACGAATTAACCATTCCGAACGCCAAAGACAATTCAAGGATATACCATGTCACAAACGTTATTGAAAGAGAAGAAAGAGCGCCGGCAACCCGGCAAATCATCGCATAACGGCAGGGTGCTCAAAAAAGTCGCATATACCATGTCGCGCTTCCCCAAGCTGACCGAAACCTTCATTCTCTACGAAATGCTGGCCATGGAAGAGGCGGGCATCGAAGTAGAACTGTTCCCCCTGCTGCGGGAGCGCCAGGACGTTCAGCACCGGGAGGTGGAGCGCTACCTGCAGCGGGCGCATTTTCATCCCTTTTTTTCCCTGCCGATCCTGTGGGCGAACCTTTATTACCTGTTTCGCAAGCCCCTGGCTTACCTTAAAGTGGTTTGGGAAGTTTTCAGCGGCGTGTTGGGCAGCCTGAACTTTTTCTTCGGCGCGCTGGGCGTTTTTCCGAAAGCGGTGCGTTTTGCTTACGAGATGGAGCGGATGGGAGTGGAGCATCTGCACGCCCATTTTGCCACCCACCCGGTGGTGGCGGCCTTGATCATCAAGCGTTTGACAGGAATTCCCTATAGTTTTACGGTTCACGGCTCGGATCTGCACGTGGAACGGCGGATGCTCGATGTCAAGGTGAAAGCCAGCGCCGCCGCGGTTACGGTCTCGAATTTCAACAAAAATGTAATGATCCAGGAGTGCGGGGAGGCGCTGGGCGAGAAAATCCACGTGATTCACTGCGGGGTGGACACGGATCTGTTCCAATGCCAGGACCGCTCTTCCCATGGCGGCGTTTTCCGGATTCTCTGCGTGGCGTCGTTCGAAGAAGTGAAGGGGCATCAATACTTAGTAGAAGCTTGCAAGCTCTTAGCGCAGCGCGGGGTTGATTTTATCTGCCACCTGGTCGGCTACGGTCCCCTGCGCCAGCAGATTGAAAAACAGATCGCCGCGGAAGGATTGCAAAATAAATTCAAAATTCACGGGGGGCTTCCGCGCAACGAGGTGCTCAACCTCTACCGGGAGGCGGACGTCTTCATCCTGCCCAGCGTCATCACCAAAAACGGTAAAAAAGAGGGCATTCCGGTGGTGCTCATGGAAGCGATGTGCACCTGTCTGCCGGTTATTTCCAGCCGGATGTCCGGCATCCCGGAGTTAGTGCAGGACGGGGCAGCGGGAATCCTGGTAGAACCGCGCGACGCCGCCGGCCTGGCCGACGCGCTGCAGAAACTGCATGATCAGCCGCAACTGCGGGCAAAAATGGGCAAAGCCGGCCGGGAATACGTTTTAGAACAGTTCGATCTCAAGAAAAATGCCCGCCTGCTCCTCACCCTTATTGAAAAAACTACTATCCAATTGCGTTAACGACTTCTATACTGGAAATCCCAAAGGAGCAAGCTGGCCATTAATTGAGTTTTTTTATCTCTCGCAACGACCCCTAAATTTATGCCCGCGTGCACTACATATTCCCTCCCCAGCAATTAGCTGTATGAAGATTAGTTCATTAAAGCTTATGGATGAAGCATAAGCGGCGCATTTCTTGCGTCGGATGAATATGAGGGTCATACCGCGTTTGTATTTCCTTACTTCATTAAAAGGAGTTTCTTCGTTTCGGTAAAGTTATTTACTTGCTCCATAGGAGTGGATACCCACAATTGATACAAATATATGCCGCTGGCAAAAGCAGTGGCATCCCAGGTCACTTCATGCTCTCCGGCAGGGAAATTCCTGGCGGCCAACAAAGCTACTTCCTGGCCTAAGATGCTAAATATTTTCAGATTCACATAGCCGGGATGGGAAAGAACAAAGCGGATGGTGGTGCCGGAATTAAAGGGATTGGGATAGTTCTGGAAAAGCCGGTATTCCCCGGGAAAATGATCAACATGCGGTTCAATGTTTGTGGTTTGGGAAAATTTTACGGTCACATAATCATAAATCTGCCCACAGGTAATGCTGGCCCCGGTTACATATACATTTTCGTTTTCATCTACCCACAAATCAGTCGCTTCATGCGGGCCGGGAAGCGCATGATAAATGGCTTGCCAAACTTGACCACCCTGGGGGTTATATTTTAGCACCAGGTAATTGGAAGTGCCGCCACTGATGTCCACCGAACTCATATATACTTTGCGCGGGAATAAATGAGACTGTTGAAACTCTTTTGGCAGAGCTATATTTTTGTTTTTCGGGATCAAGCAAAGGAGTTTCAAATGATGG
>JABWBP010000019.1 GCA_013360445.1 Calditrichaceae bacterium | reverse complement strand
AATCAAGCACTTTGCCCGCTTCTTATCCTTGCGGTTTATGCCTTGTAAACCCAATCCCTGTAATCGTTTCACTCCTCCTGTGGTCATATGACACTATCGGATTAACAGCAATTTTTGTGTTTTTACCTGTTCGCCGGCCTGTACCCGGAGGAAATATACGCCGGAGGGGGCTTCCGCGCCGCTGGCGGCGACGCCGTTCCAACGCACCCGGTATTCCCCGGCGGGCTGGGTAGTATTCACCAATTGGTTTATTTGCTGTCCCAGCAGGTTGTAAACTTCTACGGTTACCTTCGCGGTAGAGGGAAGATCATAGCGCAGGTTCACCGCGGGGTTGAAGGGATTGGGATAAGGAGCATGGAGCGCGAATTGCTGCGGAACACTGCCATCCTGGGGAATTCCCACGGTCGTGGAATCGATCTGCGCCAGCACCGCCAGGCTGCCGATGGCCAGACGGGCATTAGCGCGGAAATAGGATTGCCGCAGGGTAGAAATCCGGTCATTGGTGGTATGATAGAAAGGTGTAAAATCGGAGAAATCTTCGATCATCAAAATGGCCGGGTAGCCGTGGCTCCAAAAAGAAGCATGGTCGCTGGCGCCGGTGCTGCCGGAGGTGATGTATTGGGGGGTAAGCGGCAGTCCCCAGGCGTTGATTTTAGACGCCACCATGCTGCCGATGGCCTGGGAACCGCCCAGGTTGCCGGCATGGATTTCCATGATCCCGTCGTTGTTGCCGTCATAACCCACCATGTCCAGGTTGATCACCCCTAAAATCTGCTCCCCGTTGGCCGCGGCATAGGCGGCGTACGCGGCGCTGCCCACCAGCCCCTGCTCTTCCCCGGAAAACGCCATGAAGCGGATGGAGTATAAAAAGTTGTAATTTGCCAGCACTCGCGCCGCTTCGATCACCGTGGCGGTACCGCTGGCGTTATCATCCGCGCCGGGGGCGCGCACCGTGGGCATTTCCGAGGTATCGTCGTAGTGGCCGCAAATGATGTAGTATTTATCGGGATAGAGCGTGCCGGTTTTGGTGGCATAGACGTTGTTCAGGCTGCTTTCCGGAATATTGCTGAGCGCCGATTGCCACGCGCTGCCGCTATTGGAGCTGCTGGCGACAACGCCCTCTCCGCTGGCCCAGACGGTGTTGGCGTCGAGCATATCAAGGCTATAGGCGTCGCCCTGCAGAATGTTTCCCGCCGCGCTCCAGTTGCTGCCGCCGTTGGTGGTTTTCAGGCAGGCCCCGCCCCAGCCCACGATCATCCCGTTATTTTGATCCAGGAAATCCACGTCATAAAAATATTCATTTAGCGGAATGGACATGGCGCTCCAGTTGCTCCCGCCGTTGGTGGTTCGCAGCACCCTGCCGTCCCAACCGACCGCAAATCCGTTGGTCGGGGTCAGGAAATGCACTCCGTAGAGCCGGGAAGCGGTGCCGCCCTGTTGTGAAGTCCAGGTTTCGCCGCCGTTGGTAGTGCGGATGATGGCCCCGCTGCGCCCTACCGCCCAGCCTTCAGTGTCGCTGGCAAAGTAGATGTCGTAGAGGCGGTTGCTGGTGGGCGTGCTCTTCTGGCTCCAGGTGGCGCCGCCGTTGGTGGTTTTCAGGATGACCCCGAAATCCCCGCAAATCCAGCCCAGATCCGGGGTGCGGAAATAGACTCCTAATAAGAAATTGCCGCTGGGAGAAGATTGGGTTTGCCAGGTAGCCCCGTTGGAGGTTTTCAGGATCAGGCCCCCGTCGCCCACCGCCCAGGCGGTCTGCCCATCCAGGGGAAATACCGACCAGATCGAGGATCCGCCGGCGTTGGTATATTGCACGCTCCAGTTTTGCCCCCCGTCAGCGGTGCCAAAAATTTTGCCGTCCGAGGCCAGCCAGCCGTAGCTGCTTTGTCCCGGAGCGAATTGAATATCGTAAAAAAGCACCCCGGCAAAGGGGAACAGCTCTACCGTGTAGCCCATCTGCTCCAACCGATCCTGAATATAATTCTGCGCCTTAAAGATTTGCGGGCTGTTGGAATAACGGGTCATCATCGAGTCCCACTGCCCGTTGATCCAGTAAGGCTCTTCGCCGGAGAGATGCTCCACGGTGGAATAGATTTGCGCGATATTGACCGAGTCCAGGATATCCTGGATGAAAGAAGCGGCGCCGGCGGTTTGCGCGGGAACGGGCATTGCAGGGGAGGGAGTTGGCCGTTGCCGGCTTTGCCGGAAATAGATTCGTTGCACCGTGTAGCCGCCGGGCAGGTTTTTCAAAAATGCGCCGGATTGCGCCCGCGCCAGCGCGGTATGCGAATCGCTCCACAGCAATTTGCAATAAGAAAGCGCATTCAATTCCTCTGTTTGCAGCGGAAAGCGGAAACGGGATTCCAGCCAGTAAAATGCGCCGGCCTCCACGTCCTGATCCAGTACCTGGAAGGGAATTCCGGCCCGGTTCAACGCCTCAACATCCGGCACAACCGCGAATGCGGCTTCCTGGCGGATTTCCTGCCAGAACATCGGAAAGCCGTCGGCGGCGGGCAAATCCGCCGGAGACAGTTGAATCAGGTATTGCGATAGAGCTGATGAAGGTAGAAAAATCCCCCCGGTAAGAAATACGACAAACAAAAAAGCGCTGAATTTTTTCATCGCCGTTCTCCTTTGGGCAATGGTTGCGTCAGTGAAAAATCACCGATCCGCCGCAGAAAGACTGCCGGGCGGCGGGATGATTCGATTTACCGGGTGAATTTGGGGAGGGGGTAGGACAGAAAAAAATGACTTTGGTTAGGCTAAAACATGATTTTTGTCAGGTTATTGGAGGGGATAGTCAATTCTGCCCGAAATACATCATTCAGTGTCCTAACAAATAGGACTCCTTCAGGTATTGCTGATCTATTTCGCGTTCACGCGGCAGGTAAATAGCGACCGGGATACCAATTCCATGTAAGCAGCGACACATTAGCGGCCCTACTTCAGACCAGTTCAAGTTACCCAGGCCGCAGCCCAGGGCAGGCATTGCCAGAGAGCGAATTCCTTCATGTTGAAAATTGTTTTTAACCCAATCCAATCCCCCTTCGATATCCTCCATGCGCGAATTCTCCCGCCACTTTCGCTTGGTGGCAAAAAGCAGGAACCACTTTACTGCATTGGGAGTCGAAAGCGGCGTGTTCAAGTCGGCCAGTTCTTGATCCAGTGAGGCCTCACGTTTGTATAGATAAGGCTGTGTTGCTTTAAGCTGTTTGGAACGACAGGCATCCTGATAGACGACATATACATCAGGAAACTGATATTTTGTGCGGGATGCCAGTCCTTTGCCCATTATCCCTTGAAGATTAACACTGATTGTCAATGTTTGCATGTTGGAGAAAAACATGTCGCCATCGATCAGGGAAATATTGTCTCCTACGCGCGCTGCAAATCTTGGCTGGAAGAACATGTGCGGTTCAGGAATGACGGGAATTCGGCGCTGACCGATTATTCCTTCGACTCGCTTTTTGGTAATATGGTCAGTCACAAAAATTGAATGAATGTATTCCGGCCCGATCTGGTCGGGAAGCAGGCATTCGGCCATGATCTTGCGTTTCGAGCCGTCGAGATCATTCCACCAATCACTCTGAACGATTTTCCATTGTTGTTGTATCACTTTCAACCCATCAGTAAGAGAATAAAACCGGGTCGGGTTATTGGCGGCGTTTCCATCCGTAATAAAAATTCCCTTTTCATTTAACATCCCCGGATTTACCCCGATAACCGCTATGCTTTGTTTGTCTTTTTCATGGATAACCCGGTACATCATCGGATTGCGCGGCTGGAAATACAAATTCGCATACTCCCACAGACTCTTCCGGTCGGGAGTAAACTTTGCTTTACGATTACTGACGATGCTGCTGTCATAAACAGGTGTAAACGCAACTTTCATCTCTTCAATCCTGGCATGAGATAAAATTCCCTGCTCGAGAATAGAAGGTAGATTGTTGACGTGTGTAATATAATAAAGGCTTTTAATGTTGAGCTTCTTCATGAATTCCTTTAGAAATGAGAGCATCTAAAACGGGTTTAACAGCCCCATTTCTCGTAAGGTTTTCAAATCATGTTCAAAATCATCCACGTCATAATGAACCGGGATTTGGCGGCCGGCTAACAGAAGTTGAAAATCACTTTGCTTTTTCTGCTACAGGAATTTCTGTTTCCTCTCCCATCCAGGCCGGTTTCAGGCCATAATAGAGAACATCCGGGTCGATATCCGCTCCATTGTCCCAGACAATGGTACCCATGCGTTTGTCAACTTTAACCGAGTTGAATTTGTCGGGATCATTTCGGAACGGTTCGAATATGGGGCCATGCAGATAAGGCTCAAGGTCTATTTCCCGGTACGTGCCATCGGTAAACTCTAAGCGTACCAGGAATCCCCTCAGAACTTTAACAGATCGAATTCGGATCAGTTGCACGCCGGCTATTCCTTTTCTCCATATTCTAACGGCTACAGCAGTTTGCGAAATTCTTCAATGCTGATGTCCGCATCTCGCAGGATAGCGCGGAGAGTGCCTGGAGGTACGGTTTTACCTTTATGCACCGGCACAGTTACCCGCTTTTTATCAATTGTCCGCACCAGATGCAAATGGCTGCCTTTTTGCCGTTTCTTTTCAAAACCTGCGCGTTCGAGGGCGCGGATTAATTCCTCGCAATTCACCCGGGGAAGTTTTTGGCTCATACCGCTACCGGCACAGAGAGACGGGTGATGAAGAGTGGTTCTCGCTCTACAGGAACAGGCTCGCCATCTTTAACCATACTTTCAATGTGGAGTTCGATGGCTTCGGCAATATTGGTGCGTACTTCCTCCACTGTGTCTCCGAAGGTATGGCATCCCGGCAGGGCAGGGACGTAGGCATGAAAGCCTGCCTCATCAGGCTCGATAACTACCGTAAAAATATAGTTGCTCAAGATTCCTCCTTTGGTAAAGAAATTTTTTTGTGCACTTTCACATATTCCTCCGGTACTGCCCCCCCACCTCGTACAACGCCCCGGAAATCTGCCCCAGCGAGGCCACTTTACAAACCTCCATCAGTTCCGTAAAAATATTCTGATTGTTCACCGCCGCTCTTTTTAATTGCTGCAGGGCGGATTTGGCCTCCGCGGCGTTGCGCTCCTGGAAGGCGTGCAGGGATTGAATCTGGAACTCCTTCTCCTCCGCAGTGGAGCGGCTGACCTCCCGGGGCGCCTGAAAAGGCGAGCCGTTGCTGCTCAGGAAGGTATTCACCCCGATAATCGGCAGCTTGCCGTTGTGCTTCAGGGATTCATAATAGAGCGATTCTTCCTGGATTTTATTGCGCTGGTACATGGTTTCCATGGCCCCCAGCACCCCGCCGCGATTGGTAATGCGCCGGAACTCCGCTAACACCGCTTCTTCCACCAGGTCGGTCAATTCTTCGATGATAAACGCGCCCTGCAGGGGATTCTCGTTCTTCGCCAGCCCCAATTCTTTGTTGATGATCAACTGGATGGCCAGCGCCCGGCGCACCGATTCCTCCGTGGGGGTGGTGATCGCCTCGTCGTAGGCGTTGGTGTGCAGGGAGTTGCAGTTATCGTAAATGGCGTAGAGCGCCTGCAAGGTGGTGCGGATGTCGTTGAACTGGATTTCCTGCGCGTGCAGGGAGCGCCCGGAGGTCTGGATGTGATACTTGAGCATCTGCGAGCGGGCGTTGCCTTTGTATTTGTACTTGATCGCCTTGGCCCAGATGCGCCGCGCCACCCGCCCGATCACTGCGTATTCCGGGTCCAGCCCGTTGCTGAAGAAGAAGGAGAGATTGGGCGCGAAATCGTCGATGTGCAGCCCGCGGCTGAGGTAGTACTCCACGAAGGTAAACCCGTTCGCCAGGGTCAAGGCCAACTGGGTGATGGGGTTGGCCCCCGCCTCGGCGATGTGGTAGCCGGAAATCGACACCGAATAAAAATTGCGCACCTTGTTCTTGGTGAAATACTCCTGGATGTCGCCCATCATGCGCAGGGCGAATTCCGTGGAGAAGATGCAGGTGTTCTGCGCCTGGTCTTCTTTGAGAATATCCGCCTGCACCGTGCCGCGCACCACGGAAATGGTCTCCGCCTTGATCTTTTCGTATGTTTCCCGCGGCAGCACCTGGTCGCCGCTGACGCCCAACAGCATCAATCCCAGCCGGTTGTGGCCCTTGGGAAGATCGCCATGGTACGCCGGGCGGGGAAGCCCCTTTTTCTTGTAAATCGCAGCGATTTTTTTCTCCACTTCCGCTTCCAGACCGTTTTCGCGGATGTACGCCTCGCACTGCTGGTCGATGGCCGCGTTCATAAAAAATCCCAACAGCATCGGCGCAGGCCCGTTGATGGTCATGGACACCGAGGTGTTGGGGCTGCTGAGGTCGAAGCCGGAGTAGAGCTTCTTGGCGTCGTCCACGGTGGCGATGCTCACCCCGGAGTTGCCTACCTTGCCGTAAATATCCGGGCGGTAATCGGGATCGTTGCCGTAGAGGGTCACGGAATCGAAAGCGGTGCTCAGCCGCGCCGCGGGCATTCCGTGGCTGAGGTAGTGGAAGCGGCGGTTGGTGCGCTCCGGCCCCCCCTCCCCGGCGAACATGCGGGTGGGGTCTTCGTTGGTGCGTTTGAAGGGGTACACCCCCGCAGTGTAGGGAAATTCGCCGGGAACGTTCTCGGTCAGCGCCCATTGGAGAATGTCGCCCCAGTCGCGGTATTTGGGCAGGGCGATTTTGGGAATCTTCAAATGGCTGAGCGACTCGCTGTAGTTTTCCACCTTGATCTCTTTGCCGCGCACTTCGTAGGTGAAGAATTCCCCGGCGTATTTTTTCTGCTTTTCTTCCCAGGCGTCTAAAATCTCTTTGCAATCTTTATCCAGTTCCCGGTCTAACTCCGCAAAAAGTTTTTCCATCTCCGCGGTGTCCTGCCCCTGGGATTTCAGCAGCTCGATGGCCCCTTTCAGGCGGTAGGCTTTGCGGGCCAAATCCACCTGCTTATCCACGTATTTCCGGTAACGCTCGCCGATGTCCGCCACTTCCGCCAGGTAGCGCACCCGCTCCGGGGGGATGATGTACACTTTCTTGCTCATCTCCCCGGTGATTTCGAAGTGCGAACGCCAGTCCAGCCCCATTTTTTCGAGCAGCCTATCGATTACCGCACGGTAAAACGTGTTGGTTCCGGGATCGTTGAACTGCGAGGCCATGGTGCCATAAACCGGCATTTCCGCAGGATTTCTATCCCACAGCCCGTGGCTGCGCTGGAATTGTTTCTGCACGTCGCGCAGGGCATCCAGGGCGCCTTGTTTGTCGAATTTGTTCAGGGCGATCAGGTCGGCGTGGTCGATCATGTCGATCTTTTCCAACTGCGTGGCGGCGCCGTATTCCGGGGTCATCACATAGATCGAGACGTCCGCCACTTCGGTGATCTCGGTGTCGCTCTGCCCGATCCCGGCGGTTTCCACGATGATCAAATCGTACTCCGCCGCCTTCAGCACGTTGATCGCTTCCAAAATCGGCTTGTTGAGCGCCAGGTGCGCCTGCCGGGTGGCAAAGGAGCGCATATAAACGCGCGGATTATAAATCGAATTCATGCGGATTCGGTCGCCCAACAGCGCCCCGCCGGTTTTGCGCTTGGAGGGATCTACGGAGATGATCGCCACGCTTTTTTCCTGAAAATCCGCTAAGAAACGCCTTACCAGCTCATCGGTAAGGGAAGATTTGCCCGCCCCGCCGGTGCCGGTAACGCCTAACACCGGGATTTTCTTCCCCCGGGCAATGCGGTGAAGTTCTATCACCAGGTCTTCCGCCTCTTCCGGGAAATTTTCGATCAATGAAATGGTTTGGGCAATCGCCGTCACGTTGCGTTCCTGAATCAGTGCCGCTTCGTTTCCGAGGGCGGCGGTTTTAGCCGCGGGCCCCGCTTTTTCCAGCAGGTCGTCGATCATCCCTTGCAGGCCCATTTTGCGCCCGTCTTCCGGGGAGTAGAGGCGGGCGACGCCGTAGTCGTGCAGCTCCTGCATCTCTTCCGGGAGGATGGTGCCGCCGCCCCCGCCGAAAATTTTGATGTGCCCGGCCCCCCGTTCCTGCAAGAGGTCGTACATGTATTTGAAAAACTCCACGTGCCCGCCCTGGTAGCTGGTCACGGCGATGGCCCGGGCGTCTTCCTGGATGGCGGAGTCCACGATCTCCTGCACCGAGCGGTTGTGCCCTAAGTGAATTACCTCTGCGCCGGATGATTGCAAAATGCGGCGCATGATATTGATGCTGGCATCGTGCCCGTCGAACAGCGACGCGGCGGTAACGATGCGGATTTTATGCTGAATTGCGTATTCTACGGTTTTCATAGGTGATCTTGAGTTTTAAGGTTTTTACAATTTTTCCCATTCATCTTTGCTTACTTTAGCCTGACGCAGGATTCTGGCCAGGAATCCTACACCTATATCGGTATGATGAGGATTGGGGATGTGTATGGTAATATCGCCTTTAACCATGAATTGGTGTTTACCTCCCGAGTATGGTCCCTCAAAGCCCAACCGCTTGAGGCATCGAACCAGGTCTTTCCCTTTAATGGGACCCAACGGCGGCATCAGGCAACTTCCTTAATGCTCAGCTTAATGCCATCTATCACTGGCATTGTAAGATTCCGGTGAACCCGAAAGAGAATCCATTCTTCCAAAACTTCTTGCAGTTGCTCCCGGCACTCTTCCAGCGTTTCAGCATTGGCATAAACCCCATTGCACTCAGGAATTTCACCATAGTAAGTGCCGTCGTCGGGCAAGATCTCATACTTCGCATGGCGAAGCGCGGCGTGAATGTATTCCATTAACATTACTATTACCTCATTTTATACTTGTTGTTGAAGCGTTCAAGTTACATGAACACCTGAACACAATCACAACGATTAACATCCACTCACTTCTCCACCAGCTCCACCCGGCGGTTTTTCGCCCGCCCCTTATCGTTCTGATTGGTCATCACCGGCACCAACGGGCCGACGCCTTTGGGGGTAAGCCGGGAAGATTTAACGCCGTATTGTTTAACCAGCGTTTCTACCACCGCCGCGGCGCGCTGCTCCGAGAGGGTAATATTGTAATCCAGCGTGCCTTTAATATCGGTATGCCCGACCACGTAGAGCTCCAGGTTGGGGCGGTTTTTCAACAGCGCGGCAATCTCATCAAGTGCTGGTTTCGATTCCGCTTTGAGGGTCGCCTTATCGAAATCGAAATAGATGCCGTAGAGGGCAACCTTGCCGTAAAGGTCGATGTCTTTGGACATGGCCTCGGCGTCAACGGTGACGAGATCATCTTCCACGGCTTGCGATTCCAAAACATCTAACATGAACAAAACCGTGTTCTGGCTATATTGCGAGCCGGCCAGGGTGAGGTACACCTCCCCTTGCGGGCGGGCTAATTTAGCGGCAATGTAACATGACCCGCCCCTGGTGGCGCTGCCGGCCAGCAATTGAATACCGGCGCCGCTGGGTAAGCGGTCGGAATAGCCGGTAATCATCCAACTGCTGCCCCCCACTTCTTTAGAGTTGTTGCTTTCCGGGTGCAGTTTGTTGGCCAGTATCTGAAAATCGGCTTTCTCCACCGCTTTAAGATAATTGGCGTACACCTCGGAGACGGTTTTTTCCCCCTCCAACACGTAATAGATGCGGGTGACTTTGCCTTGCAGTTCCAGCCATTCATCTATATGGCGGTAGCCGGTAACGGGGCCGAGGGGAATTTTGAATTCCGTGTACGCCTGAACGTCGTACCATTTGATAACCGAGCCGGGGTAGCGGGTAATCAGGGGGTGGTCTGCGCTTCCGGGAAAATCCGCCGCATATGCGCCCAGGGAAATCGCAATGAATAACATCATCGCAACAAATTGTATGGCAAATTTTTTCATGTCAGTCTCCTGTTTCAGGGTAAGTCTTTATTCAGAGAATATCTCTGCTGCCGCTTCCGCCGGAAGAGGGGTGTGTTTCCTGGAACAGCTTTATTTGATATGAGTGAACACCTCGAATCAACTCTCTTGATGCTCAGCAAACGGGGGAATAAGTTTATTTTTACCGGCGGCTGAGACACATATTCAGGCGCTAAAGCAACCCACCTCGCCGAAAAATATTAACACATAGCCCCCTTAATTGCAACCGGATTGTGATTTCATATCCTAATACCCTTTCGTTTTGATTTGCCCAAAATGTAACTATTCAGGTACAGGGATATAAGGCTCTAAATGCTCTCCACGAAGTGGTGGATACCCCCAAATCTTCCTCTGTGACCTCTGTGGTCTCTGTGGCTGAATAGTAACCCCAAAATTTTATTTCCCCCCTTGACAAATCCCCTGATAAGCGGTAATATCTACACGTGAACATGAGTTCACATAAACTTGCCTTTCAACTCATAAGGAGATAACTATGAAAAAGGTTATAATAGCCGGTCTGGTGGGCGGGGTGGTGATATTTATCTGGCAGTTCATTTCCTACACCGTGCTGCCCTGGCACATGATGGTCATCCATAATATTCCCGGCGGGGAGCAAATTTCCGAGATTTTGAAAAATGATAACCTCTCCACCGGGGTGTATCATCACCCGGGCTTTTCCGAGGAAGCGGGTTCGGAAGAGGCGGCCATGCAAGCCTTTGCGGAAAGATATAAAAAAGGCTCCAATATCAACCTGCTGGTGTACGCTGCCCGGGGCGAGGACCCTAATAATCCGATGCAGTTTATCATCAGCTATATTTTGAATGCCCTGGCGTCAACTATCGCGGCGTTTATGCTCTGGAAGGCCGGGGGCTCGATCCGCAGGCTTCTGCCGCGCGCGCTATTTGTAGCCGGTTTGGGCTTGTTTACCGTGATCTCCCATATTCTGCTGAACTGGAACTGGTGGGGCTTCCCGGGCGATTTCACCTTAGTGGAATCGGCGGATACCCTGGTGGCCTGGTTCCTGGCGGGGCTGGCCATTGCCGGGCTGGTGAAGCCGGCGCAAGGGTAGGCCGGGATTACTGGCCCGCAACTTCTTTTTTGAGTAGGCAGTAGGCAAGTAGGCAGTAGGCAAACTCAGATTTGCCTATTGCCTATTGCCAACTGCCAGCTGCCTACATTTTCCCCCACCAACCTGACGAAAATCATGTTTTGAGCTAACCGGCGTCATTGTTTTTAGCCCTCCTGGGTTGCAAATTTTCTAAAAAACGTGTTTATGTGTTCAAGTGTTCGTGTGTTAAGGTGTTCGGGTGGGATTACCAAAACACTATAACACATGAACACCGGAACACTGATTAAATCGAAAAACCACAGGAGCAGCGCCACATGCCGCACATTTTAGACGCCATATTCAAACCGAAAACCATCGCCGTGATCGGAGCTTCCACCAAACGGGGCTCCCTGGGGCACAAGATCATTCACAACCTGATCAGCTTCGGATTCGAAGGCATCATCTTTCCGGTGAACCAGAAATCTCCCTACGTGTACAGCTTGAAGAGCTACAAATCCGTGCTGGACATTCCCGAGCCTATCGACCTGGCCATTATCCTGGTGCCCAAGGAATACGTGTTAGAGGTGGTGGATGAATGCGGGCAAAAAGGGGTGAAGGGAATTATCGTGATCTCCGCCGGCTTCCGGGAGATCGGCGGGGAGGGCATCAAGCGGGAAAAGAAATTAGTGGAAAAAATCCGGCAGTACCACATGCGCATGATCGGCCCCAACTGCATGGGGGTGTTCAACACCGCCCCGGACGTGCGCCTGAGCGCCACTTTTGCCCCTGCGGAGCCGCTGCCGGGCAATATCGCTTTCATTTCCCAGAGCGGGGCGTTAGGCGCGGTGGTGTTAGAGTTAGCCCGGCATCTGCAATTAGGGCTTTCCATGTTCGCCAGCATGGGCAACAAGGCGGATATTTCCGGCAACGATCTGTTAGAATATTATTACACCGATCCCAATACCCGGGTAATGCTGATGTACCTGGAAAACTTGGGCAATCCCCGGCGCTTTTTCCAGATTTGCCGGCGCATTACCAAAGAGAAGCCGGTGATCGTGGTGAAGGCCGGGAAAACCCGCGCCGGGGCGCTGGCCGCAGCCTCCCACACCGGCGCGCTGGCGGATTCGGAGGTCGCTATCGACGCCATGTTTCACCAGGCCGGGGTGCTGCGGGTGGCCTCTATCGAGGAAATGTTCACCCTGGCGATGGCCTTTGCCCACCAGCCGCTTCCCAAGGGCGACCGGGTAGCGGTGTTGAGCAACGCCGGCGGCCCGGCCATTTTAGCCACCGACGCCCTGATAGCCCAGGGATTGACCGTGGCAGAATTCAGCCGGGAAACCCAGCGCCGCCTGCGGGAAATGTTGCCGGAAGAGGCCAGCGTGAACAACCCGGTGGACATGATCGCCACCGCCGACCAGGAGAGCTACGGGGCGGCGCTGGAAATTCTGTTGCAGGATAAAAATGTGGACTCGGTGCTGGTGATATTTGTGACCCCGGTCCTGGTCAAATCTATCGACGTGGCGTACAAAATCGCCGGGGTGATCAGCAAATTCCCTAACAAAACCGTGGTCACCTGTTTGATGGGCCATGAAGGAGTGCTGAGCGGGGTGGAGGAGCTGGAAAAACATAAAATCCCGGTGTACCGCTTTCCCGAAACCGCGGTGCGGGCGCTGGCGGCCATGAAAGAATACCGCCAGTTCCAGCAGAAAAAGAAGGGGCAAATCCGCACCTTCGAGGTACAGAAAGAGACGGTGAAGCAGATTCTCCTCAAGGCCCGGCAGGAGGGCCGCAGCATGCTTTCCAGCGACGAGGTGCGCGACGTGCTGAAAGCCTACGGGTTTCAATTAGCGGAATGCTGTACCGTGCATAATGCGGAGGGCGCGATTGCCTTTGCCCGGCAGTTGAATCGCCCGGTAGTGATGAAACTGCTCTCGAAGGATATCACCCATAAATCCGACGTCGGGGGGGTGAAAGTGGATTTGCGCACCGAAGCGGAAATCCGGGAAGCCTGGCGGGAAATTCTCGCCAACGTAAAAATGCGTTTTCCGTCGGCGCAGATCGATGGGTTCGTGGTGCAGGAGATGGTCAAAGAGGGCAAGGAAACGGTGTTAGGAATGAGCTACGACGCCAAGTGCGGCCCGGTGATCATGTTCGGATTAGGAGGCATCTACGTGGAGGTGCTGCGCGACGTCAGTTTCCGCATCGCCCCGCTAACCGACGTGGATGCGCTGGAGATGATCAACTCCCTGCGCAATTCCCCCCTGCTCAAAGGGGTGCGGGGTGAGAAACCGGTGAACATCGGCTTTATCATCGAAAATTTGCAGCGGCTCTCCCAGCTCAGCAGCGATTTCGAGATGATCAAAGAACTGGACATCAACCCCTTTATCGTCAGCGAGAAGCCGGAGCAGTGCAAAATCGTGGATGCCCGCATCGTCATCGCTTAGAAACCGCTCCCTTAACACTGCCGTTCGGCGCAGCGGCAGCACGATATGGGGTGATAGTCGATAACGGTTCCGCGGCGGTCGAACTCGAAATGGCAGCACTGGAAAAACAGATCTTTCAGCATGGCCCGCGCCCGCTGCACCCGCGATTTGGCCCCCGAAACGGAAATCCCTGATTTTTTAGCCAATTCTACCTGGGTCATCCCCCGGTAATCCGTCAGCCACAGCGCTTCGCGATAGGGAGAGGGCAATAATTTAACCATCCCCTTCAGGCTGCGCGCCAACCGCTGCTCCGCGCTCTCCGATGATGCTTCTTCCCCGGCGTCCGGCAGGTCCTCGGAAAGTTCGTGATGAATCCGCCGCTGCCGGTAATGATCGGTGATCGTATTCCGGGTAATCTGGTAGATCCAGCTTTGCAGCTTGCCGGCATCTTTGAGGTTTTCCAGGTTTTTATGAATTTTCAGAAAAACCTCCTGTAGAAGGTCCTCCGCCAGCATGTCATCATTTACCCGCCCGGCAATATAGCTTTTCAACCTGGCGCTGAACTCCTTCCAGATATGTTCGAGTTGTGGGTTTACCATGGCCTCATTCTACCTTTTTTACCGGCGGAAATTGTTTACATTTTGCCGGAAATGCAAATGAAAACCGCCAGGCTTTGCTGCCCGGCGGTTTTCGCTTTACAGGAGGAGGGCGTTAATGAGGTTTGGGAATTGGGGTGGATAGCAAAGTGTTAGACCTTGAACCCGGGAATTATTTGAGCAGGATGATGCGCCGGGTTTGCACCAGGTCGCCGGTGTGCAGGCGGCAGAAATAGATTCCCCCGGCGACCTCCGATCCCTGCCAGTCGGTGCCGTCCCATTCAACGGTGTAAATCCCTTCGTTTTGAATTTCATTGACCAGGGTTTTGATCTCCTGTCCCAGAATATTATAAATCTTCAGGATTACCTGGTTCGTCCCGGGCAATTGGTATTCGATCCGGGTGGAGTACTTGAAGGGATTGGGCTGGTTCTGCTGCAACGCCGGCAGGGAATGATCCGCTGCAGAAAAGATCTGATTTTGCGCGGCCCATCCGACGCCGGTCAAGAAGGTCGCGCCGGCAAATAATTTAATGAGCAGGGTTGTGAGGGCTTTCGCCCTTTTTATTGTACCACTGAACGCTAATGTGTTTCAATAACTCTGTGCGCTCAGTTGGGTACATTATTTTTTTCTGGCTCCCTTAAGTTCCAGGCTGCCCGGGCGCGCTGGCAAATTTTCCGGGCTTTCAAAATACTGCTTCTCTTTACTTACTTAGACGCCCGGGGTTGTCATGGGAGCGTCAAAGATATGTAACAAATGTGTCTCAGGGGGAACAGCACAGTTTGGCAGGAAAAAGCGGAAGGAGGGTTCGCGAACTCGCCAATCGCCGATCGGGAAATTTGTTTACGATTGGCGATTGACGAGTGGGGATTTCCGATGGGTCAACAAACCTCATTCTCCCCGGCGCAGCGCCGCCGCTTCTACCACGGCGATGGTGGTCAGGTTGACGATTTCTTCCACCGTGGCGCCGTATTGCAGCAGGTGGGCGGGCAGGCGGGTTCCCATCAGCACCGGGCCGATGGCGATGGCCTCGCCCATGCATTGCAGGGAGTGCATGGTCAGGTTGCCGGATTGAAGATCCGGGAAAATGAGCACGTTAGCATTTTTTTCCAGGGCGGCAAAGGGGAAGTATTCATTGCGCACCGAGCTGTCGCGCGCGGTGAGGAGCTGCATTTCTCCCTCGATCAGCAGTTCCGGGGAGCGTTGCCGGGCAATTTCCGTAGCCCGGCGCACTTTTTGGGCAAAGGGATGGTCCACGCTGCCGAAGTTGGCGAACGAGAGCATCGCCAACCGCGGTTCCAGGCCCAGGGAGCGGCTCATCCTTGCGGCTAACAGGGCGATTTCCGCCAGATCCTCCGCCCCGGGGTCGATATTCACCGCGCAGTCGGCCAGAACCACCACGTCCTTGGGCAGCAGCACCAGGTGGTGGCTGGCGATGCGCCGGATGCCCGGGGCCGGGCCGATGACCTCGATAATGGTGCGCAAGGTATCCACGTAATGGGCGGAAAAGCCGGTGATCATCATATCTGCGTCCCCGCTGTGCACCATCATGGCGGCAAAGTAATCGCGCTGGCGCAGGCGGTGGGCGGCCGCGGCGCGGATGACTCCCCGGCGGCGGCGCATGCGGAAGTACTCCTCCGCGTAGGCTTCGAAACGCGGGCTGCGGGCCGGATCGACGATGGCGGCCCCGCCCAAATCCAACCCTAAGCGGTCGATCACCTCCCGGATTTCTTCCTCCCGGCCAAGCAAAATCGGTGTGGCGATCCCCTCTTCTAACAAAATGCTGCTGGCGCGCAGGATGGTCTCCCCGCTTCCCTCGGAAAAAACGACCCGCAGCGGTTCCTGGCGGGCGCGCAGCATCAGGCTGCGGAGGATTTCCCGCCCGGCGCCCAGGCGAACCGCGAGGCTCTCCTGGTAAGTTTCCATATCAATCGAAAGCGCGGCAACCCCTTCGTCCATGGCCTGCCGGGCCACCGCGGCGGATTCCCACACCAGGATACGGGGATCGATCGGCTTGGGCAGCAAATATTCCGGCCCAAAGCTGAAATGCTCGTTGCCGTACGCCCGCTCCACCTCTTCGGGGACTTCTTCGCGGGCTAATTCGGCTAAGGCGCGGGCAGCCGCTAACAGCATGCCTTCGGTAATGCCGGTGGCCTGCACGTCCAGTGCGCCGCGAAATATATAGGGAAAGCTGAGCAGGTCGGTGATGGCGTTGGGTTGCAGCCCCTCGCTGGTAGCCACAATCACGTCCTGGCGGGCGCTGCGGGCGTCTTCGTAAGCGATTTCCGGCTCCGGGGTGGCCAGCGCCAGCACCACCGGAAAGCGGCTCATGGAGCGGATCATCTCCAGGTTGAACACTCCCCCGGCGGAGGCGCCCATCAACACGTCCGCTCCCTTGACGCCCTCGTGAAGCTCCCGGGCCGGGTGGGCGCGGGCAAATTCCCGCTGCTCGTCGAACAAATCCTGCCGCCCCGGGTGCAGCAACCCCTTGACGTCATAAACGAGCAGGTTTTCCCGCTGCACCCCTAAGCGCAGCAGCAGCCGGGCGCAGCCGATTCCCACGGTTCCCGCGCCGCATAGCACCACCCGGATTTCCGCCACGCCCTTTTCTACCAGATCCAGGGCGTTGATCAACGCCGCCACCGCCACCACCGCAGTGCTGTAAAGATTTTCGTGGAAGACCGGGATTTTCAGGCTCCGGCGCAGGCGCTCGTAAATGGCCAATCCTTCGGGAGCCTGGATGTCCTTCAGATTGATCCCGCCGAAGGTTGGCTCCAGTAGTTGCACTGTTTCCGCAAAACGTTCCGGGTCGCCGGTATCCAGCTCCAGGTCGAACACATTGATGTCGGCTAAGCGTTTGAACATCATCGCCACCCCTTCCTGCATGGGCTTGGCGGCGGCCGGCCCTACCTTGCCGAGTCCCGGCACCGCGGTGCCGTTGGTAATCACCCCCACCAGGTTGCCGCGCGCGGTGTAGTGAAAAATTGCCCCGGGGTCTTTGGCAATTTCCGCGGAAGGGTAAGCCGCCCCGGGCAGGTAGGCCAGGCGCATTTCCCGGGGCGTGAGGCAGGGTTTGGTTTCCCGCAACTCGATTTTGCCGGGCCGCCCGGCGCGATGGTATTCCAGGGCGTCTTCACGTTTGATCATGGGAAACTCCTTTGAAGTTGGAGAGCGGAAACCGCTCCCGGGTTTCCTGAAGGGCGGAGAGAAAGATAGCCACCGGGCGAACCTGCAAGATCCACAGCCGGGAGGTTTCGATGCCGAATTCGATATCCAGGGGATAGCCGTAGGCCGCTTCCAAACCTGCCGCCGCGCGAACCAGCTCGCACAATTCCACGTACTCCAGCGCCGGGCGCAGCCGCTGATGGTAGAGCGTCTCGCTGCGAACCGTGCCCAGCCCGGCGCGCCGGTTAAATATTACCTGCTCGCGCTTTTCCCGGGTGATGTAACTGAAGCGCAGGGGACCGTTTTCCAGGTCGCCCTCTTTGGAAACGGTGATCTGGTCGGCCTCCACGGCGCCGGAAACAATGCCCTCTCCCATCCCCAGGCCGGCGTTGATCACCATTTCCCGCAATTCTCCCCCGGCAAAATTGACGGTTTGCAGCACCCCGGAAACCCGGGAGCACACGATCCGCTGCACGATCACCCCGCCCCCGGCCTGCTCTAAGCGGCTTCCTAACACCGCGCGGTTGTGGATGGCGCGCTCGGTCCACAGGCCGCTCCAGGTGCGCTTCAGGTGCTGGAGCAAAGCGTCTTCCCCGCGGATGAACAGGAAGGTTTCGAATTCCCCGGCGCGGGCGGCGATCTCCGCGTCTTCTTCCCGGGCGGAAGAGCGAATGGCCACGAACGGTTCCTCATCATCTTCCGAACCGGGGGGAGATTCCGCCCGGCTGAGCGCCCCGATCCGGCGATACCCGGCAACGACTTCTTCGGCCAGTTTAGCAGGCAGGTTTATCCGCTCCCACAAACCGCGAATGCGCAGGGATTTCTGGGCGTTGCTCAGCTCCGGGCGGGCCAGGATCGCGTCGATAGCTTCCCGCAGGGTTGCGGCTCCCGCGGGAACTTCCACACCCGCGGGAAGCGCCTGCCCGATGGAAGCATCGAGCACTTCCCGAAACGCGTGGTCCGCGACCACGAACCAGGGGGGAACCAGCCCCGGCCCGGTCAGGCGCTCCAATTCCGCTAAATTGGCGGCTTTCCAGCCGATCAAGGGATACAATTCCAGCCCGCACTCCCCGGGAGTAAGCAGGTAGCGCCCCGCGAAGGTTTTCCTGATTTCGGCGTCGGAAGCGGCTAAGCGGCGGTGTTGCTCTTGAAACGGTTCTCTGGCTTCCGGGGGGGTATCTAACAATTCATCGATTCTTCCTATTTGGCGCAAAAGATGGCGCCGGCGGGCGTTTTCCCCCTCCCGTTCCGGCAAATTCGAGATTTTCGCGGCGATTTCCCGGCGCACTTCTTTTAGGCGTATCCGGGCTATCCGGTCGATTTCGGCAATCTCTTCATCTCCCGGGGAGGGCGCGGGAATTCCACACCCGGCCAGGGACGCCGCTGCTCCCTGCCGCGCCCGTTGCAAGCGCAGCAAATCCAGCCGCAAAATCAAAATTTCCCATAAATCCGGCGAACCGGGAATCTGCGCCAGGGCTTTTTTGCGCCGCACCCCGTAACGGCGCTCCAGTTCCCCGGTCAGGCGCAGCAGGTGCTCCCGCGCCGCCGGCCCGACCCGGGGATTGTTCAACAGCAGGCTTAACAGGTGAACGATTTCATCCCGGTTCCCCTCCCGGGGCGCCAGGCGCTCGCCTGCCAGCAGTTCGCGGACCGCATGGCAGGTGAGCACCGGATCGGCTAAGCGCAGCAGAATCTTTTCGATCTGGTGGCGCGCCCGCAAGCGCCGCCCGCGGAAGGAGAGAATTTCCGGCCCCGCGCTCGCCCGGGATAAAAGCTGATTCGCTTTGGCGAATTGGCGGAACCCTTCATGCAGGGAAAGAGCGTCGCGATCCTGCCCTAACACTTGCATGGTTCCCTCCCCGGCGTCCACCACCACCAGGTCTCCTTCCCGCAGCACGTGCTCGCGCTCGCGCAAATCTTCCCGAATCCATACCCGCAATCCCCGCGCCTCCCGCTCCTCTTCCCGGTATTCTAAGGTGTGGTAGCGCAAAATCGGGTTTCCGTCGCTCTCTTGCTGCCACTCCCCGGAAATGATCAGCGCCGGTTTATGGAACTGGGCGGCGATCAATCCCGCGTGGCTGAGGATGCCCCCGCCGGTGGAAACGATGGCCGCGGCGTGGTAGAGAAAGGTGTTGTCCTCCGGGCGCACCGAGGCCGCCACTAACACCGCCCCGTCAAAATCATCCGGGATTCTTCCGGCGGTGCGGAACAGCGCCCTTCCCACCGCCTGCCCGGGCGATGCCCGCAGCCCGGAAAGGATTCTTTCCCCCGGCAGGGGAGCGGGGCGGCGCAGCGGTTTGGCTCCCCGGAGGCTGTCGCGGATTCGCTGCACTTCTTCCAGGAGGTCTGCCGCGGAGAGGCGCTGCGCCGGAACGGAGTAATTATTCCCGCGCAGCAGGGAGGCCATTTCCACGGCGTCGCAGCTTCCGTTGGATCGCCAGGGGAAGGAGGGATCGACCCGGCCGGTAAGGGGATCTTCGCGGCGGCGGAATAGCACTTCTCCCCGGGAGAACAGCGCCAGGCGAATGATCCCCTTGGGGCCGCGCAGCACGAAAAGCCCGATGGTCTCTCCCCGCAGCGGCAGGCGGGCGGCCTGAACTTCTAACCCTTCCACGCTGCCGGTGGTATGAAATTTCAAGGTTCTTTCCAGGGGGGCGATGAGGCGGGCGAGCAGGGCCGCGGAGGCCAGGGTTTCATCGCCCGCGGCTAAAATTTCGGCAAAGCGTTCCACTTCGTGGTCGCGCTGAAATACTTCCGGGGAGGCGCGGCGAAATCCTTCCGGGCATTCGATGATTTCTCCCCGACCGAGCGCTTCGTGCAGGGGCGAGAGCAGCCGGCGCTCCAGGCGGTGCTGCCCCAGCAAATGGCGCGATTCTTCTTCGATTGCGGGAAGAATATCCAGCCCCAGATCATCCAGCGCCGCGTATATTTTGGCGAAAAAATCCCCCGGCGGGGGAATGCTGAAGCGGTCGCGGTAAGACCCCCGCCCGGTCCAGGCGATTACCTGCTCTCTTAGCGGGCCGGTTTGCAGGGTTTCGACGATTCCCTGGCGGTCTTCGGTGAGCAGGAGGCGCAGGGGCAGCACCCCCCAGCGGGAAAACGCTTCCGCCCAGTTTTCGGCCACGATCCGGCGCGCTTCCGGCTCTAATTTCAGGGAGCCGATCACCCAATCGATCTCCATGAAATAAGGCGCCAGCCGGAAGATCGCTTCCGCTTTTTCGCAGAGATTTCCCAGGTCTAAGGCGCGCTCTTTGTCATACCGGGCATGGATGCGGGTGCCCTCGACGCGGATGTCGAATTCCAGGCGCTGAAAGAAGAGCCGGATGAAATCTAAGGAGCGGTTGGGATGCGTATCTAACTCGTAATTGCTCACCCCGAAGTATTCTAAGTCGATCATGCCCCCCTGCAACGGCGGGGCGTAGTCGATGCGCAAAAAGGCGGGGTGGTTGCGGAAGGAGAGGTAATAGTGCACTTCGTTGCCGTAGCAGAAGACGTCGAGCCGGGGGAAGCTCTCCTGGCCGTAAAAAAGCTGCCGGGAGAAGCCTTCCACGGCCACTTCCACGGGATAGGGAATGTGGGTGAGGCCCTCCCCGCCTGCCGGGGCGGCATTTTCAAAGTCGGTATAGCGAATGCTTTTGATGATCGCAAGCACTTTTTTGGGGGAGGCCAGCGCCAGATCCACGGTGCGGTTGGGCGCCCGGCTGGCTTCTACCAGGCGGAACCCTAAGCGCAATCCTCTTTGGTGCAGGTAGCGCTTCAGCCCGTGCAGGGTGCGCACCTGGCCCAGGGAGCGGGGATCTTCGAACATCTGTACCAGGCGGGTCAGCTCTGCGGAGAGCTGGGGATGATCAGGCTCTTTTTCTAACTCGCGCAGGATTTTCTCTTTCAAATCCCGGTAGAGTCCGGGCAGAATGGCGCACTCATCGGTATGGGCGGCAAAAATGGCGCTGAAATCCTCCACAATGCGATCCATGCGGGAGAGAATGCGCTGCACTTTTTCCCGGTCGAGCGGGGCGAGGTCCAAGATATCCGCCAGCGCCGCGGCGTGGGTGAGGTTGTAATTGCGGAAGCGGGTGACCAGGTCGGAATCTCCCGCGCCCTCTTGCGCATCGCCGGGGAGACCGCCGTGGGCAATGAAGAGGAACGCTTCGCTGGCGCGGCGGGTCTCCCCGCACTGCTCGAATAATTGCGCCTCCGCCGGGGAGACCATCAAAGGCAGGGAACCGCTCACGCTCACCCCGAGGTAGCGCTGCGCCCGGAGGCCTAAATTCACCCGCAGCCATCCCAATTCGGCAAGCGCTTCCCGCAAGAGGGTTTCCCCGCACAACGCTTCTGCCCGGCGGAGCGAAGGCAGCGCCGGGGGAGGCGTTCCGGGCAGGGGCGCCAGGTAGAGCAAATCCAGGTGGTTGGCGCGGGTGTAGGCCAGGTAAGGCGCTAAAAACGCCTGCGCTTCCGCGCCCAACAACTGCCGGGCAACGTCGGGGGGGACGGTTTCGCCGCCCCGGTCCAACAAGCGGGCGGCCAGGCGGCGGATACTGCCCTCCGCTTCGTGGAGATAGAGCGCCGTTAAGGGTTGAAAGTCGCCGGTTGAGAGTTGTTGGTTGTGGGTTGCCGGTTGCCGGTTGTTGATGGTTGCCGGCCCCTGCGGGGATTCTGAAAAATGGCGGGCGACGCGGGCGATCATATCCAGGTTGCCCGGTTCGATCAAGGAAGAGTTCTCCGCCTCCACCCGCTCCGCCAGGAAGCGCAGCGCCGGGCGATCAACCTCCAGGGAGCCGCTGTCTGCCAGTTCAACGGTTAATTTCAGGGCGCGCTGAATGAGTTGCGGGTTGCGGGCGGCGAGCATTCCCGCCAACGGCGGCCAGGGGGTTGCGCAGCCGCGGGCGATCTCTTCCAGCAAGGCGAACAAGGTTTCCGCAATGGCGCCGCTGCGTTTCCGCAACAGGGGCGGCAAGGGCTGCAAAACTTCCATTTCGGAAGCGGTGGGGGGATCGGAAAGAAGTTGGCGGAGGCGGTCGCAGTCCGCCTGCACCTGTTCCGCCCGGCCCATCATCACCTCGAACTGGGAGGCGATGGAGCGGACCGCCCGGGCAAGCGCCTCGCGCTGTTCCACTATCGTGGCAGGATTCTCTGTGCGTTCTTGAAGACTGTCCATGAGACGCCTCGCAAAATCAATGTACGGCAGGGCAGGGAATAACTCAACTGGTTTATGAAAGAGGGCGGGAATATTTCGCATGAAACCCTTGTTTGTTTGAGCCGGTATTGCTATTATCGAAGCCAGGTTCGGCAGCGGGATGGGATGGTTGCCCGGGTGCGCATAAATTTCGGAGCGAACGATGAATACGGTTGTTGCGGAGAATATATCCAAATCTTTTAACAGTTTTAGAGCAGTGGACAGTGTGTCCCTGGCCATCCGCCCGGGCAGCGTGTTCGGCCTGTTAGGACCCAACGGGGCCGGCAAGACCACCACCATGCGGATGATCGTGAATATTATTCTCCCCGATTCCGGCAGCATCCACCTGTTTGGGGAGCCATTCCGGGAGGAACATAAAAACCGGATCGGCTATTTACCGGAAGAGCGCGGCCTCTATCCCAAAATGAAGGTCATCGACCACTTGCAGTTCCTGGGAGAGATGAAGGGCATCGAACCCGGGGAGGCCCAAAAGCAGGCCCTGCAATGGCTGGAAAGATTCGAGCTGGCCGACCGGGCGCAAAAAAAAGTGCAGGAGCTTTCCAAGGGTTTGCAGCAAAAGGTGCAGTTCATCGCCACCATCATCCATGCGCCGGAATTGCTCATCGTGGATGAGCCGTTTTCCGGGCTGGACCCGCTGAATACCAAATTCCTGAAGGATATTCTTCTGGGTCTGAAGCAGGCCGGCAAAACCATCATCCTCTCCACCCACTTGATGGAGCAGGCCGAAAAGCTTTGCGATGAAATCTGCCTCATCAACAAAGGAAAGGCGGTGCTGCAAGGGAACCTGCGCGAAATTAAGCGCCGCTACGGCCACAACATGGTGAACGTAGAATATAGCGGCAATGCGGAATTCCTCCGCGGCCTGCCGCCGGTGAAGTCGATAAACGACTACGGAAACTCCATGGAAATCCGCCTGCACGATGGGGCCGCGCCGGGGGAATTGTTCAAACTGTTAGCGGCCGGCAACCTGGAGGTGCGCCGTTTCGAGACTGCGGAAACCCCCCTGAATGAAATTTTTATTGACGTGGTAGAGAAATCCTGATCCCGGGAGAGCTATGAACAAAATGAGCAAAACGTTGTCGCTGATAAAACGCGAATTCAAAACCCGGGTTCTTACCAAAGGATTCTGGATCAGCACTATCCTGATGCCGGTAATTCTCATCGGCATCATTTTCATGCCGGCGCTTTTCCAGCTCTATTCAGAAGATAAACCCACCGTGGTGCAGGTGATCGATCGCTCCGGAGATCTGTCCGGGGAAATTTCCGGGATTTTCAACGACACCCTCTCCAACGGGCAGCCCCGTTACCTGGTGACCCCGCTGAACAGCGAAATTTACGAAGCCGACAAAGAAATTTTTCACCGCGCCATTGAAGAAGGCGCTACCGATGCGCTCCTCATCATTCCGGAAGACATTCTCGAGCAAGGCGAGATCACCGCTATTACCGCCTCCCTGGGCCAGGGCGATTTTTTGCGCCTGGCGCAGCAGCGCATCAGCGCTGCAGCCAATAAAATTCGCTTGCAACGCGCCGGCCTCGATCCCGGCGAGATTGAAAACCTCACCCGCCGCATCGGGCTAAAAACCGTTCAAATTTCCGGGGGCAAAGAGAGCGAAAAAGGATTCGATGAGGTGTGGACGGTAACGTTTACCTTTCTGATGATCCTTTATACCACCATCATCGTTTACGGGGCCGCGGTGATGCGGGGCGTGTTAGAAGAAAAAACCTCCCGCATCTTAGAGGTTTTGCTCTCTTCCGGCAACTCGTTCCAGCTCATGATGGGAAAATTGTTCGGAGTGGGAAGCGTGGGATTGGCGCAATACCTGGTCTGGGGGGTATTGGGCCTGCTGGTATTCGGATACGCGGCGGTGTCCGCTCCACATCTGCTGAATTACGTGGCCATATCGCCGTTGACTTTCGTTTATTTTATTCTTTTTTTCTTGATCGGTTATTTCCAGTTTTCGGTGCTCTATGCCGCAGTGGGAGCGATGTGCTCCAGCCAGGAAGACGCCCAGGCCGTATCGGTGCCGGTCACTTTGCTGGTGGTCATCCCTTTTGTGATCAGCATCTCGCTGGGCCTCAGCGACGCCTCTTCCACCCTTACCCGGGTATTATCGCTCCTGCCCTTCTTCGCGCCGATGTTAATGTTCCTGCGCATCCAGCTATCCAATCCGGCGTTGTGGGAAATCGGCGCCGCCGTGCTGCTCAACGTCCTGGCGATCTTTGCCCTCACCTGGCTGGCGGCGAAAATTTACCGCGTGGGAGTGCTGAGCTACGGCAAACGCCCCACCCTGCCGGAAATCCTGCGCTGGCTGCGCTATCGCTAACAGCGTGTTTGAAAAATCTCTTGCAACCGATTATTACTAAATAATGGAACACGGATGACGCTGATGACACGGATTTTCGCTGACAAGTTAAAGAATATTGCTAAAAAATCTGTGTGAATCCCCCGAAGGGGCAAGCTGCGTCATCCGTGTTATCTGTGTGCCATTTAAACGATTTTGGGGGCACTGAATTGAATTTTCAGACACGTTCAAAGAAACGGAAGACCGGGGTTATGGCGCCACGGTGTTTTAATGTGTTAGCCTGAACATCCATTATTTTTCTTCCCGAAAGTAAACCTTGCCCGGAGAAATTCCGTCAAACCGGGGCAGGGTAATTGAAGAACGGAGAAATGAAGCCTTTATGGACAAAAGCAAATTAAAAGAAGCGTTGCGGGGAGCGGGACTGGCGGTATTTTTGCTGCTGGGCGCGATAGCGGTGTACCAACTGGCCATTCGCCCGAAGGCAGGCGATTTGAACCGCTATGTCAACCTGTTAGGCAATCAACTGCTGGCCATGGTCCCGGAGGGCGCCGGCAAGGAATCCCTTGCGCAGGTGTACCAGGATTTTATGCAAAAAGTAGCCGACCGGGAAGTACCCCCGGAGCGGGTGGAACGGGTGGCGGCGGGAATTCTCAACCTGGCTAACCGCGAAAAGGTAATCACCCCCGAACAGGCGCAGGCGGTCATTCGCCTGGCGGAGTATGCCCCGGTAGCGGATTCTGTGGATATCCCCAAAGGGAGCGGGCCTCCTTCCGCGCCATCCGC
Organism: Calditrichaceae bacterium; assembly: GCA_013360445.1. Taxonomy (GTDB): domain Bacteria; phylum Calditrichota; class Calditrichia; order RBG-13-44-9; family J075; genus JABWBP01. The sequence goes on along the minus strand of JABWBP010000019.1, from coordinate 72,026 downwards.
CGAAAACTGGGAAGCGTTGGAAACCCGCTTGAAAGAGATATATGAATTCAATGAAAAATTCCGCGAAATTCCCCCGCCTCCCCAGCCCGGCCAGGCCCCCCTGGCCAATAAAGTGCTTTTCCGGGTGGAAGACGGCATCAAGGTGATTATCGACGACGAGATTAAGGCGGAACTGTCGCGCCGGGAATTGCACCATATCGAAAAAAAGCTGGCGGAACTGGATAAACTAAACCTGCTCCGCTGGCAAAAGGATTTCGATAAACAGTTGGAGCGGGAGTTGCAGCAGGTGAACGTCGAACTGGAGCGGGTAGAGGTGATTTTGGAAGAGTTAGAATACCAGCAGAAAGAACAAAAAATAAAGACCATTACCGTGGTGAAATCTCTTCAGTCGCTGGATTCCCTGGCGGTTCCCATCCCGGTAAACGTGGACTCCATTTTAAAAGAAGTGCAAAAGCAGTTGAAGGAGGCGGGGGTTCAGGTGGAGGCTCCTGCAAAATAGCCTGCCCGCAACCGCTCGCCTGTTGAGCTTCTCAGAAGATAACTGCTCAGCCCCTAACGGTTCCATGTTCAGACACTTCACCCGCTATTTCCGAATTCTAACCCCGCCGCTCCAATGGCGGTTGCCGGTTTTTATCCTCCTCGGCATTCTGGTGGGGTTCATTTTGGCAACTTTGCGAATTTCCCGGGCGGTTTCCTACCTCTCCGATGATCCGGAAACCTGCATCAACTGCCACGTGATGATTCCGCAGTTCGCCACCTGGAAAAACAGCAGCCACGCCCACGCCGCTACCTGCAATGACTGCCACGTGCCGCAGGATAATTTCTTCCGCAAATATCTCTTCAAGGCGAAAGACGGCATGAGGCACTCCTACGTTTTTACCACCCGCCAGGAGCCTCAGGCCATACGGGCGACCCCCATGGCCCGGGAGGCGATCCAGGAAAACTGCCGGCGCTGCCACGGCAACCTGGTACACCAGGTTTTCGCGGGGCAGGCGAGCAGCATGAGCCAGGCCGACGCCCCGCTGTGCTGGGATTGCCACCGCGAAACCCCGCACGGCAATGTGCGCAGCCTCTCCGCCACCCCTTTTGCGCGGGTCCCGCGCTTAAGCCCGGTTTTTCCGGAGTGGATAGAACTCGGGAAAGAGGCAAGATAAATTTTGGCCAATCACCTGCATATGAGAACCTGGACATGCTTCGGAAATCGCATATCGTAAATCGCTAATCGTAAATGAATTTTCGATTGGCGATTTACAAATGACGATTGACGAAGTTCTTACAGTGAAAAATCATTTCTACGGAGGCCTTATGAAATCCATCGTGCAAATCATTCAAGAAAGACCCTGGGTCGGCTGGCTCATATTCGGCCTCACCGTGGTGGTGGTTTTTTTAGCCGGCCTGCTGGCAACTTCGATTATGGAGCGGCGGGGAGAAACCGCGGCCCTGTTTCAAATGGTCAAACCAATTGCCGACTGGGAGCCGCGCAACGAAGTATGGGGAGAAAATTTCCCCCGCCAATACCAGACCTACCAAAGCACCCTGGACACCACCTTCCGCAGCAAACACGGCGGCGGGGCGATGATCGACCACCTGGAGAAATATCCCAACCTGGTCATCTTGTGGGCGGGGTACCCGTTTTCCTGGGAGTATAACCAGGCGCGCGGGCACTACCACGCCATCAACGATATTCGTAACATCCTCAGAACCGGCGCGCCCAATGAAACCACCCTCAGCCCCATGCCCGCCACCTGCTGGACCTGCAAATCCACCGACGTCCCCCGGATGATGAAAGAAAAGGGGATCGGCGAATTTTACAAAGCCAACTGGAAGGATTGGGGCGATGAAGTGGTCAACCCTATCGGTTGCCAGGATTGCCACGATCCGAAAACCATGAACCTGCGCATTACCCGCCCGGCCTTGATCGAAGCCTTCGAGCGCCGGGGAAAAGACCTCAGCCGCGCCACCCACCAGGAAATGCGCACCCTGGTTTGCGCCCAGTGCCACGTGGAGTACTATTTCAAGGGTAAAGAGGAAAAATACCTCACCTTTCCCTGGGATGGGGGAACTTCCGTGGAAGCGATGGAAGCCTATTACGACGCTATCGAATTTTCCGATTGGACCCACGCGCTCAGCCGCGCCCCCATGCTCAAGGGGCAGCATCCCGATTATGAGATCTACCTCACCGGCGTCCATGCTGAGCGCGGGGTGGCCTGCGCCGACTGCCATATGCCCTACCGCTCCGAGGGCGGGGTGAAATTCACCGACCACAAGATCCAAAGCCCCCTGAACTCGATTGCCGCCGCCTGCCAGGTCTGCCACCGGGAAAGCGAAGCCACCCTGATGGACAACGTCTATTCGCGGCAGGATAAAGTGATCGAGCTGCGCAGCCGGGTGGAAGAAGCGCTGGCGAAAACCCACATCGAAGCCAAAATCGCCTGGGACCGCGGCGCAACCGAAGCGGAGATGAAAGAAGTTCTGCAATTGATTCGCCATGCCCAGTGGCGCTGGGATTACGCTGCCGCCAGTCACGGGGGAACCTTTCACTCCCCGTTAGAATCCGCCCGGGTTTTAGGCTCGGCGCTGGAAAAAGCCGGGGAAGCCCGGGTGCGGCTGGCCGCCATTTTGGAGCGGCGCGGCGTGAAAACCCCGCTGGAATTGCCGGATATTTCTACCAAAGCGAAAGCCCAGGCCTACTTAGGATTGAACATGGAAAAATTGCTGGCGGAGAAAAAGGAATTTCTGGAAAAAGTGGTTCCGCTTTGGGACTCCCGGGCGGCGGAGCGGCAGGGCAAGATGAACGCTGATTGAAAAAATGCGTTGAGGCGTTTAAGTTTCGCCTGTTGAGCAAAAAGAATTTGCTAAATTGTAATTCAAATAGAATGTGCCCTTGCTGCCGGTTTATGGTCCCACGGCGGACGAATCAATATCTCAGTTTTTTTTGACGGGATGCACAGAATAAACCGGATTGAATGGCTTTTTTATCCGGTCCAAAATACCCTGAACAATTACAATCATAGCGATTAATGACTTTGATCAGTGAGGAAAGGATTCAACATGGCCATTCCAATCTCCCGATTTTTGATAATCATTTACTTTTTCTGCGCCCTGCCGGCGCTCTCTCCCGCCTTGCTGCAGGCGCAGGAGAACCAACCCGCGGATGTGGCGGCAGAGCTTCAAAAACTGAACCGCCAATTCGAAAACCTCAACCACCGCCTCGACGAGCTAGAAAAGGCCATTGACGACGGGCTGTGGTTCGACCGTGTGGGCGACGTCGCTTTTGTGGATAAAATCCGCCAGGTCGGCCCCCCGCCGGCCAACGTGAAAAATCCCACCGCGTTAGGCGCCAAGAACCCGCTGCGCTTCTATTCCTACGTTTTCATCCCCCGCAACCTCGACCGGGGCAAAAAATATCCCCTGTTAGTGTTTCCGCACGGGGGCGTGCACGCCAATTTCAGCACCTACTACACCCACATCGTGCGGGAGCTGGCGGCGCAGGGTTACGTGATCATCGCCCCGGAGTACCGCGGCAGCACCGGCTACGGCAAGGGGATGTACCAGCAAATCGACTACGGCGGGCTGGAAGTGGAAGATACTTACGCCGCCCGCAATTACATGTTAGAGAATTACGATTTCGTGGATGAAAACCGGGTGGGCATCTTAGGCTGGAGCCACGGGGGATTGATCACCCTGATGAACATCTTCTTCCACCCCAAAGATTACAAAGTTGCTTTTGCCGGGGTGCCGGTCAGCGATTTGGTCTCCCGCATGGGCTATTCCGGCGACGATTACCGGGAACTCTACTCCGCGGACTACCACATCGGCAAGACCGCAGAGGAGAACGTGGAAGAGTACCGCCGCCGCTCCCCGGTGTGGCACGCGGACAAGCTGCAAACTCCCCTGCTGATCCACACCAACACCAGCGACGAGGACGTGCACGTGTTGGAAGTGGAGCACCTCATCCACGCCCTGAAAGCGGCGAACAAGAAATTCGAGTACGAAATTTTCCAGGACGCCCCCGGCGGCCACAGCTTCGACCGGCTGGATATTATGATGGCCAGGGAAATCCGCCTGAAGATTTACAAATTCCTGGCCGGCTACCTCAACCCGCCCCATCCCTTTAAATCGGTGAAAGATTTGTCAGCTGCGGGATACCGTTGATTTTGAATGAGTGTTCCGTAAGGAGTGGCGTCGCCACAATCCCGGGGATGGTCGAGTTCCTCCCTTCGCAGATTCCACCACATTTCCAGACCATCTACAATGAAATCAGTGGTTTCCAAAGAATTGCCAAAAAGCATCATAACCTGTTGGCTGTTAAGTTCATAAATACCCAGGGGGATCAAGGTCGCATCCCACTGTTGATCATGGTCTGCTGCTCTTGGGGCAAAGCGCATTCGACTATAGCCTCCCCGGCTCAAATTTCCGACTTTGACTTTCGCCTTGGTATCAATAGAAATGCGCAAAATGCCGGAATCCTCGCGAGCTTCCTGATGACGTTTGCCAACATTCTTAAAAATTGCATCCGTTTCAGGTATCTTTCGCAAGGGCTTAACTTTCAAAACCTTCTTGAGAGTAAACCCCAAACGGTTCAATACATTGTTCAGCGTGCGTTCACAGAAATTATCCCGGCTATAACAAAACTTTTCTTGCAGTCTTTCCTGGGTGCATTTCGCGGTGATTTTGACGTAGCAACGTTCACTTTTAAAATCCGGATCAACCTGAATGTCGTCTGCTAATACCTCTTCTATTTCTGATGCTAAGTTTGGGTATTCCTCTTCCTTTTTTTTCTACCCCGAAGAGAATATCCGTCTTCACAACGAATCCCGCTGCGTAACTCGTGCAAACCCAATTCTACCATGTCGCGCCGAACACCAAGATAAAATTCTGTCTTACGCGCTGAACTGTCAAAAAATTTCACTGCCAACTCTGCGGCAAGCTGACGTTTCTTATACCCGGTCAGCAGGGATAAGGCCGTTTTAAAACTGGATAAAACTTCCGGTGATAGTGCTTTCATGAGGAAGCAATTTTTCTATTTGTTGCCGTCGAAATATTGATCATAATAATATTGTTTTTTAGGGAGCCAGAAAAAAATAATGTACCCAACTGAGCGCACAGAGTGATTGAAACACATTAGCGTTCAGTGGTACAATAAAAAGGGCGAAAGCCCTAAAGTGGGATTTCCTCAACCGGATCTCGTAAAAACTTCCAGAACAAACTAAAACCTGCTGCAATATATTGGCTAAGGTGCTATTTTTCAATAGAACCTTTTCGGGTAATTCTTTATGCTATCCATGGGATCAAATCGGTTGTTGTAACAGTCATCATTTCCTTGCTGAGCCAGCGAACATTAGACAAGATCCGGCCAGAACGCTTCCCACCTCTCCAGCCTGAAATCGCAAGGCCGCCGCCGGTTGAGCGGCGTTAATCCTCTTCTTCGGAATCAGGAAGAGCGCGGCCATCGCCAATATCAGCAAAATCAACGCTGCGAAGGCCGCCTGCCGCAGGTGCTCCCCCTTCAGCTTCATTCCCAGGACAATGCCGATCACCAGCGCAATCCCCGCGCCGGCGGCAAGATATCCCAGCAGAATTGCCGGGCCGGCTAAACCGCTCCCCGCGGGAATGCTGAGCTTTCCCACCGCCCCGCCGACGAAAAAACCGGCGGCGCTCAACAATATCACAAACAGAACCTGCCATTTTCGCTTAGATGGCGCCATATCGGCCTCCGGAAGGTTTTGGGGGTGTTCATACGATTTCTACCGTGTTATTCTGCGATTAAATAGCCTATCCCCGAATCTTTTGCTGATAGCTGATCGCTGAAAGCTCAACGCCGCTTTTCAATGGGCTTATTCCGCCAAAACGCTGTTTCAACCGTGGTATTTCCCCCGCTGAAAAGGGTTTTTTCCAACACGTTTCTTTTTTCGGCCAGGTTTTGAATGATCAGCCGGGTGGAGTCGGAAACGGTGTGAAAATAGGCCAGGAAGCGGCCGTCGGGAGAGGGCGCGAAGACCGCGGCCGGTTGCAAAACCCCGGTAACCGCTTCGACCGAGGTTGCATCCAGGCCGGATTTATAAATGATGTGAGTGTGGTTATCCTGGTAGAGCACCGTGCGCTCATCCAAAAAGCGCGGCGAGCCGTTGAAGACGGTCAAGATGGCGCTCTGGAAGGCGAGGTCGAATACTTTTCCGGCTTCCACGGCCAGGAAGCCTCCCGCGGGGGAGAAATCCCGCGGCGTTTGCGGCTGGCTGTCCAAACGGATATTCGCCCCGTTCAACCCGGAACGGATATACAAACCATCGTTCTGCCGCCAGGCCAGGGGAAATCCCTGCCGGGAAAAGCAGGGAGCGGCGGCGTTGACCTGCGGATCGCCGGTGAAGTTAGTAAATATCCCGCCCGGGATGTTCAGCAGGGCGATGACGGAGCCGCTATCCCGCCGGGCCGTGAACGCCGCCAGGCCGCCGTTATGGTCCACGGCAATCCCTTCCCCCGGGCGCTCCGGCGGGGTAAAAAACGCCCGGTTCCCGGTGGGCAGATCAATAACCCCGATCAGGGAATCCCCGGAAATATACGCCATCGCCCCGCCGTCATAGGAAACGCTGAAATCTGTGGGGGATTGATTCTCATCCGCCAGCGCCTGCAAGCGGTCGGCGGGAATATCATACTGGTAAATGCGGGCGGGATTGGCGCTCGAAAAATATAGCACTCCCGGCGGGCGCGGGGGAGCGCCGTTGCCGTTTCCGCCGGAATCGGTAGAATTTTTGGAACAGCCCCAGCAGAGCAGTACTGCCAGAACGGCTATCAATGTTACGCTAAGCTTAAGTGATTTCATCTCGCGTTGTACGCTTTATGCTGCGCTGAGCCGGTATTTCTCGCCGTAATTTTTGATTGTCGTGCAAAAATAGAGTAAAAATATCGCGGAATAAAGCAATTTGTGCAAATGCCGAAGGGGAATTTGCCCTGCGGCGCAGCTTTCGGTTTGGCTTTTCCCGGCTAAGCATTATATTGTCGCCTACCCTTGCAAGACGGGATGGTGTATGGCGGATCGCTTTTTAGCTCACGAAATCCAGTGGACCCGGGAAAAATCCGCCCGGTTCTGGGATTACCTCTCCTCCGCCCCGGGGTACCGGGAGAACAACTTCAGCAAATTGGCCGGGGAGGCGTTGTTGAAGTTGCTGCAGCGCCGCGGGATTTCCCTGGCCGGCCCGGCGTTAGATTTCGGCTGCGGGCCGGGTTTTTTGATGGATTTTCTGCTAAAACGCGGAATTTCCTGCCAGGGCGCGGAATTCTCTGCCGTGGCAGCCGGGATCGCCAACGAACGCCTGGAAAACCACCCCCTGTTCAAAGGCGTGGCCGTGCTGGAAACCCTCCCCCTTCCCTTTGCGGATGAAAGCTTCGGCGCTGTTTTTTTGATCGAAACCATCGAACATCTGCCGCCGGAGGAGTTGAACCCGGCTTTGAGCGACATCTACCGGGTTCTCAAAAAGGGCGGGCATCTCATTATTACCACGCCGAATGAGGAAAACCTGGAGAGGGGCAAGATACTCTGCCCGGAATGCGGCGCTATTTTCCACCGCGGGCAGCATCTCAGCGCCTGGGGCGCGGATTCCTTAGCGGCGCTGTTGGCGGGATTGCATTTCCGGAAAGCCATTTGCGAGGCGGCCAACTTCCACCCCCCTTCCCGGTTGAATGCGCTGCGCGGCCTGGTTGAGCGGATTCTCAAGCGCAAAAGAATAAACCTGGTGTACGTGGGGCAAAAGTGAGCCGCCGCCCCGGTATTTTTCCCCAAAAGGAAAACAAACCGCATGGTGAAAAGAGCCTTTTTCTATGTGACGCTTATTCTGCTGATGCTCCTGTTGGCATTGGGCATGGGAGAAGCGATTGCCCGGGTTTATACCGCCGTCACTGCGCAGGAAGAGCTTTCCCCTTCCCATCCGGCAAGATGTTTGAATAAGGATTACCGGGATAACCGCCCGGCATTTCAGCCCGGCTGCGCCCTTCCCGGCCTGTTTATCAACTCTCTGGGATTTCGCAGCCGGGAAATGGCCCCGGAAGAGCTGCAAACCCGCAAAAAGATTATGATCATCGGGGAATCCGTGGCTTTTGGCTGGGGCGCTTCTTCCGACGAAACTACTTTCGGATACCTTTTGGAAGAGCACCTGGGAAGAGATGGTTTTGCAGTGCTGAATGCCGGGGTGCCGGGCAGCAGCATCTCGCAAACCATCCGCTATTATGATGGCTATTGCGCACAATTCGATCCCGATATTTTGATCGTTTTCAGCGGCTGGAACGACCTGGTCAACGCCACCCTGCCCGCGGGCAAAGCGCGGGCGCGGCTGCAGCGGCGCTCCTACCGGCCTTCCTTGTTCGCCGATCCGCTGAATTTTTGCATCGAAAGGTCGCGATTAGGGTATTTGCTCTACCGGGCGCTCTATTTCCCGGCCCTGCTGCGCAGCAATCGCCTGACAACTTACAACCAGGCCCTTATCGATGATTTTGAAACATCATTAAAAACATTCCTGAAGAGAGAGAGCCGGAAGGGCAAAAAGGCGCTGGTGCTCACCCTCCCCACCTACCTGGATGAAAATATCTATAAAACCCTGGGCGCTGCGGGATACAACCGGGAAGCGGCGTCGAATACCAATTTCTATTCCAATCCCCGCACCCTTGCCCATCTCCACCGGGCCTATAACGATATTCTCCGGGCAATGGCAGCGATCCCCGGCGTTTACGTGGTCGATGCCGAGGCCGTTTTCTCGAAAATTCCTTTTCAGGAGCGCAGAGCGTTGTTTGCCGGGGACATTGCCCATTTGAACGACCGCGGCAACCGGCTCATCGCCGAACAGTTGCACGAGATTTTCAACCGCTTAGAACTGAGGTAACCTAAACCATGCGCCGGCGCATTCGCATTCCCAAAATCTTGAAATGGACCTGGCTGATCATCCTGCACGCCGCTTTTATGGCGGGGATCGTCTTTCTCTTGCACTCCCAATGGCGCCTGTTCCGCCCCGCTTCCGAAACGCCCCCGGGGTACAGGCAGGAACTGGTGCAATTGGCCCTGCGCAGTCTGGAGACCCGCGATGTTCCGGTGGCCTCGCTGCTGATCTACCGGGGTGAAATTATCGGGCGGGGATACAACACCGTGGTGCGGAACCGTCGCGCCGGGGAACACGCGGAGATCAACGCGATTTCCGAGGCTCTCGACTCCCTGGGTTTTCAGCAGTTCCAGGCCCTGGATCGCGATTCCCTCTGGCTGATCACCACCTTTGAACCCTGCATGATGTGCGCCGGGGCGCTGGTGATCTACAACATCCAAAAGGTCTGTTTTTTGAAAGAAAAGCCCCTTGCGGATAACCTGCGGCAGGACGCCCGCCTGTTCCGCTACTTCTGGAAACGGGAAGCCTTGCAGCCCGCGGCATTGCAGGATTCTTTGTTCTATTTGCACCCGGATTACCCGGAGCGCCTCAAAAAACCGAAAAATCCCTGATCCCGGGAAAAAATCTCTCGCACCATGACCGAACCGATCACCGCCCGACCCTGGCGTCTTCCCCGCCCGCCGAAAAAGATCTTAGCCGTGCGCTTGCAGGCCCACGGCGACGTGGTGATTACCCTTCCTTATTTGCAGAGCTTGAAGGAGCGTTTGCCGGAAACGCGCATCGACTTTTTGACCCGGGAGGAAGTAAGCGATATTCCCCGGAATCTGGAGCTTTTCGGGCGGGTTTTCGCCATTGCGGGGGGAAGAAATTTCAAAATGCAAAGTTTCCACGCGCTCCGGTTGCTCCCGAAGCTATGGATGCAGCGCTACGAGGCGGTCATCGACTTGCAGCGCAATCCCCTCAGCCGCGCGCTCCGCAAGGCCCTGAATCCGCCCTGCTGGAGCGAATTCGACCGTTTTTCGCCCCTCTCCGCCGGGGAGCGCACCCGCCGGGCTATCGAAGCGGCGGGGCTGGGCGGGACGGGCATTTCTCCCTTGAAATTGAAGAATGCCTCCCGCGGATTAGAGATACTTCGCGCCGGGGGCCGGGAACCGGGCTGCCGCCTCATCGTGTTGAATCCCGGGGGGTTTTTCCCCAGCCGGAACTGGCCGTTAGATAATTACCGGGAGTTTGCCCGGCTCTGGCTGAAAGACGCCGACGAAAAAACCCAATTCCTGATATTGGGGGTTGGAGCGCTGGCGGAAAAAGCGCGCTACTTGAAACAACATTTGGGAGACGCTTTATTGAACTTGGTGGGGAAAACCACCCCCGCGGAAGCGCTCGCCATTCTTCGTCACGCGGATTTGGCGCTCACGGAGGATTCCGGGCTGATGCACATGGCCTGGGCGGCGGGAATTCCCACCCTGGCGTTGTTCGGTTCCAGCCGCAGCGACTGGTCGGCGCCGCAGGGGGAATTTTCCCGGTGCCTGAATTCCGCGGATTTACCCTGCGGCGAGTGCATGGAAGCGCAATGCCGCTTCGGCGACGTGCGCTGCCTGAGCCGTTTTACGCCGGCGTTCGTATTTGAAAAAGCGCGGGAGCTGTTGGAGAGGAAAAGTTTTCAGTAGGCAGTAGGCAAGTAGCCAGTAGGCAAGTAGCCAGGGGAGAAGATCGAGGGCAGGAGAGGGATAAAATTGGCAATTGGCAATTGCCAATTAGCAATTGCCAATTTGTTGCCTACTGCCTATTGAAATTTAAACCACCAGGCAAGCAGAATGCAAAAATCCCAAACCAGGCGTATCGCCATTATCGTTCCGGGGGGAGTGGGAGAAACCCCGGAAGGCGGGAAACCCCTCGCCCCGCTGGCTAACCTGCTGGCGCGGATTGCGAAGGAATTCGGGGTAACGGTGTATTCGCTTTCCCGGGTGCTTCCGGCAGCGCCTCTTTCCGGAGGGCCGGTTTTCCGCCTGCGCGCGGCGCCGGGCCGGCACGGCGATCCGCTCCCCGCCCGCATGGCGCGGCTGGCCGGGCTGCTTCTGAAGGATCATTTCACTGAAAGATACTGCCTCGTTCACGGTTTCTGGGCTTTTCCCGCCGGGTTCCTGGCGGTTATGTTAGGCAAATTGCTGCGCATTCCCTCCATCGTCAGCCTGCAAGGCGGGGAGGCGGCCTGCGTTCCGCAAATACGTTATGGAAATATGTATCATCCCCGTTTGAAAAAAATCACCCTGTGGACCTGTCGCCGCGCCGGGGAGCTAACCGCGCTCACCCGCTTCCAGGAGCAGGAGTTGCGGCGCTTCGGATTGGAGCGGGAAGGGATTCGCATCATTCCCTATGGCGCGGAAGCGCAGTTTTACCCGCCCGGGGAGAAGAAACTGCTCCCCCCGTACCGTTTTTTACACGTGGGAAATTTGACCGAGGTGAAGGATCAACCCACCCTGCTGCGAACCTTCGCCCGGGTCAGCCGGGAAGCGGCGTGCGAATTGCGCATTGTGGGGCCGGATTACCTGAACGGAGAACTGCAATCCCTGGCCGCGGAATTGGGAATCGCCGGAAAGGTTGCCTTTACCGGCCACCTTTCCCACGCGGAGCTGCCCGCTCACTACCAATGGGCGCAGGCGCTCCTGCACACTTCTTATTATGAAGGACAGGGAATCGTGATTGCGGAGGCGGCCGCGGCCGGCGTCGCAATCGCCGGAACCGCAGTGGGATTGATCGCCGATTTAGGGGAATCCTGCGCCGTCGCCGCCCCGGTGGGCGACGATAAAATGCTGGCGGAAAAGCTGCTCTTCCTGCTCCGCCGCCCGGAAGAGTGGGAAAACATCCGCCGCAACGCCCGGGAATGGGCCTTGCAGCACGATGCGGAATGGACCGCCGGGGAATTTTTAACGCTCTATCAACGGGCGCTGGAAGGGGGAAAAGCGGTATTTTCTGCCGGGTTCAAAGATTTCCCCTAACTGTTTTATTTATCCTTCACCCTTCAACCTTTATTCCTGTTATGAATATTTCCGCCGTCATCCCCACCCGCAACCGCCCGGAAAGCCTGCGGCGCACCTTAGTTTCCCTGGCCGCCCAGGCGCATCCCCTGAAAGAAGTGCTCATCATCGACGCCGGCGACCGCCCGCTCGACGCCGGGGCGCTGCGCCGGGAATTCCCATCCCTCAACATGATCCACCTCACCGCGCAGCCCTGGTTGTGCCGGCAGCGCAATACCGGCATTCGAGAGGCGTCCTCTCCTTATATATTTCTCTGCGACGACGATATCGAGCTGCCCCGGGAATACGTGGCCACGCTGGCCGCCTACCTGCAAGCCCATCCGCAGGCCGGGGCGGTTTCCGGGCTGATTGCGGAAGCCGGGCTGCAAGGGCAGCCGGCGTTTGAGTTCCCCGCCCCCTCGTTCGGGCAGCTTTTATGGAATTTTCTGTTCCAGTTGACCGTCTGGGGAGATGTTTCCCGGGTTCCCGCTCCCGCGGGCGCCGCATGGTTTCTGAAGCTGATCCGGAAATTCTACGCCGCGCGGGGCAATACTTTTACCCTGGCAGGCTGGCCGCTGCTCTCCCGTTTCGATTCCCCGGCGTTCGACGCCGCGGTGTACGGGCTGGGCGCCAGCATCATCCGGCGCGACTGGCTGCTGCAATCGCCCTACGATGAGATATTGGACCCCCACGGCATTGGCGATAATTACGGGGCGGCGCTGGGATTCCCGGGCAAAACCCCGGTTACGGTGCTCACCGGGACGGCCGCCCTGCACCACAAGAGCGGGGAAAACCGCCTGCACCCGGCTCTAACTTACTTCCGCCGCCTGCTGGCCCTGCATTACTTCATGGTTAAAAGCCCGCGTTTCTCCCGGCTCAACCGGCTCTTTTTAGGCTGGTCGCTGTTAGGAAACCTGCTCGCGCAACTCCTCCGCGGGGAAACATTACTGGCCCGCGCCACCCTTGCGGCCCTGAAATATATTCTTAGCGGGCGCAATCCCTACCTGCTCGCCTGGCGGCGGAAAGAAAAAGGCCCCCTCAGCCCGGCCCCGGATTAGCCCTCCATAGCAGAATTTCAGCCTCTGCGTCCATCCGCCATCCGAAAAATATATTACGTATTGCGTATTCCGTTCAATTTTTTTGAGAGAAACCCGCCCTGAGAGTGCTCTTGGGATAATGAACCCAATAATAGAGGTACTCGAATGGTAGCGCTTTCTTCTCTGAATCCTTTCACTCTTCCGGAAACCAAAGAAATCGACCCGGTTTCGACGAAATTCCGGTATTCGCAGAATCTCTCCCGCCAACTGGCCACCCTCTTCGGCCTCACCCGCTTGCTCAACTCTCCCCGCCGGTTGGAACAACAATTGAGCCTGATCCTGAAGGAAACCAACCAGATACTGGACGCGGAAACCACGGTATTGTACCTCCTCAATGAAAAACAACGCGAGCTTTGGCAGTACCGGCTCAACGGCGGGGAGGTAAGACAGCTTCAGCAGCCGCTGGGCCAGGGAATTGCCGAATACGTTTTGCGCACCGGCAAAGTCATCACCCTGGCAGACGCGTACCAGGACCCGCAAATCAGAAGAGAAATTGCCCGCCTCGATTCCACCCCGGTGCAATCGTTCTTGATCGTGCCGGTCGCCGGCAAATGCGGCAAATTGATCGGCTGCATCCAGGTGGTGAATAAGCGCAGCGGCGCTTTCGATTCCAAAGATACCCAGTATTTGATGATCATCGCCGATCTGCTGGCCCTGGCCATTCGCAATACCCTCGCCGCCGCCCAGGCGGAGGAGGGCCGCCGCCTGGAATCCGAAATGCGCCAGGCGGCAGAAATCCAGCGCCGTTTTCTACCCGCACAGGCCCCGAAAGTGCCGCAGTATGAGATTTTTACCTTTTACCAGGCCTCTAAGTACCTGGGCGGCGATTATTATGATTTTTTTCCGTTCGCAAACAGTTTTTCCTGGGTAGTGGCGGACGTGAGCGGCAAGGGAGCGCCGGCGGCGCTGTTAGGGGCGAATCTTCATGCCTGTTTGCACGCTTTTGCAGAGCGGGCAGATTCCGGGAAGGAGATTGTGCAGAAAGTCAACCGGCAGTTTCATGCCTGCACCGCTTCGGATAAATACGCCACCTTTTTTTGGGGAAACATCGACTATCAGCAACACCGCTTTAAATACATCAATGCCGGGCATACCCCTCCGCTGCTGGTAAAACGGGAGGGCGCGGTGCAGCGCCTTAAACCGGGAGGGTTGCCGATCGGGATCGTGGAGGCGTTCGAGTTCGAAGAGACGGAGACCAGCATCGAGCCGGGCGATAGCCTGCTGATTTTCTCCGATGGAATTACCGATGCGCTCAGCCCGGAAAACGAACGGTTCGGAAAACGATGCTTGCACAAAATGGCGCGGCAGTATGGCCATCTACCCCCTGCGGAGTTGGGGAAGGCAATTCTGGATCAGTTGGGAAGGTTTGTGGGCGCTTCCGATTACCCGGATGACTTAACCCTGCTGATTCTCCGGCGGAACGCGGCATAGGCTCCGCCGGAAATTTACCAGAGAAGCCCTGTAGCATCGGAGGTCTTGAGGCCGCGGGTTTGCCGAGGGAGCAACCCGCGGCTTTTTTATATCCTGCTGCGGGAACCCGGTTTCGAATATTGATATGGTTGTATCATTCAGATTCGGAAAATTCGGAAATGATTTCGATTGCCGGTTCCTCTGCTTCCCGGGGAGGCACAAATTCCGCACCCCGGAAGTTCGCCAGCACCACGGTGATATTATCCGGCCCCCCGCGCCGGTTGGCCTCGCGGATCAGTTCCTGGCAGGCGGAGGCCGGGTCCGGCGCGGAAAAGACGATCTGCGCCAGCTCTTGTTTTTTTAGCACCCCGGAGAGGCCGTCGGTGCAAAGCAGCAGGTAGTCGTCGCGGCGCAGTTTCACCGCGCTCAGGGCGACTTTTAACTGTTCCTCTGCGCCCAGGGCCTGTAAAATGATATTCCGGCGCGGATGAACCTCCGCTTCTTCTTCGGTGATCCTTCCCGTTTCTACCAGTTGGTTGACGAAAGATTGATCCCTGGTCAGTTGCCAGATTCGTCCCTGGCGCAAGAGATAGGCGCGGCTGTCGCCGATTTGGGCGATGAACGCCTGCCCGCCCAGGATTCCCGCCAGGGTAGCGGTTGCTCCCATGCCTTGCAGGGCCGGTTGATGGCGGGCATTTTCAATAATGGTGTGATTGGCGGCCTGGAGAGCCTCGCCGAGGCGTTGGCCGAGTGGAACCGCAGCGGGGGCGGGAGAGGATTCGTCGAAGACTTCCTGGGAAAGGTACTCTTTAACGGTTTTCACCGCCAGCGCGCTGGCAACTTCCCCGGCGGCCGCCCCGCCCATACCGTCGGAGACCATCAGCACAAGCCCATTTTCATCCAGGGGAAAATCTTGCGGATGCGACAGGGCTTCGATGTGCTCGCTGGTCAGGTTCCCTACCAGGAAATGATCTTCGTTGCCCCGGCGAACCTTGCCGATGTCAGTTTGGGCGAAGACGGTGATCATAGACCTCGAAAATAAATCGTGATGCCTTAAATCGTGAAACCCGAGGCGTGATGGGCGGCGTTGGCTTTCTCACGTCTCACTTTTCATGCCCCCGGGGGCGCTCGTTAGTTGATGAATATGATAACCATTCATCGCCGGAATGCCAACGGCAAATTTATTTTGTGGACTCTGGGGTTTCCCGGCTCGCGAACCTTACGCTCAAGATCATTTTCTCACACTGGTAAAGTTCCTGCTGCACCGCTTCTTCCTCCCGGCGCTCCCAGGGGCATCCGTAGGTCGCAAAAATCATGTCTTTTCCCCGGGAGAGGTATAACACCCGGGTAAGGTAATCGCGGTTTTTTTCGCTTATTTTGAAGCTTGCCGCCCCAAACAGGTAAGCGCCCGGCTGGGGTTCTTTCACGTCGAAGGGTTCGGGTAAATTTTCCCGCGAAACAAAGCCCCGGGCGGTCTCAAACAGCTCCCCGGCAGAGGGAGAACGGCTATTCGAGCTTTCCGCCAGGGCGATTTTCAAAATTCCTTTCTGGGAATCGCGCCGGGCCAGGATAAAATTTTCGTACGGGAAGAACATCCATTCCCGGGTAGCTTTGAAAACGATTCCGCCGAGACAAATCTCAACTGTATCCATAGCAAGTCCTTTCCGTTAAACTCATTCGTTTCGCGTGCAGATATTAACCCTTCATGGAATAGCAGAATGTACCAAACCGCAAATTTTTTGCATTCAAAAAAAATTCGGAACCGCCGGGGGCGGTCTTTTGCCAGCACGGAGTTTCACAAATGAACAGTGGATTTATATCCCTGCGAAATATATATTGGCGACACACTATGGAGGAGTGATATGAACGATCAACCTGACTTTCTGAAACGTTGGACGCTGGCCAGCGGCATTACCGGCCTTTCCGCCTTCGCTGTTTATATTGCGCTGATAGTGGCACCCCTGCCGCAATTCTTCACCGTTCTATTCGCCGCGGCGTTCGGCGTTCTGTTGAGCATCGCCAGCGTGGGGCTTTATCACCTGCTCAAAATATTCCGCAAAACCGTCACGCTTCAGGTGGCGCTGATGTGCAATGTAGTGGCGGGCGCAATTGTGAATATGATGATAGTGGTGCAGTTAACCGTGAGAAGTTTTATGCGTCAGGATCTCGACGCGGCCGCGGATGAATCCGCCCGGCAAACCCTGCGCTGGATATGGGACGCCGTGGATAAGGTGCAATTGGGGCTGGATGTATCCTGGGACGTGTACATCGCCTTAGGAACCTTCCTCTTTGCCCTGAACATGCTGCGCCACCCGCGCTTCGGGAAAATTTTCGGCTGGGCGGGAATGCTAATTACGCTGTTGCTGCTGGCGTTCAATTTATACACCTTTCCCACCCCGCCGGGCGAAGCTAACCTGGTGGATTTAGGTCCCGCGGTGGGGTTGTGGTACATCGCAGTGGGCATTCAAACCCTGCGCTCCGTGAAGTGGGTGGACAACGCCTTGCGGGGATAAGTGTTGCGTGAAACGTAATGCGTAACTCGTAATGCGTAAAAGAGTTTACCCTGAGCTAAGTTTATCCTGAGCTTGCCGAAGGGTCGAAGGGTATTCCGTTTTGTTACGCATTACGATTCGCCCGGGGCTCCCAAAATGCCAGAAAATCATAGCTTATTCATTCCATGATCAATCTAAGCGGCCTCTCCCGAGGGGATGAATTCCCCAAAATCGCCCTGGTGCACGACTGGCTGACCGGCATGAGGGGCGGCGAAAAAGTGCTGGAAGCGCTCTGCGAACTGTTCCCGAAAGCGGATTTGTTCACCCTGATCCATAATCCCGGGAGCGTTTCCCCGTTGATCGAAAACCGGCGCATTTTTACGGCCTTCACCGACCGGCTGCCCTTTAAAGCCCGCCGCTATCGCTACTACCTGCCGCTGTTTCCCACCGCCATCGAGCTTTTCGATTTCAAGGGATACGACCTGATCCTCTCTACCTCCCACTGCGCCGCCAAGGGGGTCAGAACTCCCCCGGACGCGCTGCACATCTCTTACCTGCACACCCCCATGCGTTACGTCTGGGACATGTATGAAGAATACTTCGGGGTGGATAAAATCGGCGCCGTCCAGCGGGCGATCATCCCCCTGTTTGCCAATTATTTGCGCATGTGGGACGTCGCCAGCGCCAACCGGGTGGACTATTTCATCGCCAACTCCCGGCACGTGGCCAACCGCATTGGCAAATACTACCGCCGCGAGGCCGCGGTCATCCATCCCCCCGTGGATATCGCGTCGCCCCGCCCTGGGGAGGCGACCGGGGATTATTACCTGATCGTCTCCGCGCTGGTACCCTACAAGCGGGTGCAGCTGGCGGTTGAGGTGTTCAACCGGTTGGGAAAGCCGCTGCGCATCATCGGCAGCGGGCCGGAGGAGCGAAGATTGAAAAAAATGGCCGGGGAAACCGTGCACTTTCTCGATTGGCAGCCCGCGGAAAAATTAGCCGGCCACTACGCCGGCTGCCGGGCCTTGATTTTTCCCGGGGAAGAGGATTTCGGAATCGTACCCGTGGAAGCCCAGGCATGCGGCAAGCCGGTGATCGCCTTCGCAAAGGGCGGGGCGCTGGAAACCGTGATCGGCTATGACGGTTCCAACGAGGGCGCCTGCACCGGGGTATTTTTCCGGGAGCAGGGCGAAACCGCCCTCGCCGAAGCCGTCGCCGTCGTCGAATCCCTGCGCTGGGACGCCGCTTTCATCCGCAGCCACGCCCAAAAATTCGGGAAGGAGCGCTTTAGCCGGGAAATCAGAGACTTTATTGAAGCGAAAGTGCAGGAATTCTTTGCCGCAAAATAATCTCTACCGCCGCAATCTGTTCATTCCCTTTTTGAAGCTGCTTTTCGACGCCATCGCCATCGAGCTGGCGGTGCTGTTTTCATTTTATCTGCGGTTTTATTCGCCGCTAACGGAAATTTTCCCGGTCACCAAGGGATTCCCTTCGCTTGCGAACTACCTCTATTTTTCCCTGTTCCTGGCCGCGGTAATGATCTTTTTGTTCGCATCATTCCACTCCTACCGCAGCCGCTTTTTCAGCACCTTTAGCCAGGATATTCCCGTGGTGGTGAAAACCGCTTTTCTGGGCATCCTGTTGGCGATGAGCGGCGCGTTCCTCTATCGCGAATTCTCCTACTCGCGGCTGGTCTTCGCCCTGATTTTTATCAATTCGAATATTTTTTTACTGTCAGGGCGATTTCTCTTTCACCGCCTGAAGCGGCGCTTCCTGCGCAAGGGATTCAGCACCCTGCGGGTCTGCTTAGTAGGCTCGGCGGAAAACCTGCCCCCGGTGTACCGGCGGCTGAGCGCGGACCGGAACTACAATTTCGAGATTGCGGGATATGCCGCGGAGCGGCCCATCGAGGAACTGCCGGTTCCCCGCATCGGCGCAATTACGGATCTGGCCGGCATAGCCGCCGGGGAGCAAGCGTATGACGCCTGGATCATAGCCTTTGATCAGCGCGAGCACGAGAAAATCTGGCCGGTAATGAAAGCGGCGGAGGGGAAAAATATCGAATTGTTCTACGTGCCGGATATTCTTGATATTTTGACGCACTCCTTCCGCACCCTGGAAGTGGGCGGAATTCCCCTGCTGCAATTGAAAGCGTTCGTGCTCTCCGGCTGGCAGGGCTTCATCAAGCGCACTTTCGACGTCGCCGTGGCGGGGTTCAGCCTGGTTGCGCTGTCGCCGCTGTTTTTGCTCATCGCCGTTGCGATCAAATTGTCCTCCCCGGGGCCGGTATTTTACCTGCAAAAACGGCTCAGCCTCGACGGGCGGGAATTTACCATGCTCAAATTCCGCTCCATGCGGGCGGATGCGGAGGCGAAAACCGGCCCGGTGTGGGCCGCCAAAGACGATCCCCGCACCACTTCCATCGGCAAACTGCTCCGCCGCAGCAGCTTAGATGAACTGCCCCAGTTGGTGAACGTGCTGAAAGGAGAGATGAGCATAGTCGGCCCGCGCCCGGAGCGCCCGCATTTCGTGGAGCAGTTCCGGGAGGACGTTCCCCAGTACCTGGAGCGCCACCGGGTGCGCTGCGGCATGACCGGCTGGGCGCAGGTGAACGGCCTGCGCGGGCAATCGCCCATCGCGGAGCGCACCCGCTACGACCTCTACTACGTGGAGCATTGGTCGCTCTGGTTCGACGTGAAAATTATCCTGCTGACCTTTATGGAGATTGTGCGGGGGGAAAATGCGTATTGAGGGATGCGAATTCTGAATTTTTTCAATCCGCAATCAAAATCCGCATCATTCCACTAAAAATACCCGGATCGTATCGCTGCTGGAGGAGGAAAATATCCCGTAGCCGTTCTGGATGATCTGGTTGAAATTCTGCCCGTTGAACTGGCTGAAATTCAGCCCGCTGCGGTAGCGGTAGTAGTTCTCATCCATCGCCGATACTACCACGTTGTGCCAGCCGGTATAGTTGAAAAACATCCAGTTGATGCGGGTAAAATTGTCCGAGGCCCACCAGATCGCCGGATCGGTGCGGTCTTCCTTGTCCCCCTTGAACACGTTGGCTTCGTCGCGGTCATCCTCGATGTAGGTTTGCTCGTTGGCGCTGTCCGCGTCGGAAATGATGCGGTACAGCGGCGCGCCGGGGTAGTTATACCAGGTAAGGGTGAAAAACGCCGGCGAAAACCAGCTGCTGCCGGGCGTGAATTGCACCGTATCGCCCTCCTGAACCCCCTCGGCCAGGAAGCTGAACGGCGCCGGAACGGTGGTGGAAGAGGCGACCCGCTCCTCCCCGGCGATCACTTCTAAATCGTAGCTTTGCCCGCTTTGCACGATAAAATTGGGATCATCGAGAAAATAGACCCCCGGCGCATCCCCGTACTCCGCTAACTGAACGCCGTTGATTTTGACGATCGCTCCGCTGGCCCGCTGCGCTTCCGTATCATAAGGATCGGTAATTTTTGCGGTCCAACTGATGAACACGGAATCGATTCTTTGCCCCGTTTTCAGCTCGGCATTGACGACCAATTTCGGCTCGAATTCCGGCTCCAGCGTTTCTTCGCAGGCAAACAGCCCGAAGGCGGCGATTAAAAAGATCAGATAGTTTCTCATTGCTAACACCCCTGTCCGGAGTGCAAAACTTCAGTTTTGCACTCATTTCTTTGCGCTTCGCTCGTCATCGAGCACAAAACTGATTTTTTTTCAAAGGAACCATTGAAGGGCGCTCCTTTACGCTTCTACTTGCGGTGCAAAACTGAAGTTTTGCACTCCTTTAAAAATTCACTTTCAATCCAATTGTCGGGATAATCGGCAGCATGGTTATCGTTTCCCGTTTCGCGGGGTTCTCATCGAAATCCCACTGGTAAAAGAACACGTTATCGCGGTTGAGCGCGTTCACGACCTGAATGTCGAACTCGCTGGGCATCTTGAACATCCGGAAGGATTTGGTGAATCCCAAATCCCAGCGAATGTAAGCGGGGTAACGGAAACGGTTGCGCTGGCTGTCATAGATGATCCGGCGCTCCACCACCCCGCCGTCGCGCTCCTCGTAGCTGGCCAGGGCGCGGGTGTAGGGAAAACCGCTTCCGTAGTTGAAGCGGCTGCCGAAACGCCAGTTCTTTCCTAATTCGTAGCTCAGCAGCAGGTTCAAATTGTGCCGCCGGTCGAAGGAAGCATAATACCGGGCGGCGTCGAGCTGTTTTCGCGACCAACTGATCGAATACCCGATCCAGCCGCTCAACTGCCCGAATCTTTTGTGCAGGAAGAATTCACCCCCGTAGGAATAGCCGTCCGTGGGCACGAACAGATCGGTTACCAGGATATTTTCTCCTAACGATTCATCCACTGCGGAGCGGGTCTCCCGGTAAGTGAGCATGTTATCCAGGGTTTTGTAAAATACTTCCGCCTGGAGGAAGGTGGTGCTCCACAACTCTTTCTCATATCCCGCGATAAAGTGCAGGGAGTTGCCGGCCGGCACGGTCTCGTCAATAGAGAACCAGTCATTGCTGATCGTGGGATTGTATTCATCCTGCACGGTGAAGATGAACTGCCGGAAAATTCCGGTCGCGAAGTTGAGATATTCCTTGTTCCCGATGCGGTATTTCAAAGCGAGGCGCGGCTCCAGGTAGAATTTCTCCCGGCTGGCGGAGAAGTAGCTCATCCGCAACCCGGCGTTCAGCAGCCAGCGCTCGCCTACCTTGCGATCGTTCTGGAGGTACGCCGCCCCCTCCACGGGGGTCTGCTTGATTCCCAACAAAGTTCGGTTGTCGTAAATACTTTTGTATTCGAAGAGCAGCTTTTTGGCCTCGAACCCGAATTTCAAGCTGTTCTGGGGGTTGAAAAAGTAGGTGAGATCGCCCTTGAGGGTATAATCTATAATGTCGTTCTTGCTGTCCACTCCTTCCTCCCCGCCGAACTCCACGTTGGTTTCGAACTGCGACCCCGCAACCATGAAATTGGAAAACAACTGCGGGGAGAACACGTGCCGCCAGTTCGCCGCGAGGGTGCGGTTGCCCCACTGCAAATCGATGCTGATCTTATCCCAGTCCAGCACGTCATTGCCGAAGTAGCCGCTGATGCTCAGGCGGTCGTAGGGGGAGAGGTCCTGGTGGAAGCTTCCCTGGAAATCATAAAAATAATAGGGGAATTCTTCGTTGAACAGTTTAACGGCCTGGTCAAAATAGGTACGTCGCCCGGCTAACAGCAACGCGCCGTTTCCCACCGGGGTTTCCAGGCTGAGATGGCTGCTCAACATGCTGATGTAGGCGTTGCCGGCAAATTCCTTGCGGTTGCCTTCCCGGCTGATCACGTTCAGCACCGAGGACATCCGCCCGCCGTATTCCGCGGGAAAGCCGCCTTTCACGAAGCGGGCGTCCTTCACCGCGTCCAACAGGAAATTGGAAAACAGGCCTCCCAGGTGGGAAGGATTATACACCGTGATGCCGTCGAGCATTACTAAGTTCTGGTCGGTGTTGCCGCCCCGCACCACCAGCCCGGTGCTGAAATCCGATTCCGCCACCACCCCGGGCAGCGCCTGGATGGTGCGGAACAGGTCCGCCTCGCCTAATTTGGGCGCTTGCTGAATGGCGCGGGCGGAGAGAGAGACCTGGCTGATCTTGACCTCCCGGTCGATGGAGGCCGCTTCGGCGATGACATCGACCGCCTGGCCGGTGATAGCCTGGGGAGCCAGGGCGATATTCAGGAACAATTTTTCACCCGCTTTTAAGCTCACGGCCTGGCGAAAAGGCTTATAACCGATATAATTGCAAACCAGTTGGTACTCCCCCGCGGGGATGGGGTGGATGACGTAGTAACCCTCCCGGGTGGTAAAGGCGCCGGTCTGGAGATCCTCGAAATAGAGGTTCGCGCCGATAAGGAATTCCCCGTTGCTGCTGTCCGCCACAAACCCGGAGATGGTCGCCGGCTGGGCCGCCAGCGGGGAAACCGCCATCCCCAGCCAGAGCATCACCAAAAAACAGAACATACTTTTCCGCATAAAAATTTCCATGTAACTCACGGTTCTCGGTTTCCGCCCGGGGAATGCCGGACGGGTATAAAATTGCCTGAGAAACGCCGAATCCGGGGTTTAGTTTCAGGCAGAATAATTTCAATCTTGCAGGAGCAGGATGACGCTTGCGACCACGGCCAGGGCGTCGAACTTTTCGGGAACCGCCTGATTGAGGGTGCCGGCAATGGTTACGTTTTGCCCCGGCCAGTAGTACATAAATGACTGTGGGAATCCATCGTGCCCATAGATTTCGCCGGCGCCGGGCAGTCCAAGCTCCTCGAAGTTTACCCGAACCATGCCGAATCCGTAATACACCCCGGTAATCCCGGTGGATCCCCAGCTCATCATCTGCGCTTTGGTTTGGGAATTCTGGAATATCCCATCGCTTACGAAAGCGCGAAGAAAACGGGTCAGGTCCCCGGTGGTGCTGGCCAGGCCTCCCCCGGCCCAATCCGCGGAGGCGCTGATCCAGTTCGTATAATCCTGGTCGCCAAAATATACATGGGAAAGACTGCGCCCTGCAATACCGGGAATGGGAGTATCATAAAACTCCATATAGGTATAATTCATTCCCAAAGGACTGAACAGGGATTCACGGTAGAGCACGTTCAGGGCTTTGGTGGTCACATTTTGTAAAATCAACCCTAACAGTTGGTAGTTGGTGTCGCTGTAGTGAAAACCCTGGCCGGGTTGGGAAAAAGGCGTCAAGTGCTCTTTGGCGTATGCGATGGTCTCTTCGGGGGTCCAAAATTCATTGGGCTGGGCCATCAGCAGCTCCAAAAAATCCGGTAAGCCGTTGGCGTTGGCGTCCCCATCTTCCACGTAATCCGGCAGGCCGGAGGTATGGCTCAACAATTGGCGGATGGTGATCCGCTCGCTATAATCCTGCCCTTGAAAAACGTGCAGACCGTTCATAATGCTATCCGGCAGGTAGAGATGGATCGAATCATCCAACCCGATCTGCCCGGCTTCCACTAACGCCATTGCCAGCGTGGCGCAGGTCATTTTGCCAATGCTGGCGGTGCGGAACTGGTCATCGGGGTCCATGGCCAGGTTGGCCCCCGGGTCCGCCAGGCCCGCCGCCCCTTTCCAGCTCAAGTTGCGAAGCGGGGCTTCCACCATCAAAACCGCGCTGTGAATGGCATTATCGTTGACTACGACGTTGTTCAGCAAGGTCTGAAACTGCTCTTGCAGTTCCTCATTGGTTTTGGGAGCGGGGTCGGTGGATTTCTTATCGCACGCAACCCAAACGAGACCGATGCAGCACCCGATGAGCATCCACCCGGCGATACGATTTTTTCGATTCATTTTATCCTCCTGAATCTGGTTTAGTAAAAATGCGAAATTGGTTTAGCCCAAACGCAAACTCAATATAGGATTCGGGAAGGATAAAGTCTATTTAGCCGATAGGCGAAGCATTTGAGTTTATAAACCTGGCAGGTTGTTCTTCTTTTTATATTCCGATGGAGACATATCGGTATGTTTCCGAAACGCGCTGTTGAAAGCGGAAATGGAATTGAAACCGACCTCATGGGCAATTTCCAATATGGTGTGTTGTTGGGTTTCGGGGTCTAAAAGCCACCGTTTGGCTTCTTCTATCCGCTGTTCGTTGATGAAATTGAAGAAATTTCGGTTCAATCGCTCATTCAATATTTGCGATAGAAGGTACGGAGATATTGCCAGTCGCCGGGCAAGCTTCGGCAGGGAAAGCGCGCTGTCTGCATATATTCTTTCTTTTCTGATGAGATCGTTTAACTTTTCCAGGGTTTTTTCCGCCATTTCATCCGTCAGCGGTGATTTTTCGTATTTGTTGAACATTTTTCGCAAGCCGGGTTCCGTAAAAATCTCCGATTGCCGAATCCCCACATAACTCATGCTATAAATGACTATGGTTACCAAAAATGGCGTAAGAGACCAGTTCTCCGCTTCCAAATGTAAAAAGTCAAATACCGTGGAGAGGGTTTGAATTACCAAAAAAGCAATCAGTAAATTTTTGAGCCATTTGATATGGCGGGTCGCGCTCTTGAAGGGCGTTTCTCCCCTTTCCTCCACCGCTTTCCCCAGAATTTTAAAGGTCGCAAAAAGGTAGATAAAAATAAACAGGTTGATGATACCGATAATGAGATAGTCGCCGATTGCCGTCTCGCTGTGGCTGACCTGTTCAAGATATTCGCGGCGTTTCATGTCCGCGCTTCGGAAGTAACCCGGTAAACTCAATACCAGAAAGAGGAAGCAGGGAAGGAAGTGCCAAAAATCCTTTGGCCGGAATTGGAAATCCGGGTTGGTCAAAGATTTGGCATAGTACAAAAGAAGCGGCCCCACCAGAAAAATGAACGGATTTGCAATTCCGTAGAGGTGCGGCATGGTTAAAAAAAACCGGGTATCATAGAGAACAAAATCAAAAATGACTATCGAAAGGGAGATGAGAAAAAATCCCAAAACTCGATTCGCTCTCTGATTACCGGTTTTGATGCTGAACAACGCCAATGCGATCAAAATGCTCTGAACCGCGCCCAGGGTATTGATGATGCCGAAAAAATTGAATGAGGGTTCCATCGAGGTCCCTATTCTTCGATTACGGCGTCTGCTGCTGTTTTTGAAAATGTTTCCACACCAGGCGCAGCCCGATCAGGATCAAAATGATCGGCCAGATAATTTCCATCCGGTTCCAGCCGGCTAAGAACAGGATTCCCAAGCCCAACAGAATGGTCGCAGGGATCAAATGCCCCCGGTCTTTTCTCCCTAACAGGTACATCATCAAAAAACCCAGGCCGGGGCCGATCAGGAAGAACGCCCAGAGGTTATAATCTCCCATCCGCCACCAGCCGTATTCGCCGGAATACCAGAACAGCAGCCCATAGACCAGCAGAATGGTTCCCGGCATCAGCAAGCCGGTTTCCTGGCGGTTTTGCACCCAGCCTAACCAGAACAGCGCCCCCCCGATCATCAGCAGCCAGGGCCAGAGGCGCCAGTATTGTTCCAAATCTTCCCAGTAGATGTTGATCAGGTTAAAATTCCTGGCCAGCAGCAGCGCTCCCAGGCCAACCAGAATAACCCCAATAATGAATGAACGGCGATCCATGGTTCGTTCCTCCGGGTTTGGATTCGGCGGAGAAGAGCGCCGACGCTCCGTTCTTCTCTGCACTTTTCAAATTAAAGCCGGAAATAATTCCCATAATCCGGATTGTAGCCCTTTAAATGATACTCCCCGGTGTGAAAGTCCTGCTGGTATTCCCCTTTCCACTCCCGGCGGGCAATGCGCTTTAACACATCAATGAACACGTCGATCTCCTCTTCGGTGTTATAGATGCCGAAGCTGGCCCGCACCGCCCCGGGGATGGTGGTGCGGTCGCGCTTGAGGATATTCTCCTCTAACAGCCGGGCGTCTTCTTCCGAAACCCGTAACAGGCACTTGATGTACGGGTGGGCGCAAAAACAGCCGTTGCGTACCCCGATACCTCCTTCGTGGTTCAAAATTGCCGCGACCAGCTCATGGGGCAGCCCCTCCACGTTGAAGGAGACCACCCCCATGCGATTTTCCACGTCGTAGGGGTCGTCGCCGCCGTAGATAGAGGCCTGGGGAATTTCTTTCATTCGCCGGAGCATGTACGTGGTCAGGTGGGCTTCGTGGGCGGCGATGTTATCCATCCCTAACTCTTCCATCACCAGCAGGGCCTTGGCCAGCGCCACGATGCCCACGGTGTTGGGGCTGCCGGCTTCCTCTTTTTCCGGCACGTCTGCCCAGTAGGTATGGTCTAAGGAAACGATATGCACCGTCCCGCCGCCCACCATGTCCGGCTCGCCCTGCCCAAAGGCGGATTTATCGCCGATCAGCACCCCGGCCCCTAATGGGGCGTAAATTTTGTGCGCGGAAAAGGCTAAGAAGTCGATGTGGCCGGGATCATCCTGCGGGCGCATGTCCACCTTGCGGTGGGGAACCCACTGGGCGGCGTCCACCATGATCTGCACCCCGTAGCCGTGACAGATTTCCGCCAGGCGGTGCACGTCGTTCACCCAGCCGGTCACGTTGGACGCGCCGGTGATGGCAAACAGGGCTACCCGGCCGCGATATTTTTCCAGGTTGGCGATAAGGTCTTCCTCGATCAGGCGGCCTTTATCGTCGATATCCACGTGCACCACCCGGGTGCGGGTGCGCCAGGGCAGATCGTTGGAGTGGTGCTCCATTTTGCTGCACAGGATCACCTGGTCGGGTTGGAGCAGAATCCGGTGGGCCAGCTTGTTGATCGCCTCGGTCGCATTTTTTCCGAAGATGATGGTATGCTCCTCCAGATCCACGTTTACAAAGCGGGCCACGATTTCCCGGGATTTCTCGTGCATCAGGGTAGAAATCTGCGATTTGAAGCCGGTGCCGCGATGCACGCTGCTGTACCAGCCCATGAACTCGTTGATTTTATCCAGCACCGGTTTCAGGATGGGAGTGCTGGCAGCGTTGTCAAAATTGATATATTGAACGTGCCGGCCGTCGTACAGGGGCACTTTTTTATCGATGCCGACGATCATCTGGCGAATATTTTCCAGGGTCAGGGTGGGGGCGGTGGCCATTATTTCCATAACATTCCTCCGGGAGTATGGTTTTTCGCGGGGGCAAAGCGTAAAACGTAGAGCGCATAGTTCGTTCCGCTGTGCACACTGCGCTCTTCACTTTGCACTTTCATTCCGCATTTTCAGGGTTTAATAGCAATGTCGAGGCTAATATATCAATTGGGGCAGGAAAATCATCGGATTTTTTTGAGAAATTTAGCGGCTGGCAGCGTCGTCATTCACTGATGTTCCGGTAATGAAACAATTTGTTTTTGCACCGGGGCGGTAGTATCTTTTAAAAAATTTTTGAACTTGTTGGCTTTACGGGCGTTTATGGATCATTGAAAAAAGTTTTTGAAAATGGGTGAAAAAGATCAGTGAAAAGGAGATTAAATGTTAAAATTCTATGTGGTCTCAATGTTTATGCTCCTATGGCTCCTGGGCTGCGGGTCCAATAAAGGGCTGATAAGTGATGAAGCCGCATCGAAAATAAAACCTCTTAAAAGCGTCGAGTTGCCGCAATCGGTTATGCCGGATAATTTGGTATTAAAAATTCGCAATATTGCCGATTTTGCCTCCAGCTATAAAAATCGCTTCGAGCTTTATATCAACGGTGAACTGGTTCGGCCCGACAATAAAGTTGATAATGCCACTTCAAATTATACCTACGAGATGAAACTTCAGCCGGGTTATTATGAAGTAAAGGGCTTTTATTACTGGTATGGCGGCTGGAAGGAAGAACGAACCACCATTCGCACCCAAGACCTGGTAAGCGTCTATCCGGATCGCCGCACTCTTTTGGACATCGAAATTCCCAAGGACTGGCGGGGAGTCGTAACCGACAGGGATTTGTTTTTCACGGTTTCCCACGAACCTTTTGTAAGAGAAGAATCGCCTGTTGCGGATGCTTCCGTTACCCGAGAAGCAGTTCCGGTTAAAAATGGTAAGAAAATCGAGTTGCAGATCAACACCGATCCCAACAGTTGCGACGTCATTGTCGATGACAAACTGTTAGGCCAGACCCCCCTCCGGATATGGATCGATCGGGAGAGCAGCCACGTGCTTCAGATCAAGCGCGAAAATTATCGCTCTATCCTGCGCCTGCTGGATTACGAGGAGTTGATCAGGAGTGAAAAACTGTTTATTCTGGAACGGCTGGAGCCGCTGCCGGGCTTTGCGCCGATGAATATTGCCAAACCTGCAACCGCGGACAGCGCCGCTGCCTCTCCTGACAGCGCCGCCGCCCAGATTCTCGAAAACGCTGCCCCGGACAGCCTCTCCGCTTCCGGGCAATGAATTCGTCTCCGATTGCCGCTTTCAAAGCTTCCAGTGCTTTTTGACCAACGCCGTGTGCTCGTCGATGCTTTCCAGAATCATCCCGGCGATGCGCAGCGCCCGGCGGCCGTCCTCGGCAGTGACCCGGGGCGGCTGATCCTCCAAAATCGTCCGGCAGAATAACTGCAATTCATAGCGCAGGGGATTGATGTCTTTTTTTTCCAGCCGGGTATAACGGATTTGCCTTTTTTCTTCCCCTTTTTGAATCTCCCCTAAGGAAAAGGCTAAGTTGGCGGCGCCGAATTGAAAATCTCCCCGGTCGAGGTAATATATTTCCGAAAATCCCTCTAAGAAATCCACGGAAATGTACGCATTCGGCTGGAAGAAGCGCATTTTGCGCATTTTCCGGGCGGAAATACGGCTGGCGGTAACATTGGCCACGCACCCGTTCTCGAATTGAATCCGGCAGTTGGCGATATCCTCCGAATGGGAGATGATCGACGCCCCGCTGGCGTGCAGCTCCGCAACCGGGCTTTTTACAAAGCTGAGGATCAGGTCAATGTCGTGGATCATCAAATCCAGCACCACCGCCACGTCGGTGCCGCGGGGATTGAAGTTGGCCATGCGGTGCGCTTCAATGAACAGGGGATCGATCTCCAGCGGTTCCAGCGCCAGGATGGCGGGGTTGAAGCGCTCGATGTGTCCGATCTGGATTTTCAGCTTCTTTTCTTTGCCCAGGCGGATCAATTCATCCGCCTGTTCTAAGGTCTCGGTCATGGGTTTTTCGATAAAGATATGGCGGCCGGCGGAGAGCGCCTGGCGGGCATACTCAAAGTGGGTGGTAGTGGGGGTAACGATGCTGAGCGCCTCCGCCGCCTCCAGCAGAGCCGGGAAATCTTCAAAAACCGGGATGCCCAATTCCCGGCCTACCTCCGCGGCGCGCCGGGCATCAATATCGAAAATGCCTAAGAATTCCGCTTCCGCCACCTCCTTTAACTGCAAGGCGTGCAACTTTCCCAAATGCCCGACCCCAATCACCCCGATTTTGATTTTTTCTGCGCCCATTTAAAGGGTCTCCTCCGCCATGTCGGTTAGCTTATACTCCCTGCGCCCGTCCACCGCCCTGAAAGTATAGATCACCCGTTTTCCATCCCGGTAATAGATCCAGCGTAAATAAGGATTGGGGACCGGGTCAAGGCTGTGGTCATCGATTTCCCGGGGCGGCCCGTTGAGGATGTAGATCCGCCCCTGCGGGGTTTTCCATCCTAACATGGGCCCTTCACTGAACAAAGCGATGGTGGAATCCACCCGGGTGTAAAATTCCGCCTGCAATTCATTGTAAGGCGTTTCCGGGGTAGGGTCTTTTTCCTTCCAATAGGCTCGCATTCTTTGCATTTGTACTTCCTTTTCCCCGCTGGTCAAGAACTGGTAATCTTCTTCGCTCAGGACATATTGCAGCGGGGAGATAGCCAGCTCCGGGTCCCACAAGCTGAGGGGCCTGTCGAACCAGGTCACTGTTACCGGAAGGGTGTGCTGGGTAATGGCATTTCCGAAACGATAGATCGCCGTCAGGCGATAAACGCCTTCGATCAATAATTCCCGGGGAATTGTCACCCGCACAAAATCAATCGAGCGGTCATTCGGCAACGCCACGCTGGAGGAATAAACCGTTTCTTCCCGGCGTTCGTTTACCAATTCTACCTGAATTTTTCCGGGGAGGGAGGGATCTTTGCGCCAGGTTTGCAGGAAAAAACCCAGCTCGCGATCGAAATCCCAGTGCCCGAACCTCGGCGAAGGAGCCCCGCCGACAAAAGAAAACTGTTGTTGCGAGGGGGCGTCCGGGCGGCTGAACAGCGGTGGAAAGGCATAGTAATCCTCAACTTTTGGCAGAACCAATCGTTGTTTGATGGTTAATTTTTGCTCGCTGTTTAAATCCCGGTATTTCAAAAGGACTTCGTACTCCCCCGGGGGAAGATAGAGGCTGTCGATAGCAAAGTGAAACAAAGAGCGGCTGAGGGTAGATTCGAATCCCCCCGTTTCCGCGACGGTTTGCCAGGCGCGGTTGGTGAACAGCACGGTATCCTGGCGGATGATGTTCACGTCGATTTCCGTGGTGGAAGTATAGTGCTCCCCTTCCCGCACGAATTGAAGAAACTTGTGCTGCAATTCCACCGGGAAGTACACGCAGTAGCGGCCGTCGTCCTGGTAAACCGGGTAGGGGCGGAACAGCAGGGGAAACTTCTGGGGGTATTTGCTGCGGAAAAAGCTCTTTTCCTGCACCTCCTGGTAGGGGGGCTGGGCGGAAAGGGCCATCGTAAAAAGTATTAACGCCAATATGACGTTTTTCATACAATATCTCCAATGGTATATTCAGTCATCCAATTTACCCTGGCGGCGCAGGTTCTTTTTCACGGATTCCAGTGTTTTTCGCGGTTCATTCGCCCGCAGCTGGGCGATTAAGAGATCATAAAGATCTTCCCAATTGAATAAATTCGTTTCCAATAATACATGCTTAAAAAAGAGAGGACAAGCGTTAATTTGCCATAGACCTGCCAGGTCTATGCAGAGCATTAATTTTTCATCCACTTCCAGCTAAAAGACCTGGCAGGTCTGCCCGACTCTCAGGCCTGGTCGCTATTCCCCCTCCGACGCTTTCAACAAAATCTGCCGATTATCCGCCTTCAGCGCCCGGTTGTAGAAGGCGCGGAACTCCCGGTACTCTTCCGGAGAAACCACGGATTTTTTGTAAACCATCTCCCGCCGCCCTTTGATGACCCCGCCCTCCCGCGAGAAAGTGAGGGAATAGTCCGCCACGGGATTGCTCAACTGCACGTTTTCCCCCAATTCCAGGGGCTGGCAGCCGGGGGGCAGGTAAATCTCTACTTCTTCCCGCAGGGTATCCGCGGCCGGCCAGAGGTTGTAGGGGAAACGGCGCTCTTCGTAGGAGAGCGCTTTGTCGGTGCTCAGGCGCTCGCTCCAGGGAATTTTCAAGAATTTGAAACTGCCTACCTCCGCGACGTAATCGGGCACGCTGAAGGTGTAGGAGTAGCGGATCGGGGCGTTCACCTCATCCAGGTTGTCGATGCGGAAATGGAGCACCCGCACCTCCGGAAAATCGTCGCTGAGGGTTTCCAGGAGGCTTTTTTCGATGGCTCCCCGGGCCTGCTCCCGGTAGTGGCTGCGCAGGCTGGCCGCCTGGGAGCCGCTTTTCAGGTTAGTTTTCTCCACTTCCACGCCGTTATCTTCCTGAATGCTGATCTTCATTTCCCGGATTACATTGCGCGGGGAAAACTGCCCCTCCTGGAGATACTCGGGCGCTGTGACCCCCGGTTTGATCAACAGCGAAAACCCCTGCAAGTCCATATCCGGCGCGGAACCGTAGGGATAATTGTTAGCGGTGAGATCCAAATAGCGGATGCCCTGGCCGGTTTCCACCGCGGCAATGCAGTGGTTAAAAGCGATGGAAGGCAGGGCGTTGCGGTTGCTGCCCTCGTCGCGGGTATTGACCAGCACGTAGTGGGCATCGATGCCGACTTCCTCTAACATGGCGATGCACAGGGTGGCCATATCCTTGCAGTCGCCGATGCGGGTCACCAGCACCTCGCGCGCCGGCTGGGGAATCAAACCCGATTGCCGGAAAGGCACGCTGCTGTAACGGATATTCTCGGTAATGAAATTGTAAATAGTTTGAACTTTTTCCTCCGCGCTGGCCCCAGGGTTTCCGGCAAAGAGCTTCTCTACCTGTTCTTTGATCTCGAAAGAACTGCGGGCTTTGGTTTTGGCGATGTCGGAATACCACTCCACCATGTATTCCCAATCCTCGATGCTGGAAATATGGAGCACTTTTCCCACGTCGTCCAAAAGCGGCATACCATACTCGTACACTATCGCCGGTTCGCCGGCCAGCCGCCAGCGATAGATGATTCCGTCGCCGGTTTTCGTTTTTGCCGGCTCGCCGGGCATATTCTGGGCGGCGTGGCGAAATTTGAAATCCTCCGGCGCCAGCAGGGAATAGCGAATATCTTCAATGGGATAGAACCCGTTGAAGAAAAACTGGTCCCAAAAATGGTTGGAAAGCTTGCCGGTATAATAGTTCTTGATCCGCCATTTCAGGTAAATGAAATCCTCTTTTTCCAGCGATTTGAACACCACCTGGTTGCGGTTCACGTCTGCGGCGATCTCCGCCCCGTCCTGCTTGATCACCACCGCCTTCTCCACCGTCAACCCTTCGGTGTAGCCGTTATAATTGATCCAGTATTCCTTGAAATCATCGATTCCGCGGTTGCTGAAGACCTTCACCAGGAATTCTTCCGCGGTTTCCGAAGCGCCCTGGCGGTACACCACCCGCTTCAAATCGTTCAGGAGAATCACCGCCCCGTTATCGGGATACTGCTCCGCCGCCGGGGCGTTGCGCACCAGGCTGTCGATGTCCACGCTCTCGAACTGGCTGAAAACCGGCTCTTTCCCATCCAGCTCCCGCAGCTTTTCCCGCGCATCGTAATTGGCGGGATTGTATTTCAAGGCCTCCCGGTAGGCGTCGCGGGCCTTTTCCGGGGCGCCGTTGGTGCGATAGACTTCCGCTAACTTGCTCCGGTATTCGGAGCTGTTGGGGCAGATCTCGATGGCCTTGAGGAGAGACCGTTCCGCATCGGCGTAGCGCTGGAGGCTAAAATAGGTGCTGCCCATGCTGAAATGGTACCCTGCGGCGGCGGAGTCCAACTCGATCAGCTTTGGATAGGTTTGCTCCCACAAATCCACCGCGGAGGCTTTTAAATACGTCTCTGCCAGGGTCGAAAGCGCCGCCGCCAGGTATTGGCGGGAGAGGAAATCCCGGTAGATATCCACCGCCTCGCCGTAAGTGCGGGAAGTCTGGATGGAGATCATCGCCTGGGTGGAAGCTAACTGCCAGTCGAAGGGAAAGAGTTGATAGCCGGTTTTGGCGGTTTCGATGATTTTTTCCACCTGGCGCTTGGCGGAATAGAATGTGAGATAGTTTTGGTAGAGGCCCGGGGTTGCCGGGATCAGCGATTCTAAGCGCTGCAGCATCTCCTCCGCCTTATCGATCTGCTCATTTTCTAAATAGCGGTGGAATTTATACTCCAGCACCTGGGGTACATTTTTATCCAGGGTATAGATCTTTTCGATGGTGGTGGCCAGGTCGTCGAACTTCTCTCCCCGGGCGTAGGCTTCGATGAGGCGGGTATGGAGCAGGGCGCAATTGGGGGCGCGTTTGATCGCCTCGCGCAGCGCTAACTCTCCTTCGATGGCCTTGTCGTTCCGCAGATAGCAATCCGCCAGCAGAAGATAATTCTCCAGGTGAGCGGGATTTTCGGCAACTTTTTTCTGAAAATAACTCTCCGCAAAATTGAGAATGCTCTTCACCGGGGCGCGGGGGCTGCGCGGGTAGCTATGGCTCGCGGTGGATATTTGCAGCCCCGGCAGCGGCTCGCCCCGGGCGTCGGTAATGCGCGCCATGAAGTTGCAGCGGTCGATCTCCGAATACCCCACTTTCACCAACAGACGGTTCCAGCCCTTTTGCAGCTCCGTTTCCGCAATGTAGGTGTCGAGGTCGTTATTGTTCTCATCGAAATATTCGATGATCAACTGGTCGTTCAAAAACGCCTTCAGGGAGCCGGAAGTGCCGATGCGGATTTGCGCACCCTGCTTTCGGGGGGAATACACAAAGGTATTGGCATAATATACCGCCTGCTCGAAAGCAAAATAGCGCCGGAAATCGATCCAGTAATCCGGGCGCACCTCCGCAATCTTGAACCACTTTGCCGGCACCCCGTTTTTCCCGTCGTAGATCTTGTCAAATTTGTATTCCTTTTCCGGGGGAAGCGCCTTATCGAACCCGGAAGCGGAAATATTATCGAACGGGCCGATAGTGGTCCAATCTTTGATGGCGTTTATGGCCCGGTAGTGCTGGCGGGATTGCGCCAGGTCGCCGCGCTGCTCGTAATATTCGCCTAAAAACTGGTTGGCGGCCGCCCTGAGCATCCCGCCCGGGTCGGCCTTCTCGCTCAATTTTTCCCAGAATTCCGCTACCGCCGGGTAACGCCCGTCCTTGTCGTTGCTGAGCCGGATGGAAGCCCAGGCCGCGAAAACGTAGGGATAAGGATCATCCACGTACTTCAGCGCTTGAGTAAAGGCCTGCCAGGCCGCTTCGTCTTTTTGTTGCAGGCTGTAGAGGAACGCCAGGCCCAGGTGGGCGCGGGCGTTGGCAGAGTCTTCCGCCAGCGCCGCCCGGAAATTCTCCTCCACTTCGGCCTGATCGTTTTCCATCCAGCGGTTCCAGGCTTCTTGAACGTGCTGTTCCGCGGCGGCGAAATCCGCCCAGGCGCGGGCTGCCAGCAGCATGGCAAATACGAATATGGTTTTATAAAGAAATTTCATCTGCATCCCTTCTGCTTGTATCAAAACGTTTCTTTTACCGCATTTCCGGCGCGCAGTTTCCGCGGTTGAAAAGTCGCCGCCGCACCGGTTGGCCGGTTCAGGGTGTCCATGGCGTTTTCGATTGCCGGAATATAGCTTTGCGGGGGCGAATTTACTATGGGATAATTAAGCGGAAGGAGGAGCAAAGCGGGGCATTTTTCCCTTTCCCCTGCGCAAAATCAATTTAAAGGGGGTAGTGAATTTCCCGGTTTAACCGTCCCTTACCCCGCCTTTAACTGAGAAATACCTCTTCGAACGAGTGCAACACCGTCGCCAGCGCGGGATTTTTGATCTCCAGCGCCCGGAAGCCGTTTCCGCCCACAAAAACCCGGGCATGATGCTCTGCGCTGAGCTGGCAGATGCGGTCGAATTCTTCCTGGGTTGCGGGGGGATTTTCTACCCGGGTGCTGGAGATATACACTCGCTCCGGATGGTAAGCGGCAAACACCTGCTCGATATTCAGCGGAGGAGTGATCTGCCCGCTGAACAATACCCGGAATCCCCGCGCTTCTAACACGTGGTCCACCATTTTCAGGGCAATATCGTGCAATTCGGAGGAAAAATTCAGGCACAGCGCGGCGCCAATTTTTTCAGTGGGAATGCGAATGATCCCTTGCAGGCGGATAAGGCTGTCGCGGATGGCCTGGGAGGCGAAATGCTCCTCGATCACGGAAATCTTTTCCTCCGCCCACAAATCGCCGATCTGGTGCAGCGCCGGGGTAAGCAGCTGGTCGTAAATCACGTGCAGGGGATATTGCCCTAAATAGAGGCCGTTTAACACCTGCTGCACCCGCTCGCGGTTGCCGGCCAGCGCCTGCTCTCGCACGAAATTGACCAGGTAATCGAAATTCCCCTTCATAATATGATAGTTGAGCAGCAGATCGATCTCGCTCTCCAGGGGAACCAGGTTGGCGCGGGAGGTTTTTTTCTTGTTCTGCTCCAAAAAGGCCGCCAGGTGGCTCATCAAAAATTTGCGATGCCCCCCGGCGGTTTTGATGCACTCTAATTTTCCTTCTTCGGTCCAGCGTTTGATGGTAGAAACGTTCACGCCCAGGATATTAGCCGCTTCGATGCTGTTCAGGGTTTGTAGTTCATGGCTCATTCGCTTCTCCTCATATCTCGAAATTCCACGTGATTATTGCCGGGCTGCAAAATGTTAAAGTAGGCAGTAGGCAATAAGCAGTACGCAAAGTTGCCCCCCAAAAAACACGATATATCTGCAAGAGGCGCTAATATACAACAGGAAAAAACTTCTGTCAATAGAAATGAGCGTTATGAGCGATTTTTTTCTTGACAAGTGTAAAAATTCGTGGTATATTAAAAACGCTCATAACGCTTTTATGAGATAAGTAAACTGAAACGGGTATTCTATAATGAAAGAACGAGTGGCAATCATCGGCGGGGGACTGGGCGCATTGAGCGCCGCCATCCGCTTGCAGCGGCGCGGCTTCCGGGTTCAATTGTTCGAGCGGAATTCCCGCGCCGGCGGCAAGATGAACGAATTCACCGCCGGCGGCTATCGCTTCGATACCGGGCCGTCGCTGCTGACCATGCCGTTCGTAATCGACGCGCTCTTCCAGTTTGCCGGGGCGCGCCGGGAAGATTATCTCGAATTCATTCCCTTAGAACCGCTTTGCCGTTATTCCTGGGAGGATGGCGCGGTTTTGAACGCCAGCAGCGATGAATCCCAAATGGCGGCGGAGATCGCCAAGCTGTCCCGGGAAGACGCGCAACATTACCCCGCCTTCCTGGACTACGCCCGCGGGATCTACGAGCTTACCGCCGCCATCTTCCTGCATTCGCCGATCCACGAGGCGAAAAAACTGTTTACCCGCGAGAATCTGCGCACCCTGCTCCGCCTGCGCCGCATCGATCCCCTGCGCACCCTGCACCAGGGC
Organism: Calditrichaceae bacterium; assembly: GCA_013360445.1. Lineage (GTDB taxonomy): Bacteria > Calditrichota > Calditrichia > RBG-13-44-9 > J075 > JABWBP01. Next base: position 34,989 of record JABWBP010000019.1, on the reverse strand, counting down.
GTTTCGCGCTTTTTCCGCGATCCCCGCACCGTTCAACTGTTCGACCGCTTTGCCACTTATAACGGCTCTGATCCTTTTCAGGCCCCCGCGACCTTGAATATCATCCCCTACGTGGAACACGGGCTGGGCGGGTACTACATCCGCGGGGGAATGTACCGCCTGGCAGAAGCGCTGGAGCGGCTGGCGAGGGATTTGGGGGTGGAAATTCACCTGAACTCGCCGGTCGAGCAAATCATTCACCGGGGGGGCCGGATTCGCGGCGTGCAGGTGAACGGGGAATTTATCGAAGCGGATTACCTGGTATGCAACGCGGACGTGGTCAGCGCCCATAACCGGCTGATCGACGGTTTTCCGGCCCGGCGGCGCAAGCTCAACCGCCTGGAGCCCTCGCTCTCCGGTTTGGTGTTCCTCTGGGGCGTGGCCGGGAAACACTCCCAGTTAGCGCATCACAACATCGTTTTCTCCGCCGATTACCGGGAGGAATTCCGGCAAATTTTCCGCGAGCGGCGGGCGCCGGACGATCCTACGGTTTACATCGCGGTCACTTCCAAAACCGATCCCGCACACGCCCCGGCGTACGGAGAGAACTGGTTCGTGCTTTTGAACATGCCCTACCTGGAAGAGGGCCAGGACTGGCGCGGGGAAATGGAGCGAATGCGCGAGGCGGTTTTCCGCAAACTGCGCCGCCGGGGCATCGACCTGCGCGGGCAGGTCGAAACCGAGCGGGTGATTACCCCGGAAGAATTCTATTCCCGGTACGGCAGCAACCGGGGCAGCATTTACGGGATATCTTCCAACCGCCGCAGCACCGCCTTCCGCCGCCCCGCCAACCGCAGCCGGGAGCTTAAAGGGCTGTATTTTGCGGGCGGTTCTACCCATCCCGGCGGGGGAATTCCCCTAACGCTGCTCTCCGGCAAAATTGCCGCAGAATTGATCATCGAGGAGGCCGGGAGAAGCGGGACGGGGCGCATAAAACAGAGCGCAGAGAGCATAGAGCAGAGTGCGGAAAGCAGGGAGAAGGACTTCACGATGCCGCGCTCCCGCGTAAACCGTGATGAAGTTGAGATCACATAAATCAAATAAAAAAAGTTGAATTCAACCGGATCAAAAAACCATGACTGAGGAGAGTATGAAACGAGCAGCCATTATCGGTTCCGGGTTCGGAGGATTGGCCGCGGCCATCCGCCTGCAAGCCCGGGGTATCCAAACCACCATTTTCGAGAAGAACGAGCAGGTGGGCGGCCACGCCTACCAGTTAAAAAAAGACGGTTACACCTTCGACATGGGGCCTTCGCTGATTACCGCCCCGGACATCATCGAGCGGATATTCCGCTTAGCCGGGCGGCGCATGGAAGATTACCTGGACCTGATCTATCTCGATCCCTTCTACCGGATTTACTTCCACGACGGCTCTTCGCTGGATTACAGCGCGGACAGCCAACGCATGAAGGAGCAGATGGCGCATTTCCACCCCCGCGACGGGGAAAATTATGACCGTTTTATGAATCTCGTGCGCCAGTTATATGACGCGGTGATCGTGGATGGATTGGGCGCCCGCCCCTTTGATTTGAATACCCTGGTACAATTTTTACCGAAAGCGCTGCGCCTGAATGCGCTGCTGCCGACCTACACCGTAGTATCCCGCTATTTCAAAGATCCCCGCAACCGTTTTGCTTTTTCCTTCCATCCCCTGTTCATCGGCGGCAGCCCCTTCCGCTCCCCGGCGGTGTATTTGATGATTCCCTACCTGGAAAAAATCGGCGGGGTGTGGTTTAGCAAAGGGGGCATGTACAGCCTGGTGGAAGCATTCCGGAAAGTATTTCAGGAGATCGGCGGGGAAATCAAGACCGGCGCGGAAGTTTCCCAAATCGTGGTGCGGGATGGGCGCGCCCGGGGCGTGGTCGCCAACGGGGAGCTTTACGAGGCCGACGCGGTGGTCTCCAACGCCCACTTTGCGCACACCTATTCGGATTTGATCGCCGGAGAGCACCGCAAGAAATGGAGCGATCGCAAGGTACAGAAGTTAGCTTACGGGATGAGCACTTTTCTGCTCTACATCGGGGTCAAAAAGCAATACCCGCAACTGCGCCACCATACCCTGATCCTCTCCGAGCGCTACAAAGAGTTAGTACGGGATATTTTCGACCGCAAAATTTTAGCGGACGATTTCTCCATGTACCTGCACGTACCCACCCGCACGGACCCGGAGATGGCTCCCCCGGGCTGCGAGAGCATGTACGTGCTGATTCCGACGCCCAACCTCGCCGCCGGCATCGACTGGCAGCAGACGGCGCGGCCGTTTGCGGAAAAAATCCTGCGTTTTTTGGAAGAAGAGTTCGGGTTAGAAGGGCTGCGGGAGAATATCGAGGTGTTAGAATTATTCACCCCGGAAGATTTTCGCAACCGGCGCAACAACTACTTAGGCAGCGCCTGGGGCGTGGAGCCGAAATTGACCCAGACCGCCAGTTTCCGGCCCCACAATCGCAGCGAAGACGTGGAGCGGCTCTACCTGGTGGGGGCCAGCACCCATCCCGGTGCGGGGGTGCCGGGCGTGCTGCTCACCGCCGAGGCGACCGAAAAAGCAATTTTAGCCGATTTGCAGCTCCCGGCGCAAATCGTTCAACCGGAATTCCAATTCGCATAAAAGGAGAGCAGCGTGAAATTTTGGCAAGCATCCGAGCATCGAGCATCCTTCGAACATGCGCGTTTGTTGACCGCGCATCATTCCAAGAGTTTCTATATCTCCGCCCGCATGCTTCCCCGGGAGCGGCGCTGGGCAACCTACGCCCTGTACGGATTCTGCCGCTACGCGGATAACCTGATCGACAACCCCCGCCAGCGCAGCGCGGCGGAACTGTTAGCGGAAGCGGATTTCATCGCCAACGAATTGCGGATCGCCTACCGCACCGGGGAATCCGAGCACCCGGTCATCCACCCGTTCATCGTGGCGGCCAAACGCTACGGCATCCCCATTGAATATCCCCTGGATTTGCTGAAAGGGGTGAAAATGGACATCCAGCGCACCCGTTACCGCACTTTCGAGGATCTCTACGTGTTCTGTTACCGGGTGGCCGGGGTGGTGGGATTGATGATGACCCACGTGTTAGGCTACAAGGACAGGGCGGCGTTTCAATACGCGGAGAAATTAGGCGTGGCCATGCAGCTCACCAACATTCTGCGCGACGTGAAAGAGGATAAAAATATGGGGCGCATCTACCTGCCCCGGGAGGAATTGCGGCGCTTCGGGGTGGCGGAACAGGATATTATCCATGAGCGCATGACCGACAACCTGCGGGAGCTGATGCAATTCCAGGTAGAACGCGCCCATCATTATTATGAAGAGGCCAACCAGGGCATCCCCATGCTCTACCGCAAGTCGCAGTTTGCCATTTACTCCGCCAGTAAAATCTACCGCGGCATTTTGCGCAAAATCGAAGCGCGGGATTACAACCCGTTCTTAGGGCGGGTGTTCGTTTCACAAATGAAAAAAATCGGGATTCTATCCCGCGAAATTCTGCGCACCCGCTTCAATCCCCTGCCGGAGCGGTTGCCGCAGGGCGCGTAGCGCATAGCGCAAAGAGCAGAGCGCATGGCGCATAGCGCATAGTGCGTAATGGGGAGGCGCGTAATTGTGTCCTCAAATTATTAGACTCTATTGGAAATAAAAAATTAGACAGGATATACAGGATAAAAATGACGAAAAATCAATGTTTTCTTATCCAGTGAATCCCGTTCATCCTGTCAAAAAATCATTTCCTATAAAGTCTATTAAACGCTCTGCGCCCTGCCCCAAAGGAGGGCTATAGCAGTGATCCAGGCAAGGCCGGCCCGCTGGGCGAAACGTTTATTCGATCCGTACCTGAACCGCTTGCTGAAGCGCCATTTCCACGGAATCCACCTGTACGGCGACCTGCCGGAACCGCACCCGGCCTTACCGCTGCTCCTGATTCCCAACCACAGCACCTGGTGGGACGGTTTCCTGGCATATTTCCTCAACCTGCGCCGGTTCGGGCGGCCATTTTACCTGATGATGCTGGAAAGCGAATTATCCCAATACCGCTTTTTTTCCCGCCTGGGGGCTTACAGCATCGACCCCGGCCAGCCGAAAAGCGTGGTGGCGTCATTGCAATATACCGCAAAGTTGCTGGAGCGCTCGCCCGCGCCGCTGGTAAGCATCTTCCCGCAGGGAGAACTGCTGCCCTGGGGAAAACGTCCCCTGAATTTCAAGCGCGGCATCGCCCGGGTGGGGGAATATTACCCCGGCAAAATGAACCTTCTTTCCCTGGCGATTCGCTGCGAGCACCTGGGCGAGCAGCGCCCGGAGGCGTTCTTCCTGTTCGGGGAAAACCGGCTGTGCGATGCCGCTAATTTCCCCGGCATCGAGGAGTTGGAAAAAAACGAAGAACGACTGCTGGAGGAACTCTCCCGGCGCATCGCTAACCGGGAAAAAGGGGAGCCGCTGCTGCGGGGCCGCCTCTCGCTGAACCGCAAGGTGGATCTGTTCTTCGGAAAAACAGCAGCCCGGTAGATACGCAATACGCATTACGCAATACGTTTCACGATTCAAAATGATGATCACCCTGCTCTTATATATCTCTATCGCCCTGCTGGCCGGGTACCTAACGGTGACGCTATTCAACGTTCTGGCCGGACCGTGGCTGGCCAAAGCCCCGGCGCCTGGCCGCGCTCCCAAAGTTTCCCTGCTGGTGCCGGCGCGGAACGAGGAAAAAAACATCGAACATTGCCTGCAAGGATTGCTCGGCCAGGACTATCCGGATTATGAGATCATCGTTTATGACGACCAATCCGGCGACCGCACCGCCGAATTGATCGCCGCGCTGGCGGCAAAAGACTCCCGGGTGAAACACCTTGAGAGCAAACCGCTGCCCCGCGGATGGAGCGGGAAGAACTGGGCCTGCCAGCAGCTTAGCCAGGCGGCGCAGGGGGAAATTTTGATCTTTACCGACGCGGATACCCGCCACGCGCCGGAAGCCGTCTCTAATACCGTGGCCTGGATGGAGAAGCATCGCCTGGGACTGTTTACGGCGTTCCCGCAGCAGCTTACCGGAACCCTGGCGGAAAAATTAGTCATCCCGGTCATTGATATATTTGTTTATGGCTCCCTGCCGTTGTGGCTAACCTATCACAGCCGCTCTCCCCTGATTGCCGCCGCTAACGGGCAGTGGATCGCCTTCACGCGCGAGGCATACCGGGGCATCGGCGGGCACGGGGCGGTGCGCGACCGGATTGTGGAGGACGTGGAGCTGAGTCGCCTGGCCAAACGGAGCGGAGTGCGCACCCTGGTTGCCGCGGGAACCGGAATGGTATATTGCCGGATGTACCAAACCGCCGGGCAGCTTTGGGAAGGGTTCACCAAGAACCTGTACGGGATCGGCGGCTACAATGGATTCGCCTTCTGGGGGGTAATTGCCGCGTTTTTGGCGGCATTTGTGGCGCCCTACGCCCTGCTGGCCGTGGTACCGCTGAATGCGCTCGCCCTTACCGCCGTGGGCATGAACCTGCTGCTGCGCTCTATCTACGCCTGGAAGTTTCGTCACCCGGCAGCGGCGGGGCTTTTTTTGAATCCCCTGGGCGTCATTTACACCGTGGTGATTGCGTTCAACTCTTTTCTGAAAGCCCGGCGGGGAGTGGTCTCCTGGAAAGGCCGGGAGGTGCGGGTGATACCGTAACGGGCGTTTCGGATGCCGGCCTGCCCCCCCTCGGGGATGCCGGAATTCCCGAAGGGGCAGGCCCGTAATTCTTAAACCTTAATGAGCATGGTTAAAACGATGATGCACGCAAATATCGAGCAAGCCCGTAAAATCGGGATCGTTCCGGAAAAATTTAAAATCATCACTCTCTACATTTTGTTGAGCGCCGGGGGGTTGTGGCACGTCCTGGGAGTTTTTCAAGGGTTGATGGCGCTGCTGGCCGGCCCCCTGGTTGTGGGCATTTCCCTGTGGATTTTCTTCCAATGCCGCCAGGCGCATGGAGAAATGCAAAAACTCAATACGAAGGCCGCGCCCGCGCTTATGTCGCGCTTCTCCGCCTGGTCGGCGGCGGTGGCGCTGGTCTCTTTTGGAATCGAGTGGCTGGGAGTGCAAACCGGGGCCGTCTTCGGAGAATATCGTTACGGGCAAACCCTGCGCCCCCAGTTGGGCGGGGTTCCCCTGGCCATCGGTTTTGCCTGGCTGGGGATGCTGCTGTCCAGCGTTGCGTTATTGCAGAAAGCCATTCCTCGCTTTGCGGATCGGAATCCCGCGGCCCTGGGCCTGGCGGCAGGATTGCTGATGGTATTGTTCGACGTGGTGATGGAACCGGCGGCGATTACCTTAGGGTACTGGTCCTGGAGCGGGAACGTGGTGCCTTTGCAAAACTACCTCGCCTGGTGGCTGATCAGCTTCCTCTTCACTTTCGGAGGCCTGCAATTGGGGCTGTTCCGGGAAAAACTGCCCGCGCCCGCGCTCCATGCCTTCTTCGCGCAGTTGCTTTATTTTGCTATTGTAGGATTGATTTGAGTTGAGTATTGTTTCGTCCAATTAAAAAGCAAAGGAGATTTGACCATGTTAGCTTTGAACATCCTCATTTTGATCGCCAGCTTCGCGCTGATGGAATTAGTGGCCTGGGCTACCCACAAATACGTGATGCACGGCTTTCTCTGGACCCTGCACCGCGACCATCACCGCAAAGAGGATTATGGCTTCTTAGAGCGCAACGACGCGTTTTTTTTGATCTTTGCCATCCCGGGAATGCTGCTGATCTTTTCAGGCTACGCCAATGGCTGGATGGACCCGCGCCTGTGGGCCGGTTTGGGAATCACCCTCTACGGTTTCACCTACCTGCTGCTGCACGACATCTTCGTGCACCAGCGCTTCAAAGTCCTTACCCGCACCGAAAACGTATATTTGATGGCGCTGCGCAAAGCCCACAAGATCCACCACAAACATCTGGGCAAAGAGGATGGGGAGTGCTTCGGCCTGCTGTGGGTTCCCCGCCAATACCTGCGCGAAGCCAAAGAGACCAAACTGAAAAGGCAAAATGCTAACCTATCTGCTCGTTAATCTGTGCGCCATCAGTATTCCCCTGGGGTATAGTTTTCACCGCCGCTTAGGTTTTTATCGAACCTGGTTTGCGCTGTGGCCGGCCATTTTAGTCACTGCAGCCGTTTTTATCGCCTGGGACGTATTTTTCACCCACCGGGGAGTGTGGGGGTTCAACCCCGAATACCTGACGGGAGTCTATCTGCTGAATTTGCCCTTAGAGGAGTGGCTGTTTTTCATCTGCATTCCCTACGCCTGCGTGTTTACCTACGCCGCGTTGAAAGAAATGCCCCGGGGCGACTTCCTGGAGCCTTACGCCAGGCCCATCACCCAGGCGCTGGCGGCGGCGCTGCTGTTAGTGGGGATGGCCAACCTGGACCGCTTATACACGGGGGTGACCTTCATTGCCGCGGCGATCTTCCTGCTGCTGCATTTGACGGTTTTCAAATCGAGCTACTTAGGGAGATTTTACCTCGCTTACGGGATTATCTTCGCGTTCCCGTTCCTGATCGTAAACGGCATCCTCACCGGCTCTTTTATTCCGGGGGAGGTGGTGTGGTACGATAACGCGGAAAACTTAGGATTCCGGGTATTCACCATCCCGGTGGAAGATTTCATCTACGGGCTGCTGCTGTTCCTGATGAACGTGACCATTTACGAGAAGCTGCTCTCCCGCCGGATGTAATACCTTGTAAGGCCATAAATTGGTTTTTTAATATTTCAGGTATATGGGTATAAGGTTGTACTATCACGGGACGTATGAGAATTTGTGGGGAATATGCGGTTTCAGCGCCCCTTTAACCTCACCTAACCCCTCCCGGCGCTTCGCGCCACCCTCCCCTTCCCTCTCCTGCCAGGAGAGGGAAGGGGAGGGTTAGGGTGGGGATGGGTGAGGTTAAGAGCGGCAAGATAACAATTTCTCAGCGCAAATTCTCAAATGTCACGTGATAGTACAGGGTATAAGGTAGAAGGGAAAAAATACCCTATACCCTCAAAAATCGCGGTTTATGCCCTTATACTGTATAGATGCCAGATTCCAGTATCCGGCATCCGTATTATTCCGCTTTCCAGCGCGGCACGCGCCCGGGCGTCCAGGGCGCGCCGGCGCTCTCCAATTTGTCTTCCAGATTTTTCAAATCCGCCTCGATCAATACCCGCAGCCCATCTAACACCGTGGTGAATTCCTCCGCGGCGATTTGATAGGCGCTGCGGTGGGTCTGGGTAGGCGCGGCGGTGGAAGCCCAGTGCCCGTAGACGATTCCCTGCACCCGGTCCACGATGGCCGGCGGGGTCGGCTCGTTGCGGGAAGCGACGACCCGGTCGCCGGAGAGCTTCGTTTGCAAATCTTTCAGGCGGTTTTGCAGCGCCAGCGCTTCTTGCAGCAGCGCGGGATCGGCGCCGGGGGTATCCAGCAGCGCCCGTTTGATATAGTTGAGGCGCGTCTGCGCTTCATCCGCAACGTTTTCCGCGCCCAATACCGCCCGCTGCAGCCGGGCGGTTTTCTGCTGGAACGCCAACAGCGCGGCGCGGTCTGCCGCGGGCAGGGCGGCGATGTTCAGCGGCTCCGCGGAAAAGGTTTGCGGCGCACCCAGGGGCGTTTCTTTCCCGTCCACCCGCTTTGCCAGAAACACCGTGTAGGTTCCCGGGGCGGCCAGGGGGCCGACCGGCTGCTCGGCGAAAGGATCTTCCGTATCCGGCGGCTCTAAGCTGGCGGGATTCGCCGCGGGGTAGCGCAAGTCCCAGGCGACGCGGTGGAAACCCGCCTTTACCGGGCCGCTCAGGCGGCGCACCGTGTTGCCGTCCTCATCTTTCACGGTCAGAATGATGGCCGGTGCCTCTTCCCGCGCTTCTTCCCGCAGCGTTTCCCAATCGGGATAGCGCAGCGCGCCGCCCTCTTTGTCCAACTTCTTCTCCGCCTCCTGGCGCTGCTTCTTCAGGGTTTTGATCTCCTCTTTCAAATAATAAGTAAAGGTTGCCCCGAAGGGGGGATTGGGGGCTGTAAAATAGGAATCGCCCTGGAAAGATTTATCCCGCAAGCCCAGCGGGGCGCTTTCGATGTACATCCAGGCGTTTTTCACCGGGTACAGCGCCGCTTCCTGCTCTAACGCCTCCGCGCTGAGCTGCCGCAGCAGCGAATAATCGTCCAAAATGTAGATGCCCCGCCCGAAGGTTCCCACCACCAAATCGTTTTCCCGCTTCTGGATCGCCAGGTCGCGCACCGCGATGGTGGGCATGCCCCCTTGCAACTGCACCCAGTTTTTTCCCCCGTCGAGGGTGAAGAACGCCGCGAACTCGGTTCCCGCAAAGAGGAGATCGGGATTCGCATGGTCCTCCGCGATGCTGTACACCGAGCCGCGCTCCGGCAGGTTGCCGGTCACGGAAATCCAGCTTTTGCCCCGGTCGGCGCTCTTTAGCAGGTAGGGTTTGAAATCTCCCCGCTTGTGGTTGTTGAAGGCGGCGTAAATCGTGCTCGCGCCGTGCTGCGAGGCGAGCAGGCAGTTCACGTAGGTCATTTCCGGAACCCCGGGGAATTTCTCGATTTTTCGCCAATTCTCTCCGCCGTTTTCAGTCACCTGCACCAGCCCGTCGTCGCTGCCGGCGTAGATCAGCCCCTCTTGCAGGGGCGATTCCGTGAGCGCCACGATGTTCCCGTAGAAGGAGGTGGAAGCGTTCTTCGCCACCGCGTCGATGCTCCACACTTTGCCCATCACCGGGAGTTGGTTGCGGTCGATCCGCCGGGTGAGGTCCGGGCTGATGGGCCGCCAGGAATCGCCGCGGTCGTCGCTGCGGAAGATGCGCTGGGCGGCGAAGTAGAGCCGGGTGGGGGAGTGGGGGCTGAGCAGCAGCGCGGAATCCCAGTTCCAGCGCAGCGGATCTTCGCCCTTGCCGGGCTGGGGCTGGATGTCGATCAGCTCCCCGCTGCGCTTATCGAAGCGCACCAGCCCGCCATATTGATATTGGGAGTAGATGATGTTGGGATCCTGCGGGTCCACCTGGGGCTCGAAACCGTCCCCTCCTAAGGTGACGAACCAGTCGCTATTGGTAATTCCCTGCACCGTAAGCGTGCGGGAAGGCCCGCCTAAGGTAAAATTATCCTGCGTTCCCCCGTACACGTTGTAGAAAGGCAGCTCGTTGTCCACCGTGATCTTGTAGAATTGCGTCACCGGCAGGTTGGCTTTGAAATGCCAGGTAGCCCCGCGGTCGAAGCTCTCGTACACTCCCCCGTCGCAGCCGGAGAGCAGGTAATCGGTATCCTGCGGATCGATCCACAGGGCGTGGTTGTCCACGTGCTTGAATTTTTCCCCCACCTTGCGGAAAGTTTTGCCGCCATCCTCGGTGATCTGCATCCAGACGTCCATCGAATACACCCGGTTCACCTCTTTGGGATCGCAGATGATCTCCTGGTAATACTGCGGGCTGCCGCTTACGTAGCCGCTGCGTTTCTCCCAGTTTTCGCCCATGTCCGTGGAGCGGAAAAATCCCCCGGCTTTATTGGCCGCCTCCACGATGGCATAGACCACGTCCGGGTTGGCCGGGGAGACCGCCAGGCCGATGCGCCCCATTTCTTCTTTTGGCAGGCCGCTTTCTATCTTTTTCCAGTTAGCCCCGGCGTCTGTGGATTTGTAGAGCGCCGACTCCGGCCCCCCGTTGATGAGCGTCCACACGTGGCGGCGGCGCTGGTACGCGGAGGCGTAGAGAACGTCGGGGTTGCGGGGGTCGTAATCCAGGTCGCTTACCCCGGTGTTTTCGTTGATGGACAGAATCTGCTTCCAGTTTTTGCCGCCGTCCGTGGTTTTGTAGAGGCCGCGGTCGCCGCCGGGGGCCCACAAAGGACCCTGCGCGGCCACGTACACCACCTCGGAATTGCGGGGGTCGATGACGATCTTGCCGACGTGCTCGGAATTTTTCAGCCCCATGTTTTTCCAGGTTTTGCCGCCGTCGAGGGATTTATACACCCCGTCGCCGTAGCCCACGCTGCGCTGGCTGTTGTTCTCCCCGGTTCCCACCCACACAATCAGGGGATTGTTGGGGTCGATGGCCACGCAGCCGATGGAATAAGAGCCCTGGCCGTCGAACACCGGCTGCCAGGTAGTGCCAGAATTTTCGGTTTTCCACACTCCCCCGGAGGCCACCGCCGCGAAATACACCGAGCGGTTTTGGGGATGCACGGCCAGGTCCCCGATCCGCCCGGAAGTGAGCGCCGGCCCGATGGAGCGCAACACCAGCCCGGAGAAAGTTTCCGCTTTCAGGCGGGTTTGGGGTTGGGTTTCCTTTTTCCCCTTTTCCTGGGGAGGAGCGGCGAATAATAAAAGATTTAACCACAGCAGAAAAAGCGCAGTGAGACGAATCATAAAAACGTACCTCCAATCAGTTGGTAAGATGAACGATTCACTTGCCGTCACGTTTCACGCATCACCCTTCGGCAAGCTCAGGGTAAACTCTTTCACGTTTTACGTTTCACCCCGGCCATCCCACGAAGTGAGGAAGTGACCAGTTACCTGGTGGGGCTTCACGCGGGCTTGCTAAGCTATCCATTTACCGGGAATTATTCAATAGTTTTTCGAGCAAAGCCATAACAAGGAAATGCACCCTTCCGGCGCGGGGCCGGCATACTCCCCGGTTGCATTTCCGGCAAATTTTATTTAAGTTGGCGCAGAATAAAGTAGAACGTGGAAAACCTTGTTCTGATGAGTTTGGTTATATGAGCTGCCATGATTCAATCATTCAAGAATACAGGAACAGAGGACGTTTTCAATGGCAAAAGCACCAAACTCGCTCGCAGAGTCTGTCCGCAATCTTTATGGAAGATTGCTACCCGTAAACTTGACCAGCTTGATTCTGTGAAGACTCTGGAAGAACTTCGTATTCCCCCGGGGAATCGCTTGGAGGCTCTTGCAGGAAATCGGCAGGGGCAATACAGCATTCGCATCAATGATCGTTATCGAATATGTTTTGTATGGACAGATTTGGGGCCAAGCGAAGTAGAAATTGTAGATTATCATTAATCGTGAAAACCTAAACGAGAAAAAGACAATGATTCGCATTCCCACCCATCGTGCGCCAACCCATCCCGGGGAAATGCTATTACAAGAATTTCTTGTTCCCATGAATCTGACGCAACGCGAATTGGCGAAGGCAATCCGTATGCCCTATCGGATAATCAATGAACTGGTGAATAAACGGCGGAGCATGACCCCGCGCCTGGCGCTTCGTTTATCCAAATATTTCGGCATGTCCGCGGATTTTTGGATGAATCTGCAACTCCGCTGGGATTTGTATGATGCCCAACAATATGAAGAAAAGGCATTAGAAACCATCCAGCCTTATTCTTTGTCTTCCGGCAAGGTGGGATAAGTTGGTTATGAAATCTGCTGCCCCGGTAAAACAAACTACATCCGAAATAAATCTTCGTGAGAAGGCGCTGCTCATGCTGGATAAACGCGGGGCGCTGTTAGACGTTGCCCGGGAAGTCTCCCGCCTCATGCGCAAGGCCGGCATCCCCGGGGCGGTGATAGGGGGCGTTGCGGTGCTGCTGCATGGGCACTTGCGAACCACCAAAGACATCGCTGTAGCGCTGAACCCTCCCCTGGAATCGCTGGCAGAGCTGCTGACCGCCAACGGCTTTACCTTTGACCGTAGAAAGAGAGAATTTGTGAAATATGGCGTTCCGGTGCACCTGGTACTCCCGGAGCAGGTTGGGACGCTTCCCGCTGCGGCAGTGGAAATCGAGGGCATCACCACTGTAACGCTGGTGGATTTGATTAGCATGAAACTGCACAGCGGGAGCAATGACCTGCTGCGCGCCCAGGATTTGGCGGACGTGATTGGCCTGATTCGCCGTCGCCGCCTGGGCAGCGAATTTGCCCGGCAATTGCCCAAACCGCTCCGCCCCGCGTTTCGCAAGCTGGCGCGGCTGATCGAGCGGGAAGAGTCCCGGGAATGATCGCTAAGTGATATCAACCTTCACACCATCGGTATCCAAACCGTGCAGGAATAGAAAATGATTCCGTTAAGAGATTCCACCCATTCCCTCACCTTTCCGATCGTGAACGTCGGGCTGATTATCCTGAACGCGCTGGCGTTTTTCTACCAGCTCTCCCTGGGACGCCAGGTAGATGGTCTGTACCAGGCCCTGGCCCTCATCCCGGCGAAAATTTACTACCTGGCCGCAAACCAGCCCGGCGACGTGGTGGGAATCGGCCTTCCCTTCTTCTCTTCGATCTTCCTGCACGGCGGGTGGATGCACTTTATCGGGAATATGTGGTTCCTGTGGATCTTCGGGGACAACGTGGAAGACAGTATGGGGCACGGGCGCTATATTCTCTTTTACCTGCTGGCCGGTTTAGGTGCGGGAGTCGTGCACCTGCTGCTCAACGCCCAATCCCAATTGCCCACCATCGGGGCCAGCGGGGCCATCTCCGGGGTAATGGGCGCGTACCTGGTGCTCTATCCTCGCGGAAGAGTGCTCACCCTCCTGCCGATCTTCATCTTTTTTAAAATTATCGACATTCCCGCTTATTTCTTCCTGATCATCTGGATTCTCATTCAAGCCGTCCAGGGGGTAATTTCATTGGGATTGCCCGCGGACGTGGGCGGGGTGGCCTGGTGGGCGCACATCGGCGGATTTGTGATCGGCGCCGTGCTGATCTTCCTCTTCCGCAAGCGCCGCCCCCCGGCAATGCCGTCTTATTACTAACTGATGTTACGCATTTTACCACAGAGACACAGAGACTCTTCAAATTTTGAGGTCTAAGATTTACTGGATGTTTGATTTTCCCTGTGCCCCCTGTGTCTCTGTGGTTAATTTTTTCAACCTGCGTAACATCAGTTACTAACGGATGTTTTGCACTTTTCCCCCCACCAACGCAATACGGAATACGCAATACATAGCGCGCATTCCGTATTACGGGGCAAGCGCCAATGCGTATATCTTCGCTGCGAACGCGCCGCATTAATTTCTTTCTATTTGCAAAAAACCTTCCCGATGGGTTATCTTCACTCCCGTTTTTAGAAACCTGGATGTAAGGCTTTTGTAATCTTTCTGCATTATTTTTAATACGCGGCGGCTTCCGGCGCTGCGGAAGATCCCGAGGGGAGAAGCAGATGTCAACGATTTTGGAAGAACGGTTGCGGAAAGGCATCGACCGCGTTCGCAACAAAGTGATAGAAATGGCCGGCCATGTGGAACAAGCCGTGAACGGCAGTTTAAAAGCGCTGGTCGAAAACAACCGCAAGCTCGCTTATGCGATCATTCTTCGCGATCAGCGCATCGACGAACTGGAAAAGGAGTTAGACCGGCTCTGCCTGGAATTCCTGGTGCGCCAGCAGCCGGTCGGCGCCCACTTGCGCCTGGTCTATGCGGTCATCAAAATCAATACCCATCTGGAAAGAATCGGGGATTACGCCGAAAGCGTCGCCCGCCAGGCGCTGGTGATCGGCCCGGAAGATCGAGCGCCCGCCTACGATTACTCCCATTTCACGGAGATCGGCGAGTTGTCGATCAAGATGCTGCACGATGCCATCCAGGCGTTCTTCGAGCAAAATGAAGCCTTAGCCCGCACCACCATGGATCTGGAACGCCCGGTGGACAATATCCGCACCCAGATCCGCCTGGAGCTTCTGCAGGCCCACCGCGACGGGAAGCTGCCCCTGGAGCAGGTCATACCCCTGTTGATCGCCGCGGCGCGCTTCGAGCGCGTGGCCGATCTCTCGGTCAACATCTGCGAAGAAGTGCTCTACATGTGCACCGGCGAAATGTTGAAACACCAGGCCAAAGATACCTTCCGGGTATTGTTCTTATCCAAAGGCAATTCCCTGCGCAGCCAGATGGCCGAAGGGATCGCCAATTCCCTGGGGTTGGAGGAGTTCGTTTTCGCCAGCGCCGGCGTCACCCCGCGGGTGATCGATCCGGCGGCGGTCAAATTTATGGCGGAAAAAGGAATCGATATCTCTTCCCAGAATTCCAAATCTATCGAGCAAATTCCCAACATAGAATTTTACCAGATGATCATTTTTTTGAGCAAGGAGGCCCGGGAAGCGGCGGGGCTGCTGCCTCCCAAGGCCATTCAATTGCAGTGGGAAACCCCGGACCCCTCCCGCAAAAAAGGGAACCCGGAGGAAGTGCGCGCCGCTTATGAGAAAACCTTCAACTATCTCTCCACCAATATCCGGGATTTTGTGCAGGCGGTGGTCAGCGATGAAATGTACCCGTAAATTGGCGCGGGCGGGGCGGTGAGTGGAAGATGCGATGCGCCGGGCGCCAATCCTTAAAGATCAAACGAAACCAAGGGGTAAGACATGCTACTCAAGTTACGGTTCTTTCTAATCCTTTTTATGTCCGCCGCCCTGCTGCTGGACTGTTCTAAAAAAACCGAAGAGGGCCAGGGCGCAGGAAAAGTAACCATCCAGAATTCCGGCTCGGACACCATGGTAAACCTGGCCCAGGCCTGGGCGGAGGAATATGCCAAAGTTGAACCCTCGGTGTCGGTAGAAGTCTCCGGGGGAGGTTCGGGCACCGGCATCGCCGCGCTGATCAACGGCACCGTGGATATCGTCAATTCCAGCCGCCCGATAACCCCGGAAGAGCTCGAAAAATCCACCCGGGAGGCCGGCCACGCCCCCCTCGAATACATCGTGGGGTACGACGCCATGGCCATTTACGTGCACAAGGATAACCCTATTGAAACCATCTCCATCGAACAATTGGCGGATATTTACGGCGAAGGCGGCGCTCTCGACAAGTGGTCGCAATTGGGGATTCAAAACACTCCCTGCAACACCGATGAGATCATTCGCATCAGCCGCCAGTCCAGTTCCGGCACGTATCTCTACTTCCGGGAGCACATCCTGGGCCATACCCGGGATTTCAAGTTAGGTTCTACGGATTTGCACGGCTCCAAGGACGTGGTGGAGTTGATCGGCAAAACCCCCTGCGCCGTCGGCTACAGCGGGATGGGCTACGCCACCGAGGCGGTTAAGATGCTGAAAGTCTCCGCCAAAGCCGGGGAAACCGCCTACGCGGCCAATATCGAGAACACCCTGAACAATACCTACCCGATAGCCCGCCCGCTCTACATTTACACCCACGGTGTGCCCAACGAGGCCACCCAAAAGTACCTCGACTGGATTATGTCCGAAGCCGGCCAGAAAATCGTGGAGCAGACCGGCTATGTACCGCTTCCCAGCGCCGGCGCAAGCACCGGCAGCAACTAAACGAAACGTACCTCTATGAATTGGCGCCGCCTGGAATCCACCACCGAACCGGTCATCGAAACGATTATCCGGTTATGCGGTATCAGCGCAATCATTTTTGTCTTCGGTATCTTTTTCTTCGTTTTCCGCGAAGGTTCCGGCTTCCTATTTAAGGGCCTGAACCTGCATGAATTTTTCACCAGCGTGGAGTGGTATCCCACCTCGGCCAGCAATAAACGCTACGGGGTGCTGGCGCTGATCGCCGGCACCGCCAGCGTAACCGCGCTCTCGATGCTTATCGCGGTACCGTTTGGCCTGGGCAGCGCTATTTTTATTTCCGAATTTTGCGGCAACCGCCTGAAAGAAACCCTCAAAATCGTCATCGAATTGCTGGCCGCGGTTCCCTCGGTGGTGTGGGGATTCATCGGCCTGACGGTGATGAACCCGATCATCATCGAGCTGTTTCACGCTCCCATCGGCTTGAACGTGCTGAACGGGGGCATTATTCTCGCGCTGATGAGCGTGCCCATCATCGTTTCCATCGGCGAGGATGCCCTGAAGGCGGTGCCGGATTCCTACCGCGAGGCGGCCGCGGCGTTGGGGGCCACCCGCTGGCAGATCGTTTACCGGGTGCTGCTGCCGGCGGCGCGCAACGGTTTGCTGGCCGCGGTGCTGTTGGGCATCGGCCGGGCGGTGGGCGAGACCATGGCGGTGCTGATGGCCACCGGCCACGCTATTAAAATTCCCACCAGCGTGCTCGATTCCGTGCGCACCCTCACGGCGACCATCGCCGCGGAGTTAGGGGAAGCCCCGGAACACTCGGAGCATTACCAGGTGCTCTTCGTGATCGGGGTTCTGCTCTTCGTCATCACCTTCGTGATCAACCTGGTGGCGGATTTGGTGGTAAAAGGAATTCGGGAAAAATAAACGGGGTGTCATAGTGTTCAGGTGTTTTTGTAGGGCGTATTTGACCACTAAACCACTATCCAAAAATATTTGAAAGTTGCCACATGGTTCGATAAACTCACATGCAAAGAACACAGAGAGCACAGAGGAACTGAGAAATTATGCCAGCCAGGAAGTGGAGCTATGCCGAAACTCTGTGATCTCTTTCCAAAGGAACCCCTTTGGGGGTGGCTAAAAAAGTTAGGGACAACCTCTCAGATTTCGGCATGAAGAATCCATAACACCTGAGCACCTGAACACTCGAAACCCTGAACAGAGTTGATGATGGAATCCATTACCTTCACCGAAACCCCTTTTGTGCGGAAGAAAAAGCGTACCGAGGCGCTCGCGAAGCTGATTTTTTTCCTGATGGCGCTGTCGATGATCATTCCCCTGCTGTTGATCATCGGCTACCTGGTGGTGCAGGCCTGGCCGATCCTTTCTATCGACTTTCTGTTGGAAAATCCCGTCAACCGCATGCGCGCCGGGGGCATTTGGGCCCCGCTGCTGGGAACCATTTACTTAGTGGTGATTTCCCTGCTGGTGTCCGCTCCCATCGGGGTGCTGGCGGCGGTTTACCTGAACGAATACGCCACGGATAACTGGTTCACCCGCATCATCAACTTAGCGGTGGTGAACCTTGCCGGGGTACCCAGCATCGTTCACGCCCTGTTCGGGTTAGGCGCGTTCGTGCTCTTCGCCGGCATCGGGCGCTCGATTCTGGCGGCCTCCCTTACCCTGGCGATTATGACCCTGCCGGTGATCATCGCCAGCACCAAAGAGGCGTTAGCCTCCGTGCCCATGCCCTTTCGCACCGCCTGCTGGAACGTGGGCGCCACCCGCTGGCAGACCATTCGCACCATTGTGCTGCCCAATTCCATCAGCGGAATTCTCACCGGGATCATTTTGCAGGTTTCCCGCGCCGCCGGGGAAACCGCCCCGATCATGTTTACCGGCGCGGTGTTCTTCAAGGCCCTGAAGGATGAGGGATTGTTTGCCTACAACCTCCTCGACCAGTGCATGGCGCTCTCCATGCACCTGTTTACCATTTCTACCCAGGTGCCGGACGTGCCCCACGCCCTGCCCTACGGCACCGCGGTGGTGCTGATGGCGATCGTGCTGCTCACCAACGGGCTGTCAATCGCCTTCCGGGTCTATCTGCGCTCCCGCAAAAAATGGTAAGCGCAGCCAGAACGCCCGTCCCCTGTTTTCGATTTCCCGGAGAAATTCATTAAGAAAGCGTTTGAATGGCAACTTCTACCGATAAAAAGATCGAAATATCCGACCTCTACGTGGATTACGGCGCCCTCTCCGCGTTGCGGAATATCAACCTGGACGTCTATCGCAACGAAATTCTCGGCATCATCGGCCCGGCCAAATCGGGTAAATCCACCCTGCTGCAAGCCATCAATCGCACTATTGATTTTATTCCCGGGGCGCGGGTGCGCGGCAGCATCACCATCGACGGAGAGGACGTTCGCAAGATCAAAGACATCAACAGCCTGCGGCGAAAAATCGGGATGGTGTTTCCCCTGCCGGTGGGGCTGCCGCTGTCGATCTACGATAACGTCGCCTTCGCCCCCCGCATGGCGGGCATTCGCAATAAATCCCAATTGGATGAGATCGTAGAACGCTGCTTGAAGCAGGCCGCGCTGTGGGAGGAAGTGAAAGACCGCATCAACAACCTGGGCACCAAGCTTTCCGGGGGCCAGCAGCAGCGGTTGACCATCGCCCGGGCGCTCTCCCACGACCCGGAAATTCTCTGTCTGGATGAATTTTCCATCGCGGTCGATCCGGTAACCACCATGCGCATCGAAGACGTGTTAAAAGAGCTAAAATCGCAGATGACCATTATCCTGGTGACCAACCTGGTGCAGCAGGCGCGCCGCCTGGCCGACCGCACCGCCTTCTTTTTGAACGGGGAGTTGCTGGAAATCGACAAAACCGACGTGATTTTCTCCGACAACCCCGCCCACCGGGCTACTTATGAATACGTCACCGGTATTTTCGGGTAAAACAGTGTTCAAGTGTTCGAGTGTTTTAGTGCTATGGTGTTTTTGTGTTATAGTGTTTGGGTGTTCAAATACACCGCTACTAAAGCACCATAACACCAGAACACGAACGCACTCGATAACCGCGAGTAAAATGAATGAGTGACACGGTAAATTATAGCATCGAGACCCGCCATCTGAACCTGTGGTACGGGAATTTTCAGGCGCTTATCGATGTCAGCGTCAATATCAAAGACCGCCTCATCACCGGGCTGATCGGCCCCTCCGGGTGCGGAAAAACCACCTTGCTGCGCACCTTCAACCGCATCAACGAGCGCTACGGAAACGTGACCACCAAAGGGGAGATCAAAATTTTCGGGAAAAACATCTACGATGATGACGTCTCTCTCCCGGAATTGCGCAAAAGCGTGGGAATGGTTTTTCAGCGCCCCAATCCGCTGCCCATTTCGGTTTATGAGAATATTGTGCTGGGCATGAGGCTGCACCAGCAGCGCAGCAGTTTGAAAAAATCCGCGTTAGATGAAGTCGTGGAACAGTCGCTGCGGGAGGTTTTTCTGTGGGATGATTTAAAGGACCATCTGAAAAAGAAGGCCACCTCCCTGCAACTGGAGCAGCAGCAGAAGCTGTGCATCGCCCGGCTGCTGCCCCTGAAGCCGCGGGTAATTTTGATGGACGAACCCTGTTCGGCGTTGGACGTGGAAGGCACCCGGGCGGTGGAGGACATGATGCTCAGCCTGCGGGAGCGCTACACGATCATTATCGTCACCCACAACATGGCCCAGGCGCGCCGGGTCAGCGACGAGTGTATTTTTATGCTGTTAGGAGAGATTATCGAGCATAACGACACGGATGAACTGTTCCTCAATCCCCGCAACCCCAAAACTGCGGATTACATCGAGGGCCGCTACGGATGAGAGCGGGTTTTTTGCTTTCCGGCTCCCCAAACGTGAATATCTTCCTCTTATTGAATTCCTGGCAACCGGTTAGCGGTTGATGGACGCTGACCTGTCATTCACCACTCACCCCCCCTTACCAAAAAATTTATCAAACCTGTCAATATTTTCGCTCCTTTGGATAATAAGTATATATCACACAGGAGGAGCGTTTATGGCAGGCCAAAACATTTCACCCGATTACACTGCCGTGCAGGATTTCAATCGCCAGCCCCCGGCGTCGAGATATGAGATCGACCTGGAAAAAGTGCGGCAGGCCTGGCAATGCCGGGCAGATTCTTTGCTCGATTTGTTCTGCACCCGCACCGCTTTCCACGGTGCAGAGCCGGTCATCGCCCCCACCCATACCTTAGGGCTGAGGGAGCAGGATATCCGGCTCATCGCGTTCGATAACCCCGGGGCGGAAGACCCGGAAGCCGACGAATCCAACCAGCCGGACATCGCCCGGTTTATCGCCCCGGGCGAGTTTGCCGTCGCGATTCGTTACCGTTATCGCAACAACTCCCGGGATGCCCTGGATGAGATCAAACTGCGCTGTTTCCACTCCCAGGTAGCCATCGGAGTGGAAAAAAGGGGGGAAGCGGGGGTGATATCCCTGGCCAATCCCCAAAGGTTTTTTCGCAAGAGAAACCGGCGGCGCACTCCACGCGGATTATTCGGCTCCCCGGCGCACGTTCTCATTTTCCTCAAGCCCGTCTTTCCGGGCAGGCTCGAGGCCGTACAAATCCGCCGCTACGTGGATAACATCACCGCCTGGACGGCCATCGCCAATACTTTTAGCGTTTTTCCCCGGAGAGATTTCAACGGAAAAGATCCTTTGACAACCACCGACCCGGAAAAAATCACTACCATGGGTGAGCAGTTGTTAAAGGCGCTGTTAGAAGAAAAAACCGCCAGCGACTGGCTAAGACGCCCGGAAAACCGGGTTTATTGCGGCGAGTTGATTCACCTGGGCCTGAACCTGGGGCTTTACCATCCCCTGAGCCGGGCGCATCTCGGGGAAGAAAAATATGCGGCTGTGAAAAGCCGCCTGGCGGGGCCCGGCGCGTTGAGCGAGAATCCCAATCACTACATCCGGCAGATGAAGCTGACCCTGGCCGCGGAAGAGTTGGAACCCATCGACCGGGCCTGTGATTTTTCCGGGGAGCATCTTTCCCCGGAACCCTACTTCGATGCCCGCCTGGCAGTGCAACCCTTCACCCTTGCGGATATGTTGGAAGTTTTCGTGCAAATGACCGTTCCCCGCGAAGAAATGGGGGAAAAAGTGGCCCCCTTGCAGGTTCAACTGCTGGAGAAAATCAAATCGGAATTTTTCAAAGCCGCCGGGAACGGCGAGATGCCGCCGGAGGATCCGAACCGGGCGCAGATCGAGCTATTTTACCAAAAGCTAATTTCCGTGGTGGGAAGGGAATATGGCGATTACCAGGAATTTATTGCCAGAGTCGCGCCGTTTATACGCGCGGCGCGCGAATTCCCGGAACAATTCAAGGCGCTCAACGCCTTTATGCCGCCGCATTGCTTCCTGGCGCGGGCGCGGGAATACCTGCAAGGAAAACCCCGCCAGGGAATTTTGGGATGGCAATATCTTGGGCACGGGCTGCATCGATCGCTGTTAAAGCCGCGGGAATAGGGTTCGCAAGTTTTGGGGTGTTATGGTGTTCAGGTGCTCAAGTGTTTTCGTGAGGCCCTATTTACCCGGCGGTGCTTAACATCCCCCCTGTCCCCCCTTCAAAGGGGGGAATACAAGGGCGAATGGGCAGTTCCCCCTTTGAAGGGGGGACGGGGGGATGTCATAAACCGATTTTATGATAACTCCATCGTGCTTCCAACCCTTAAAACCATACCGCCTTGAAAAAATTCAAGCGGTATTCGCGGGGTTGCGCCGGCGCGAGTATATCCAATAGGTTAATACTGCTGCCAGAATCACTAAAAGGGTTCCGAGTAGCCAACGGGTTGCCGGGAAAGCGGGTTGCGCGGGAGGAAGCTCCGGCTCCCCGTAAAGGGTAAACGCCGCCCAGAAGAAAGGATGGCGGTAGTGCACGCCCTCTTCCGGCTCCGCCTGCGCGAGCATGAACCGCTTGGCCTCCTCCAGGGCGCGGGCCTGGGACTGGCCCTGGTTCAGAAAACGGTCGTAAAATCGAGGCATAAGTTCCATGGAAAACCGGTCGCCCACCTTCCAGTGAGTCATCAGCACGCGGCGCGCCCCGGCGCCCAGGAACAGGCGCGGCAGCCCCAACACCCCTTCTCCGGCGACTTTCTGCCCCACCCCGGTCTCGCAGGCGCTTAACGTCACCAGGTCGCAATCGAAGCGCATATCCGCAATTTCGAACCCCATCAACAAACCGTCATCGCTCGTATCTTCTCCGGGGGCCAGCACCAGCCCGGAGAAGGCGTCGAAAACCGTATCGGCAAACGCGTGGGTGGCAAAGTGCAGAATTCCGTACCGGGAGGCCTGTTCTTTCAACACTCCCGGTGTGGCGGCCTCGCGCTTGAAAATGGTGGTAGCGGGATAGATTTCCCGAATCCGTTCCCCTTCTTTATCGGCGTACCACAGGATGCCGAAGCGCCAGTTGGAACGGGATGCGGCGCGTTGGGCAAAGCTTTCCCCGCTTGAATCTGTTTCCGCGGTAACCGGGTTTGCCAGCACTAAAATCTGCGGCCGGGAAGGTTCCGCCGCCGCCGTGCCGCTGCCCAGCCAGGCGCTGGGGCTGTACAGGAAGGAGTAGCGGTGCAGCAAAAAATCCTGCGCATATTCTGCGGAGTCGGCGGGGAAATACCGCTCTGCCGCCGGGGGCGCAGTGAGCAGCATTTCAAAGGGCAGCCCGCTGAGCGCCAGGTCCGGAATCAGCAGCAGGTCTTTCTTCAGGGTGATTTTCTCTTCCAGCGGTTTTACCAGGATGCGGTACAAATCGTGGGCAATACCGGCGTGGAAGGGAGTATTTTTGACGGCCTTCCCGGGAATTTTATGGAATGGGCCGATCAGGCGGTCAATCAACCCGGCGAGGGAATCCCGGGAAATCTCGAATTCGACCGCTTCGATGGTTTGCGGGTCCATGGCCGCCAGGGCAAATATGCTGCTGTCCGAAACATGGTAGAGCAGCAATCCCATATCTAATTTTTGCAATCCTTGCAAAACCTGGCCGAAAGAGGGCAAAAATGCCCGGGCGGTTGTTAAATCCTCCTTCACCAGGCGCAGGCGGTTGAACAGAACCTGGAAACGGGCCGCCTCATATTTCAGGTAGAGAGAGTCGTGCTGCGCCGGGGATTGGCGGATGCTGCGTTGCAGCCGCTGCAGGTTTTCACAGGCTTGCCGGTATTCCGCATACGCCGGGGTTTGGGTGATCTCTTCCCGGGAAGCGGCGTCGCGGAGGCGCAGGTCCTTCAGGGTACGGGCGCGGGCCATTTCCAGGTAAGCAAAGAGCTGTTCCAGGTCCTCCGGCTTTTTGTTCTGCCGGTACAACTTAAAATAGCCGTGAATGAGGGCCTGGTAAGCCTCCTCGCCGCCGGCAAAATAGCCGATCCGAAGCTGCTCCACTTTTAACTCTTCGCGGCTCTTTTCCAGGGTTTCCGCAGCCCGGCGGTAATGGGCCAGCGCTTTACCGAGGTCGTTTTGCTGCTCATAGACCTTGCCGGTATAGAGATCGAGGTTCATTTTCAATTGCGAGTTTCTGTCGGCCACTTTTTTGACCAGGCCTTCCGAATATATTCGCAGCGCTTCGCTAAAGTCGCCCTGCGCCGCGGCAATGTTTCCGATGCGGAAGCGGGCGTAGGCCTGTACGTATTCCGAATAAGCATCCTGCGGCGCATTGCGGGCGGCCTGGTAGGCTTCCGCGAATTCAGCTTTGGAAGAATCGAACTGCGCTTCCAGATAATAAGTGTACGCATTCATCCATTTCCAATAGATGCGGTACCCCGGGGGAAAAAAGCTCTCCGGCAAAGCCAACGCCTCGCGATAGAATTTTCGCACTTCGCCATACCGTTTATCCGCCATCAACACGCTGGCAATGCCGGAAAACGCCTCGAATTCCAGCTTTTTATAACCGTGCTCCCGTGCCCAATGGTAAGTTTTCCGGTACTCGTATTCAGCGAGAGAATTCAAATTGAGCGTCTTGTAGAACCTGCACCTTTCCATCCACACCGCAACGAGACGGCTCAGGTCCCGGGTCTTTTGCGCAATCTGCTCGCAACGGGCAAACTCATCCAAACAGTCGCTGAATTTTCCCCATTCCAGGTAAAGTGTTCCTTTGTGTAAATACTGCCCCGCCAGGGTTTGATCCATTCGCAAAGCCGCGCAGATCTGGATCGCCCGGTCGATTCTCCGCTGCGCTTCCGGGAAGCGGCGTTGCCCGGCCAGGGTTTCCCCCAAGACGCTTTCCACCATCGCCAGGAGCATCAAATCGTCGAGTTGAGTGCTAATGGAAAGCGCTTTCTCTAAATGCTCAACCGACTCCTCGAAATCTCCTTTCTGGCGCTCCCTTGCCCCCAGGGTGGCCAGGTAGTACGCTTCCAACTGCCGATCCCCATGAGACTTGGCCTGCTCGAACCCCTTCTGCAAGGTGGATTCCGCCCGGGAGGGTTCCCCGGTTTCACCATAACAATAACTGAGGATATTGAGGAGCAAATCGTCCGCGGCGTATTCCGCGGGAAGCTGGTCGCAGATGTCGATCACCCGCTGGTATTCCAGGATGTTGCGATACCAGAGGGCGCGGGCCATATCTTTTAAAGGGGGGATCACCGCCAGGCGGTCGATTTCTTCGAGAGCGTTGTACTGCTGCTGATACTGCGAGAGGAAATTGGAAAAATCGTGCAACAAAAAAATGGAGGGCGGGCCGTTGTTCAAAGCCTCCCGGAAAGATTGGAGCGCCTCGGCGGGACGGTCTTCCATGGTATAGAGCTTCGCCAGCATCCACTGGCTGCCCCGGGAGCAGGCCGGCAAGGCGCTTAGATTCCGGAAATATGATTTTGCTTCCGCCTCCCGCCCGGCATACAATAGATGATCCAAAAGATATACGTAGGTTCTTTCGAATCCGGGATGCGCCTCCAGGTAATCTTTTACCCGGCTAATGCGCTCCGCCGGAGAGGACCGGGAAAGGGAGGTCAAAAAACGGTAATATTCCCGCAATTCGGGAACCGCGGCCCCCACCGCAGCGGAATCCCGGGGATTCGCGAAGCCGGGTTGGCAGATCATTCCTGCCAAAAAACCAATAAAAATCCATCGCACAGGGAAATTGAACAGCGTCATACCCATACCCACCGCATTTTATGAAATCCAATAATGAGCCAGTATTCGTGGTCATGTTTCCCTCTGCCAATCACAAATAATCACCATGGTGTAGTATTGCCGAACTATTTCCGCCGGGCTGCGCTAATCCTTTGGGGGCGAGCCGGGCGTTTATTCTTCATCAGGTTTTGTCCCGTTATTGGGCGGGGGAGTGATTTCATCTAACCTTTCCGGCGATTCCCGCTCTAAAACTATGAAGTTGACCGAGAACAGGGCGTTACAAACGTCGGTCAGCCAGGCCAGGCGTTTGGAGATCGAGCGCAGGCAATCAGCCACTTCATTCTGCAAGTCCCGGCTGGCCTGCATCTGGATGGAACCGACCGGCAGGTTCGAGTCGGCGCCCCCCAGCACGGCGAATACTTCACTGTTAATATTGGCGAAATCAGCGTCCAGCCCTTCTAAAGAGTGCAGCAGATTTTCCAGATCGGCGTCATAAATAGTTGCCATAGGCCCTCCGTTTAACATTGAGTTGATGATTGCGCTGAGATTTAACATTCTCAAATTCAGAATGGTAGCGACTACCGGGATAATTTCCTGGCGATTTCCTCGCTCTGCCTGAAAAACGGGCTGTTGGGCGCCACGGTTTTCAATTCCCGCAGCGCAGTTTCACGGTCCCCCGAGGCGGCATAGACAATTCCCAGGAAATAGCTCTCCTTTTCAGGCTCTCCGAGGTCGTGCCGCCGGGCGATTTCACGGGACCGGGTCAAAAAGTCGAGCGCGTGGGCAAGGTGTTTTTGCTGCTCCTGGGCGGGCAGTTCGATCCTGGTATCCCCGGCAAAGCCCAGGTGGGATAATCCCCGGTAAAAGTAATAATCCCAGAGCACCCTTGCGGAAGTACCGGATAAACTATCCCTCTCCTCAAGCGCCCCTGCCGCCTGTTCGAGTTGGGCCAGTTTCCGGATGGCTGCTTCGTAATTCAAATCATTGTAGCGCAGCATGGCGCGTTGAAAATCGTCAACAAAAACGCTGTCCGTTAGCGCGCTTCTCAGTTCATCATCCTCCCCGCGGAGCAGCGCCGCGGGGGAATATTCGTACGGTACGTTGGAACCATAGTTCAGGCTTGCCAGAAGATCCGGCCTATTATTGGCCGTGCGCGTTGCAAAATAAATCCCCGCTGATAGGAGGAGTAATACAAGCCCCGTGAGCGCGAGGCTTAATCCTGGTCTTCTGCGCAACCCCTGAACAACGTTCCGAACGGTGTGGGAGATATCCCAATCTTTCGTGCTCCCCTGCGGTTCTACCTGTAATCCTGCGAAGATGGTTTCGCCCTCGGCCTTGATCAATTCAAGGGCATCCCGCTTGAACTTCAATTCCTGAAAACAAATATCGCAATTAAAGAAATGCTCCTGGAACTCCACGATCTTTTCTTCAGAGAGTTCCCGGTTGAGGTATTTGGCGATAACCTCGTCACGGTTCTCATAATTACATTTCATAGAATATTCTCCCTCTCTTACAAATGTTTTCGCTCTTATTCAAAGCACTTTCCTCAACATAATATTATTAAGAATGCACTCCGAAATATTGAAAACTTTATTAAAATTTTATGCGCCAGATATTCCTCAACTTTTTCAGGGCATAGTGGATGCCCTCTCTCACTCTTTGGGGAGAAATCTCTAACAATTCGCCAATCTCCTGAAACGTCATTTCCTCAAAAAATCTTAGTTTCAGGAATATCTGGGATCTTTCAGGCAGCCGGTGAATGGCCCGCAACAGCAATTCCCGATATTGTTGGTTTTCCAGCGCCGATTGGTCGGTAATATGAGGGTTTTGAAGGGGAAGGAATTCCTCGCCGTTGGGATGATGCTTTTTTTTCATAGTGCGGAAATGGCGTATTTTGTTATGAATAATTCCATAAACATAAGATTGCAGCGATTTGCCCAATGAGATATCGTACTGGCCATTGCGGAGGCTTTCTAAAATCGCTAAGCGAATCTCTCCCACCAGGTCCTCATAGTCCTGGTTTTTCTTGCCGATTTTATACAACACCACTTCGGCAATTTTATCTTTGAACAGCAAAAGAATCTCTTCCTGCGCTTTAGCATCTCCTTCTTCGATTCGTTTCAACAACTCCTGGTTCCGCTTATCCGGCAACCCCTCATTTCCGCCGCTGGGAGAAAAATTTTTTTTTGTTGTCAATATTTTTGACCCCTACGTGAATATATATATCATTCGATTGATGGAACATGATTGCTGTATTTCAGCCCTTTTGAAGGAAGATTCTAACGATTCAAAACAACATAAACAAGAGAATTTAGAACCTGAAAAATTTCGGGAGGCAGTACCCCGGCCAAACGCCGGTAAGGAGAGAGCGGAGTTGGGAGGGGGAGTTGGAGGGGCGTTTATAAATTTCCCCAGGGGGGAGCCAGGAAACCCGGTGAAACCGCGAGGAAGTAACCGGGTGGTTTTTTTTGCCCCATTATCTGCCTCCACTTCATTTCTTTCTTGAACACCATGCCGATTTTGCCCGCCGGCCGGCAGGGCTGTTGCATTCTATGCAAATCAATATACGCCGTAGGCGTTACACACCACAGCCCAGGGTTCCCCACAGGTGGGGAACCCTGGGCTATAATGTTTAACCGCTTCGCGGTATTAGAATGCAACGACCCTGCGCCGGCCGGGAGATTAAAATAACTTTGCACTTTTTCCCGGTTTATTGATAAATTCCTCCGCAACGTGACAATGTTACAGAAACTCCCCGCTAAGGGGGTATAGATTGGCAGCGTCACAACAACGAATTGGAGGAATTGCTGATGACTTGCAACGTAGGAAAAACCGATCGAATCATCCGGTATGTTGCCGGAATCCTGATTGTCGCCGCAGGATTGTATTTTCAAAGTTGGTGGGGCCTAATAGGCCTGGTGCCCATTGCCACCGCGGCCCTCAGATGGTGCCCGGCTTATATGCCGTTTAAGATCAACACCGGCAAAAACACCTGAGTTGAAATTAGGTATCGAGTTTCGATGACGGCAGGGGCAATATGTGCTCCTGCCGTTTTTTTTGGAGCGCTTTCCCGCCCGGGCCGGCAGCGCGCAGCTTCACTCCAGGCGAATTTCGAACAAATTTCTCCACAGTTTCCCGGTACAGTAAAAGGTTTTGCGGTCCGGGCGATACGCGATGCCGTTCAACACTGCGCGAGGGTCCGCGGGGCTTTCTATCGCCGCCAATTCTGAACAGTCAATGACCCGGTTGACCTGGCCGCTTTGGGGATTGATTTCGAGGATAGAGTTGCTGTACCAAATGTTCGCATAGATGTAGCCGTTGGCATATTCCAATTCGTTCAGGCTCGAGATGGGCTGCCCGTCGCGGGTCACTTTCACGGTTCCGGCTACCTGGAATCCGTCGTCGCGGAAATACAAATTTTCCGAACCGTCGCTCATAATGAAGCGCCCCGAATCCGCCGCCAGTCCCCATCCCTGCCCGTCATAATAAAATGTATCTTCCGGGGTGAGAGCCGGCAGCGAATAGACAAATGCCCGGCCTTCCAGCCAGGTCAATTGCACCAGGCGGCTGCCCTTTAATGCCAAACCCTCCCCGAAATACTGCCCCCCCAGGGGGATGGATTGCAGCACTTCGCCGGTTTGCGCATCCACTTTTCGCAAGCTGGAATGCCCGTACAACCCGGTGCTTTCGTACAAAAATCCCTCATGGTAAATAAGCCCCTGGGTAAATGCCAGGGAATCATGGGGAATGGTAGCGATAATGGCGGGTTTAAGCGTGTCTGCCGTCATGGGAGGCCCTCCGTTGGCGGGACCATCGGTGCCGTGCGAGCAGGCGGCGATAAGCGCGCAGCAGGACAGGGGCGCAGCCGCGCGGATAAATGTTCTCAACATCTTCGATCCCTTTTCGACGTTTCCGATTCGATGGCAAACCAACCACTAAATCACTCTCTCAACAGATCAATCCCTTCCTGGTCCCAGGGCTGTTGCATTTACCAGCAAATACCGCAAGGAAAAGCGAGAGGGAAAAAAAAGTAACCCGGGGTTCCCACCGGGTGGGGAACCCTGGGCTGTGATGTGCAACCCCGGATGGCCGGGGTAATCAGAATGCAACAGCCCCGCTGCCGGTCCGGCTACACAATCAGCCAATAGAAAAACAAACCGGCCATGACAAGCCCCGCGATCAATTTAATGGCGGTTCCGGCCAGGAATCCTAAGAATGCGCCCCACCCCGCCCGCCAGGCTTCCCGCCGCGACCTGCCGATGATGACTTCCCCGATCACTGCTCCCAGGAATGATCCGATTACCAGCCCCGGAATGTTGAACGCGAATACCCCGATGATCCCCCCTAACACCGTCCCCCAAACTCCGGCCTTAGACGCGCCGTATTTTTTAGCTCCAATGGCCCCGGCGTAGTATTCCAACAGCCAGATTGCCGCGGTAACGATTCCCAGGATCACCACGGTCTGCACCGTGTAATCTTTCCATCCCGAGGCCAGCCCCCATACTAAAAACCCTCCGAAAATCAGCGGAATCCCCGGCAGCATCGGGATGACAGTTCCCGCGAAACCGATCACCACCAACGCGATGGCCAGCAGCAGCCAGAATGTCTCCATGAGAGTGCGCCTCCGTTTTTATTGCGCTTCAATATCGCTTTGAGAGTGAATTAAACACAAACTTTTAATTTTTGCAATCGTATGGTTCAGTGGTTTTGAAGCGGGTTCGGCGCAATTTACATTTGGAGAAAAGGCTATTTTTTTATACATTTTGCACTGGAAAACCAAAAAGGAGCCGCAGGTTGAAAGAGTTCCATTTCACATCTAAAGATATAGACATTATCAGTAAGGTTTTGGACGTCGAGCCGGTGAAACGGGTGGATAACTATCGATTTGTCCTGGAAAATAAAAAAGAGAACCGCAAGCTCTCCCTGGAGATATACCCGGACATTCCCATCGGCAGCGAAGTGGGCAACCTGATCTCGATATATACTCTCAACTCCCATATTCAACTGCACTTTTGCACCGGTTACGTGCCCAGCGAATCTCTGGGGGAGGTCATTTTTATCGGCGAAAACCAGGGGCACGTCTCCGGCCTGATCGTGGAACGGGGGGCGGGCTGCTCCATGTATGCCAACTTAGATAAACAGATTCTTTCCGGCGATTTCACCCAAATGGCCCCGGAAGTGATGCTCTCCGGCATCGCTCTCTCGGTCGCCGAGCACCTGATCCCGGACACGGAGTGAAGAATGGTGGTGCACCGCCTGACCCTGGGAATTTTTGGGGTAAACAACTACATCGTGCATTCACCGGATTCCGACCGCGCTATTCTGATCGACGCCTGCGAAGATTATCCTGCCATTCTGCGCAAACTTTCCGAACTGAAGCTGCAACTCGTTTATCTGGTGAATACCCACGGCCACGGCGACCACATGGCCGGCAACGCCGCCATCCTCAGCGAAACCGGCGCGCAACTGCTGGCCCATCCCCTGGAGGTTCCCTACCTGCGCGATCCCAAATTGAATCTCTCCCTGATCATCGGCGGGGGAACGCGCTCCCCGGAACCGCATCGCCTGTTAGCAGAAGAGGACATCCTCGAATTGGAAGACCTTCGTTTAAAGGCGCTCCATACCCCGGGGCATACGCCCGGGCATATCAGCCTGGTGGGCGAGGGGATCGCATTCGTGGGCGATGTGATTTTCCGCGAATCTATCGGGCGCACGGATTTCCCCGGCGGCTCCTACGAACAACTGCTCGAAACCATTCAAACCAAAATTTACTCCCTGCCGGATGATACCGTGCTCTACAACGGGCACGGCCCGGAAACCACCGTGGCCCACGAAAAACGCTTCAACCCTTTCGTGAGGGTGTAACTGAAGATATTGGAGTTCTTTCACTATCATTTTTAATTGCCAATTGCCAATTGGTAATTGCCAATTCATAACAACTTATTGCCAATTAACCCGCTAACCGGCATCGAAATGTGGCGCGCGACCCTGGAAAAGTTTTTGAACCACCTGGCCCTGGAAAGAAGCCTGGCCGACAATACCCTGCTCTCTTACGAGAAGGATTTGCAGCGCTATCTGCAATTTTTAACCGGGCGCAGCATCCAGGCGGTAGAGGACATCGCCCCGGGGGACATTCAGGATTACAGCGAGCTGCTCACCGGCCTGGGGCTTTCTCCCAACAGCATCGCCCGGAATTTCTCCGCGATCCGCAGCTTCCACAAATTCCTGCTCTTAGAAGGAATCACCCAACAGAATCCCACCGAACTGTTAGAAACGCCCCGCCTGGCCCGGAAACTGCCGGAGGTTCTCTCGGTAGATGAAGTGTTCGCCATTTTGGACGCCCCGGAAATCGACACTCCCGAGGGAACGCGCGACCGCGCCATTTTAGAAGTGCTCTACGGGGCCGGCCTGCGGGTTTCCGAGTTGATCAATTTAAAGTTGGAGCAAATCCAGTTTGAAGAGGAGATGCTGCGGGTATTAGGCAAGGGGAACAAGGAGCGTTTTGTGCCGGTAGGCGGGCAGGCGCTGCACTGGCTGAAAATGTACCTCGGCGCGGTACGCCCGATGCTCTCCAAAGGGTTGTTGTCGCGCAGCCAGGTGTTTTTGAACCGCTTCGGGAAGCCCTTTTCGCGCATGGGGGTCTGGAACATCGTGCAGAAGTACGTGCTGCTGGCCGGAGTTTCCCGCCGGGTCTATCCCCATATTTTCCGCCACTCCTTTGCCACCCACCTCTTGGAAAACGGGGCGGATCTGCGCGCGGTTCAGGAAATGTTAGGGCACTCCGATATTTCCACCACCCAGGTTTACACCCACCTCACCCGCCAATATTTGAAAGAAGAGTACAAGAGCTATCATCCCCGCGGGTGAAGCAGGTGCGCACTTTGAAAGTGCGCCGCACCTGGCAAATATCCCCTCTTGCTATTGTCTCCCCCTCCAAAATTCCCTATATTGGCCGCCTTAATTGACCAAGAAAATAAAACTAAACGCTGTTGAATCGAAAAAACCGGTCTATGCGCATGTTTTATACCCGCTTTGCATTCTCCTTTGTAATGCTGTTCATCACCCTGGCCAATGCCCAACTCTATCTCTGGCCCACGGACGCCAGCAAACTTATGACCAGCAGTTTTTGTGAATTCCGCCCCCGGCACTATCACGCCGCCATCGACATCAAGACCTGGCAGCAAACCGGCTATAAAATATTCGCCGTAGAGGATGGCTACGTTTACCGCCTCCGGGTGGCTTCCACCGGTTATGGAAAGACGGTGTACCTGAAGCTGAGAGACGGCAATTTCGCGGTGTACGCTCACCTGGACGGCTTCACCCCGGCGCTGAGCGCCTACACCGATTCCCTGCGGCTGGCCGCCCGGAACAACGTGCTGGATACCTACCCGGAAGCGGGCCGTTTCCCGGTCAGAAGAGGGGATTTGCTCGGCTACACCGGCGACACCGGCATCGGGGTGCCGCACCTGCATTTCGAGCTGCGCGACGCCGGCCAGAATCCGATTCACCCGTTGCAGTACTATCCCGGCGTAATCCAGGACGACATTCCCCCGCGGGCGCAGTTTTTGGCGGTCATTCCGGCCGGCGGGAGCACGCTTATCAATTTTGAGCCGGATACCCTCATCCTTCCCGCTTCGCAAACTCCCCGGGTGACGCTCAAAAAACCCCTGTACCTGGCTGGGAAAGCCTACCTGGCGCTGCGCACCCACGACCAGGCCAACGGCAACGACAACCTGTTCGATTTTTACCGTGCGGAAATGCTGGTCAACGGGGAGACGGTGTACCGGGTGCAATATGACCGCTTCAGCTATGATGAAACCCGCCTGATCGAGATCGACAAAAGTTTCTCCCTGTGGCGAAAGGGGCTGAGAGTCTATCATAACTTCTACCGCCACCCCGCCAATACCCTGCCGTTTTATAAAAATACCGCCCGCGGCGATGGAATGCTCTCCGGAAAAATCCTGAAAGAAGGGAAGAATACCGTGCTGTTGCGAGTGTACGATTACGCCGGCAACCTCCTGGAAGTGGAAATTCCCCTGGTTTATTACCGGCTGATTCCCGTGGAAACCTCGGAAGCCCAACTCGCCGGCGGCGCGGTAAACCTGGAATTAAATTCGCCGGAGCCGCTGCAAAACTTCGAGGTGTACCGCGTGGCTTATCAATCCCCGTCCCAGACTACCCCGGTTACCGGGTTCCAGGTCGAAGCGAGCGAGGGTTTGCTCGGTTTGCGCCGCTATTACCGCTTTTCGATCCCGCACCGGGCCGGCAACGGAACCGTTGCCTATCAAATCCGGGCAACTTATGGCGATTCCCTTCCCATCCTGCCGGTGTACGTGTTTCCGGATGGAGTAAATCAGCAGCGGGCCAAAACACAGGATTGGAGCATGGTTTTCTATGGCGACAAAGCCGTGGTAAAGGGGCGCGGATATGCTCCGGCAGTGTTGCCGGAGGAAGAATGGTTGTTCTACGCGCAATATAAACCGGAAGCCTACTTGCTCACCTTTCCGCTCGAAGACGCCGGCGAGCTGAAAACCGGCCTGGGCGACGCCGCGGATTCTTTGCTGCGGCAGGAAATTGCCCGTTGGACCCCGGTTTACCCGGGGCGGGAACGAACCGTGCGCTCGGAGGACCGGGCGCTGGCGCTGCACTTCCCGGCGGACGCCGCTTACGACACTCTCTACGTGCGGATTCAAAAATTTCCCGCCCGGGAAAAGCCTTCTGCCGCCTACCCTTTCAAGTCCGCGATTTACGAGGCCAGCCCTTTCGACCAGCCTTTCAATTACGGGGCGAATCTCTCTTTTGCGCTGCCGGATACCCTGGCAAGCCGGCGGGGAATCGGAATCTACTATTTTGACCGGCGCAGGGGCTGGCTCTACCTTCCTTCCCGTTTGGACGCCGGGAGCAACACCCTCAACGCCCGGGTGACCAGCATGGAAAAGTTTGCCCTGATCCAGGATACCGTTCCCCCGGAAATCCGCCCCCTCAATCTAACGGAATTCAACGCTTCCGCTTCTCCCCGCCCATTACGGTTTTCTGTGAAAGACGGGATGTCCGGCATCTACAACGAGACCCAGATTAGCGTGGAAATCGATGGGAAATGGTCGCTGTTTGAGTTCGACCCGGAAGAAGACCGGGTCATCATTCCTCCCCGCTACATTCCCCGGGGCGAGCATACTTTAAAACTGATTGTCACCGATAACGCCGGCAACCGCGCCTATAAAGAGTTTACGGTGCGGCGGAACGGAAATGGAAAACAGTAGGATAATCGCGGCAGAATTTTCTAATTTTCATCAGTCAAGACTTAACCACTACCACCCAATTTTACCCCGGCTTCTTTGCCTGTTTCCCGGTCCTTGACACCCCTCAATCGCTCACCACTACTAACATCAGCAGGGCGCCGGTTTTCAGGGAGCCGATCAGCAATACTAACAGGCAGAGCAGGGAGAAAAAGAGGTAAAGCGCGGGCCGCCAATAGCGTTTCATATTTCCTCGTGGTTTGGGTAGGGCGGAATGCGTATTCCGTAATCCGTGAAGCGTGTGATGCAATAGAACATAATGGTCTTTGGCATTTTGTTAATCGGATTACCTATCCTGTTCGGTCTTCAAAAGTCGTAAAGTTGGTATGA
>JABWBP010000164.1 GCA_013360445.1 Calditrichaceae bacterium | reverse complement strand
GATTCGCTTAGGCGGGGGGGCCAGTTTCGGGGAGAACCCGGAACACTTTTTCTTAGGCGGGATCGACAACTGGATCAACTACAAATCCAGCCTCAACCGCCTGCGCACCGATAACATCAACGACATCTTCTTCTCCCGCTTTATCACCCCGCTGCGGGGCGCTTACTTCTATGAAAAGGAGGGAACCCGCTACCTGCTCACCAACTTAGAATTCCGCTTCCCGTTGATCCAGTTTTTGGGATTGGGATTTCCACCGCTGCGCTTGTTCAACATTCGCGGAACCATGTTTTACGACATCGGCACCGCGTTCTACCCCGGCGACAAGTGGTATAACAGCCCCTCCTGGCGGTTCAGCAAAGTGAACGAAGCCGGCCAGCGGGTGTTCGACGACGTGGTGAGCGGCTACGGGGTGGGCGCGCGGGTGTATTTCCTCTTCTTCCTGATGCGCATCGACGTGGCCTGGCAGCAGAACTTTCAAGGCGGTTCCAGCAAGCCGATCTGGTATTTTTCGCTGGGCGGAGATTTGTGAGGACGTAAAGCCCCGGAACGCCGGGGTGAAACGTAACGGAATACGGAATGCGCAATACGGAATGGGCACCTGTTCCATAATGCGTATTGCGTATTCCGTATCCTGTTTTTAGTTACGCATTACGTTTTACGCTTGCGACTTTCGCTGTTACCTTTCTCAAACAAGTAAACAAAAATACACTTTTTTAAAATATCGCTTGTTTTCTTCGAAGAAATCGTTTAAGATATGCGTGTATTTTTGTATATCTAATTTCATCAAACTCAATTTCAAAGGAGATACACTATGGTAAACCACGCCATCAACTGGTTCGAGATACCGGCGCTGAATTTTGACCGGGCGGTAAAATTTTACAGCAATATTTTAGGCATCAAAATGGAGAATTCCAAGATGATGGGCTATGATATGGGCTTCTTCCCCTACCAGGCGGAGAGCGTTTCCGGCGCGGTGGTGGCCGGCGATGGTTGCGTACCCGGCGATAAGGGAACCCTGATCTACCTCAACGGCGGCGAGGATCTGAATAGTCCGCTGTCGAAAGTCGAGAAAGCCGGGGGCAAGGTGCTGGTTCCTAAAACCCAGATCAGCGAAGAAATCGGCTATTTTGCAATTTTTATGGATACCGAAGGCAACCGGATCGGGCTGCATTCCCGCAAATAACCTAAAAATCCTGCTCCGGCAAAAATCGCCCTCGCAAAACAATCAAAAAAGCGGCATTTTTCAGCCCTGGTGTAATCCGCCAGGATTAAAAATGCCTTGATACACAGGGCGACAGCCAACCCCGGCGACGGCGCGGGTTCGGCTGGCCCTGTGCAATAGATGAGGAGCTAAGCGGATGAGAAAAAGATTCCCTGTTTCGCTGCTTAAATTTATTGTGGTCGGACTGCTTTGCATCGCCGCGGCGCCGGAATGCCAAACCGGGGAATCGCGGTTGAGGGCTGAGGAGCAATCCGGCAAATCAGCCCCGGATTTCGAGAAGTTGAGCTGGCTGGAAGGAGCCTGGGTCGCAAGGCCTGCCCCGGGAGAGGAAAATCGGGATTCTAATATGGTCTCCGTAGAAAGCTGGAAGCGCATTGATGCCCGCACCCTGGAAGGGAACAGCTACACGATCAAACAGGGCGATACGGTTTTCACCGAAAAACTGAAATTGGAGCAAAACGAAGAGGGCATTTTTTACATTGCCGCGGTTCCGCACAATCCCGCGCCGGTCTATTTCAAATTAATCCGTATCGATGAAGATGAAGCGGTCTTCGAGAACCCGGCGCACGACTTCCCGAACCGGATCATCTACCGGCGAGAGCGCGGCGAAGTGGATACGCTCCACGCGCGGATCGAGGGAGTGAGAAAGGGAAGGGAAAGCGCGGTAGATTTCTGGTTTACCAGGCGATGAAGATAGACCTTGTGGGAATTCCGGGGGGAGTATTAGATGGTTAAATGGTTGGATGGCTGAATGGTTAGATATACTGGAAACGCTCATTAGTTCTACTTTAAGACTTTAAAAGCGAAGTTACCCATCTCTGAGATAATTCCGATCAATATCGAACTTCCGCTTGTAGTGGCGTTCTTTCATGAGC
>JABWBP010000112.1 GCA_013360445.1 Calditrichaceae bacterium | reverse complement strand
GCCTGAAATTCCTCCTGATCTTCACAAAAATCAGCACTGTTTTCTTTGCGTCTTAGCGTCTTTGCGGTTAAAAATCCCTAAGGTTAACGGGAATGCGGATGGCCGGGATTGAACCCCTACCGGGGTTCCTTATAGAATTAAGAAACGGAAATTTTAAAATGCGCTTAGTATAAAACAAAAAGGTAGAGCAGGTTTGCTCTACCTTTTTGTTTTTATGCAAATTAAAATTTGCACTCCCGGCATCACTCCACCTTCCAGGTATCCCCGCTGATGAAGAGCTGCTTCAGGTCGCCGGGGCCTTTTTTTTGAATCGCGCCGGCCAGTTGCTGCTCCGAGAGCTGTTCGTAGGTTTCCCGTTGCACCGCCCGGAACACACCCACCGGAACCGGCAGGCCCGGAACGTCGCCGATGCGCGATAACCACTGGGCATACGCTTCGCTCTCGCTGTTTTCGCGGTGAACCGGCAGGTCTTGATTTTCCACGGATTCGTTCAACTCCAGGGTTTCCACCTCGAAGCCGTTCGATCGCAGCGCGCGATTCTTTTCCTTGCCGTAGATCAGCGGTTTGCCGTCTTCCAGGTACAGTACCTGGTCAAACTTCGTTTCCGGCTCGGTCAGCAAACGGTAGGCCCCGTCATTGAAGATATTGCAGTTCTGGTACACCTCTACAAAAGAGCATCCCTTGTGCGCCGCGGCTCTTTTGAAAATCTCCGCCATGTGTTTAGTGTCGCGGTCGATGGTGCGGGCGACAAAGGTGGCCCCGGCGCTCAACACCAGCGAAATCGGGTTGAAGGGCCGGTCGATGGAGCCGTAAGGGGTGGTTTTGGTGACCTTGCCCAGCGGCGAAGTGGGAGAATACTGCCCCTTGGTCAACCCGTAAATCTGGTTGTTGAATAAAATCACGTTCACGTCTAAGTTCCGGCGGCAGAGATGGATCAGGTGATTTCCCCCGATGCTCAGGGAATCGCCGTCCCCGGTGATGATCCAGACCGACAGCTCCGGGTTGGCCAGCTTGATGCCGGTAGCCACCGCGGGGGCGCGGCCGTGAATGGTATGAAATCCGTACGAATTGATGTAATAGGGAAAACGGCTCGCGCATCCGATGCCGGAAATAAATACCACTTTTTCCCGGGGAATCCCAATCTCCGGGAGCACTTTTTTCATTTGCGCCAGAATGGCGTAATCGCCGCACCCCGGGCACCAGCGCACGTCCTGGTCGGAGGCGAAATCCTCCTTGAGGGCTTTAGTTGCAACGGGAATATTATCGGCCATTGTTTTTCTCCTCGAGTAAAGCTTCAATCGCGTGCTTCAATTCGCTAACCGAGATGGGCTGTCCCTTCATCCGGTTGAAACCGACCGCGTCCACCAGGTAATTGCCGCGGATGATCCTGCGCAATTGACCCAGGTTCACTTCCGGGACGATCACCCTGCGGAAGCGGCGGATGTAAGTTTCTAATTTTTTGGGCAAGGGATTCATCCAGCGCAGGTGGTAAAACGAGACGCTCTTCCCTTCTTTGCGCAGCTGTTCCACCGCGGTCAGCACGGTTCCGTAGGTGCTGCCCCAACTCACCACCAATACGTCTCCCCGGGGATCTCCGTAAATTTCCGGTTCTTCCACGAACTCCCCCACCCGCTGAACCTTTTCGGCCCGCAGCCGCACCATTTTCTCATGATTATCGGGATCGTATGACACGTTTCCGGTCAGGTCCTGCTTTTCCAGCCCGCCCAGGCGATGTTCCAGGCCGGGAGTTCCGGGCAGCGCCCAGCGGCGCGCCAGGGTTTCCGGATCGCGCAGGTACGGGGCGTAGTCCTCTCCTGCTTTGGCAAATTCGATCTCGATCTCCGGCAGCCCCTCGGTATCCGGGATTTTCCACGGCTCGGCGCCGTTGGCTAAATAAGCGTCGGAAAAAACCAGCACCGGGACCATGAATCGAAGCGCCACCCGCACCGCCTCGTATGCGGCGTAGAAACAATCCGCCGGGCTGCTGGCGGCAATCACCGGAATGGGCGCTTCCCCGCTGCGCCCGAAAAGCCCTTGCAGTAAATCCGCCTGCTCGGTTTTGGTGGGCATCCCGGTGCTGGGCCCGCTGCGTTGAATATCCATAACCACTAAGGGAAGCTCCGTCATTACCGCTAATCCTAAGAACTCCGATTTCAACGCCAGGCCGGGGCCGCTGGTGGCGGTTACCCCGATATCTCCCGCAAAAGAAGCCCCGATAGCCGCGCCAATGGCGGCGATTTCATCTTCCGCTTGCAGGGTTTTAATTCCAAAGTGTTTATAGGAAGCCATATATTGAAGCACGTCGCTGGCCGGGGTAATGGGATAGCTGCCGTAAAAAATATTTCGCTTCGCCTTGACCGCCGCGGCGATCAATCCGAAAGCCAGCGCTTCGTTTCCGGTAATCTGGCGGTAAATTCCCGGCTCGATTTCGGCCTCCGGAACCCGGTAAGAGGTAGCAAACAACTCCGTCGCCTCGGCGTAATTTCGCCCCGCTTTGAGGGTCAGAACGTTGGCTTCCGCCCAGACCGGCTGCCGGGAAAATTTTCGTTCGATCCATTCGATGGTGGCATCCATGGAGCGGTTATACAGCCAATAGACCATTCCCAGGGCGAAGAAATTTTTGCAGCGGTCTTTCTCTTTGTGGCTCAATTCAATTTTTTCCAGGGCGTCGCGGGTCAGGCGGGTGATATCTACCGGGTACACCTGGTATCCGGCCAGGAATCCGTTTTCCAGGGGATTTTCCGAAAAATTCGCCATTCGCAAATTCCGCTCCGTAAAGGCATCCGCGTTGATGATGATAATGCCATTCTTTTTCAGGCTTTTCAAGCCGGCTTGCAGGGCGGCGGGATTCATGGCCACCAGCACGTCCACCTCATCCCCGGGGGTGTGTACGTTTTGGCTGCTGAACTGGATTTGGAAGCCGGAAACCCCGTACAGGGTGCCGGCGGGAGCGCGAATTTCCGCCGGGTAATCCGGCAGGGTGCTCAAATCATTGAGGGCGATGGCGGTCGTGCGGGTAAACTGGTTGCCGGTTAATTGAATCCCATCCCCGGAATCTCCGGCAAAACGAATGGTTACCCGGGATACTTCCTGTATATTTTTCATGTCCTTTTTCCTTGTTTGGCGCAATATCCTTCAAGGTTTTGCTGTTATTTCGGCTTCTATACACCCCAACTTTAATACCCAGTTCTACCGGCGCATGTCGGGCAGGCGGTAACGCGCCGGCATCGTGAGGCCGGAAAAGACAAATCTTTAATAAAAGAGTGGATCGGTCGGGGGGAAATTTAATCATCTCCACTTCCGGCAGTTTTCAGCGCCGTTAAAACTCTTCTAAGGAAGCTATTGAATGGGCGAGTACAAGGCTCTGGCACAGAATCGAATAGAGGTGATATTATTTATTTTGGGCCCTGGGTTCTTTTTTCAGACCTTCCGCAGCCTTTTTCAATTCATCGGGGGTAGCGCTGGCAGCCTTCAAATTCTCTTGTTTGATCCTCTCGTACACTTCTTCCCGGAAAATGGAGATGTCCCTGGGCGCATCAATACCGATTTTCACCTGTTTACCGTCGATATCCACAACTGTAATCTTTATGTTGTCACCGATATTGATAGACTCGCCCAACCTCCTTGTTAATACCAGCATAATTGATTACCTCTTATCTTTAATTTTCAACAATTTAAGGAAACTATGATTCAATGTCAACATGGAGCCGATGAAACCCAAAGAATAAAGAACCGATCAGATCTATAAATTCAATACAATGTAAGAGCTATATAGGGAAGGTCATTGTAGGGGAAAATATATCAAAAAACAATTGCAAGAATCAACAATTAAAATTTTTTTTACTATTATTCAATAAATTACTCATAGTTGGCGCTTAAAATAAATTTGCAAAAAAAAAGGAAGGTCGTTTACGTACCTTCCCGGCATTCTATATACAACAACTGGTGTGGCAGACTCAAGACTGATGATTCTCGTACTTTCCCACGATCACCTTGCTGGGCCTTAATAAGCGATCTTTGAACTTAAACCCGTCCTGGAACACTTCGATCACTTTTTCATGCTCTTCCTTGTTATCGATCGGCCGCATCATCAACGCTTCGTGAAGCTGGGGATTAAACTTTTCACCTAACACGCGCATTCTTTCCAATCCTTCTTTCTCCAGGATTTGGTTGAAATTTTCATAGATCAACCGGGCGCCTTCCAGAACGCTTTGCTCATTTGCTCCTGCAAGAGATTTCTTGAACATCATCTTAAAATCATCTAAAACGGGGAGAAATTTTGAGAGAATGTCGCCTTTGATATATTCCGCAAATTCCAATTGCTCCCGCTCCACCCGCCGTTTATAGTTGGTAAATTCCGCCCGGATACGAAGGTTTTGCTCTTCATAATTTCTGATTTTTTCTTCCAGAGCGGATTTTTCCGCCATCCATGCCTCCGGAGCGGGTGCAACCGGCTCATTTTCCTGCACTCCGGTTTCAGGAAGCTCCACTTCCGAGACTGTTACGGTTTCAACCGTTTCCGGCTCTTCTACTCCGAGATCTTTTTCAGTTTCAACCGCCGCGGAGTTATTTTTGTCGTTATGAGATTCAGAACCATCTTTTTTCACTTTATGTTCTTCGCTGGTTATTTTACCCATCAGTTGCCTTACCTCCTTCTGGAAAGGTTCAAATTGCAAGTATCATGAACGCGATATGCGTTCCTTTGATGATTCAAACAGGAGTTGGACGGAATCCGCATCGCAGATTCCGCCAACACCAGAGAATTATTTATCCTTGTTGTCATCATCGACGACTTCGAAATCCGCCTCTTCGACAGGCTCGCCGGATTTTGCTTCCTCACGGGAAGGCCCGCCCTTAGCGGACGCCGCGCCGGGGGAGCCTGTTTCTTGATACAAACGGGTAGAAGCTTCGCTCCATACCTGGTTCAGAGCTTCCGTGGCGGAGCGGATTTCGCTGATATTGTCGGTTTTCATGGCTTCTTTCAGCCGATTCATCGCGGCTTCGATGCGGTTCTTCGCTTCCGCGTCCAATTTATCGCCATAGTCCTTTAGATTTTTGTCGGTTTGATATGCCAGACCGTCGGCGACATTTCGGGCGTCGATCAACTCGCGGCGTTTGCGGTCTTCGGCGGCATGATCTTTCGCATCCTTGACCATCCGTTCGATTTCCGAATCGCTGAGGCCGCTGCTGGCTTCGATGCGAATTTTCTGCTCCTTGCCGCTGGCCAAATCTTTAGCGGAAACATGCAAAATCCCATTCGCATCGATATCAAAAGTTACTTCGATTTTGGGAATCCCTCGCGGCGCCGGCGCAATCCCGTCCAGATGAAAACGTCCCAGGGTGCGGTTGTCACGGGCCAGTTCCCGCTCTCCCTGTAACACATGCACTTCTACCGAGGGCTGGCTATCGGCAGCGGTGGTAAAAATTTCGCTTTTCCGGGTGGGGATGGTGGTATTTCGTTCGATCAATCGGGTAA
This sequence comes from Calditrichaceae bacterium, assembly GCA_013360445.1. GTDB lineage: Bacteria > Calditrichota > Calditrichia > RBG-13-44-9 > J075 > JABWBP01. The sequence goes on along the minus strand of JABWBP010000112.1, from coordinate 6,467 downwards.
AAACCCCTCCCAGGGTTTCGATGCCCAGGGACAGGGGCGTTACATCTAACAGGAGCACGTCTTTCACTTCCCCGGCCAACACCCCGCCCTGGATGGCCGCACCAACCGCCACCACTTCATCGGGATTGATGCCTTTGTGGGGATCTTTTCCGAAAAGTTCTTTTACCAGTTGCTGAACCCGGGGAATGCGGGTAGAGCCGCCCACCAGGATCACCTCGTCAATATCGCTGCTTTTCAAACCGGCGTCGCGCAAGGCCATTTGGCAAGGCCCCAGGGTTCGCTGAACCAGGTCCTCGATCAATTGCTCGAATTTTGAACGCGTGAGGGTAATTTGCAAATGCTTGGGACCGCTGGCGTCCGCGGTAATGAAGGGCAGGTTGATATCGGTCTGCAGGGTGCTGCTCAATTCCACTTTTGCCTTCTCGGCCGCTTCCCGGAGGCGCTGCAAAGCCATGGGGTCCTTGCGCAAGTCGATGCCGTGCTCCTTCTGGAATTCCTGGGCAATATAATCCACAATGCGTTGATCGAAATTGTCGCCGCCTAAGTGGGTATCCCCGTTGGTCGATTTCACCTCAAACACGCCGTCGCCGATCTCCAAAATGGAAATATCGAAGGTGCCCCCGCCGAGGTCGTACACCGCGATCTTTTCATTAGCTTTTTTGTCTAAACCGTACGCCAGTGAAGCAGCGGTAGGCTCGTTGATGATCCGCAGCACGTTCAAGCCGGCGATCTCGCCGGCCTCTTTGGTGGCTTTCCGCTGGCTGTCGTTGAAATAAGCGGGAACGGTAATCACTGCGTCAGTCACCTTGTCGCCGATGTAATCCTCGGCGGTCTGCTTCATTTTTTGCAAAATCATGGCCGAAATTTCCTGCGGGGTGTAATCTTTTCCCCCCGCTTCCACCATGGCTAACTCGTTAACTCCCTGCTTTATCTTGTAAGGTACCATGGAGGATTCTTCGGGAACTTCGCTCACCCGGCGCCCCATGAAGCGCTTAATGGAGTACACCGTATTCCTGGGATTGGTAATCATCTGTCGTTTGGCAGTGGCGCCTACCAGAATTTCGCCGGATTTGGTAAATCCGACAATCGACGGCGTGGTGCGGGCGCCTTCGGCATTCGGGATGACCACCGGTTCGCCGCCTTCCATGATTGCGACCACCGAGTTGGTGGTCCCGAGGTCGATTCCAATTACTTTCTTGGCCATATAGATAGCCCTCCTTTCACAATTATAGTGTCGTATTGATTTTCATGATTAATCCTTCGATACCTTCCTGATGCTGATAATGCACTTCTCTAAACTTGATCAGCACGCTGGCGGCTTCGTGAAGCCCCCCGTCTTCCGCAATAATCAGTTGTTCGACGAAACGCTCCCCTAACTCGTTTTCTAATTTAAGAATATCCCGGAAGTGCCCGTCCGGCTCAGCAACGTGCGTCGGCCGATCCTGGTTATCGACGGTTCCTCCCAAATCCATGATCAATTTTTCAATTGTTTTGGCTAATTGCTGCTTTTCCCGGGATAATCTCCGCGCCTCTTTGGCTAAATGCTCGTAGATCAAATGATTGGCTTCGATTTCCAATTCCGCTGCCAGGATCAATTCATCCCGCAAGTCTTCCTTCAGTGTTTCGATCAATTTTTCTCGGCTTTCTTCTTGAGATTTCGAATCACTGCTCAACTCTTCCACCCAACGATCGATCAAACTCTGCTTTGCCATATCAGTCCTCACCGATTAATTGCGCCAATAGCGCGGGTTCGTAAATTACCGGTCTCCTTTTGGACAATCACTACAACAGCGCAAACAAGACAACAATGATGCCAAAAGAAAATCAAAAAGCACCAGGTATTTGTTTATCATAAATTTAAAGGAATTTTTCCGCCACCAGGCGGTTAAAAAGGGAAAAAAATCTTGTGCCAGCTTGCCAAGCAGTATGTCACTGTGTCAATACAACGGGGAAATATAGGCATGATTGGCATGGACGGCGGCGATCCGTCATTAGAAGGGGTTACTCCCGGCGTGCTACAGGATCGAGATAAAGAACCGGTTGTTATTGATCACCGCAAAGGGCTTTCCCTGGAAAGACCATCCCAGAAAGGGGCTGTTGCTGCTCTTGGAAAGGCTGTTGGCTTCAAGGAACTTCCATTCCGCCTGCAAATCGAAGATCGTCAAGTTAGCGGTCTCTCCTTTCTGAATCACCGGCGCCTTCAACCCCAAAATTTTGCAGGGATTGACAGTAAATTTTTTGATGAGAGAATTCAAATCCATCTTTTTTGAATGGAGCAGCCTGGCCAGGCTCAATCCCAGCGCCGTTTCCAATCCCACAATGCCGAAGGGAGCATAAATGAATTCCTGCGCTTTTTCCTCCCAGGAGTGCGGAGCGTGGTCGGTGGCAATCGCATCGATGGCGCCATCCTGCAATCCTTCGATAATCGCCTGCACGTCATCTTCGCTGCGCAAGGGAGGTTTCATTTTGGCGTTAGTATCGTAGCCGCGCACGGCTTCATCCGTCAGGGAAAAATGGTGCGGGGTGGCCTCCGCGGTCACTGCAATTCCCCGCGCTTTGGCCTGGCGCACCAGCTCAACCCCTTTGCGGGTGGCAATGTGTGCCACGTGGAACCGCCCCCCGCAATACTCGGCCAGCATAATGTCCCGCGCGATCATAATATCTTCCGCCACGGAAGGAATCCCCTCGATGCCCAGGCAGGTGGAAACGAATCCCTCGTTCATGTGCCCGTTGGCGGTCATGGTGGATTCTTCTTCATGGCCGATCACCGGAATGTTCGCCATTTTGCTGTATTCCAGGGCCCGGCGCATAATTTCCGCGCTCATCAGCGGGTTTCCGTCATCGGAGATGGCCACGGCGCCCTGTTCCACCAGGTCGAGGATTTCCGCCAGTTCCTTACCCTCTCGGTTTTTGGTGATGGCGGCGATCGGGAATACGTTTACCAGCGAATCCCGGGCGCGGTCTTTGATGTACTGAATAATCTCCTGGCTGTCGATGGCCGGGGTGGTATTGGGCATGCAGCAAACCGCGGTGAACCCTCCGTTCGCCGCCGCCAGGGAGCCGCTCTCGATGGTCTCTTCGTCTTCCCGGCCCGGCTCTCGCAGATGAACGTGCATGTCGATCCAGCCCGGGCTGACGATTTTACCGGCGATATCCGCCGCTTCTCCATCGAAACCGGCAGCATCGATCCTTCCAACCGCTTCGATTTTGCCGTTTTCGATTAAGATATCCGCGGTTTCGTGCAAAGCAAGGCCGGGATCGACAATCGCGCCCCCCTTCAACAACAGGCGCGGGGGAAGTTTTTGAAATTTTTTGTGGCCCGGGGAATTGTCTTTAGCGAATTTCACTTTTGCCTCCTGCCAATAAGTATAGAACCGCCATTCGTAAGGCGATTCCGTTGGTTACCTGTTCTAAAATAACCGAATGCTCGCTGTCCGCTACCTGACTGGAAATTTCCAGCCCGCGATTCATCGGCCCGGGGTGCATGATCAACACCGGTTTGGAAGCCTGCTCCAGCCGTTCCCGGGTAATCCCAAAATAGTTATGATACTCCCGCAGAGAAGGAAACAGCCCGCTCTTCTGCCGCTCCAGTTGCAGGCGCAGAATATTCAGGACGTCCGCCCGGGGAATCACTTCATCAATATGGTGGGAGACTTCCACGCCCAACCTTTCGATCTCCCGGGGAATGAGGGTCGGCGGCCCGCACAAAATGACCCGCGCGCCCATGGCTTTCAATCCGAAAATATTCGACATGGCCACCCGGGAATGGGAAATATCCCCGATTAACCCGATAGCCAGCCCATCCAGGCGGCCGAATTTCTCCCGGATGGTCATCATGTCCAGCAAGGCCTGGGTGGGATGCTCGTGCCCCCCGTCGCCGGCGTTCAGGATGTTCGCATCCATCACCCGCGCCAGCAAATGCGCCGCGCCGGGCGAGGAATGCCGCACCACCACCATGTCGATCTTCATGGCTTCGATATTTTTCACCGTATCGATCAGGGATTCCCCTTTTTTGACCGAACTGGTGCTGGGGGTAAAATTAATGATGTCTGCGGACATGCGCTTTTCGGCCAGCTCGAAGGAAATGCGGGTGCGGGTGGAAGGTTCGTAAAAAAGATTCACCACGGTTTTCCCCTGGAGGGTGGGTACCCGCTTGATGGGACGGTCGAGTATTTCACGGAAAGAACGGGCGGTGTCGAGTATCAATTGGATTTCTTCCTTCTCCATCCCATCCAATCCTAACAAATGGCGTGATTTTAACATCCTTTACCTGTATGGGTTAAGATTCCGGTTTATCCCGCGCTACCGGGCGGGCTGAATTGGGTAAAATTATGGAACGCGGATGACCCCCGACAGTATCGGGGCAGGACGGATGAGACGGATTTTCGCAGATAAATTAACAGAATTTTAAAAATCTGGGCAAATTTGCTCCATCCATCCTGCCTCGATATCGAAGGTCTTCGTGGCATATATTTCAATTTTTCGAACACTCTCTCATCATTCATTTGCCGCAGGCGTTTCGACGAGTTCCACCGCGTCGCCGTCATCAATTTCGGCCATTTTTACCCGGATCTCTTCTCCAATGGAGGTGGGAATATTTTTGCCTACAAAATCGGCCTTGATGGGCAACTCCCGGTGTCCCCGGTCCACCAAAACGGCTAAGTAAATACGCGCCGGGCGCCCAAAATCCATTAAGGCGTCCAGAGAAGCCCGCACGGTTCTGCCAGTGTATAAAACATCGTCCACCAGGACGATATTCTTCTCGTCGATCGCAAAAGGAATGTTGGTTACTTCCACGGCGGGCTGCTTCAGGCGGGTGCGGAAATCATCCCGGTAGAGGGTGGCATCCAAAAAACCGGTGGGAATGCTTTTGCCCTCGATCTGCTCGATCTTCCCGGAGATTCGGGTGGCCAGGTAGGCCCCCCGGGTGCGCAGGCCGACCAGCACCAGGTTGTCCGAGCCGCGATTTTTTTCCAGTATTTCGTGCGCCAGGCGGGTAATAATCCGGCTCATATCGTCGCCGGTTAACACGGTTGCTTTAATTTTCTCAGCCATTTCAAATCCCTTTGGTTAAATAAAAAAAATAGCCTTTGGAAAAACTCCAAAGGCTATGAGTTATGGAGAAAAATGGGTTCTATGGTCACATAAGGTTTCATATAAGCCCCTTTACTACCTCGCAGGATAGTTTTAAAGGTTTGGCAGGCACTTCCGCATATAGACCTCACAGGTTTTGAAAACCTTTGAGGTCTATAGTTATCATCCCCGTGGGCGGTACAGGACTTGAACCTGTGACCTCTGCGATGTGAGCGCAGCGCTCTAGCCAGCTGAGCTAACCGCCCCTGTTAAGACAAAAATTAGCGATAATCAAAGACCAGAACTTTGAAATTGCCCTACAACTTCGCCAGGTATTCTTCAGCCTTGCTAATTAAATCCGGGTTCTTGTAATTGTCAACTAAACTTTGAAATTCTTCCTTCGCCCGCTTCATGTCATTCAGCCTGTAATAACAAAGCCCTAATTTGTACTGGGCGTAATCGTTTTTGTTGGAATTTGCGAAGGTAAATACTTTTTCAAACGCCACGACCGCGGCCCGGTAATCCCCGAGGGCGTAATAACACTCCCCGATCCAATACTGGGCGTTGTCGGATAAACTGTGCTTCGTATTGGCCGCCAGCAGGGATTCGAAAACCCGGATTGCATCCCGGTATTGCCGGTTGCGAATCAAATCATATCCCTGTTGATAATTCAACTCGTAATCCTGGTCGCTGATTTCGGCTCCCCCGGCAAGCACATAAGTACCGGCAGGTTTTTTCTCCTCCATGGCCATTACCTGCGCCTTCAGAAGAGATATGGTTTTATCTTTCTCTTCGAGTCTCCGGTTCAACTGGGTTACTTCCTGCTCCAATTGGCTCACTTTGTCTGCTTGAGCAGGCTCCTTCGAAACGGCAGTCTGGTCTCCTTCGTTCGCTTGCAGGAGGGAGAGCAAATCATCCTGGCCTTGCTCCGGGGAAGCGGTTTGCCGGTCTGCCGGGCTGATTCCTAACAATTGCTCGATCTCGCTGTATTCATTTTGCTGGGCGGGAGTCACCTGTTCGGATTCCGAGACTTGACCGGATTTAGACCCGGCGCACCCCATCATCATGATGACAAACAGCGGCAACAGAGCAAATCGAAGAACTTTGTTCATAAGCTTCATAATCATTTCCCCTCAAAGTCAGGCCAAATTTATAAATTAAATATAGGTCTGTCAAGCATTTATTACTATGCGCTGCGGGCGCATGACAAATTGCACAAAGAGGAGAGAGAAGTTGCATGTAGCAATGGCGAAGCGGCATCAGGAAGCCTTCTCACTTCTTACTTCTTACTTCTTACGGAAGGTTCGCTCATTTTTTTTCGAGTTTTGAAATTGTATGCTTATTGCGCCCTTTCAGGGCTTAAATCGAGGTCTCTTACCTTCTCCCGGCGCTTC
>JABWBP010000163.1 GCA_013360445.1 Calditrichaceae bacterium | reverse complement strand
CTTGGCGCCGTTGAACACGATGACGCCGTTGGCGGCGTTCAGGTCATTCACGAAGCCGGTGAACCCTTGCAGAATCCCGGAATTGCCGGTGTAAGTCAGTTTGGTGGGATCCCAGTTCAGGCTGGCGGTGAAGCTGCCTAACAGGTTATCGGGAGGAGCCACGCCGGTCATGTCGATATTGACGGCTACGGTAATCGGATCGCCGGTGCTGGGGTTGGCATTCGACGGAATCGCCGAGGAAACCACCACGTTTTGCGGGGTAAACACCGAAACCGTCGCATCGTTGACGGTCAGGATCGGCAGCAGATTCTGGAACGTGAACGCCGCGGCCATGGCGGTATAGTTCAGATCCATGGTAGTGGATCCGCTGGGGCCGGCGGTAAATACCATTTCCAGCACGTTAAACGTTCCGCCCTGGCCGGTAGCCTTGGCGCCGTTGAATACCAGGGTGCCGTTGGCAGCGTTCATGTCGTTTACAAAACCGGTGAAACCTTGCAGGATTCCGGAGTTGCTGACGTAGGTCATCACTGCCGGATCCCAGTTCAGGTTCGCGGTAAAGCTTCCCAGCAGGTTATTAGGAGCAGGGGAGCCCGTCATATCGATCTGGACAGAAACCGTCACGGTTTGTCCCGGATCGGGAGTCGGGTCGGAAAGCAGCACAGACGAGGTTACCGCCTGCGTGCGAATGCCCTGTGCCTGGGAGAAGCCGGGTGCAGTGCTGAGCACAATACCTAAGAAGCTCAGCAGAAGAAAAAGGAAGAATCCTTTTTCCAGGCCTTTAAAGAGTCGGTTCATTCCAACCTCCTTAATTGGGGTTTAGTAAGGTATTACTGAGTTAGTTAATTAAAGAAAGTTCATCCATCCGCAAGCGCCCCCCGGAGTCACAAAAACGAGCTGTAATAATAGCTCATCTTGTTTATGAGGATGCTCGCAAGACGATTGATTTCAGGTTGATATCTTATGACTAACATAAGCATTGGTCTTTTTTCTCGAATTTCCACTTTATGTGATTTCGTGGTCTGTTACTCATGATCCCGGAATTACACCCTCACTAAGGCGGTTTTAGAGGCGATAAGGAAGCGCCCCCACTGCAACACTATTTTCACAATCTGAACCGTTCCACCACCGGTAGCAAAAAAATTCTGAAAAACCGCCCGGATTGGAAATAGTTTATGCTCTCCAATAACGGATGCTATCAACCTGGGCAACGAAACGGGAATAAATTCTGACGGTATGGGAAACAGGTTATCATTTACCACCGGGTTTTTAAACCCTCCGTGGCACTGCCGCGCCAAAGGCCGCCCCGGGGGATTGCCTATTCGCCTGCGCGGGAAAAATCTTCCTGATTGTTCAAATAAATTAGGTATGTCGATGGATACCGGGATGTCAATGATCTGCCTGTAGGCATTCAAGTACCTGGCAGAAACTGCCGCAAGCGTAACGTCTTCTTCCCTCCCAAACTTTCCAAACCCAATATCGCTCATCTCGAGCAGAAGACGGTTTTGTCTGACTTAGATTTCTGCGTAATAGATAAACTAAATTGCCCAATCCTGACGCGATTCACATCACAAAAAGCAGCCTGAAAAATAAAACCGTACCTTCGCGTTTGATATATTTTTTTTGACCCCTAAAAACCATTCTCACTATCTTGCCGCGGAAAAATTATCCCGCTTGTTCAAGTACTCTATATCAATAACAAAGAAGAATCTAACCTGAAAATGGGGAGACGGCGGATTTGTGCCCGTGATGGATGTCACATTGTTAGGCATCTTTTTAAGAATGAACCGGGAAAGGTTCAAACCTGCACCCCGTAAAATAAAAGCGGCGAAACCGAATCCGGCTTCGCCGCTTTGGTAAGGTGTTACCGGGTTGAACGCGGGTATCACACTCGCATGTCAACTCTTTTAAACCTGCCAGGTTTTTGAAACCTGGCAGGTTTAAGGGATGAAATCTTCCGGGCGATCCCGACAAAAACATATCCATCCCTGGATATATGTCGGCTTGCCCCTTCGGGGGATGAAACCTTCCGGGTTTCACTTCAACAGCAGGAGCTTGCGATCGGCGACGAACTTGCCGGCCTTCATACGCAGGAAGTACATCCCCGAGGGAACCGCCTGGTTCTGCTCGTTTACGC
>JABWBP010000111.1 GCA_013360445.1 Calditrichaceae bacterium | reverse complement strand
AAGCGCCGGGAGAAGGTAAGAGACCTCGATTTAAGCCCTGAAAGGGCGCAATAAGCATACAATTTCAAAACTCGAAAAAAAATGAGCGAACCGGGAGTAAAAAGTGAGCGGTGAAGGGTTACTTCTCACTTGCCACTCCTCACTTCCCCCCATAAATCATTTCCACCAGCACATTCCCCGCCTGCTGCAAGCTGGCGGCGCTGCATTTGTCCGGCGTATCGGAAACGGTGTGCCAGTAGGGATAATCGAAATCCACCACATTAATTACCGGAATGCCCCGTTTCAAGAAGGGCACGTGATCGTCCTGCAGCGCGGGGCCAATCGCGTCCACGAACGCGCCGGCCCCGGCCCGGCGCGCCGCCGCCCACACCCGCTCCATAAGCTGCGGCGCCTGCGCCCGGGAAATCGCCTCTTTTTTGATCACCAGGTCGCTATCCCCCACCATGTCGAGCAGAATTCCATAGCGCGGGCGGTAATCGCCCCGGCTGGCGGCGAAATGCTCCGAACCGATGCAAAAAGGGTTCAGGGAATCGGGAAATGCTTCCGCGTGGTAATCTCCCAAATCTTCCAGGTCGAAGAGCACGATGTCCACCCCGAAATCCGGGCGGCGGCCGTGTAGAACGCGCGCCATTTCCAACAGCGCCGCCGTCCCGGAAGCGCCGTCGTTGGCCCCGGGTACCGGGAGGAGGCGGTTGGCGGGATCAGGGTCTTTATCCGCCCACGGGCGGGTGTCCCAGTGGGCGCAGAGCATCACCCGGAAACCTTTTTCGGGCTTGAGGTTGAAGGAGGCGACAATATTGCGCCCGCGGTACACCCGGGTGGTATCTTTTTTATCGCGGTAATCGAATCGCTGCTCCCACACCTTATCGGCAAACTTGCCTAACTCCGCGGCCAGGAAGTCGCCGCAGCGCCGGTGGGCCTCCGAGCCGGGCGCGCGGGGGCCGAAGTCGCACTGCTGCTGCAAATACGCAAAAGCGCGCCGCCCGTCGAAAGCGGGTTTGGCGAAGAAATATTTCCAGGCAAAAATTCCTAAGAGCGCGGCAATCAGAATTCCCGCGCTTGCCAGAACGAGCGCCCGCCTCGAAAGCCCCCGCTTCCCCTTCCCCGAAGCCGCTTTTTGCCGCCTTTTTTTGTGTTTCCCATGCTTCATGCGCTCTTCACCCGCCAATCTTCAATCATCAATCATCAACCTTCAATCTGCAATCCTTCCATCCATTCCCGAACCTCATCCAGCGACGCCGCCACCAGCACCGCCAGCCGGCGCACCTCTTCGGAGGGCTGCTTCAAATCTAGAACCATCACCGGGATCATGCCCGCGCTGTGCGCCGCCCGGATACCCGCCTCGGAATCTTCTAACACCAGGCAGCGGGGCGGGTCGGCGTTTAACTGTTTGGCCGCGGCGAAAAAAATATCCGGGGCCGGCTTGCCCCGGGCGACCTGGTCGCCGGTGACGATGGCGTGCATTCGCTTTGCCAGAGCGGTGCGAGTGAGCTTTTCCATGGCCGGGGCGTAATCCGTGGAGGTGGCCACCGCCCGGGGAAGGGCGCGGGCGTCCAGGTAATCTAACAGCTCCAGCAGGCCGGGTTTGATGGGAACGCCGTGCTGCTCGAAATAGTCGCGGGCGATTTGCACCCGGCGCCGGCGGATTTCCTGAAACGGGAAATCCTCTCCGAAAATACCCCTGAATACTTCCGTGGCGTCCGCCACCGTGCGGCCGCTCACCTGCTGATAGTGCTCGTCGCCGATGTTGTAACCGAATTCCTCCCCGGCCTGCCGCCAGGCCGCCCGGCCCACCCGCTCGCTGTCGAACATCAGCCCGTCCATATCGAAAATGACCGCGGAAATTTGCTTAACTTTCATCCGGTTTCCGGCGGTAGAAAATGAACAGGAAATCTCCCTCTAAGGGCGTTAAATCGAAGCGCTGGCTCGCCTCGCTCACCAGCCTGCTGATCGGCGCCTGCGGATTCTCCTCCAATTGGCCGGAAATCCATTTCACCGCTTTGCGAAGGGATTCCCCTTCGGGCATTTTCGTGTCCATATTCGCTCCCCTGAAATCGGAGTGCAAAGCTTCGGCTTTGCACTGGCTCTTGTATCAATCGGCGGGTACCATCCGCTATTGTTCTATTCACATCCCCAAACGAGCGCCTAAAATAAGCAAAAAAGCGCTTTGCTGCAAATAGTTCTGGCCGTGATAAGACCTCAAAGGTTTTTGAAACCTTTGAGGTCTTCGAACCTTATCCATTGTTTCAGAAATCCGAATGGCTCTCGAAATTCCGATGATTTCTGCCGCTATATCTTTCCGGAACCCAAACCTTACTGCGGAAATTTCCAGGGGAATAACTTTCGAATAAACCATGCTTTACCCCCTGTGGAGCAACCGCCCGCCCGGGAATCTATTCAGGTGCATAAACCTGGCACTATATTTGAGCAACCCTGTTCGGTTCGGAAAAAGTGCTTATTTTTTTGTGTTCATTCGTGTCGATTCGTGGCTGACTTTTGAGCAACCTGGTTCAAAATCCTTATTTCGCAACAAGTCTAATATCGAGGAGCGCAACCATGTCTAAAACCATTTTGTTCGCGATGGCCATGCTGATGATGGGAATCGGCTGCCCGCTGATGGTATTCGGCCAGTACAATGGCGAAACCGTCACCGAAAAGAGTTTCGAGCAATCCGATCTCTACTTCACCAGCCACTTTCTCAACCCCTTCGGGGTGCCGGGCTACCGCGACGTTGCGGTGGGGCTGATCGACGATCCCTTCCTCAACTTGCAGCTCAATCCCGCCAGCCTGCCTCAATTTTCCGTGGGGAGCACGCATCTCTACTTAGATTTTCGCGGCGACCGCAGCGAGTCGCCGATTGTGGCGAACTACGGGGGAATCATTCCCTTGCACTATTATGGCCCATATTACCCGATCATTATCGATCCGCGCTGGTACAGCGTTACCCGCAGCGAGCCGGAACCGGTATTCTCCCTGGGCTTGCTCACCTATCCCCTGGGCCGGAAAAACCGCAGCCTTTTCCTGGGTGGAACCTACCAGATCATTCACAAAAAAGAGCTTTTTTATGCGGTGCCGACCTGGATTTACCAGTCCCGTTTTGGCTACGACCCATTGGGAAACCTGGTGGTGGAAGATCAGGGTATTCCCATCATCGACCGCTATAGCGGGGCGGATGAGATGGTTACCAGCGGGCATTTGTTCTCCGGCTTCTTAGGCTACCGGATTTCTCCGAAACTGAGCGCCGGGGTCTCCTTGAACGGGGTGGTTCACTCCCGGGAAGGCAATTATCTGAATGCGTACCAGGATGAGTACGGGCAGATCAACGATTGGGACTCCCGCTACCTGAATTTCCGCGAGCGCAGCCAGGATTACGATCACTTAGACGCCGCGGGGGGGCTGCAATTCGATTTTTCGGCCAACGCTTCCGCCGGCGTTAAAGCCGGGTATTTGCAGGGAAATGCGGATCAAACCTACACCGCCATCGATTCTTCCCGTTACGATTACGAACCTCCCGATAAGCCGTATCAATGGAGCTATAACCGCAACCGCTCTATCACCGAACAATCCTGGAACCAGGACGGCCAGAGCCGGTACGCGCGGGTTCACTTTAGCGGGAAGATCAACCCGGACGCGAAAGCGCGGGCGTATTACCAGTACAGCAAAACCGAGATCGACCTGGCGAACGCTTCCGCCATCAGCGATACCGGGTATTACGACGGCCGCTGGGTGTGGGACGATACCGTGGTGTCCCGCTACTACAGCCGTTACTCCCTGGCAGACCGGCGTTCCGGGCAGGGAACCCGGGAAAAATCCCTCCACCAGGCCATGCTGAATTTAGAGTGGCAGCTTACCCCGAAAAATACCGTTCTCGCCGGGATTTATTACTCCCGGGAAAACTCCACCGTCTCCACCCTGGAACCGGTGTTGGCCAGTCGCTTTTCAGAATATTTTCACTACAACAGCCAGTATGATCCCGATACCTCATATTATTTGAGCCGGCTGGCAGAGGACAAGGAACTGGAGTGGAGCTATCGCTCCCGCTACTGGACCGTGCAGGTGCCGATTCTGGCGCGATTTCAATTCAACGAGCACTGGAGCATGATGTTAGGCATCAACCGCATCCTGAAAAGCTGGGACATCGAGGAGCAAACCACCGCGTATTTTACCCGCCGGGAAAAAACCGAGAACGGGCAAACCCAGGTGGAGACCAATTTCGGGGAACACTACACCCAGCCGCGCCAGAGGATCACCGAGGACGCCACGGATTTCATTTCCAGCTTCGAGGTGGCCGTCAGCCCGAAGTTCCGCATCAGCCTGTTGGTGGACCCCGGCTTTGAGGATGAATTCCGCATCGCCCAGTGGTGGCTGAGCTTCCGGGCGAATTTATAGTGTTTTAGTGTTCGGGTGTTCAAGTGTTCCGGTGTTTCAGTGTTTTAGCTGTGAGTTCCGAGTGTTGAGTTTTGAGTTCATGGGAGGTGGTGATTCTCCCAATACCCCAACATCATCGCACTAAAACACTAAAACACCTAAACACACCCGAACACTTGAACACCAAAGGAGGATATTCTATGAGAACGAAACCTTTTCTTCGGGGACGCATCTGGCTGCCCTGGTTGGTCTTGCTGCTGACCGCGGCAGCGCCGGCGCAGTTCATCGAGGTGAAAACCGTTCCGTTGGCCTCGGGGGGGCAGTTTTTGCTGTTTCCCTCCCAAAACCTGGGGATGGGTGGGGTTTCCATTGCGCTGGAAGACCCTTTGCTGGATCCCTTTACCAATCCTGCCCGCGGTTCGCAAATCGATGGCGTGCGCCTGTTCAGCGCCCCCGCGTTTTACAGCATTTCCGGTGAGTTGGGCGCCGGGCGAACCCTGCCGCTGGGAGCGCTTTTCGGATCGGGAAGATGGTTTGGGGGGATTTCCCTGGCGGCGCAGCAGCTTCAGGCCGCGGATAAGCCGGAATTTTTCGGCCCCGTTCCCACTTATGTGTCGAATCCCTCGCAAATTCCCTCTTATCAATATCCCGATACAGAGCGCAACGCCAACAACCTCTATTTCTCCGGGTCATTGGGAACGCGCATAGCGGGTTCCGGCCTGGCCGTGGCTGCGAGCTTTTTCTACGCCGGGCTGGAGGCGGTGGAAGGGGTGGAAGTGCTCTATCCTAACAGCCTGAGGGTGGAGCAATCCGGCCGGGTGGCGGAGGCGCGCCTGGGCCTGTTGGCGGAGTTAGGAGAGCGCCGCAGCATCGAAGGGGTATTGCTCTATCACCACGCGGATATGACCCAGGACGTTTTTTACCCGGCAACGTATTGGTGGGGAGGTCCCGAGCCGTTCATCGAGCCGGGCCGGGTGGAGCGCAACCTCGACCGCACCGGCACCTGGGGAGCGCACTTGCAGTACCGCCAGCCCCTGCCCGGCGAGCAATGGCAGGCCGGGGGCATTTTGACCGCCAATCTCAAAACCCATCCCAAAATCCCCAACTACGAGCTGATGAACATCCCCCGCGACCCCGGCGACTCCCGGGCGCTCAACATCGGCGCGGGGGTTTCCCGCCGTAACGGGCCGGCGGTATTTGGGGTGGACCTGGTCTATGAGCCGATCTGGAGCCACACCTGGGCGGATGCAGCCGCGCCGGTAGAAACCCCCAGCGGGAGTATCATTCCAGCCGGGGGAAAAACCGTGGATAACCGCTTTCGCTTCTCTAACTGGCTGCTGCGCATCGGGGTGGAGCGACAGGATGAACCGTTTGGTTTCCAAATCGGGCTGCAATGGCGCTGGATTCGCTACTGGCTGGATCAGGAAAACTACCTGGGAGAATCCCGGCGTTCCCTGAGAACCGGTTGGAGCGAATGGAGTCCCGGCGTGGGGCTGAGCCTGAAATTTCCGGAATTTCAAATTCGCTACACCGGGCGGTTGACCCTGGGAACCGGAAGGCCGGGCGTGGCGGGAGTGCAGTTGGCTTCGCCCAATGGCAATTTAATGGGCAGCGATCTGCTGATCGCCCCGCACGGAGAGGTGGCGGTGGATGAGGCCATCGTGCTCACCCACCAGTTCTCGGTGATTATTCCCTTGAGAACGAAATAATGGTGTAACCCGGGTTGCTTATGTAGTCCCCAACTTTCCAGGATTTTTTCTGGCAGAATGATTGATTGGCAGAATAATCTTTGAATCATTCTGCCGGATAATTGTTCTGCCAATCAAGTTGAGGGCTACAATATGAACTCGGGGTAAGACCTCAAAGGTTTTAAAAACCTTTGAGGTCTTTGTCTTTACGTTTTTTCATTTGTTTGGCGGTTGAAAATGCTCCAAATTCAACTTCAGGAAAGGATTCAGCCATGAAAACGCTGGGAATCATCGTTCTAACCGTTATCCTTTCCATTCCCGGCTGCGGGATTTTCGATTCCGATGATAAAGAAGAGATCGAAGGGCGGCTCAGCTTCGGATTCGAGGTGAGCGCCTTCAAACCCTGCGGCGTGGAGGAAATCTGGTGGGTTTCCGGCCCCGAATCGCTCTTCCGGCAGTATAACGAAACAGCAGACACGGAGTATGAAGAAGTGTATGCCCGCCTGAAAGGCGTGAAGAGCAAAAAGGGGGAATACGGGCACATGGGAGCATACCAGCGCGAATTTACCGTTTCCGAGGCGCTGGTAGTTCGCAAGCTGATATCAGGGGACTGCCGCTAACCGCGTGTTTGAAAATTCAGCTCAGTACCCCCGAATCGTTCAAATGGCACACGGATAACACCGATGACGCGGATTTACACAGTTTTTTAAAAATATTCTTCAATTTATCCGCGAATATCCGTGCCATCCGCGTCATCCGTGTTCTATTTTTAGCAGTAAACAGTTGCAAAAGATTTTTCAAGTATCCTTTAAGGGTAAAAGGAGCATGGCCATGAAACCAGGAATATTTATCCCCGGCCTGATTATCCTTTTCCTTGCCGTCGCCGCGCCCGGCTGCAAAGAGTCCGGCAGCGGGAGTATCGAAAATGGAGAGGAATCTTCAGGAAATCTGCTGCTCAATCCTTCTTTCGAGAGCAACGGCGTTCCCTCGCTGGAACATTGGAGCGTGCAGGATACTTTCCTGGTGCGCTTTTCCGCGGACGTTCCCCCCGGCGGCGGTTCTTTTTCGGTGTCAATTGAAGCGAATTGGGGTCCTCCCGGGTTTGTTCGCACTGCCCTTCCCGTGCCGGCAGGCGTTCATCGTTACCGCCTCTCCTGGTGGGGGAAAAAAAGCGGCCAAATTTACGGGGGCGCTTACCTGGGGATTCAAAAGTCGGATACCTTGATCCTGTTCCTCCCGAAAACCAGCTATACCAGTGATTCTACCTGGGCGGAATACGCTTCCCTGGATACCATCACCACCGAAGCAGGCGATAAACTGGTGGTTACCTTTTCCGGGGGAGTATCGCAGTGGTTGACAGGAACAACTTATTTCGATTTGTGCAGCCTGGAAATACTATATCCATAAAAGACGCCGGAAACCGTGTCGCTCAAAACCAAAATCATTCTCACCTTCAGCGTGTTGATGGCCGCGCTGGCGCTGATTATGTCGCGGGTGGGTTACTACTCGGTGCGGGAAATCTATTTGGAGCAGCTTTCCGACCAGGCCAGCCGCCTGGCGCGGTTGGCCGGCGGGGAGCTGAATCCCAAGTATCTTTCCTTTCTGGAGAGCGGCGGGAGAGACAGCCTGGCCGTGGCTTATTATTCGGAGACCTTGAAAACCCGGGCAAAGAATATCTTGCTGGCCGACGCTTTCATTTTCAACCGGGATTTCGAAGTGCTGGCGCGGTCAGCTTCCGGCAGCGCCGCCCCCGGCAGCGATCCGCGGCTGCGGCTCAACCGCAGCGAGATTCAGGGGCTGCAAGCGGGGGAATCCGCCGCCTCGCTGCCCTTCAAAGGCGGGGACGGAGAGTGGTATTTGTGGGGATTCTACCGCTTGGACGAGTCCCACTGGTTAGGCGTTCAGGAGAGCGCCGCCCGGCTGGCGCAGGTGGAGTCGCTTTCGGGTATTTTTTGGGGGATCGGCATCGCCGGGGTGCTGGTTACGATTCTCTGCGGCTGGCTGCTGGCGCGCGCCATCGCCCGCCCGGTGGAGCGGCTGGTGCAATTCAGCCAATTGTTGGGCAAGGGGAATTTTTCCGCCCCGCTGCCGCAGGGCATCCGCGGGGAGCTGGCCATCCTGGCGAACGCGCTGGACAAAATGCGCGCCGGACTGGCGCAGCATCACCGGGAAAAGGAGCTGCTGCTGGCGCAGATCGCCCACGAAATCCGCAATCCCTTAGGCGGCATCGAACTGCTGGCCGGGCTGGTGAAGGAGGATTTGCAACGGCATCCCGGCCAGCCGGGAACGGAGTACCTGGAGAAAATCCAGCAGGAAATCGGCGGGCTGAAAGCGCTGATCACCGCGTATTTGAATTTCAGCCGCCCGGCGGCGGCGCAGCCGGAGTGGATCGCCGTGCAAGAGATGGCGGAGGAAGTGCGCTCCTTTTGCTGCGCCGGGCTGCGAGAAAAGAAGCTTTCGCTTTCCTATACCGGGGAAGATGCGCAAATTCACTTCGACCGCCAGCACCTGCGCCAGATTTTGATCAACCTGGTCTCCAACTCCATCGAAGCGCTGGGCCAGGGCGGCAGCATCGCCATTTCCGCCTGGCAAAAAGGGCCGCGAACGCTGATAGCGGTCAGCGATGACGGGCCGGGGATTCCGCCGGAGCACCGGGAGAACATCTTCGAGCCGTTTTTCACCACCCGCAGCAACGGTTCCGGGCTGGGGCTGGCCATTTGCAAAAAGCTCTGCCGGGAGAACGGGGCGGAGATTTGCCTGGGCGAAGGCCTCCCTTCGGGAGAAGACAAAACCGGCAAAGGGACGGTTTTTATTATCAAAAAATTAGTAAATCAGGAGGGCCTACCATGAGCGATATCGGAAAGTTTTCGTTCATTTTTCTGGCCATTATCTTCTCAACCTCTTGCAAAGAATCGATCAGCATTGATGGCAGCAAAAGCAGCGACGAACCTATCATTGGAATTACCTGGAAATTGGCCTCTATCGACACCATTAACGGCGGGGTGCAAGCGATTTATTCCGGCCAGGAATACACTCTGTTGATCAAGGAAGATTCGACCGCGTCCGGCCGCTCCCATTGCAATCTTTATGAAGCAAGGGTGAGGCTTGGTAACGGTACAATTACTTTTTTCGATTTAGCGGAAACAGAAATGTGGTGCCGGCCGCCCAGCCTGGATGGGGAATATATCCACGCTTTGCTTGCGGCGAGCCATTACCGGGTGTCCGGGCAAAAATTGAAGATATTTTATAACAATCAGCAAAATGTGCTTAACTTTACCGGTGAATGATGAAAGACAACCACATTATGCTGGTGGAAGACAACCCCACCATGCGCCTGGGCATGGCGGAAAGCCTGCGCCGGGAAGGGTATGAAGTTTTCGAGTTCGATAACGCCCCGGCAGCAGTTGAATTTTTTGCCCGCCAGCCGGCTCCCCTGGTGATTGCGGATCTGAAAATGGAGCCGTTAGACGGCATCGCGCTGCTCAAAAAGATCAAGGAAATCCAGCCGGCCGCGGAAGTGCTTATGGTCTCCGCCTTCGGCACCGTGGAAACCGCGGTGAGCGCCATGCAGTTGGGGGCGGCGGATTTCCTCACCAAACCCTTCTCCCCGGAGGAGTTGCGGGTGCGGGTGAAAAAAATTTGGGAGAAAATCCGCCAGCGCCGGGCGCTGGATCAACTGTTAGCGGAAAAGCAGTTGCTGCAGGAAGAATTGTTCGAAGATATCATCGGAACCTCTACGCCCATGCAGCAGCTTTTCGAGCTGGTGCGGCGCATCGCCCCGGAAAACAGCACGGTTTTGATCGAAGGGGAGAGCGGAACCGGCAAAGAACTGATCGCCCGCGCGATTCACAAGCAAAGCCCCCGGGCGCGCCAGCCCTTCATTAAGATCAATTGCGGGGCGCTGAATGAAAATTTGTTGGAAAGCGAGCTGTTCGGGCACGAAAAGGGGGCCTTTACCGGGGCGATCCGGCGCAAAAAAGGGCGCTTCGAGCTGGCCGACGGGGGAACCCTGTTCTTGGATGAGATCGGCGACGTCTCCCCGGCCATGCAGGTGAAGCTGCTGCGGGTGCTGCAGGAGCAGGAGTTGGAGCGGGTCGGCGGGGAAGAGACCATCCGGGTGGACGTGCGCATCATCTGCGCCACCCACCGCAATTTAGCAAAGTTAGTGATGGAAGGGGCGTTCCGGGAAGACCTCTTCTACCGCCTCAGCGTCATCCCCATCAAGCTGCCCCCGCTGCGGGAGCGCAAAGAAGATATTCCCGCGCTGGCGGCGCATTTTTTGGGCAAGCGCCGCGCCGCCGGAAAGGAGAAGAAAATTACCCCCGCGGGACTGGAGCTGTTGATGAACTATTCCTGGCCGGGCAACATCCGGGAGCTGGAAAACCTGTTAGAGCGGTTGCAAGTGATCTCTCCCGGCGAGGAGATCGATCCCCAGCTGATCGCCGCGCACCTGAGCGGCGGAACCTTCAGCGCCGCAGTCAATTATGAGAATTTGCCTCTTGAACAGGCGGTGGAGGCCTTCGAGCGCAATTTGATCCTCCACGCCCTCAAAAAAGCGCAGGGGGTGAAAAACCAGGCTGCCAAACTGTTGGGCATTCGCACCAGCACGCTGTACTACAAGTTGGAAAAATATGGGTTGTTGTGAAGGGTAATGCGTAAAACGTAATGCGTAAGGCCCCGGATAGCCGGGGGAATGCGTATTCCGTATTTCGTATTCCGTAAAAGAGTTTACCCTGAGCTTGCCCGTGGTGAGCCTGCCGAACCGTCGAAGGGTATTCCGTTTTTGTTACGCATTACGTATCACGTTTTACGAAATACGCAATACGAAATTTTATTAACTCGAAAAGGTTTTCTCCATGAAACGCTGGTTGCCGGTCTTGTTTTTGGTACTGTTCCGCGTCGCGGCGGCGCAAAGCGTTGCGGCGCTGGAGGAGGAGTTCTTCACCCTGCAACGGCAAATCGAGACCGTTCAGGGGGGGCTGGATTCTCTGAACGCGTCGTTGGAGCAGCAGGCCGGGCAAATCGACGCGGAAAAGCGCCGGGAAAACCCGGACCGGGAGAAGCTCCGCAGGCAGATGGCCGCGGGACTGGCGCTCTCCAAACAAATCGAGGAGCGGCAGAAACGGCTTCAAACCTTACAGAAGAACCGCACCCAAACCCAATACCGCCTGGCGCAGCGCTACGCCGCCATGTTAGACTCCTTGCAGGCCCTGCAGGCCGGCGCGGCAACTGCAAACCCGGAGTTGGATCAGCAGATCGTACGTTGCACCGAACAATATTTGCTCTACAGCCCGGTCTTCCGGGCGCTCTCCTTCGATCCCCAAAAAATCCGGGAAATAAACCCGGCGGAGAGCAGCGATTCATTGGAGCGGGCGCTCTCTCTGAACTATCTCCGCAATGCCCTGGCGGAGATGGAGAGCCATTTGCAGGAAATCCGGAAAAACCGTGAGGAAGTGGAAAATACCCTGCGCTTAGAGCGCAAAACCCGGCAATTCCTGGAAGAAGTGGACGCGGACAACTTGGGCTTGCTGGCCCGGGCGGGAAATCCCGCTGCTACGGAGATGCTGGCGCCCAATAGCGAGCCCGGCCTCAGCGCCCAGGCGGGCGTTGGCCGAACCCTGGCGGCGCAGGTAGAATCCATTACCCTCTTCTTCAACCAATTGGGGGTACGAGATCTGGAGGGAATATCTTTGAGCCGCTTTTCCGCCGCGCCTGCCGGGCGGGCGCCGCTGTCGTTGGAAGAATACTTAGCCTTGCTGCAAGCGGCGGAAAAACAGTTGAAGCAAATTCGCAACGCCGCCCGGCAAAAACTCCGGGAAGCCGGGGCCGGGGGCTAATTCTGCTGGCGGCTTCAGGAGTGTCATCCCGGCGCTCCGCATTCGCGTTAACCTTAGGGATTTTTAACCGCAAAGACCCCGGCCATCCGGGTTGTGAAGATCAGGAGGAATTTCAGGCGAAAACTCTCTAAAACTTCTGCGTCTTTGCGTCTTTGCGGTGATTTTTTACTTAGGTTAACGGGAATGCGGCGCTCCGGGATGACACTCCTGATCAATCGCAACTGCCCTCTGAACTTTCACCACCGGTGTTATGAATTATTGGCAAACCCTCTCCCTTTTCATGGTCCAGGTATGCCTGATCAATTCCCTCTCCGCTGGAGATTTGAAATTCAAATTCAGCGGCGAAGGGGGGATTTCCCGCCTGTCCTATTCCATACCGGGAGAGGAAACCGACCTGGTCGCCCGGTTAGAAGGAACCCTGGGGTACGCCCAAACCGCCCCGGGCAGCGCCTGGCGCCTGCAAGCGCGCCTGCGCCCGGAAATTTACCGCGGGGAGTCGCACGCTTTTTCCATCCTGGGCAGTCTTAGAGGGGGCTATTTGCAAAACGCCGGGCGATTTCGCTGGGGGGTAAATTTCCTTAGCGAGCGGCAGCGGGTCGATTATCCCTTCACCGAGCTGACCTTCGACGTATTCCAATTGGGCGGGCAGGGGGCGTGGCTGTGGCAGCGCCATTACGGCCTCGCCTTCAGCTTGGATTATGCCTACCGCGACCTCAACGCCCGGCGGGAGCAGAGTTTAGACGCGCTGTTAGCTTCCCTGGAAGGATTTCTGCAAGTATCCGTCGCAGCCAGGCTCGCCGCCGGGGTGTATGGGGAGAGTTTCCGCGTGAGCGGGCCGCCGGTCTTAAGCCTCCAGGGCGGCTTGCAGCGCAACCGCGGCTGGCGCGCCGGCCCGACTTTTTCGCTGGAGTACAAACGCAAACTGATTCTCAGCGGAAGTTACCGTTTTTTGCTGCACCATTCCGATCTCACCGTTTCCCCCTCCGCAGAGCATTGGGTGCGGCTGCTGTTCGGGAAGATTCTCTCCCCGCGCTGGTCGCTGTTTTTGCTGTTAGACTATTACTTCCGGGATTACTCCCTGGCCCCCGTGGCCGATGCCAGCCTGCTCTACGCCCCTTTGAATACCCAGAACCACGTTTACCTGAAGTTAGAGCGGGAGCTTAGCCCGCGCAGCGATCTTTTTTTCCGGGCCGGCTATTTCAAGGAAAATTTGATTTACGAAAATTTAACCCTTTCCGGCTGGCGGGCGACCGTGGGGCTGGAGTGGGGCGGGCAGTAGGGCGGGGGTGTTCGGGGGTTTTGGGTATTATTCGATAGGATGAGATCAAGAGCTGCGCACGCTTTCGCTCCCTGGGCGGCCTAAAACCCCTGCAACCCCTTGATTTAGGCAAACCGTTTACTCCTGACCAGGATGGCAAACACCACATATAAACTGATGCCCAGCAACCACTGGAAAGTGACGAAGGAGAGAAAAAACTGGATCTTTCCCTTCAATTGCGGGGAGAGCATGATCAGGGATATAATGGATACTAGCCGTAGAAGGCTTAGGTCAATGGAATACAATAAACATTGAGAATCTTAACAACGGCAGAGATTATAAATAATACGCAGACCCCTTGGGTCGGCTTGAGTTAAAGTTAGCCAGGGATTGGAGTAAATAACTGTCGGGAGAGCTACAAGATAGGGCGAGGTACCACAAAATTGAAAGCGGTTGATGAATTTATTATTGGAAAAAAGCAAAAGGCGCTTTTTGCGGAACATTTGGGGAATTTTCTCCGGGAGTGTCAGTTTTTTTGTGCTTTTGATGTAGAAAGAGATGTTGGTTAACGGAAGGAGCGGAGCGACTGAAGTTAGCCAACATCTCTGGCGAGAC
>JABWBP010000110.1 GCA_013360445.1 Calditrichaceae bacterium | reverse complement strand
CCATCTCCTGGGCCATTGAACGCGCTATCCTTGATGGTTGGCAACCAAACAGAATCAAGGCTCATCTGGGACTCGCCTAAATTTGCAAAAGTTCAGTCATTAATCCATTGATCCATTACTCCGTAAACGTAGCGGTGATCGTTCCACGAAACGAAAAAGGCGCTCCCACTTGAGAGCGCCTTTGCTGTTTGTCGGGGCGAGAGGATTTGAACCTCCGACCTCCTGGTCCCGAACCAGGCGCGCTGCCAGGCTGCGCTACGCCCCGTTTCCAAAAAAATCGCTGGCAAATATAGACACATTTTGAACCCATTACAAGAACTTTGTAAGGATAGGATATTGTTAAATGGTTGAATGGTTACATTGTTATCCGCCATTCACCCATCCATCAATCCATTCATCCAACCATCCCTGGGTAACTTCTCTATTGGATGGAGCGTAAAAATACCGCAAATTATGGCGCTGAAACCGGGTTTTACGAATATAGAAGCGGAGATCAGGATGATAACACAGCGAAATAAATGGGAGAATCTTCTGCTGGCGGGCCTGGCCATTGCGGGAGTGCTTGTTTTTGTGAGCTTGCTCCCCCGGATATACCCTTACAAAGCCGCTAATTTTAGCATCGATCGCGCCCGGGCGATCCACATTGCCCGGGATTACTTGCAGGGAATGGGCTTCGATCTGGAAGATTACCACGTCGCCACGGTAACCCGGTTTGAAGAAGATGCCTTTGCGTATTTGCAGGAGCAGGTGGGATTGGAGAAAGCGGTTCAGCTTGTGCGCCACGAAAACCCGGACATCCTGGGCTACCGTTGGCGGATTCGCTGGTTCAAAAACTTGCCCCGCAATGCTCCCCAGGAACGGTTTTTCGTGGATATATCCTTCACCGGCAAACCGGTCAATTTTCAGCATCAGATCCCCGATTATACCGAGTGGCCGCGCCCGGAGAGCGCCCATTTGAGCCAGGAAGAAGCGCGGCAACTGGCAGTGCAATTCTTAGAACAGCAGGATATTGACATCGCCGATTACGTCGAAGACAACTTTACCAGCCAGCGCTTCGAGAAAAGAACCGATCACACCTTCACCTGGAGAAAACCCTACCAACAGGCCCCGGGAAATTTATTCCACACCCTGAAAATCCAGGCAGACCGGGTCTCGGAATATACCCGCTTCTACGATCTCCCGGAACATGCCGCCTTGCAGTTCAAGCACCGGGAAGGGAATCTGATCTTGTGGTTTGTTCTTTCGCTCTCGATGTTTTTCCTCATATCCCTGTTCCTGCTGATCATTTTTATCAGAAAATACCACGAAGGGGAGGTGGGGGTGTACACTGCCAGCGCCGTGTTCGTGGTGATCTGGATTTGCATGCTTCTGAAGTCGATCATTCACTTTCGGCTCCGGGCAGACGGGGTTCAGATCGGGGAATTGAGCTTCGATATGGTCGGCGCGGCAATCCTCATTTTCATGTCCGTGATTGCCATTCCCTTTTTCGCCCTGTCCGGAATGGCCGGCTGGAGCGTGGGTGAGGGGCTGGCCCATGAAAAATTCGGCGAAAAATTGGCTTCCCTCAACGCGTTGATCAACCGCCGTTTTTCCACCCTCAATTTTGCCTATTCCGCATTCAGGGGGTACAGTGTCGGCCTGATCACCCTGGGAGGCATTGCGCTGTTAGCCTGGACGGGGGTGAGCTGGCTGAACGGAACCGTCTCCCTGGGAGGTTACAACGACGTTTTGACGACTCCCCTGGGGTTCCTGGTCCCCCTCCTCACGGCAATATCCGCCAGTCTTTTAATGGAATTGGTTTATCGTCTCTTCGGGAACCTTTATTTGTATAAATTGCTGGGCAGAAAGTGGATCGCGGCGCTGGCGGCCTCCGGGTTGTGGGCGATTGACGCCGCGGTGTTCTGGGACATCAACCTCAACGTCTCGCCGGTCTATCTGAACGGTATCATCGCTTTTGCGGTGGGGCTGTTTTTCAGCTTTATCCTGTGGAAGTACGATCTGTTGAGCGTGATCATCGCCAATTTTGTGGTGATCGGGGTGCTGAAAACCGTTCCCCTGGTTAGCAGCGGGGCGGAGAGCCTGTTCTACGGCGGGCTGGCTTCCCTGGCGCTGCTGTTTGCCCCGCTGGCGTTCATGGTTCTCGGATTCATCAAGCGGGAAGTGTTCGAATACCGCCCCGATACCACTCCCGGGCACATTAAACGCATTAGCGAGCGGGAGCGCATGGCCAAAGAGCTGGAAATCGCCCGGCAGGTGCAAATGCGCTTGCTGCCCAAAGAAAGTCCCCGCATTGCCGGCTGCGATATTGCCGGCGTCTGCATTCCCGCCAAAGAGGTGGGCGGCGATTATTATGATTTTGTTCAAATGAGCCAGCGCAAATTCGGCATCGTCATCGGCGACGTCTCCGGAAAAGGCGTTCCCGCCGCCATCTACATGACCCTCACCAAAGGGATTTTCCAATCCCACGCCGAGGAGCATATCTCTCCCCGGGAGGTGCTGGTAAAGGTGAACAGCCTGATGTACCGCACCATCGAGCGCGGCGCTTTTGTGAGCATGTTTTACGCGGTGTTAGATGTGGATAATTTAATGCTGCGCTATTCCCGGGCCGGCCACAACCCTGCTATCTATCTCCAGCGCAGCAACGGCCATTTTGCCCTGCTGGAACCGGAAGGAATTGCCCTGGGGCTGGAAGAGGGCGAGGTTTTCGGGAAGGTGATCCACGAGCAGGAGATGAAATTGAACCCGGGCGATCTGCTGATCTTTTACACCGACGGCTTTACCGAGGCGATGAACAAAAAACTGGAAGAGTACGGCGAGGAGCGACTGCTCAAAGTTGTTCGAGCCAATGAGGAGAAACCGGCGCGGGAGGTTATCGAGGCGGTCTGCGCCGATGTGAAGTCCTTCGTAAAAGATTATCCCCAGCACGATGATATGACCATGGTGGTAGTGAAAATACAGTCAATTTCAGCTTGATTTGCTCGCGGTTTTGCGATAAGTTTTCACCAGGGAGCCAGAAAAAAATAATGTACCCAACTGAGCGCACAGAGTTATTGAAACACATTAGCGTTCAGTGGTACAATAAAAAGGGCGAAAGCCCTAACCAAAGAGGTTCCGGTTCTTATGCCTGAATATCACTTCAACAGCGGTCCGGAAGATTCCGAACAGCCGGACTTTAACCTTCCGTATTCCCTTCTCAAAAAAAGAATCATTTTAATATCCTTGCTGCTGGTAGTTTTAGCTGCGGCAGGGTACTTCATTTACTTAGTAAGAGGGTTGCCGGACCTTACCGAGTTGGAAAATGTCAATCCCGCCCAGGCCAGCCGGATTTATTCCGCGGATGGCAAAGTCATCCATGAACTGTTTACCTACAGCCGTATTTGGGTAACTTACGACCAGGTGCCCGATTACATCATCGAGGCGGCGCTGGCCACGGAAGACCGGGATTTTTACGACCACTGGGGAATCAACCTCAAGCGCGTGCCCCGGGCGGCGCTGGTCAATTTGGCCAGTTTCGGTTTTCGCCAGGGTTTCAGCACCATTACCATGCAGGTGGCGCGGAATCTTTACGCCAAAAAGATCGGGTTCGAGCGCAGCATTACCCGCAAAATCCGGGAAATTCTCACCGCGCTGCAAATCGAGCGCCGGTATTCCAAGCAGGAAATTATGGAGATGTATATGAACATTTCCTGGTTCGGATTGGGCGCTTACGGCATTCAGAGCGCGGCGATGCGCTATTTCAATAAAGATGTGGGCGAGCTGACCCCCGAAGAAGGGGCGCTATTGATCGGTTTGCTGAAAGGCCCGGCAGTATATTCTCCTTTGAAACATCCCGAGCGCGCCCTGATGCGGCGCGACGTGGTGCTGCACAACATGGTGGTCTGCAATTTTTTGAACAGATCCGAATACGACAGCCTGAAGCAGTTGCCCATCGTCACCGATGAGTGGATGAACCGCAGCGCCGCCGCGCCCTATTTTACCGAATACGTGCGCCTGCAACTGAACAGCCTGCAGGATTCCCTGGGCGTGAACGTGTATGAAGACGGCCTGAATGTTTATACCACCCTGGATTCCCGCTGCCAGGCCTCCATCGACAGCGCCATCCGCAAGGTGATGCCGGAATTGCAGAAACGCCAGACCCAGAATTTACTTTCCTGGAAGAAGAAAAATCATATCCCCGATTCGGTCTTTGCGGAAAAATCCCGGGTACAAATTGCCTTTGTGGCGCTCGACCACCGCAACGGCCATATTCTGGCCATGGTGGGGGGAAGAGATTTCGACGAGACCAAGTACAACCGGGCGGTGCAGGCCCGCCGGCAGCCCGGCTCCACTTTCAAGCCCTTCGTGTACGCCGCGGCAATCGACAACGGCTACACCCCGGCGGATAAATTGCTGAACCAGCCGGTAGTGCTCAACAATCCCGACGGAACCCGCTGGACCCCCGAAAATTATGATAAAACTCTCGGCGGCCCCACCACCTTGCGGGAAGGGCTGCGCCGCTCCCTGAACCTGATCGCCTCCCGGCTCATCCTGGAAATCGGCCCCGAGGTGGTGGCGGATTACGCCAAAAGACTGGGCATTTCCAGCCAGTTGCAGCCTTATCCCAGCTTAGCCATGGGCAGCTCCGACGTGATCTTGCTGGATTTGGTGAGCGCCTTCGGGGTGTTTGCCAATGAAGGCATCCGGGTGGAGCCCCTCTCCATCCTGCGCATCGAAGACCGTTATGGAAACGTGATCTGGGAGCATCCCAACCTCCGAAAAGAAGCCCTGAACCGCGCCACAGCCTACATTATCACCAATATGCTGCAAGATGCGATCAATAACGGTACCGGAGCTTCCGCGCGCTGGAAATTCGGATTTACCGTCCCCGCGGCCGGAAAAACCGGCACCACCAACGACTATGCGGATACCTGGTTCGTGGGCTTTACTCCCCGGGTGACCGCGGGCGTCTGGGTGGGTTTTGACGACCATACCCTCAAATTAGGCCGCACCGGCACCGGCGCGGAAACCGCCCTGCCGTTTTGGGCGGAATTTATGAACCTGATTTACAAAGACCTGCAAATCCCGGAGGAACCCTTTCAGCAGCCGCCGGAGATCATCACTCTGAATATTTGCGAAGAGAGCGGGAAAATCGCCACCAATTTCTGCCCCAATGTGATCAAAAATGAAGTTTTCAAACTGAAAAATCATCCTGCCGAAATGTGCGATATTCATGGCGGCCTGCGCAAAGGCGGGCAGTATAACAAGATTTATTGAAGAGGCGTGCAATGAAACAGCCCGGCGCCGGCAGATTTTTATGAGCGTAGCGGAATTACATACCGGCAAAGTTCTGAAAGCTACCCGGAAAACCTACCACGTGGCGGTAGGGGAGAGGGTGATCGAATGCACCGTCCGGGGAAAACTGACCGTTGACGATAACGATTACACCGCCGTGAAAGCCGGCGACGACGTAAAAATCTCCCTGGTCAGCGACGCCGCCGGGGCCATCGAAGAAATTTTGCCCCGCCGCTCCTGGCTTTCCCGCAGCATCGAGAGCCGCGCCTACCAGGAACACATCATTGCCGCCAATATCGATCAAATTTTGATCATCCTCTCCACCCGCAAACCCGAGTTCAAATCCGGCTTGTTAGACCGTTACCTGGTGATTGCGGAAAAGAACCGCCTGAAGGCGCTGGTGTGCATCAACAAGATCGACCTCGCCCGGCCGGAATATTTCCAACCCTACCGGGAGTATTATTCCCGCTTGAAATACCCGGTATTTCTCACTTCCGCGGCCACCGGGGAAGGCATCGCCCAATTGAAAAGGCGGCTGACGCACAAAGTGACTGCCCTGGTGGGGCAATCCGGGGTAGGGAAGAGCAGCCTCATTTGCGCAATCCGGCCGGATCTGGACATCAAAATTCAATCGGTAAGCGAGCGCACCCGCAAGGGATTGCACACCACCACCGCGGTGCAGCTTTTCCCCATCGGGAAGGAAGGTTTTGTGGCGGATACCCCCGGCATAAGGGAATTAGGCTTCTGGGGGATTTACAAAGCCGACCTGCCGGAATATTTTATCGAATTCTCCCGCTACATTTCCCGCTGCTCCTTCGGCGATTGCACCCACATCCACGAGCCGGGCTGCGCGGTAATCGCAGCGGTGGAGGAGGGGGAAATCTTTCCGGAACGCTATGAAAATTACGTAAACATTTACGACAGTTTGAAATCCGCCCACTATGAGCGCTGAGAGAGAACCATGCTCGATTCAATGCTCCAAAGGCGATTGCAATAGCAAAATCTCGTTCAGACGACCGATTATCGGGAATAAGCAGTGACTGATGTTACGCATTTTACCACCGAGACACAGAGAACCTAGAGTCTTAATTGCCTTTTTAGCGTTTTTGCTTCTCAGCGCAGTTTCAGATTCAATAACTTGACAATGTCACATTTCAAGAATTATTGGGTCCACGAAATACTCGAAATACAAAAAACACCTTTGTACATTTCGTGTTTTTTTGTGTTTTTCGTGGGCGAATAAACCCAGGAACTCCCCCACTCTACCTAATATGATATTGTCAAGATAAATACTTGATTTTCTCTGCGCCCTCTGTGGCTCTTTGGTTGATTTTTGGTGTCTGCGAACATCAGGTAGTGATATGAGAACCACTCTACTCTTCGGCGAAACCCTCCGCGCTGCCCCGGCAGAAGCGGACAGCGTATCTTACCAGTTGTTGCTGCGGGCGGGATACCTCCGCCTCCTGGGAACGGGCAGTTTTTCACTTTTGCCCCCGGGACGGCGCTCGCTGCAAAAAATTCAAAACATCATTGCGGAAGAGTTGGAAGCGCTTGGCGGGCAGGAGGCGAGCCTGCCGCTGCTGCTCCCCGCGGAATTATGCCCCGGTGGGAATGCCCGGGGAGAGGAACTGTTGCGCCTCCGCGACCGCCGGGGGCGGGAGTTGCTGCTCCCCGGCTCCCGGGAAGAAGCCGCCGCCCGCCTGGCCGCCTCCGTGCTGCGCTCCTACCGCCAGCTTCCCCAACTTATTTTCCAGTTCAACCCCGCTTTTTGCGATGAAGAGCGCCCCCGCGGCGGGCTGCTGCTCGCCCGGGAGTTCCTTCTGGCGGAAGCGTTTTCTTTCGATGGGGATGAGAATTCCTTCCGGAAGCAGTACGCCCTGCTGGGCGAGGCGTTTGCCCGCGTCGCCGCCCGGCTGGAATTGCCCCTGAAAGCGGCGGAGGGCGAGAGCGAGGACCTGGAACGCCGCCCCGCCCACGCGCTGGTGTATGTTACCCCCGCCGGCGACCGGGTGATCGCCGTTTGCTCGCACTGTGGGTACGCCGCGCTCCGGGAATCCGCCCGCTTCCGCAAAGAAGCGCCGGATAGCGGCTCGCCCAAACCGTTAGAAAAGGTAGCCACTCCCGGCGCCGCCTCCATCGAAGAGTTGAGCAAGTTTTTGGGCATCGACAAACCCCAGACCGCCAAGGCGGTTTTCTACCGGGCGGAATTTGGCGGCGATGAACCCGCCAAATTGGTGCTGGCGCTGGTGCGCGGGGATATGGAAGCGAACGAAGCCCGCATCCGCTACCTGACCGGTGCCGCTGCTCTTCGTCCGGCGGAGGGGGAAGAAATCGCCGCGGCGGACTGCGCGCCCGGTTTTGCCTCGCCGATTGGCATCCGGCGCGGGAATATCCTGGTTATCGCTGATGATTTGGCGGCCAACTCCGCCAACCTGGTCGCCGGCGCGAACGAAGCCGGTTACCACTTCCTCAACAGCAATTGCGGGCGGGATTACCAGCCGGATATGGTCGGCGACATTGCCCTGGTTTATGACAACGCTCCCTGCGGGCGCTGCGGCCGTCCCCTGGCGCTGCAAAACGCCGTCGAAGTGGCCGGTATGCAAGCATCGGGCGCCGGCGCGGCGTTCAAAGCGGAGTACTTAGATGAGCAGGGCAAATCCCGCGCGGTGGTGATGGGTTTTTACAAAATCGATTTGGGAAGATGTTTAGCCTGCCTGGCGGAAGCGCACCACGATGATTACGGGCTTCGCCTGCCCATATCCGCGGCGCCTTACCAGGCAACCCTGCTGCTCTTGAAGGGAGAGCCGCAGACCGCCGAGACGGCGGAGAGATTGTACCGGGAGTTGCGCCGGGCCGGGGTGGAGGTGCTCTTCGATGACCGCGACGCCAGCCCGGGAGTTAAGTTCAACGACGCGGATCTGCGCGGTATTCCCTTTCGGATTACCGTCTCCGACCGCTCCCTGCAAGGCGGCGGGGTGGAGTTCAAACGGCGCGATCAGAAAGAGAAAATGATTATAGCAGTTGAAGCGCTGGTTGCGAAGGTTCGCGAAGAAATCCGGGCGCTGGCCGGTTAGGAGCAATACCGAGCCGCGGTTGGATGGCGCCGGATGATTTGTATTGATCCGGCATCTGATATCCGGCGTCATTCCCAGTCACTCAAAGGGAATTTTTTTCAGATTTAATCTTGTTAAAATTCTAAAGAAGAAATCGAAGTTATAAAACAACGATTAAAAAGAGCAAAAGAAATAGCCGAAGGAAAATAAAATGAAAGAAGATTATATCATTGGTTCAGGGAATGTATTTAAAGTTAAAGCAAAGCGTGGTATTGAAGTCGCATATATTCATTGATCTTATTAATTCTACTTTAAGACCTTGATATACTGACTCACATTTGCGATCCCTCTGTAGCCCTGAACATCCCCCCCTGCCCCCCTTCAAAGGGGGGATTCCGGCGTGCGCTGCTTAAATTTCCCCCCCTTTGAAGGGGGGCAAGGGGGGATGTCAAGAGCTTGATAAGTCTTCACTTTTTCTCTTTTCCCTCAAAGTCTTAAAGTAGAATTAATTTCAAACGGTTTTTTATCTTATAAGTTTTGTGGGTTGGTGTGGCGTTTCGG
Source organism: Calditrichaceae bacterium (assembly GCA_013360445.1). Classification (GTDB taxonomy): domain Bacteria; phylum Calditrichota; class Calditrichia; order RBG-13-44-9; family J075; genus JABWBP01. The sequence continues at coordinate 6,401 of JABWBP010000110.1, read as the reverse complement.
GGTAGCGCAGGCGTTATCTCCTGAGCAATCGCTGATAGTCCCCCTCCGTATCAATATCCCCAAAAATTTCCGCATCCTCCACCTGCACCTCGATTACCGCGCCGGGGTGGGCGTCTATTACGGAACGCGCGCCCCGGTCGCCTTCCAGCGCCATCATCTCGCTTAAAAAATGGCGGGAAAAGAGGACCGGGTTGCCCCGCCGGCCCCGGTACGCCGGGGCTACAATTGCCGGCCCGGGCGCGGCGGTAAAGCGATTTGACAACTCTACTAACAGAGTCGCGGTGAGCAGCGGCATGTCCGCCAGGCAAACCAGGAATCCCGCGGCGCCGGGATCGGCGGCGGAAAGCCCTTTTTTCAGGGAAGTTGACATTCCCCGGCGAAAATCGGGATTGTGCACCCGCTTCAGGGGATAATTTTGCAGAATCTTCTGTATTGCCGCGCTATCATGCCCGGTTACGACCAGAATTTCCCGGAAGGGAAGGAAAACCACGGTGTTCAACACGCTTTCCAGCACGGTTTTGCCCCGGAAGGGAAGCAGTAGCTTGTTGCGCTCCCCCATGCGCTGCGAGCGCCCCGCGGCCAGGATGATGGCGGTGATCGTCTCCATGGAATCTGGCGGCGTCGTGGGGTTCAAGTGTTGTAGCGCCTGTTTTTGATTTGCACAATCTCCGCCATAATGCTCAGGGCGATTTCCGCGGGAGCGGCGGCGCCGATGTCCAGCCCGACCGGGCCGCGAATCCGCGCAATCATTTCCGCGGAAAACCCGGCTTCTTCCAGGCGCTTACAGCGTTTTTCATGGGTTTTCCGGCTCCCCAGCGCGCCCACATAGGCGACTTCGCTTTTCAATAAAATGTGCAGGGCGGGATCGTCGATTTTCGGATCGTGGGTCAGCAGCACCGCCCGGGTATCCCCGGTCAGCTCGATTCTGGAAAGAACTTCATCCGGCCAGGAGCAGAGTAATTGATCCGGCGGCTCGGGAAACCGTTCCACCGCCGCGAAGGTCTTCCGGGGATCGATCACGATCGTTTCAAAATCCAGCTCCCGGGCAAATTTCAGCAGCGGGATGCAAATATGCCCCGCGCCGATGACGATCAGGCGGTCTTTGCGGGGGAAAACCTGCACGAACACCGGCTCAGCCTCGATTTGCAGCGCCTCGCTGCGGCGGGCGCGATAGTTTTGCAGCGCCTGTTCCCCGGCGGCCCGGTTCATATCCCCCCAGTCGCCGACCTGCGAGCTATCCGGAAAGAACAGCAAATGGCGGGATTTTTCCGCGCCTAAATGGGTGAGCAAAATGGCCGGATCGTTGCGCCGGAGAGCCTGCTCCAGGGATTGCCAGATGCGCCGCTCCATGGCCTCCCCGGTAAAAGCCAGGTGTTTTTCAACGAACACCTCGATTTTCCCCCCGCAGCTCAACCCCATCGACCAGGCGGTTTCATCGGAAACCCCGAAGCTGAGCCGGCGCGGAACGCCGCTGTGCAGCGCCTTCAGGGCTTCTTCGATAACCGCCCCTTCGATGCAGCCGCCGCTGACGGAGCCGGCCACTTCGCTTTCCCCGCTCACCGCCATCATGGAACCGACCCCGCGCGGCGAAGAGCCCCAGGTGCGGATCACCGTCGCCAGGGCAAACGGCTTGTTCCCGGAAACCCAGTGAGATATGGTTTCAAAAATATCGCGCATGGTTTCGCTCTCGAATCCCCAATAATTGCCAATTGCTAATTGCCAATTTTATCCCGCCTACTGCCTACTGCCTACTGATTACTGATTACCCACCCCGGGCAATTTGATCGACACCGGTTTTACCTTCCAGATCTCTTCCGCGTACTGCCGGATGGTGCGGTCGCTGGAAAACTTGCCCATGTTGGCCGCGTTCAGAATGGATTTGCGGGTCCAGGAAACGGGGTCGCGGAATGCTGCGCTGACGTTTTCCTGGCATTCCAGATAGGCGGCGTAATCCACCAAAACCATGAACTCATCCCCATGATCCAGTACCTGGCGGAGAATTGGGTGAAACAGGGTGGGGTCCGCGGGTGAAAAATAGCCCCGGCTGATCATGTCCAGGGCCTGCTTCAACTCCGGGTTATTATTATAATATTGATACGGATCATACCCGGATTGGCGCAATCGCCGCGCCTCTTCGGCGGTGAGGCCGAAAATGAAGATGTTCTCTTTACCCACTTCTTCCATGATTTCGATATTGGCCCCGTCTAAAGTTCCGATGGTTAGCGCCCCGTTCAGGGCGAATTTCATGTTGCCGGTGCCGGAGGCCTCCATGCCCGCGGTGGAGATTTGTTCGGAGAGGTCAGCGGCCGGGATGATCTTCTGCGCCAGGGTAACCGAATAATCCGGCAGAAAGACCACCTTCAGAAGATCGCGCACCTCCGGGTCGCGATTGATTACTTCCGCCGCCAGGTTGATCAGGTGAATGATGCGTTTGGCCATGGCGTAACCGGGGGCGGATTTTCCGGCGAAGATGACCGTTCGGGGCGTCAGGTTTTGCTGTGTATTCGCCTTGATGCGGTTGTACAGGGTGATGACATACAACAGGTTCATCAATTGGCGTTTATATTCGTGAAAACGTTTCACCTGGCAGTCAAAGATGGATTGCGGATTCACCTCCACCCCACATTGTTCCCGGATATAACGCGCCAGCCGCTCCTTGTTGTTCTGCTTCACCTGCCGCCACTCCTGTTGAAAAACCGGGTCATCGGCCAGGGGAATCAGTTTCTTCAACTCGTACAGGTCGGTGCGCCATCCCTCCCCAATGCGTTGGGAGATCAGGCTCGCCAGCTCCCAGTTGCAGAGCATCAGCCAGCGCCGCGGGGTGATGCCGTTGGTCTTGTTATTGAATTTTTCCGGCCAGATATTATGAAAATCGCTGAAAATTTCCCGTTTCAGGATTTCGGTGTGCAACTCCGCCACCCCGTTCACGGAATGGCTGCCCACAATCGCCAGGTTGGCCATGCGCACCCGTTTTTCCCCGTCTTCTTCAACCAGGGACATGCGCCGAAGCCGTTCCAGGTCAGCGGGAAAACGCTCTTTCACATCTTCCAGGAAGCGGTGATTGATCTCGTAAATGATCATCAAATGGCGGGGAAGGAGGCGCTGCATCGTTTCCACATTCCAGCGTTCCAACGCCTCCGGTAAGACGGTATGATTGGTATAGGCAAAGACGCCGGTGCAAATATCCCAGGCGCGCTCCCACTCCATCCCTTCGTTATCCACTAACAGGCGCATTAACTCCGGGATGGCCAGGGCCGGGTGGGTATCGTTCAATTGGATTGCTACCTTGCCCGGGAAGGCGTTGAAATCCGGGTGAGTGCTCTTGTAGCGCCGGATAATGTCTTGCAGGGTGGCGGAGACCAGGAAATATTCCTGCTTCAAGCGCAGCTCTTTTCCCAACTGAAAATTATCCGGGGGATAGAGAATTTTGGAGATGGTTTCGGAATCGATTTGATCCGCCACCGCCCTTTCATAGTCCCCGTGGTTGAAATATTCCAGGTCGAATTCCTCCGCGGCCCGGGCGCTCCACAGCCGCAGGGTATTAACGGTATTGTTTCGGAAGCCCGGCACCGGGGTATCATAGGCCAGGGCGATCACGTCATCGGTGTTCGTCCAGTCATAGCGCAGGATGCCCTTCTCGTCTCGGTATTCGCGCACTTCTCCGAAAAATTTCACCGGGTAAATATACTCCGGGCGCTGAATTTCCCAGGGATTTCCGTAGCGCAGCCAGTTATCCGGCGCTTCCAGCTGCTGGCCATCCACGATTTTTTGCGAGAAAATGCCGTATTCGTAGCGAATGCCGTAGCCGTAGGCGGGTAGTTCCAGGGTCGCCAGGGAATCCATGAAACAGGCTGCCAGCCGTCCCAGGCCGCCATTGCCTAACGCCGCATCCGGCTCGATCTCCCGCAGTTCTTCCAGATCGAACCCCAACTCGTCCATGGCCCGGTAGGCGTTCTCGTACATTCCCAGGTTCAGGAGCGAGTTCCCCAGGGTGCGGCCCATCAGGAATTCCATAGAGAGGTAGTAAACCCGTTTGGCATCGTTTCGGTAATAAGCCTGCTGGGTGTGAATCCAGCGTTCCACTAAGTGGTCGCGGGCCATCAGCGAGGCCGCCTTGAAATAATCCCGGGACGTGGCAGAGTAACGGTCTTTGGCAAGGGAAAATTCGAGGTGGTCGATGAAACCCTGTTCCAGGTCCTCGATCCGCCTCCCTTTCAAACGGTTGGTGGAAGGGGAGAGCTTGGCGAGGGGGGAATTTCGTAGCCTGGCTTTTTTTTCTTCCGGGTGCGATGGATTTTCCATGGCAGTGTATTTCTCCTCATTAAGTGGCAAAAAGGGAGAGCAGGTTTACTGTGAGCTATCTCCTGTTGACAATACTCTATCTTGCATTTATTAAAGGGATTAATTTAACTACAAGCGGTTCTTTTTCCAATACTCTGTTGCAGTAGAAAAAAAAGAGAGCGCCGGTCATACCGGAATGCGAAAAGAAGTGGCAATGATGTGGCAATGATGTGGCAATGGAATCAGGATAACAATAGGGGATTTTCAGTTCCATTTCATGCCGGCGTGCTTATTGATTTATAGGGGTTTCGCCGGTGAACTCGACCAAAAATTTCCGTTCCTTTTTCCGGTTTCGATGCGCCCGGCCGGGCGCATCGAAACCGGGGGAACGATTTTTTTTGCATATATTGGGAGGTGTATTAAATGCGGATGGAGAAAAGCGCGGTGAGTAACCCACCGAATTACCACTTGAGCGAGCAAAATTTTCTTCCTCCGAGCTTGATCACAAAGCCCGAAACGTGATTGAATTCCGCGCTCTTTTCCGGTATCATGCGCCCGGCAGGGTGCATGATACCGGGGGCGCTGATTTTTTTTCGCATAGATTCTTCTCCCCCGCTTCTCGCCTCGAAGATTGGCCAGATGACATGGCCAACATGAGCCACAGGGCAAGCTGGCCGGTAAGGGTGTGCCATTCCCAAAGGTTGAAGGGTCCCCGGGATAGTTTGTGCATGGCCCAGGTGCCGGAGACATCGAACCCGAAGCCGGTCCAAAAGGCGGCTACGTGCCAGGGCTTCAGGTAGCGGGCGATACGCTCGGCCCAAACGCCTGTGGAGTAGAAAACAAGCGCCAATGATGTGATAAGCGTAGTGGATAGAATCAATAAGGTTGGCATAAACGCAGTTCGACTTATGAGGTAGAGGGGAAATGGGTTGGGGTTGAGTGCTGAAAACCTGTTCTTAAATCCAGTTCTCGACTTGCAAAGCAGGAATTCGGGAGAATTCCTTTAATTGGTATCCAACAAGAATCTCATCCGAAAACCTCTTCTCGACGTTGCAAGGGTAACTGCTCCCGCTGAAGTATAAAATCATTGCTGAACAGTTCCAGACTGTCGATCAGGGTTTGCCAGGCGTTCTCTTTAGGTAAAAGGAGCACCGCGTTTCCGATTTTTTTGAGATACACCTCTTCACCGGGAAACTGCAACTCCCGGGGCAGGCGAACCGCCTGGCTTTTACCGCTCTTGAAAAGTTTTGCCGTAGTCATCCGAAAAACTCCTTAGTTGTGGAATCGAATATAGCCTTCCCCTGTATTTCATACTTTCCCATGCCAAAACTGGTTTTATTGCCGATGTGCAGATACTGGCCCAGCATGATCAAGGGAAGCAGGGGTTTGATCTGCCCCTGGTAGGCGGCCGTTCCCACAAAGCCGCGGAACTTCATGCGCTGCTCTTTACGGGCTGTTCAATCATAAAAAAACCGGCAGAAATAAATCAAGACAATTTTATCTTGAGAGTCCATACCGTTCTGCCGGTATTATTGCAGAATTATTTTTATGGAAGCGCCGGGAGATCGATGATCATTTGGCTGAAAATGGCCGTGCGGCAGCGAAAGCCAAATTTAATTTTGTTGAGATTTTATGTGGGTTTGATTATATTCTTCGCAGCCAATGTAACAATAATAAACCGCGGGGATACCCATGAAAACATCAAAATTCCAGAAACTGCTCGATGCTTTGCGGCAGGTTTTTCAAAGGAGATCAAATATTTCTACCCATATACCACCGGCAACCGGCTTGAAAAAAACCTCGGAATCCTCCGCTCCACACGCCTCCCCCGGTCGTGACGCGAGGTTGAAATTGAAGGACGATCCTCAAACCGAGCCAACTCATCGCCAACACCCATCCGACCGCTTCTCTTCCGAATCTAAAGCTTACAGAAATTTCCGTTGATTTTCATAATAATTTCTTCATGTTCTTCGTGTCTTAGTGCCCTGGCGGCTGCTTTTCTTGAAGGGATCCCGGCTGAGCGCATTCCCGTTAACCTTAGGGATTTTTAACCGCAAAGACGCTAAGACGCAAAGAAAACAGTGCTGATTTTTGTGAAGATCAGGAGGAATTTCAGGCGA
>JABWBP010000018.1:142500-145603 GCA_013360445.1 Calditrichaceae bacterium | reverse complement strand
TAAACCCAGCTCACGTACCGCTTTAATTGGCGAACAGCCAAACCCTTGGGACCTTCTCCAGCCCCAGGATGCGATGAGCCGACATCGAGGTGCCAAACCTGAGCGTCGATGTGAACTCTTGGCTCAGATCAGCCTGTTATCCCCGGAGTACCTTTTATCCTTTGAGCGACGGCCCTTCCACTCGGAACCGCCGGATCACTAAGCCCTGCTTTCGCACCTGCTCGACTTGTCGGTCTCGCAGTCAAGCTCCCTTCTGCCTTTACGCTCTACGCACGATTACCGACCGTGCTGAGGGAACCTTTGGGAGCCTCCGTTACTCTTTAGGAGGCGACCGCCCCAGTCAAACTACCCACCTGACACTGTCCCCTGGCAGGATTCACTGCCACAGGTTAGGGTCTCAACTAAACAAGGGTGGTATTTCAAGGTTGGCTCTGCCGCCACTGGCGTGACAGCTTCATTGCCTCCCACCTATCCTACACATGGTTAGCTAAAACACAATATCAGGGTATAGTAAAGGTTCACGGGGTCTTTCCGTCCCGTGGCGGGTAGTCGGCGTCTTCACCGACATCTCAATTTCGCCGAGCCTCTCGTTGAGACAGTGCCCAAGTCGTTACACCATTCGTGCAGGTCGGAACTTACCCGACAAGGAATTTCGCTACCTTAGGACCGTTATAGTTACGGCCGCCGTTTACCGGGGCTTCGGTTCACTGCTTTGGCTTGCGCCGAACAGATCCCCTTAACCTTCCGGCACCGGGCAGGTGTCAGACCCTATACTTCCTCTTACGAGTTCGCAGAGTCCTGTGTTTTTAGTAAACAGTCGCTTGGGCCGCTTCGCTGCAACCCTGTTCGGCTCCAATCGCTAACGATCTTCACCTAATAAGGGCACCCCTTCTCCCGAAGTTACGGGGCTAATTTGCCGAGTTCCTTAACGAGAGCTCACTCGCGCACCTGAGGATTCTCTCCCCGTCTACCTGTGTCGGTTTGCGGTACGGGCACCTTGCGGATTTGCCTGCGAGGTTTTTCCTGGCAGTTTGATTATGGCCAGTTTGTGCCCCTGGGGGGCTCCTATTCGCATCTCAGCGTTGAGTGGGCCGGCGGATTTGCCTGCCAGCCCCGCCTACCTGCTTAAACCAACTATTCCAACAGTTGGATGGCCTTCACTCCTGCGTCACCCCTCAGGCTCAAACACCCGCAATGGTGGTACGGGATTATTTAACCCGTTTTCCATCGACTACGCCTCTCGGCCTCGCCTTAGGTCCCGACTAACCCTGAGCAGACGAACTTTACTCAGGAAACCTTAGACTTTCGGTGATAGAGATTCTCACTCTATTTATCGCTACTTATGCCAGCATCCGCTCTTCTGCCTCCTCCAGCAAGCCTCACAGCTTACCTTCGCTGGTCAGCAGAATGCTCCCCTACCCCCCGACACATTGCGTGTCGGAGCCGCAGCTTCGGCGACAGGCTTAGTCCCGACCATTTTCGGCGCAGAATGGCTCGACCAGTGAGCTATTACGCACTCTTTAAAGGATGGCTGCTTCTAAGCCAACCTCCTGGTTGTCTGGGCCATTCCACTTCCTTTCTCACTTAGCCTGTACTTAGAGACCTTAGCTGGCGGTCTGGGTTCTTTCCCTCTCGGCTATGAAGCTTATCCCACACAGCCTGACTCCCGAGTAACATGTAGACGGCATTCGGAGTTTATCAGGGGGTGGTACCCTTGCGGGCCCTAGCCCTATTAGTGCTCTACCTCCGTTACATTTTTACTCGAGGCTAGCCCTAAAGCTATTTCGGGGAGAACGAGCTATCTCCGGGTTTGATTGGCCTTTCACCCCCACCCACAGCTCATCCCCTGGTTTTTCAACACCAGTGGGTTCGGGCCTCCAGTTCGTGTTACCGAACCTTCACCCTGGCCATGGGTAGATCACCCGGCTTCGCGTCTGCAGCAGGCAACTTCTTCGCCCTGTTCAGACTCGCTTTCGCTACGGCTTCGTCTCTGAAAGACTTAACCTGACTCCGACTGGTTGTAGGCACATGATTTCAGGTACTATTTCACTCCCCTTCCGGGGTGCTTTTCACCTTTCCCTCACGGTACTGGTTCACTATCGGTCACAACAGCATATTTAGCCTTATGCCGTGGTCGGCATGGATTCCCACAGGGTTTCTCGTGCCCCGCAGTACTTGGGTGTGCTAACCAGGGAGGCCGGTTCATTTCGCCTACGGGGCTTTCACCCGCTATGGCCTGCTTTTCCAAGACAGTTCGACTATCAACCGACTTTATCACTCCCCAGGCGACCTGCAACTCGCCTCGTTAGCTACCCGCTACCCCTGTTGCACAACGGTTGCAGCCTTATTCATGCAATCAGGTTTAGGCTCTTCCCGCTTCGCTCGCCGCTACTGGGGGAATCGATTCCTCTTTCTGTTCCTCCGGGTACTTAGATGTTTCACTTCCCCGGGTTTACCCCCCAACACAAGTGTCGGGGTGACGCCGCATTACCAGCGCCGGGTTGCCCCATTCGGATATCCGCGGATCTACGGTCGCTTGCACCTCCCCGCGGCTTTTCGCAGCTTGCCACGTCCTTCTTCGCTCTGCTGTGCCCAGGCATCCGTCATGTGCCCTTAGTAGCTTGACCTACTACCCTTTTCTTCTTCCACAGCAAATTACCCGTATATCCCATACAGGTAATTCTCTTCATGATGTCAAAGATCGAAACTACGTGGAGCTAAGCGGGATCGAACCGCTAACCTCCGCCGTGCAAGGGCGGCGCTCTCCCAGTTGAGCTATAGCCCCCTCAAAAATGTAAAATGTAAAATTAAAAATGCAAAATGAACGATATATATTTTTACAATTTTCATTTTGCATTTCCACCGTGGGCCCGGGTGGACTTGAACCACCGACCTCACGCTTATCAGGCGTGCGCTCTAACCACCTGAGCTACGGGCCCCGCGCCATTTCGGAATTCGAATTTACGATTGCAGATCGAAGCATCAGACTATATAATTTTGTATCCGGAATCCGAAAGGCTATAGAAAAAAAATCTAGTGAGAAACAGGGGGATAGGAGATACTCGCCTTAGAAAGGAGGTGATCCAGCCGCACCTTCCGGTAC
>JABWBP010000018.1:0-140000 GCA_013360445.1 Calditrichaceae bacterium | reverse complement strand
TATACTTCGATCATCAAAGAGCACGGAATCGATAAATGCGGCATTTCGCGGAAATTGGTTAGCAGCCGCATTCTCCCGGAATTGCGCCGTTCGAAGAGAGCTGGCGCCAGCAGCGGTTGTTGATAAAGGATCGGGCACGGGGTTTTCTACATCGGAACAGACAATAACCTGCCCGGAGCTGCCCGGGCTAAAGGGGTTCTTTTCAAATGGAAGAACGTTTGGCCAGCCCGGCCTGGGGGGATTGCTCTCCCGCCCTGGCGGGCGGTTGTCTTGCGGTTTTTGAGTAAGCACCCCGGCGTATTGCCAGCCGGCATGGCCGCGAGAATCCGTGAAAAGAAAATACTGGGCGGGGACTTTAAAAGAGGATAACGCCTCGCGAAAATCGTCCCAGGTTTGCGCCCGGGCCAGCCGCAGGAGCGTAGATACCTCATCACCGGGGTGCCAACCGCTCCAGTCCAGGGTGAGGGCGGAGGGGAATTGAATATCTTCCAGGGAAGGCTTTAAAACCGGGCGACGCTGAATGTCATAGATCAAGAAAGTAACCTCTCTCTCCCGATTTTTAATCCCGATACTTTGTTTGATAAAATTCAGCGGCAATTTTGTGTTTCCCCGGAAATAGGTTTTGGATGCAGGATCGATTCTTTCCAGGTAATAATCGGTTTCATCCGATAACGCCGGGGTGGATGCCCAGGCGATATGGCGATTCCTGCCGGCAAAGATTCCCGGCATGCCGGGCAGGGAAAAGCCCGCCGCTTCCCACTCCGGGCATGAAAGATGAAGCTCGATCCATTCCAGGGGTATTCGCCGCCCAAAAGGTTGTTCAGTTACCAACAGCGCTTTTGCGGAGGGCGCCAGAGTGCTGTCCAGCGCCCGGGCGCAGGAATGCCGGGCCCCCGGCACTATTCCCATCCACCTCTTGAACCGCGTCGCAACCTCCCGGGTTTTTTTCAGGTGCTGAATGGCCGCCTCGTATTCCTCCGCGGGGGGTACATCAAGAGGGATTTCCGGTAAAAGGGTTTTGGATAGTTCCGGAGGCAACTGGCGGTAGAGCTGCCAAAAGAAAAAGTCGTTCCCCCAGCTTTCCGTCATTAACCAGGAGATGCAGCGATACAGCGCCAGTATGTCTCGCGGCTGCCAGGGCTGCGGCTGAATTCCGCGCATTTGATACGGCAGGGGAGCGTTATCTCTCGATTCCGCAACGAAGTGGTTGACGCCGCGGCTATACCAGGTTAACCATTCTTTCGACTCCGGGGATATATTTTGATACAAGTATGCCGAGAGGCTATCGAACTGCAGGTTGCGAAAAAGCATGTCGAATTCGAAGGTTTCTTCTCCAAACACCTCCGACAACCTTCCCCGGGCCGCCCGCCGGATCAAATCCATCTCCCACAGCCGTTGAGATGCCACGTAATATCCCATTACCGTGATAAGATCCGGCTCATTCCGGGCAGCAATATGCGCCACTCCCCCGGCATCGACCCGGAGGTTCACCGGGGCGGCCAGGCCGGGAATGCGCACTTTTTCGCGCGGTTCCGGTTTGATTTGCTGGTATTGGAAGTAAAATAATTGCCCGCCAATCAGCAAAATCATCAAGAGGAAGAAAAGAACTTGTAAAATAATTCGCCAAATCTGCATTGCAGCCCTCTGAAGCAGGCTTTGAATTAATAGAATAGGAAACTCCGGCATCCTAAGCATATTGAAGGATACCGGAGGATATTATCGTTCGAAAGATACTCGGAATTTAAGGGAATTTGAAGCGCCTGCCTTCGAAAGCCATGAAGAAACGACATTACTAAAAGCGGTACGAAAAAGTAAGTAAGAATTTACGGTAAAAAATATCTTCCGCACTCACTTCCGGGGCCAGATCGTCGTTGCTCTCTCGTTGCCATTTTCCTAACATTGCCGCGAAATCCACTCGCAGATAACGATCCAGCAGGATGCCGGCGCCCAGGGTATAAAACTCTCTATCGGTTTCCGGCGCCGCGTCTTTCAGGGGGTTGGGGATTTTCATATATCCGGCTCGCAGTTTCGCATCGAATAACGGTAATGAAAATTCTCCCCCTATATTCCATCTTAACGTCTCGCCGTAAGTGGAGCGGATTTCGGAATTTTCAGATTTAAAAGCATCCGGGGATTTGAATTTCATCTGCGACCAGTCCCGGTAGCGAACACTCCCCGAAGCCAGAATCGGTCCCAGGTACACTGCCGCGCCGGTTCCTACTTCAAAGGGAATTTGAACGTCGTATTCGAATTGGCCTTCAACGGGTTCGAATTCAAAGGAATCCCCGTTGTCGAAGGCCAGCGAAGAGTTCTGAAAATAGGTTTCGTTGATGTTGAATTTCATCGGGGTAGCATACGTGACGCCCAGGCGAGCCAGCCGTCCCAGCCGGTACATCCCCGATAACACGGCGTTAAACGAGGAGTAATCCGCCGTTATAGAGCGAGTTTCCAGATAGCGGTCGAAATCGGCGGGAAAATCCGTGAAATTGTTTTGAACGTCGTCCTGGCTGAATTCCAGGCGGTACTCGCTTTTACCGGCCCAGTAGTTGAGGGCCATCCCAAAGGAGATATTCGGCGAAATATCAATCGCCCCGGAGAGGTTATACTGATTCATGCCCCCTTCATCGGTAATGGATTCTCCCCGTTGAACGTCTTCCCCGAAAAAATCATACAGTTGCCCGGTGGTATCCACCGGCAGGGATAACCCGTTATCCGCGTCGGAAATTCCCCGGAACTGGTTGATATAATCAAAATCTTTGACCTTTTGATAGCCCAGCGAAAACACCAGGCTGCCCTGCACGGTGGGAACCGGCAGCACCAGGCCGATGGCATTGAATTTGGTCGCGTTAGTCGAGCTGCTGGTAAGCTCTGTCTGGTAAGTTACATCATTCGTGAAGCGCAAGTGGGAGAATTCCAGGTAAAATTCACTGCGTTTCATCAATGCCAGGCCGGCCGGGTTCCAATATGCCGCGCTGTAATCATCCCCCACCCCTAAGTAAGCGCCGCCCATACCCAGGGCGCGCGCCCCAAAGCCGGTTTCCAGGTCCAAAATTCGCGCCGCGTCAACCGCAGACTGCGCCATGGCGAAACAAGAAAAGAGCAGCGTCGCCGCTGTCAAAAGAGTTCCCCGGAGAGATTTCATAGTTCCTTTCCATATTGAAGTTTCGTAGTACTCTCGAGTTTCTATCCTTCCGGAGCCCGGTTTGCGAAATCTTAGCGCCGCTTACCGCCGCCGGAGGAACCAGAGCTTTTGCTGCCGCCGCTATTGCCGCTCCTGGAAGAAGAGGAAGAACCGGAGCGGGTTCCCGATGATCCGGAAGAAGAGCCGGAAGAGGGCGTGCGATAGGACGGCGAATCGCTGCGCCGGGGCTGCTTGGAGGAGCTTTTAGTACCCTTGCTGCCGGATTTGCCGGAACGGGAGGGCGGGACGACCTTTTTACCATCGGAGCGTTTTTGGGGGGCATCCCGGTTGACCGATTCCCGCCGCGCCGGGGTATCTTTTTGCACCTGCTCTTTCCCGGCGGAGCGATCTACTGCCACACCGGAGCGCCGGCTACTCTGATTCGCCGTAACGTTTCCCGCCCCGGAGCGGGTGGCCGTTTGTTGCACGCCCCAACGGCTGTTTTCCGGGTCGGGGCTGCGTTTCAAACCGTTATTGCGCACTAACATTCCGCTGCCGGAGGCATCGGAGCGGCGGCCAAAGCTGCGCGGTGCGAAGTTCTTGGGATACACGTACCCGTAATAGCCTCCGCAGCCATAATAGCAATACCCCCAGGGATCGCCGTAATAGGCATAGTAGGGATAAGGAGAGTACCAGTACGGATAATACCAGTAGGGATAGCCCCAATAGAAGCCGGTATAAAATCCCCAGCGCGGGCTGACCCACCAGGGGTCCCAGTAGTAAAAGGTAAAGTCGTAAGGATAGCCGTAAACGTAGTAGTGGTACACGTACTGTTCCGTCCCCGGTTCGCCATATTCCGTTTCCGGCTCCTCGGCGTAGGCAGTGTCTTCATCCTCGTAGTAATAGGTCTCTTCTTCGGCGGCCTGCCGGTCGCTGGTGCTGCGGGCAAGTTGGGTGTAACAGCCGCTCAGCAAAATCGCCAGGGCGGCTGAAACCATCAGGATAAATAATTTTTTTGACATCGCCGATCCTCCTAAATTATGAAGCACTTCTTTCAACGGCTTAAGGCCGTATCTGTTCCTGGGAAATTTTAATCCTTTGGGGGAAGGAAAACAAACGATTTTATATTCCGAACGAAGTTTCCCGCGGCCAAAAGACCTCTCAATAATAGACCTCAAAGGTTTCGGAAACCTTTGAGGTCTATGCTCAATTATCCAAAAAAAAATCGCCCCCTACTGGCGCGGGGGAAGAAAAATCACCAACTGATTCACCTGCCCCTTCGGGGAATGAGCAAATAATCCATGATTGTCCTCAACGAACGGCTCGCACAAAGACGTCGTAGCCGTGGTAGAGATCGCGGCGGTTGCAATAACCGAGGTCGAAAAGGACCACCCAGGCGCGCGAGGCGCTTTCTTTGTCCGCAGTCCAAATCCTCCATTGCCTGCTGTCAAACAGCGGGTCAATATACAGGCCGTTTTTCTCCTCCCGCTCCATCAAAGATATCGCTTCTTCCAACGTCGGCAGGCGCCAGTCGCTGTAGCCGGCAAAACCCTGCCGGTTTAATTCTTTGATGTATTCCTGCGTATCAGAGTAAATGATGTAATTTTGCGACCCGGATTACTGCCACATCAGGCCGGTGGTTTTATCTACAATTACTTCACCTTTTTCCTCAAGCGTAATCAACCTTCATCGAACGGCTGCGATAATATACGGTCGAAGGCTATAGACCTCAAAGGTTTTGAAAACCTTTGAGGTCTGGATATTTTTTCTAAACTCGCCGTTCAACATTTGTCCGTTTATTGCGATAATCTGACTTGATTAGGGGGGGTGAATCAGTTATATTGATCTGGAAAAAAAGACGCGATGTTCACAGTGAGTTTGTCGAACTATCGTATGGTGAGTTTATCGAACCAATGAGGCATGTTTGATCATGTTAGGATTCTCGCAACGAAATAACTTTACCAGCCGGGTTCAAAAAGTCATTCGTTTCTCCAAAGAAGAGGCGATGCGCCTGGGGCACGATTATATCGGCACCGAGCATTTGCTGTTGGGGATTTTGAAAGAGGGCGAAGGCATTGCGGTCAAGATTTTGCGGAACCTGAACCTGGATTTGGAGAAGCTGAAACAACGGCTGGAAGAAGCCTCCGGCCCCGCGGGGGGGATGATGACCTTAGGGAATCTGCCGCTCTCCAAACGGGCGGAAAAGGTTCTCAAAATCACCTACCTGGAAGCGAAAAATTTCAAATCCGATATTATCGGCACAGAGCATTTGCTGCTCTCCCTGCTGAAAGAAAAAGAGGGCCTGGCGGCGCAGGTGCTGATGAGCTTCAACATCGATTACAACGTGGTGTTCAATGAGTTGAAAAATATATTAGAGGGAAAGCCATCCATGTCTTACGCTTCGCAACCATCCCCGAAAGTCAAAACCCCGGCGCTGGACCATTTTGGCCGGGACCTTACCCAACTGGCCATGCAAGGAAAACTGGATCCGATTATCGGGCGCGACCAGATCATCGAACGGGTGGCGCAAATCCTCAGCCGCCGCAAGAAGAACAACCCGGTGCTGATCGGCGAGCCGGGAGTGGGCAAAACCGCGGTGGCGGAAGGGTTAGCCCTGCGGATCATCAACAAAAAAGTGCCCCGGGTGCTGCACAACAAGCGCATCGTGGCGCTGGACATGGGCAGCATCGTGGCGGGAACCAAATACCGCGGCCAGTTCGAGGAGCGCATGAAGGCGATTATGAGCGAGCTGGAAAAATCCGACAACGTGATCCTTTTCATCGACGAATTGCACACCATCGTGGGCGCCGGCGGGGCCTCCGGCTCCTTAGACGCTTCCAACATGTTCAAACCGGCGCTGGCGCGCGGGGAGCTGCAGTGTATCGGGGCCACCACGCTGGATGAATACCGCATGTATATCGAAAAAGACGGGGCCCTGGAACGCCGTTTCCAGAAAGTAATGATCGAACCCACCACCCCGGAAGAGACCTTAGAAATCCTGCGCTTCATCAAAACCAAGTACGAAGACCACCACCGGGTCAAATATACCGACGAAGCCCTCTTAGGCACGGTTCGCCTCTGCGAACGCTACATCACCGACAAATTTTTCCCCGATAAAGCCATCGACGTGTTGGATGAAACCGGCTCGCGGGTGCACATTTCCAGCATCGTGGTGCCCAAGGCGATCCTGGAACTGGAGCAGCGCATCGAAAAAATCCGCCAGGAAAAAGAGCAGTACGCCAAGCAGCAGGATTTCGAGCGCGCCGCCAAGCTGCGCGACGTGGAGCGCCGCCTCCAGGAAGAACTGGCTTACGAGCGCAATAAATGGGAGCGGGAAGAGGAAAGCCACGTCGCCACGGTGTCGGAAGACGACATCGCCGAAGTGGTTTCCATGATGACCGGCATCCCGGTGCAGCGGGTGGCGCAGAGCGAATCGAACAAATTGCTGCACATGGAAGACCACCTCAAGGGCAAGGTGATCGGGCAGGACCGCGCGGTGGAGACCATTACCCGGGCGATTCGCCGCACCCGGGCGGGATTGAAAGATCCCAATCGCCCCATCGGCTCGTTCATGTTCCTGGGGCCGACCGGGGTGGGCAAAACCCACCTGGCCAAAATGCTGGCGGAGTACCTGTTCGAGCGCAAAGACGCCCTGATCCGCATCGACATGTCCGAATACATGGAAAAATTCTCCGTCTCCCGCCTGGTCGGCTCTCCCCCGGGCTACGTGGGCTACGAAGAGGGCGGGCAGCTCACCGAGAAAGTTCGCCGCCACCCCTATTCGGTGATCCTGTTCGACGAGATCGAAAAAGCGCACCCGGACGTGTTCAACATTCTGCTGCAAGTGTTGGACGAAGGGCAATTGACCGACAGCTTAGGCCGCAAGGTGGATTTTCGCAACACCATCCTGATCCTCACCAGCAACGTGGGCACCCGGGAGATCAAGAAGAACGTCTCCATGGGCTTCACCCAGGGGAAGGAAGACGCGGAACACGAGGTGATGAAGCAGAAGATCGAAGTCGAAATGAAGCGGATGTTCAACCCGGAATTTTTGAACCGCTTAGACGAGATGATCTTCTTCCACAAATTGTTGAAGAAAGACATTTTCAAGATTGTAGAGTTGTTGGTAGATGAAATGGCCGCCCGGCTGTTAGAGCACAGCATTTCCCTGGAATTGACCGACGGCGCCAAAGAGTTCATCGTCTCCACCGGCTTCGACGACGTGTTGGGCGCCCGGCCCTTGAAGCGCGCCATCCAGAAGCACATCGAAGACCCCCTGGCCGATGAAATCCTGCGCGGGCGCTACGGGGAAAATTCGGTCATCAAGATCAAGATGAAGAATAAAAACGAGTTGGGATTTTACGAGGTGGGCAAAAACATCGACGTGAAAGATTCCGGTTGATCCGGTTTCCCCAAATTGCCAATAACGCAGCAGCCCGGCAAAGCAACTTTGCCGGGCTGTTTGATTTATACCATCAAGACCTCAAAGTTTTGTGGCAAAGCCCCAAAGGGATAAACCATCCCTTCGGGAAAAACCTCTGAGGTCTAAGACTCTCGACCCTTCCCACCGGAAAGATGATCCAGGTATTCGGAGACTTTCTTGAGCAGTTCCTTTTCCTGCGCGGTCAGGCTGTCATACCCTTTGCGATTGATTTTATCCAGAAGCTCATCCAGCACCCGGGCGTAAGATTCTTTCTCCTCCCCGGGTTGATTCGCCTCTTTCTCTTTAGAAGGAGGAGAGCTTACCAGCGATCTTTTTTTTTAAAAAAATCCTTGAAAAAATTCCGGCCAATTCCCCAATGGCGGTAGCGATGCCTTAAATAGAAGAAGCCGGCGATCATTCCCCCTAAGTGGGCAATGTGGGAAACATTGTCCTGTGAGGGGAGCGCCCAGAATTCTAAAATGCCGATAAATACCACAAAATACTTTACTTTCACCGGGAAAAGGAAATACACGTACACGTAGCGATCCGGAAAAAACAGCGCATAAGCGGCCAGGATGCCAAAAACAGCCCCGGAAGCGCCGATGGTAAGCGGATCGATACCCATAATCAGATTCCAGATCAAAATGGAAAAGCCCGCGATGATTCCGGTCAGGAAATAATAGCGAACGAATTCCCGGGTTCCCCAGGTATGCTCTAACTCGCTGCCAAACATCCACAGAATGAACATATTGAGCAAGATGTGCCAAAAACCGCCATGCAGGAACATGTACGACACTAATTGCCAGATGTAAAACTTGGTCACCACCAGGGAAGGGATCAAACCAAAGATAAGATCGAACGCGCTGGTATTCGCGCCCGGCTGGTAGCCCGGGGGCAACAACCAGGAAAGAACGTTGTCCAGGTTGGGGGCGATTAACGACTGGATCAAGAAAATCGCAATATTGGTGAGCAGCAGATTCTTGATTGCCGGGCTGATAGAACCAAATCCGGGTTGGCCGTACATCAGGATTTCCTTTGTTAGTTGAAATAATGCAAAACTAAAGTTTTGCACTCCATTAATACGCTTTGGCGAATATGACTCGCCCTTTGCTGGGTTCGCCGGTAATCACGCAGCGCCCCGCTTCTTCATCCTTTGCAAGAGGAATGCAGCGAATGGTGACGCCCAGGTCTTCGCGGAGTTTTTCTTCCACCGCGGAGCTGCCGTTCCAGTGTGAAAAGGAGAAACCGCCGTGAATTTCCGGCTGCTCCGGGTTCTCCGGGGTGAAAAATTTATAAAATTCTTCCCGGTCGTCGATCCGCACGATATGCCGATCCCGGTATTGCAGCGCCCGTTGATAAAGGTTTTTCTGAATATCTTCCAATTGATCGACAATCGTGGCGACAAATTCATTGTGTGCAAGGGTCTTTCGCTCGCGATGGTCGCCGTCGCGCCGCCCCACGGAAACCATGCCGGCGTCTAATTCGCGCTTGCCGACTTCGATGCGCAGCGGAACCCCTTTCTTCACCCAGTACCAGAATTTATCGCCGCCCCGGGCGTCGCGGGCGTCTAATTCCACGGTCAGGCGGCCGCCGCTGTAGGAAATGGCCTGGAGTTCGTTTTTCAGGCGCCGGCAATACGCCATGATCTCGCCGCGGGATTCCTCATCGTGGATGATCGGTAAAATGACCGCCTGGGCCGGGGCAAGGCGGGGCGGAACGACGAAACCGTCGTCGTCGGAGTGCACCATGAGCAGCGCCCCGATCAGCCGGGTGGAAACTCCCCAGGAGGTGGTATAAGCGTATTGCTCTTTTCCTTCGGCGTCTAAGAATTTGATGTTGGAGGCGCGGGCAAAATTCTGCCCCAGGAAGTGGGAGGTTCCGCTTTGCAGCGCCTTGCGATCCTGCATCATTGCTTCGATGCAATAAGTGCGCACCGCCCCGGGGAAGCGCTCGGACTCGGTTTTCTCTCCTTTGATCACCGGCGTGGCCATGTAGTTTTCTGCAAAGTCGGCGTAAACGTCGAGCATCCGCAGGGTTTCTTCCTGCGCTTCTTCCGCGGTGGCGTGGACGGTGTGCCCTTCCTGCCAGAGAAATTCGGTGGTGCGCAGGAACAGGCGGGTGCGCATTTCCCAGCGCACCACGTTAGCCCACTGGTTGATCAGCAGCGGCAAATCGCGGTAAGATTGAATCCATTTTGAGAACATCTCCCCGATGATCGTCTCGGAGGTCGGGCGTATCACCAGCGGTTCTTCTAAGGGCGCAGCGGGCTTCAGCGTTCCGGTTTCATCCGCTTCCAGGCGGTGATGGGTGACCACCGCGCACTCTTTGGCAAAACCCTCCACGTGTTGAGCTTCTTTTTGCAAAAAACTCATGGGAATGAACAGCGGAAAGTAGGCGTTTTGATGCCCGGTATCTTTGAACATCCGGTCCAAAGCCTGCTGCATGTTTTCCCACAGGCTGTAGCCCCAGGGTTTGATGACCATGCAGCCGCGCACCGGGGAATTTTCCGCCAGATCCGCCGCGCGGATGACCTGTTGGTACCATTCCGGGTAATTTTCGTCTCGAGTCGGGGTAATCGCCGTGCGAACCTTTTTAGCCATGTATAAAACCTTTGCCTGTTGTGTTTTCATCCGGAAATTGATACGCGCTCATTCAAGCCTGCCCCCGGGCCTGCCGCGGGCAGGAATTTCGCGCTTAATAAAGCATAAAATTGCAGATTGTCAAACAAAAAAATAAAATTCCGAATGCTTTTCACGCCTTTCAAAACCGCAGGTTTTCATTATTGAAAGCGTGGGGCAGCAAATCTCGCAAGGGGAACGCTTTTCTTTTCCCGTCTTCGGAGAGCATGACTACTTCGATGTCCGGGGCGAAGTCCATCAACACCTGGCGGCAGGCGCCGCAAGGGGGGCAAGGCTCGGTTCCATCGGCCATGATATAAATTTTTTTGAACCGCCTGGCGCCTTCCGTAAGCGCCTTGAACAGCGCCACCCGTTCCGCGCAAATGGTAAGCCCGTAAGAGCTGCTCTCGATATTAAAACCGGAAATCAAGCGGTCGTCTTCCGAAACCAGCACCGCGCCGACGCGGAAATTTGAATAGATGGCAAGCGCCTCACGCTTTACATCTTTGAGCAACCGGACAATTTTATCTTCATCCATACCATCGACCCCCTATAGAAAAAAAAATCCCTCCGCAAGCGAGGGATTTTTTAGTTAAACATGAAAGGTGTTAGGATTTATTTTCCTTCCTCTTCTAACAGTTGGCGTAATTCTTCCAGCTCTTTTTCCGCTTGTTCGCGCTCCCGTTTCAGGCGGCGCAGTTCCTCTTCGATGGAGCGGGTTCTTTCGCGCTCTCGCAGCAATTTTTCGTAGAAATCGACTTTATTGCGCACGTCGCCCTGGTCGCCCACCCCGCCTTTGAGGCGATCCTGCCCGGGCGTGATCACAAAATTCATTCCCAGGAACATTCTCCAGCCGGGATAATTGGGCAAATTCAAAGCTCCCTCGCCGGTGAAGGTGATCTGGTCGGCAGTGGTGTTGCTGTCACTGGATAAGCGGATATCCATCCCCAGGTCGAAGCTGACCCACCATTTCGGCCTGAAGCGGATCGAGGGGGTCATGTAAATATAGTTTTCCCGGCTGTAGGCAAAGGTATCCGGCTCCTGTAGGAAGGCATTTCCCCACATTTCCAGGTTGAGGTCGAACATCTCGGTAGGATAGACAAACCCCAATCCGTAGCGCAAAGCGGAGGCGTTGCTCTGGGACTTCTGTTCCGCCTTGTTTATAGAGGGATCTCCCTCGATCAGCACCTGGCCGGCGTCATTGTGGTAATACCAGCCCAGGTTGGCATGGAAGCTGAAATCCCGGTGGGGCAAAAAAGGATCGTTATAATAGGAGAACAATCCGAACATCCCGAACTCCAGGGAACCGGCGCTGTAAGGCTCGAAGGGATAATTGTGGTATTTCCCGGTGGGAAAGCGCATGGAGAACTGGCCGCCGACATTCAAGCGGTTATTGGAAAGCTCGAATGACCCGGCTTTGAGATCGAGGTATAAATCCCCCGGCACGTTCGCTTCATCGCCGCTGTGAACGTCCTGGTACACTTCCGCCATAAAGGTGGCGTCGAAGTGTTCCGCAATGCCGTAACTCATCAAAGCATTCGATTGTACCACCCAGTAGTTCACGGCGTCAAAGTCGGCTGGCTTATTTTGCCCTAAAAAGTCCCCTACTTTGGTCCAAAAACGCATATTGGAGCGGAAATCCAACCGCTGGGGTTTCAGGGTGGAAGCGGTTTGCACGTGCAACATGCTTTTACTTCCGTAACCCTGGGCAAACAGAATTGCCGGGAGAAAAAACAGCACTACCAGAAATAAGAAACCTTTAGACATGGGCGACCTCCCGCATGTTTTAAACAAGTTTCGGTATAAATTATCCATTTCCATAAATTTTTCCAAAATAATTTATCATAAACGGTTAGCTAATATAATAACATTTAATATGATCGCCACGTTTGCCATTACCTGCACCACCTGAACGAAAATATCGGAAATGCTGCCGGAAACGATGATGATGTCGCCGGGCTGCAAGGGTACCAGCAAATCCTGGTTGCCGGTCTTGATGAATTGTTCGATATTCACGGTGATCACTTCCTGATTCTTGCGAATGAGCCGCACGTCGTTCAAGCGCGCAGTTTTCAAAGGCCCACCGGCAGAGGAGAGCAGGTCGATGATCCCAAAGGAGCTGGGAACGCTGTAAATGCCCGGCTTCAACACGTGCCCCCATAAATTCACCGTGATCAGGAGAACGTCTCCGCCTCCTAAAATATACTGCGCCGGGCGGTCGCTGGTCTGGATCTGTAATTGCTGGGGAGAATCTTGCCCTGCTGCCGATAGTGTCAATGAACCGATGCTGACGAATAAAAAAAAGACCACAACCCTGAATTTCATCTCCACCTTCTCGTTCTTTCCGCTAAATGAATGATGCCTGCCTTAACCGTCGCCATTGCCAAATCCGTTTATTCGTCAGCTTAAATATCCTTATTCAGCATCCGCTAAACTTCAATTTTATTCAACGCCGATTTGGGTCAATTTTGTTATCGGCTATACAATTATGAAGTTTAGCAAAAAAAAGAGAACTTCCCGGCTCCTAAAATCATTGCACTAAAAATACTTCCCAGGACGACTCCGATCCTCTATGATTATTATTAATATCGTACTTGTCGATGCGCCAGCGATATTGTCGCCCTGCGGGCAGGGGGCGGAGGGTATCGGGCACTAATTCCGCCAAAGTCCGAGTCTGCCGGGGCTCTACACTCCCGATGAGTTCATAAATTCCGGTATGATAGGGGAAGTACTGATTTCCGATTCCCCATTCCAGGCGGAAGATAAAGTGTTGGGGAACGAGATCCCCAAAAGACCAATCAAAAATACCGGCAAACTCCTGACCGTTGGTCGGGGCGTTCAAAGTCGGTTTGGGCCACAGGGTGTAATAATCTATCCGGGAACGCTCGCCTTCCTGCCCGTCTTCATCGCGTGCTCGCACATAATACAAGTAGGTGGTATCTAAACCGGCGGTGGTGTCGATATAAACCGTATCCCTGGTTCCAAAAGGCTGGATTACCTCGGCAATTTTTTGAAAATTACCGGTGCTATCGTCCATCCGGCGGTACACGTCATAGGCGCGCAAACCGTCGTGGCTTACCGGGTACCATTGGATTAAAATGCCATTTTTGAGAGGATCTGGATTAGTGGGGGGATCCTCCGCGTCAATACCGGTTTCCACCGCCATGCTATCGGCTGATTTTGGCGCCAGAACTACTTTAGGCGGGGGCGGGGTGTTGTTGGTATTGCTTTCTTTGCATCCCAGGGACAATAGAATGCTTAAAATGACGACTGCACTCGCGAAAAGATAGAGCTTTTTCATAAACGTTTTTATCAGATTCTTGGCCTGTAATTGCCAATTGGCAATTGCTAATTGGCAATTGGCAATTAATTATAGCTGAATAGCGGTATTGATCCGGTGCGTCCCGCCCAATTCGTGGCTGCGAAAGGCATAATCAATTTGGAATAGCGAGACGTGCAAACCGATCCCGGCGGTAAATTTTTGGTCCGATAAACCGAAGCGTATCGCCAGGCGGTTATAATATAAGTATTCTAAACCAAAATTATGAATAGTTTCATATTTTGTTCGAAATGAATAGGCCAGCAACAATTGCCCGCTGATCCTGGTGATGGGCTGAAGGTAGGCAAATCCCAGGTTCCAACTCCGTTTGATCTCATCGGCGTGCCGGGAGTCGGTATTCCAGGTAATTTTGGTATTCGCAATATCTTTCAATGCCACTCCAAAGCTGAATTTTCCCAACCGGCTGTCATCGAGCAAATCGTCGATCCCGAATTTGATCATCCCCCCGGCGTCAAAACCGATGCCGGAGCCTTTGTTCTCAAACAGGGATTGTCGAATCAATTTAACGTTAAACCCTACCGGGATGGTAATGGGTATCACAAAATACTGCCAGCCGAAATCAAGATCGAATTTAAGCGATTTGGCCAGGGTAAAGAAAAGCGCGTCTTCGTTGTTGTCGGAAAAATCCAGCGGGGCCGCGGTGAGGGCGTATTGAGTCCAAAAACCGTAGGGATCGTCGCCCGCTTCCGCCACCCGGGTATCGTAGGAAGAATTCGGATTGGAGAGCAGCGCGGAGTCGTACAGGGGAATATCCGGTACGGTCAGGCGAATCCAGTTGATCGAAACCGCCGCGCCGCCGTACAGCGGCCGGGAAAAACCGACGTGAAAATGCCGCACCAGCCCCTTGAAAAGGGAAGCGTACATGCCCGATACTTCCGAACGGATCATGGTGGAAGCGCCGGCGGGGTTCCAGTAAAAGGCCGAGCCGTCGTTGGCTACCGCCACATAAGCTTCCCCCATGGCCATTCCCCGCGCCCCGATGCCTAATTCCAAAAACGCCCCGGCGTAGCGCCCTCCCTGGGCCTGCACGGCAAAAGACAGCAACAACATCGGAATTACAATTTGTCGAAATATCGTTTTCAGTATCATATTCATCGTACCATCAAACGGATTTTGATTTGTGAAACGTTTGGTGTCCGAGTGTTTTAGTGTTTTAGTAAGAGGTGCCAGAACACCATAACACCCGAACACATATTCTTACCGCAAGCGGGCTACTTTCAGAATTTTCTCTTTCGTCTCGCCCTGGTAGGTTCCCCGGATCTGCGCAAAATACACCCCGTTAGCCACCTCGTTCCCTTCCTGGTCGCGGCCATCCCAGATCAGCTCGTTATAACCCTTGCGCTTCGCCCCGCCGTCGGGATCGTTGATGCCGTTATTGATGTCCGAGTCGATGCGGCGGATCAAGCGCCCGCTGACGGTGTAAATGCGAATCTCGAATTCATCTAAATCGTCGTTCAAATTCACGAAGTAAGCGAAGATGGTCTGCTTATCGAAGGGATTGGGGTAATTCCCGTACACGATAATATCGAAATCCTCGTTGACCACCAGTTCGAATTCCTTCTGGGTAGAGTTTCCGTTGACGTCCTGCACCCCCACGCTCAGGCGATGCCGCCCCTGTCCCAACTCCGGATTGGCAGTAATCCCTAAAACGTTATTCTTCTGCACCGAATCGGGAATGAGCACCTTGTCTTCCGGCAGCGCCGCGCCGTTTAGGGTAATGCTGATCTTGTCCTTTTGCAGATTGATGCCGCTTTCATCCTGCACAATCACGTACAGGGAGGGTTTGGGAGACACCAACCCACTTTGCAGCACCGGGCGGCCGTCCACGGTCAGCTCGATGCGGGGAGCGTTGGCGTCCGTGCTGATGAAGGGAGCGTAAACGCCATTTTTCTGCAGATAGGCTTCCAACCGCAGATTTGTGGCATCCCCGGCGAACAGGGTGGAGGTCCAGGGCTGGCTGGAATTCACTTTTTCATACAGGGTAATTTCTTCGACCGGGTATTGCGAGGTATCTACCAATGCCGGATCGAGAGACGCCACCAGTTGAAAGGGCGCGTTCTGGGTGACCGCGGGGTTGAGCAGGCTGACCGACAGGGCGTGATATTCTCCCTGCGCCAGGGTGGAGACCGGCAGCAGGCCGATTTGATCCTGCGGTTTGGCAAACGTTTGCAGTTCCAGCCTCACCGCGCTGGAGTCGCTGACGCTGCCGGGCGGGAAATAGACCCGGTACGCCCCCGCGGTGATGGTATCGGAGCCGGCCGGGGTGACGTTGAAGATGGTAGGCGTCAAAAGCTGGCGCAGGGAGTTGTTTTCCGGCTTGAAATCCGCCACGTCCTCCGCGGAATCCACTTCCGCATAGGCATAGAGCCGGAATTCCGGGCGGTTCAGGCTGAGGGGAAAATCGATGTGTACCGAGGCGCTGTCGTTGGAGCTGAGCGCCACCGCGCCGGAAGCAAAGAAGGATCCGACCTGGCCGTTGCGCTGCTCTTCCGCCAAAAACACGTTCACTTTTACCCGGTCATCCTCTCCCGCCCCGGCAACATTGGTGACGCCCACTTTCACCTGCGCTTTTTTCTGGCCGGTAAACTGCAAGGAGCCGGGAACCAGGGCAATATCCGGGCGGGTATCCGTGACCACGTAGCTGAGGCCGCGGAAAATGCTGATATTGCCCACCCGGTTCTCCACGTGCACTTCATAGGGCACGGTTTGCACTTGAAAGGTCGGTTTCATTTTGGCAGTAAAGCGGGTAGTGTCCGCCAGGTCCCGCACGGCAAAAATGGTATCGAGGCCGGCATCGCGGAAGAGATATACCCGGCGGATGCCATGCACGTCCTGCACCCGCAGGTTTACATACACGGTATCGTCCACCCGGGGATCGGGGGGCTGAATTTCCACGGAGCTGAGCGCCGCGTAATTCACCCCGATGGCCGCCTGCCCGCTGCCGTCCTGGCTCCCGTCAGAAAGATATACCCGGATCAACCCGGTGCCGTCCGGGAAAGACTGGGGAATTATCACCGGCGCCACGGCGTTCTGGGAAACCCCGAACAGGGGAATGCGATCCACCAGGTTGAATTTGCCGTCGGCCAGTTCCAGGTAGCCGTCCGCGGCAAACAACGGCGTGGATATGGCAACTTGCAGGGTATCGCCGCGCTGCGGGGTAACGGTATGCGGTTCCACGCCCAAAGCGGAGGGGGCGTAGTGTAATTTCAAATAAGGATCGCCGAGCAGGTTGTATTGATAGACCATCTCGCGCTTTACCCCCTCGAATCCCGGGGTGGACTGGCCGGGAACGTTTCCGTATCGCCCCTGGCTGTTCCAATAGAGAATGCGCCCGATGGTGGTCATTTCGCCGACGGACATCGAACGGTCGAATAAAAACTGCCCGATGTACCAGAGCATGGAAAAATCATTGTGCAAATATCCCAAACCGGAAGAACCTAACACCCCGATTGCGCCTTTATCGGGGGCCAGGAGCAGCTTCTCGGCCAGCCCCGGGCGGGCGGGGTTCTCGAATCCCCCGGTAAAGCAGGTCATGCTGGTAACAAAGGGATACATTCCCTTGTTGTTCAGGCGGTCCACGTCCGGCAATTGCATTAATCCTTCATCCGCCCAGATGCCGCCGCCCCCGTGCCCCATAAAATTGACCCAGAACATCCCCTCGTCGAAATAATCCCGCAGGTCGCTGGAGGAGCCGAAATTAGGATCGAAAGGAAGATTGGGATCTTTCACGGAATTGAGCCGGTTGCCGGAAATATACCGGGGCAAAATGGCTTCGATAATCCGGGTATTCTGAGTGCGGAAGGCCGGGTTGGCGGGATTTTGCAGCTCGTAAGTGCCGTCATCCTTGCCGGCGATGAACAGGGCGCGGTTGCGCCAGGCGTTCACCGGGGCGGTTTGCTCGAACTCTTTGATTTTGGCGACGCTGATGTTTACTTCGTTATTGGTGTTCACCGGGATGCGCCCCACGAAGAGGTCCGGAATTTCATCGTTGCCGGAGATCAGGGCATAAGGATAATCCGTGGCCGCGGCCCCGAACTCCTGGGTCTGGTAGAAAAAGGTGGGCACAAAGTCCATCGCCGTCGCAGATTTGCTTTTGTAATTGGAATTGGCGTCCCCTAACAGCAGCACGTACTTCAGGCGCGGGGTGCGCTGCCAGTTGAAAAATGCGTAGCGCAGAAATTCCTGGATCGCCAGGGGGGATTTGATGCCGTAGTTGAATTCGTCGTAAACGTCCTGCACGTCGATCAATTCCGTGGCCACCCCCTGCCCGCGGCGGTAATCGCGCAATTCCAGGCCGTTTTCATAAAAGCGGCTATGGGTGATGATGACGTATTCCGCGGCATTACTGGCATCTTTCAAGGTGCGGAAGGGCGCTTCGGGATCGAATGGGAGATCCTTTTCGATGCGCAGGGGCTTTTTTTTGCGATCCGGGGTCAGGGCGACATATTCGATGTCGCCGGAGGGAACGTTATCCTGGAAGGAAATCTTGTATAAATTGGTATCGTTGATGGTCTCCACGTCGATGCGGAAGTTGACGATCTTGCTGATTCCCTTTTTATAAATCTCCACGTCCGGGCGGCGGAAATTGTCAATATCGAACTGGAAAAGATCGGTGCCGGGGTAGAGCACCAGGGCCGGGCGGGTAAATTCGATCTCGTTGTGATGCGCCCGGTAGTAACGGTCGTAAGTAACCTCGAACCAGTTCAATAGCACGATGTCCGTGGAGCTGCTGGAGAGGGAGGGAAGCTGCACTTCCAGCACGTTCTCCCCGTGCTGCAAATCGCCGGGGCGCAGGCTGGAATTGCTGCGGTTGCTGATCCGGGCGGTGTCCTGGCTGTACCAGGAATTGGGCGGCGAAGCGCCTACAAAACCGTTGTTCAGCCACACCATCACATCGTGATAGCCGAAGGAGAGGCCGGAGAACATGACCGTGACATATACCGGGCGGAAGGAGGGTTCATAAGGGTAGAGCAGTTGAAAGGGGTACTCTTTTTTGCCGACCGCTTTTACCCCGGCGTCGAAAAACCAGAGATCCCGTTGGTAGGAAAGCTGCTCCGGGCTGCCTTCGCCTAAGCGCATGAATTGCCGATCCTCCTCCACGTGCACGGTGGCGGAATAGAAAAGGGAGGGGTTGACCTGGGTGGTAGTGATCAAACTGCCGTTTTCTTCCACCATGCGCAGCCCCCCGCTGCCGCCCCAATCTAACCAGTACACGTTTTCATCGGAGAAGGGATCGGCGTACTGGTCCGGATACTGCGCCAGGAAGGTCTTCTCGTTGCGCTCTCCCCAGAATTCTAAGTAATCATCCGGGTCGAAGGAATTATCCTGGCCGCCGGTAAGGAAAAAGGCCACATCCCTGCCCTTGTTGCTGAGGCGAAAAGCGGCGGGATCGATGGCGGAAATATCGACCCGGGCGTCCTGCAAATCCCGGCCGGTAACCTGGTAAATCCCCTTCTGATCGACGATGATTTTCACCCGGGTATCGGTGCTGCCCGGCGAGAATACGGGGGAGGAGGCCGCGCCGTAATTTGCAGAACTCTGCGCGGTCTGGGGAGAAATCAGGCTGATTTGCTCCTTGTTGGCCACGAATTTCTTCAGCAATTCCGCTTCGGAAAAAGGAACCGCTTCCGCGGGCGGGGCCGAATCGGAAAAGGAAAGGGTAACGGTGAATTTTCGGTAAAACGTAACCCCGCTGCCGGTCGCCTGCACCGGGTACACCCGCAGGGCGCTTAATTGATAATCCCGGAACAGACCCAGGTTCTCCAGCTCGAAAATCTGCTCCGGGTATAAAGAGCGGAACGCCCGCGCTTCTGCCGCAGCCGCCCGGCGGAATTCGCCTGCGCGGGCCTGCTCGACCTCGGGATTGTTAGGACGGTCGTTGAAGAGGAGAGGATAATACCCGGGGTAGGTTTCGGTTTTCTCCACCCGGATCGCGGCGCTTACCCGCCCTTCCGGAAGGGTAAGGGGCAGGGCCAGCACCGGCAGCAAAGGCCGCCCGTTTTCATAGTTGCTGGATAATCCCGGAATTTCAAAAATTTTGGCAGAGGGAGAGGCGTCCCCCGCTTCCCGGATGCTCAATTGGCCGAAATCAAAGGAGACTACCATCGCCCGGGAGGTTTGGGATTCCACGGTATAATACGGCCTGGCGCTCGCAGAAACCTGGGAAAGCGCCGGGGCGGCCAGCAGCAGCGTTATCACTATCGCTGTTAGCGGAAATTTCAAATCCACTCTCAATTCATCCTTTCTTCACAGAAGGTTTGCAGAAAACGGGGCGCATAGCGCATGGTGCATAGCGCATAGCGTTTCACTCTGCACACTTTTCATTTTTCACTTCTCACTCTTCACTTTTCACTCTCCCAAATTGAGAAAATCGGCCAGGGTGCGCCGCTTGGGCGCCCGGGGGGAGAATGCCTCGCCGAGCCGCTTTGCCAGCCCCTCCTCGCTCAATCCCCGGATCAGGCTGCCGTTTTCCGCCAGGGAGATAGTGCCGGTTTCTTCGCTGACGATCAGCACCAGGGCGTCGGTTTGCTCCGACAGCCCCAGGGCGGCGCGATGGCGCATCCCTAAGGTGGGATCCAGCGCGGGATTCTGGGTAAGCGGCAGTTGGCAGGTGGCGGCCAGCACCACGTCGCCCTGGATGACCACCGCCCCGTCGTGCAGCGGGGAACGGGGATTGAAAATCGAGAGCAGCAATAACTTGTTCACATTCGCCTGAAGCTTCACCCCGGTTTCCACCACGCTGCGAATCCCGGTGTCACGGAGCAGCACGATCAGCGCCCCGAAATTCTTTTTCGCCAGCTCCGATACCGCGCTGACCACCTCTTCGATAAACTGGGGGGTGGGAACCCGCACCAGCTTCTGGATCACCGGGTTCTGGCCCAGGTAGAGCAGTAAGCGGCGGAATTCCGGCTGAAAAATGATCACGATGGCGATCACCCACACCGGCCGGAGGATCGACAACAGCTCCGAAACCCCGGCCAGGTTGACGAAATCCGCAATGATGGAGAACAGTAAAATGATCAACAACCCTAACATCATACGCGCGGCCATGCTGCCGCGGAAAAACTTGTAACCTTTGTAAAATACGAACCAGACTAAGGCAATATCTAACAGATCCAGAATCGTTAGGGTCAAAAACCCGATCTTAATGCTCATATCTCCCCTGCCGGTTGACGGAATTATCGGTCATGCACTTCATAGCATTAGATACTTTCTCCGAATGCGTGGGGCGTAAAACGTAACTCGTAATGCGTAATTCGTAATGCCCCGGCTAGCCGGGGTAATGCGTAAAAGAGTTTACCCTGAGCTTGCTTTGCCCTGAGTCTCCGAAGGGTCGAAAGGTATTCCGTTTATATTGCGCAATACGCATTCGCCCTGTATTCCGTTTTTGTTACGCATTACGTTTCACGCTTTCCGCTCCCGGATCGCCTCCTGCACCGCCAGGGCCTGCTGCGTTTCCGCCACGTCGTGAACCCGCAGGATGCTTGCCCCCTGCGCGACCCCGTACAACGCGGCGGCAAGGGAGCCTGCTGCCCGCGCCTCCGGGGGCGCGTTCAGCAGGTTGCCGATGAAGGATTTGCGGGAAGCGCCTAACAGGATCGGGTATCCCAGGGAGCGCAGCTCTCCCAGGCGGCGCAGCAATTCGTAATTGTCATTCAGCCGCTTTCCGAAACCGATGCCGGGGTCGATGATCAACTGCGTTACCCCCTGCTGCGCGGCAAAGCGGCAGCGCTGCCCCAGCCAGGCGGCAATTTCCTCCATTAAATTGCCATAAACCGGGTTGGCCTGCATGGTTTTGGGCATTCCCTGGATGTGCATTAACGCCACGGGAGCCTGAAACTCCGCCGCCGTTTCCGCCATTTGGGCATCAAACATCATGGCGCTGATGTCGTTGATAATATGCGCTCCTTCCTGCAAAGCCCGGCGGGCGATCTCGCTCTTGTACGTATCGATGGAAATAATTGCCCGCTCATGTTTCGCCAGGCAGCGAATGGCCGGCTCCACCCGCGCCCACTCCTCTTTTAGGGAGACCGGGTCGGAGCCGGGGCGGGTGGATTCTCCCCCCACGTCGATGATGTCCGCCCCCGCTTCCAACATCGCCTCGGCGTGGCGGCAGGCGGTTTCGGGAGCCAAAAATTTTCCGCCGTCGCTGAAGGAATCCGGGGTAACGTTCAGAATTCCCATTACCAGCGGGCGGTTGAGGGAGAGAACGCGACCGCCGCTGCGGTAGTTCCACTCCCGGCGAGAGAGGTTTTCTAACAGCGCGCGCAGCTCCGAGGGAAAATCGGCCTTCGCTGCGGTCGGCAAGCGCCGAATCCGCCGGGAGAGTTCGGAGACCTCCGTTCCGGGCAGGCAAAATATGAAATCCCCGGCATAAGGTCCCGCCCCCGGAAACAGGGTTACCGATTCCAGCGCCTCGCGCAGTTGCCGGCGCGCCTCCGCCGCCGCTTCCGGGGAATAGCCGCTCGCCTTTACGGCGAAATTTTCCCGCAGCAGCCCGATGGTTCCCTCGTCGGGATTCGCCATTCCTAAGTATCGCAATTCCTGAACCGCGTCTTGCCGGTTCAACCCGCTAAGATAACGGAGCATGATAAAATTTCCCGGTTTTGGGAGGGCATCCCGCCTTTTGGAGTGCAAAACTTCAGTTTTGCACCGCTAAGGTTAAAAAGACTGCAAAACTGAAGTTTTGCACTCCGGTTCTCGCCGCCGCCCCGGCTTCACTGCGGAAGGGGAATCTTCAGCGCCTCCAGGCACTCCCGGATTCCCTTCATGGCCTGCACGGCGTAATAGTCGTCATCCCCCTGTTTGCGGGCGACCCGGTAGCGGAAGCGCTCCAGGGCTTTTTCGTACTCGCCGCGCTCCTGGTAGATCACCCCTAAGTAGAGGTGGGCGTCCGGGTAATCGGATATCTCGATGGCCCTGCCGAAATAGCGTTCCGCGTTATCGAGATCTTTCAGCTTAAAGTAGGTTACCCCGAGGTTATATTGGATGATCGCGCGCCCCGGTTGCAGGGAATCGGCTTTGAAAAACGCCTCCAGCGCCTCTTGAAATTGAAAAGTGGTGGTGTAATAACTCCCCGACAGGATCAACGCTTCCGCGGAGGCGGGGTTGAAGGCCAGGGCGCGGTCGATTCGCTCGCGGATTTTCGCCGCCGGAACCCCCTTCACCGGCACGTGGGCGAGCAATCTTTCCACGTAGCGGGTCAACGCGGAGGTGTTGAGGGGGCAAATATCTAAAATACGTTCCAACAACGCCTCTTCGGATTTGAAGGGCATCTCTTTGTAACGGGAATTGTGCAGCAGGGTCCAATTTTCCAGCACTTCGATGTCGAAGGGATTCTCGAAAAAAGCGATCTTCAAAAATTCTTCCGCGTCCCCGTACAATTCATCGATGATGAAGCTCTCCGCGACCATATTGCTGAGCATGGGGTCGTCGATGCCCGCTTCATAGTTTTCTTTGAATCGCTGCACCAGGTATGCCCGCGCTTCCAAGGCCATCGCCTTCCAGGGGGGCGGTTCCGCTCCGGAAGAAGCTTCCGGCGGCGTGTTCAGCTTCAGTTGCCGGGCCTGGCGAACCCGCAGGTAATAGTACCATTGCCGGATCTCTTCATTTTCCGGGTGGTCTTGCAGCGCCCGGCGGCAGCGTTCCAGCCCGGTTTCGTAATCGCCGCGGTAGAAAGCGTCTTTTGCCAGCACTAAATTTTTATCCGGCAGGCCGGCGCGGTCGCCCCTTCCGGCCAGGGGGAAATCGCCGCGCAGCAGGGAGAGCGCCCGAGGGAGGGCTTCCCCGGGCGCATCGGGGGAAAATGCGACCTCGCCGAGCGGCATGGCCTGCCCGCTGCGAAAATCGCGCCGCGAGAGGGAGAGAAGATATTGCCCGTTCTGCCGCCGGATTTCCCCCACCGCAGCTTTTTCCAGCGGCAGTTTGCGGAAAATATCCTCGCAGCGATCCAGGGGCGGTTGGGCGCAATCCGCCCCGGCGAGGTAATTCCAACGCTGGAGATATAAATAGTCGTTGGCGCTGCGGAAGGGTTCGAGGTTCGCGGAAACTTCATCCCGGAAATAGCAGGCCAGCCAGCGATCCGCTTCATCGCTGGCGTAAAACAGGGTGGAATAGCGGGAGAGCAGGTGCGGCGGGGGATCCGTAGCCCACAAAAACAGGTATCCCGCGGTGATAATGCCCCAGGCGGCGGCAAACCAGATTTTGAAATGCCGGGGGGTGAAAAGGGTATTCCGGCGAGAGATGGCGAACAGGGTGAGAAACACCGCAGCCACCACCAGCGCGTATAAACCGATCCCCCCGGGCACGTTCCCGGAGAGAAAATGATAGGCTTCTTTCATAGGTCGCGAATCCGTTCTATGGGCAACTCCCCGCGCAGCGCTTCGGTGACGGTGCGCAGGCCTTTTTTGTGGCGCCCGCGCATGGAGGCGCAGAGCTGGGTGGCTTCCACCACCACCCGCACCCCGGCCGGCTGCAGCGCCTGCATGATCGCGTCCGCAACCTGGGCGGTGAGCCGTTCTTGCAATTGCAGCCGCCGCGCGCAGGTGTCCACGATGCGGGAAAAATCCGAAAACCCGGCCATGCGGTTATTGCGGGGCAGATACCAGATGCTCACCTTCCCGAAAAAGGGGAGCAAATGGTGCTCGCACACGGAGTAAAATTCGATGTCTTTGAGCGCGATCAGGCCGTCCCCGCCGAATTCTTCCGCAAAACCGGCCGGGAGGGCGGGGTCTTTGCCGGTTCCTTCGAAGATTTCCTCGCACATCTTCGCCACCCGCGCCGGGGTCTCTTGCAGCCCCGGGCGCCGGGGATCCTCGCCGATGCCTTCTAAGATCAGCCGCACTCCGCGCGCTATTTTTTTATGGTCCATAACCCGCCCGTTTGTGTTATCGGGAAATGAAGGGAATTTCTTTACTGCGATATGCCCTTCTCTGCCGTGAATTCGGGGGGAAGTTTAATATTTTTCCAGGCGGCATTCAAGCATTAACAAGAATTGGCCGGAAAAGAAAAAAGGCTCCATAAGGGGAGCCTTTTTCTGCCAAAAAGGAAGCGTTTTTGTCGGGATGCCCCTATTTCTCTTCCGGCTTTCCTTCCGGGCCGGCCTCAGGATTGCTGTTTTGAACTTTCGAGGCCGATTTTCCCGCCGCAGTGGAGGCGCGGGGTTTCTTCGGAGCCGGTTTTTCCGCGGTTTGCTCCGCCGTTTTTCCGTTGCCGCCGCCTTTAGGCTTGAAGGTGGCATAGCGCCGGCCCCCGGGGCGGGGCAGCGGTTTCCCGTCTAAAATCAGGTCGATCTCTTCCCCGTCGAGGATTTCCCGCTCCAACAGGGCAGCCGCCAGGGCGTGAAGCTTGTCGATGTTCTGGGCGAGCAATTTTTCGGTTTTGGCTTCCGCGTCGCGCACCACCCGCTGGATTTCCTCGTCGATCTCCTGGGCGGTTTTTTCGCTGTAATCCCGGTGAGTGGCAATTTCCCGCCCCAGGAAAATTTCCTCGTCCTTTTTGCCGTAGGCCAGCGGGCCTAACTTATCGCTCATCCCCCACTCGGTAACCATTTTGCGGGCCAGTTCCGTGGCGCGCTCGATATCGTTGCCCGCGCCGGTAGTAAAGTGGCTGAAGATCAGCTTTTCCGCCACCCGCCCGCCCATCAGGGTGCACAGGCGAATGCGCAGATAATCGTTGGAATAGGTATGGTTCTCATCGATGGGCAGGAAGTGGGTGACACCTAACGCCCGCCCGCGCGGAATGATGGTCACTTTATGAACCGGGTCCGCGCCGGGGATCAGCTTGGCGATCAGGGCATGGCCGGCTTCGTGGTAGGCGGTGCTCTTGCGCTCCTCCTCGCTCATGATCAGGCTCTTGCGCTCCAGTCCCATCATGATTTTGTCCTTGGCGGTCTCGAAATTCTCCATGGTGACCTTATCCTGGTTATAGCGGGCGGCAAACAGGGCCGCTTCGTTCACCAGGTTGGCCAGTTCCGCCCCGGCCAGGCCGGGGGTTCCTTTGGCGATCACGTGGAGATCCACGTCTTCAGAGAGGGGGATTTTTTTGGTGTGAACCCGCAGAATGCCTTCCCGTCCCCGTACGTCCGGGCGATCCACCACGATCTGGCGGTCGAAGCGCCCCGGGCGCAGCAGAGCGGAATCCAGCACGTCCGGGCGGTTGGTGGCGGCGAGGATGATCACCCCTTCCTGGGTATCGAAGCCGTCCATCTCCACTAACAGCGCGTTGAGGGTCTGTTCCCGCTCGTCGTGGCCGCCGCCAAGGCCGGCGCCGCGCTGGCGCCCCACCGCGTCCATTTCATCGATGAAAATGATGCAGGGAGCATTTTTGCGCCCCTGCTCGAAGAGGTCGCGCACCCGGCTGGCCCCCACGCCCACGAACATTTCCACGAAATCCGCCCCGCTCATGGAGAAAAAGGGCACTCCCGCCTCCCCGGCTACCGCCCGCGCCAGCAGGGTTTTGCCGGTTCCCGGGGGGCCTAACAGCAAAGCGCCCTTGGGAATTTTCCCGCCCAATTTGCTGAATTTGGAGGGATTTTTCAGGAATTCGATGATCTCTTTCAACTCCTCTTTGGCTTCTTCGCAGCCGGCCACGTCGTCGAAGGTGACCCGGGTTTCGCTCTCCATGAACATACGGGCGCGGCTTTTTCCGAAAGAGAAGATATTTTTGCCCGCGCCGCCTCCCTGGATGCGCCGGAAGAAGAAAATCCAGATGCCGATGATCAAAATCCAGGGCAGCACGGTGCCGAAATAGTCCAGCCAGTCGGTGGACAATTCCACGAACTTGACCTCGATGTTTTTTTGCTGCCATTCGGCGACCATTTCCGGGGTAAGGTAGGGCAGGGTGGTTTTAAAACGGGTCGCTTTGGGCGCTTTTCCGTCGGTAGTCGCTTCGCTTTTCAAATAGCCGATAAACTCGTAGGCGCGGTCGCTTTTGACCACGATCTCCGCTTTTTCGATCTGGTTGTTCTGCAGCAAGCCCAGGTAAGTTGCATAATCGACTTCATTCTCCTCCTGGTTCTGGCCGCGGAACATCAACGCCAAAAATGCAATGCTCAAAAAAAAGATCACCCAGAACAGCACCGACCGGGAGCCTTTTTTCCACTGGAAATCATCGCGGTTATTTTTATTGGGCCCGTTCGGCGGACGTTTGCCTTTGAACATGTCGTTGGGGTTTTCTTTCATGCTTTTGTCACCAATCTATTAGGTTTATTCGAATCGAATACCCGCTGCTAACAGGATTGCCAGACCATGCTCGAAACAAAACATCGTTCCGTGCAGGCGAGGCTCCCGTCGCATTCATCCACCCTCCGCCGTCAACGCCAGCACTGCTTCCTCCGGCAAATCCACCGGCGCAAACATGGAGGCTGGATAGAGATAACCATCAGGCTCTGAGCGGTCCTCATCTATGATACGCAGCATGTTGTGCGCTTCCGCCTCTGGATCCGGCAGTGTGCGGTAAACTTTGTCCAATATCAGGCTTGCCGGATTACTATCGTTATTAATACAGATTACAAAGCCGCTCATAAATTAACTATTCCACCAGTTGATAAATGGCGTTCACGTTGCGTTTCAACTGCTTGTAATCCAGCCCGTAGCCGATCACAAATTTATTCTCGATTTCGAAGCCGAGGTAGTCTATTTTCACGTCGGCTTTGAAGGCTTCTTTTTTCACCAGTAATGATACAATTTTCAAAGAGGCCGGTTTCATATTGCGGATGCGGCGCTGCAAATACTGTACGGAGAGGCCGGAATCGACGATGTCTTCGATGACGATGACGTGGCGGCCGTGCAAATCGGCGCTGAAATCCTTGATCATGGTAATTTCCCCGGAAGAAACCCGCTGGTTACCATAGCTGGAAATTTTGATGAAATCCATCTCGCAGTCGATGGAAAGACTGCGGATCAGGTCCGCCAGGAACAGCACTCCGCCGTTCAACACTCCCACCATTATCGGCACCGCGCCCTCGAAATCCCGGGAGATCTGCTCGCCCAATTCCCGCACCCTTTTCTGAATTTGCTCTTCCGATAGCAGCACCTTGAATTTCAGGTTGTCGATCTGCACATAATCGGTCGGTTTCATAGCTTTTTAACTTCCAGTTTTAAAACTTTCCCGGTTGATTCAGTGATCTTGTATTTTTCGCTGATGCGGCTTCCCACCACCCAGACGATCTCGCCGTGGTGCTCTAACACCAACATCCGCTCCCGGGGCAGGAACAGCGCCGCTTCATCGGTTAAAAAATCGCTTAATTTTTTGGGATGCGCCATCCCCAGCGGCTGAAAACGGTCCCCCGGGCGCCAGTTGCGCAAGCGCAAGGGGAATTTCAAGCGATCCGCATCCAGGTATTCTACCCCGGGGTGTTTCCCCAATCGAACCCCCTTCTTCTCTCCCAGGCTGGCGAGCAGGAGAATTCCTAATTCCCGGTTCTCATAGCTATCATCGGGGAAAATATCCTGCTGCACCTCGATTTTTTTAAAATTCGCCGCCGGTTCAAAGACCAGTTGGCCTTCCGCCCGGGCGGCGGCGATGTCCCCGGGAAGCATAAAGCGGCTGCTTTCTTTTCCTTCCCGGATCCACCCGGAAAAATCGGCGAACTGGTTGAACGTCAGCCGCCTCTCCGCTCCCGCCAACTGCGCCAGGATACGCTCCAGTATCCTGATTTGAATCTGTGAAAAATACCCTGTGTAGGCAGTTATTCCAAGCCGAATTTTATTTTCGGATTCCACTTCCACGGCTCCTTTCCACAACCGCTCTACCTCCCGGTATAATTGGGGAAGCCACTCCTGCATGGTTAAGGCCAAATTCAGAAACGGTTTCAAATCGGTCAGGTGAAATTCCCTTTGCAGATAGGGGATCAGCTTATGGCGAACTTTATTTCGCCGGATGCGCACGTCGCGGTTGGAGCGGTCTTCCCGGAATTCGATGTGGTGGGCGGCGGCGTAGGCTTCGATCTGTGCGCGTTCGGCAAACAGCAGGGGGCGGATAAATCCTTCCCGGCGCAGGCGAATGCCCGCCAGCCCTTCCGGCCCGGCCCCCGCGAGCAAGCGCATCAGCAGGGTTTCGGCCTGGTCGTTAAGGTTATGCCCGGTGGCGACGGCGTCGTAGCCCTGCTCCCGGCGGCAATTTTCCAGGAATGCTTCGCGCAGCTTGCGGGCGGCTTCTTCTATCGAAAATTTGTGCTGCCGGGCGTATGATTTCACGTCGCCGCGGCCGCCGAAGAAGGGAATTCCCGCGCGTTCGCAGATGGAGCGCACGAACCGCTCGTCCGTGTCCGCGGCTTTCCCGCGCAGGCGGTGGTTAAAATGCCCTACCCCGATGGCCAGGTTGAAATAGGGTTGCCAGACTTGCAGCAAGTGCAGCAGCACCAGCGAATCTACCCCGCCGCTGACCGCCGTCAGCACTTTTTGCCCCGGAAGAATCAATTGATGGCGATTGACGAACTCAAGGAAGGCATATTTGAGGGAATTCTTCATAACCCCCGGAAAAAAAGGAGTGGCGGCACAGGGATTCGAACCCCGGACACGCGGATTATGATTCCGCTGCTCTGACCAACTGAGCTATGCCGCCGTCTTTCTGACGCTAAAGCTTAACGTGTATTAGATAACAAGTGGCAGTTTTCAGTAACAGTGGCAATCCCTATTGATTGCTACTGCCGCTGCCAACTGCCACTTCGTAGTAGCGGGGGCAGGATTTGAACCTGCGACCTTCGGGTTATGAGCCCGACGAGCTACCAGACTGCTCCACCCCGCGATCAAAAAGCGTGCAAATATAATATGGAAAGGTACGCTTGTCAACAGGTTGATTTTTTAATTTTGCTCACCTTGCAGCCGCCGCTTACACCGCCTTCACCACCACCACGGTCAAATCGTCGTGCTGGCGGGCGTTCTCGGTGAAGTGGTTGACGGAAGCGATGATCGAGTCGCGGATGCGCTTGGCGCTGGCGCCGTTCTGGTTTTGGAGGATTTTCAAAATGTTCTCTTCCCCGAACTCCTCTCCCCTGGTGCTGTGCGCCTCGGTAATGCCGTCGGTAATGAACAGGAACACGTCCCCCGGTTGGTAGCCGATTATCTCTTCGCTAAGCTCTGCGGCAAATTTGTGCGACTCCGCCAACCCCAGCCCGATCCCTTTGGGGATAATCACCCGCACCTGCCCGGTTTCGGCCTGGTAATGAAACACCGGGGAGTGCCCGGCGCGGGCTAAGATCAAATTCCGTTGCCGGGACTGGAACGAAGCGCCCACCGCGGTAAAAAAGGAGGTTTTTTCCAGATCGTTGAACAGGATTTGATTGGCGCGAATGAACAAATCCCGCGGGGAGAGCCCGAAATCGTGCAGGGAGCGCATGATTCCCTGCACCTTGGACATGTACAGCGCCGCGGAAGTGCCCTTGCCGCTCACGTCGCCCACGATCACGGTCAACTCGTCGGCGGTTCCGTTGAGGTAGTCGAAATAATCTCCCCCCACTTCCTGGGCGGGAATGGAGATGCCGGCGATGTCTAATCCCTCCACCGTGGGGGTGCGCTGCGGCAGGGATCCCAACTGAATCCGCCGGGCGATATCCAGCTCGTGTTTCAGGCGCTGCTGCTCCGCCAGCTCTTCGTAGAGGAACGCATTTTCGATGGCCACGGAAGCCTGCCGGGCCACCGCGGAGAGAAAAGCGAGGTCCTCTTTGTGGAAGGGGGTTTCGGAACGCTTCTCCCCGATCAACAGCACGCCCACTAACTTTTCCTTGGAGCGAATGGCGATGATATGGCGGAATCCCTGCTGCAGGAAATGCCCGCGGGTTTCATCAGGGAGGTACTCCGCCGTAAACCGGAAATCGGCGCGGTTTTTCTGGATAAGGTCGATCACTTTTCGATTGATCGAAGCGCAGAATGTTTCCCAACGGTCCGGCGGGGCGCCGTGCATTCGGCTGCAACATAAGGCTTTTTCGTCGCGGAAAAAGATAATCCCCACCTGCTTCACGAACATCAAACCGGCTAATTTTTGCACGATTCCCTCCGCCAGGCCGGCCATGGTAAACTGCGCGGACATCACTTCCGCCAACTCCCCGGCGGCGCGGCGATAGTCGTATTCCCCGCGGTCGAACAGGCGGTCGATCAGGTTCTGCCCGGCGCGGCGGATCTTCCACAACCCCACGGTGATCCCGATACCCAACAAAATCACCACCCCTTTTTCCATCATGGCCCGCTCGGCTGCTTCCATGGGGGTATCCAGTATTTCGATAAAAGCCTGTTTGAATTGGATGTTCGGCAGATCGAACCGCAATGCCGGGAGGACAAAAAGCGCCTTGAACAGCACCACCAGCATGGCGATTCCCCAGGCAAAGGTGATGATGTTGTATTGAATATTGCGGCGCACCCGGATGTCCAGATCGAGCAGGCGATAATGGCCGATGGTGTACAAATAGGCCATGGGGATGAGCGCCAGGGGAATTCCGATATACCCGGCGTTTAATGCCCACCCCAGCCGGGCGTTGGGGTCCGAGAGAAAGACCAGAATGAGAAAAAACGCCACG
Source organism: Calditrichaceae bacterium (assembly GCA_013360445.1). Taxonomy (GTDB): domain Bacteria; phylum Calditrichota; class Calditrichia; order RBG-13-44-9; family J075; genus JABWBP01. The sequence goes on along the minus strand of JABWBP010000018.1, from coordinate 108,986 downwards.
ACGGCCCCGACCAGCGCCGAGGCATAGCGGATTGCCCGGTTGAGGGTTTTATACTCTTTGGAGCATTTGCGGTAAAATATGAGGTTTACCGCCGCGGCATAGAGGAGTAAAACTACCACGCCGATGAAGAAGAAACGCTCTTCCCCAAACCAGCTTAATCCGGTAAAGAGGAGCGTCATAAAATAAGCGCCGAAACGAATCCATTTCCGGCTGAGCAATTCCGGGCGTTCGATGGGAAAATAGTGTCCCAGGTGCAACATCAGGGGAATGGTGAATAGAATGCAGAATATCAGCAGAAAGTCGCGGGCAAGGCTGAAGGTATCCGGCTCCAGGTCGCGGCGCATAAACGCGGCCATAAAAAAGCCGATGAACAGAAAAGTGAACCCGATCAACCGGGCGGCCTGAAAACGGGGCCGGCGAAGGGCCACGAAAATACCGGTTCCCATGTATAACAACCCGCACAAAATCAGCACCAGGATCGACGTTCGGATCCCCACTTTCGCCAGGGTGACTTGCAGGGTGAGGATCTGGCCGGCGCGAAGCACCTCGTAGGCGATGGAAAGGCCGATTTTGGCGAAGCGCAGGATACGGTCGGCTTCCTGGGCATCCTTAAAAGGCTGCCCGTTGATGCGGATGATCAAATCCCCCACCTTCAACCCGGCGCGGTCGGAAGCGCCGTTGGGGGTGACGTCCAACACGAACACCGAGGAGCGAATGGCGCGAAAAGCGCTATCCGGAATATCCCGGCTGCGCACCAGGTAGGTAAATTCGCGCGCCGCATGGGGGCGGAACACCGCCAATTCGATTTCCCGGTCTTCCTCGAATTTATTCAAATACTGCTGAATTTCTTCGCCGGTGTCGAACAGTTTGTTGTTGACCGCCAGCACCAGGTCATGGATTTTCACGGAATCGCCGGAAACAAAACGCTCGGCCGTATCGGGCTTGTTCTCGCTGAAATCCAATCTTTTCCCGGGAATATCTTTGCTCACGTAAAGATTGCTGGGGGAGGTGCGGAAAATATTTTCATCGGTAAGGGAGCTGGCGTAACGGTAAATGCTGATGGCTGCAAACGCCAGCAACACCGTGCCCAGGAGCAGGAAAAAAATACGGAATAATTGGGGGTGTTTGTCGAAAAACGCCATTCCGGGTTTCCTTTACAGCCAGTACCGTTTAAGATCGAGCAGCCAACGCTCTTATACGCCCGGAAATGTAAGTTGTTACGCGGTGGGAGTCAAGGCGCAAGGTGCGAGGCTCTTCAAAAACACATTAGACCGCCCCTGGTCTCGCGCCAACTTTTTAAATTTCCCGAATCTTTTCCCATCGAAATGCTTATATTAGCCTGCCTTTAGTGAGACCTCTTTCATAAGCCCTCAGACCTCGGAGGTTTCTAAAACCTTTGAGGTCTATTCATACAAACTAAATCAGAGGAGAGCCATGAAACGCTTGTTATGCCTGCCTTTAGTTTCCCTGCTCCTGGCGAGCGCCGCGGGATTCGGCGAGAGCGGCAAGATTCTGCCCTACCCGATCCACCAGAACCGCCTGCCCAACGGCCTGAACGTGGTCACCGTGCCCTACGACAGCCCCGGACTGGCGGCGTTTTACATCGTGGTGCGCACCGGGTCGCGCAACGAGGTGGAAAAAGGGGTGACCGGATTCGCCCACTTTTTCGAGCACATGATGTTCCGCGGCACCGAAAAGTACTCCAAGGAGAAGTACAACGAAGTACTGAAATCCATCGGTGCAGCGGCCAACGCCAACACCTCGCTGGACCGCACCGTCTATCACATGACCGGCAACGCCGAGAAATTGGAATTGATGTTCGAACTGGAATCCGACCGCTTTCAAAACCTCAACTACTCCGAACACGATTTCAAGACCGAAGCCGGGGCGGTGAAAGGGGAATACACCAACCACACCGCCAATCCCTACGCCAAGCTGCAAGAGATGCTGCAAAACACCGCTTTCGACGTGCACACCTACAAGCACACCACCATGGGGTTCTTAGAGGACATTCTGGATATGCCCAACCAGTATGAGTACTCTTTGAAATTCTTCCAGCGCTACTACCGCCCGGAATACTGCACCGTGGTGGTGGTGGGCGATGTAACCCCGGAGCGGGTGAACGCCCTGGCAGGGCAATATTTCGGCGCCTGGAAAAAGGGGGACTATAGCGCGGAGGTTCCCCGGGAGCCGCAGCAAAGCGAAACCCGTTTCGTGCACCTGCAAAACGGCCAGATTCCCCCCTACCTGGGACTGTATTACAAAGGCCCGGCCTTCAACGACCGGGAAATCGACATGCCGGCGCTGGATATTTTAGCTACCATCCTGTTCGGGGAAACCTCGCCGCTTTATAAGAAGCTGGTCATCGAAGAACAAAAAGCCCGCTTCATCGGCGGCGGGGCGTTCGATTCCCGGGACCCGAATTTGTTTTCCATCCAGGCCTCGCTGATCAACAATGAGGACATGCAGTACGTGAAAGACGAGATCGTCAAAACCCTGGAGCAGGTGAAAACCGCGGGGGTGGATGAAAAAGTGCTGGCGAATACCAAATCGCACCTGAAATACCAGTTCGCCATGGGCATCGACAATCCTTCCCAGATCGCCAATTCGCTGTGCCACTATATTTCACTTACCGGCGACCCGGAGAGCATCAACCGCCTGTACGCATTGTACGACCAGGTAACCGTGGAGGACCTCAAACGTAGCGCCGGCAAGTATTTTACGCCCGGCGGGTTAACCATTGCAACCATTTCAGCGGACGAGCAAGGAGGTGTACAATGACGAACTACGTTAGCCGGATGAACCGCGAAGGAAAATGCAAAGTGAAAAATGAAAAATGTAAAATAGAGAGTGCAAAATTTTTTGCCGGAAGATGGCAAATTTTTGCCGTGGAGGTGTTATTGTTGAGTGCGTTGATGATCGGCTCCCTGTTTGCGCAGGAAGTCGTGGAACTGAAACTGCCCAAATCCAACAAGGTGGTGGTCAAGCTGATGTTCCGCAACGGCTCCATCTGCGATCCCGCCGGAAAAGAAGGGCTGACCTTTACCACCGCCTCCCTGCTTACCCAGGGTGGAACCAAAGAGTGGAGTTACAGCGACATTCAGGATAAACTTTTCCCCATGGCCGCGCAGTATTCTTCGTTTGTGGATAAAGAGGTTTCTATCTTCACTTTCGAAGTTCCGCGGGATTTCCTGGAGGAATTTTATCCCATTTTGAAGAGCGTGATGCTCAGCCCGGCCTTCAATGAATCCGATTTCAGCCGGGTGATCCTGAATCAGCAGAATTATGTGGACCAGGTGATCCGCGCTTCTTCCGACGAGGAGTACAGCAAAAAAGCGTTGGAAGACCTGCTCTTCCGCGGCAGCAACTACCAGCACATGAAGCAGGGAAAATCCGTTAGCGTCAAGAGCATCACACTGGAGGACGTGAAGCAGCATTACCGGAATTTCTTTACCCGAAACAACCTGGCCATCGGGGTGGCGGGCAATTATCCCAAAGATTTCGTAAAAAAGCTGAAAGCGGACATGCAGCAGCTTTCCGCAGCAAAGCCGGTAATTCCCGCCCCGGGCAAGGCGAATATGCCGGAGGGCATCAACGTGGAGATCGTGGCCAAAGATAACGCCTTCGGGTCCGCGATCTATACCGGCTTCCCCCTGAACCTTACCCGCGCCAATGACGATTTCGCCGCCCTGATGGTGGCCAACTCGTACTTAGGCGAGCACCGCAAATCCTACGGCCAGCTTTACCAGAAAATCCGCGAAACCCGCTCCATGAATTACGGGGATTATACTTACATCGAATGGTACGAGAGCGGCAGCGCCTATCAATTGCCGCCCGCCGGCGTTCCCCGCTCCTCTAACTACTTCTCCATCTGGATTCGCCCGGTGCAGATCGCCAAACAGTTGAAGCGGCAATACGAGGAGCTGGCAGACGTTCAGATCGGGCACGCCCACTTTGCCCTGCGCCTGGCCATCCGGGAGATCGATAAGTTGATCGAGCAGGGCATGAGCGCGGAAGATTTCGAGGCCACCCGCACCTTCCTGCGCAGCTACATCAAGCTCTACGCCCAGACCCCCGCGCAGCAGCTCGGCTATTTGATGGATTCCCGTTTTTATGGGCGCAAGGATTATCTGAAGGAGTTGGACGCCCTGTTAGCCAAACTCACCCTCGCGGACGTGAACAATGCCATCAAGAAATACTGGCAGACCCAAAACATGTTCATCACCATCGTCACCGACCAGAGCGAAGCCGATCCGCTGGCGCAAAGCTTAGTGGACAACCTGCCCTCCCCGATGAGCTACTCCAACCTGGTCAAATCCGGCCTGCCGGAAACGGTATTGCAGGAAGACGAGGAAGTAGCCAATTACAAGCTGAACGTGAAGATGGTGCGGGTGCTGAATTCCGCGGATACGTTTCAGTAATTTAGACCTCAAAGGTTTTAGAAACCTTTGAGGTCTATGGCGAGGCCGGGGAATTCCCCCGGCCTTTTTTATGGACGCCGGGCAGGGCTGGCCGCGCATAGCCTCTATGTGCTCCAGGCTGGAAAAAACCTCCTCTTCCGCGCGGGAAACTACAATCGCCTAAAAATATGCATTTGACATACGTAGTTGCCTTGTTTATCTTACAGTGTAAACTGTGTATGACTCATTAATACATATGAGGATGTCTATAGACACAAAATACAGTAAAACGTAATGACCAACCCAACCCTAACCCGAGGAGAAACCATGCGAAATGCCATGCAGACAATATCTGCCAGGGTTCCTGAAGATATTGTCAAAAAATTAGCCGCGGTAGCCAAAGAAACCGAAAGGCCGGTGAGTTTCCACGTGATAAAAGCCCTGGAATACTATTTGAGTGAACTGGTCGATCTTCAAATCGCCCTGGATCGCTTGAATGATCCGACCGATGAGTTGGTATCATTGGAGGAAGCTAAGAAGGAACTCGGTTTGTAACGCGAAGCAGGAAAGGTCTCACAAGTGAGTTATGAAATCCAGTTCAAAAGGTCGGCGCTGAATGATTTGAAGAAAATCGGCAAAACGGAAGCCGGCAGAATCCTCTTGACCATCACGGAGAAATTATCTAAAAATCCTGAGCAGTATGAAATGCTGGCCGGCCGCTTCAAAGGACTCCGAAAACTCCGGATAGGCGATTACCGGGTTATTTTTGCCATTAAAGGCCAAATGGTAATTATTGCTAAAATCGGCCACCGGAAAGAGGTTTATGAGTGATGCTCGCAATGGGAGCTTTTTTATACTGCTCAGGGGCATAAATCGGTAGTCCTATTTTGTCGGAAAAGCGTAATTTGTCGCCTTGGGCAGTATATTGGCGGCGGGCTTGTTCGGTGAGATAGGGCTCGGGATATTCGCCTGAAGAAAGTTGGCTTTTATTCTTATTCCTTGACAAGTCCAAATTATTAGCGTAGCTTGGCGCGTCTTTTTAGGAATTCCAGCCTGTTCAGGATTCACTTCTCGCCAGACTAGAATCACCCAAAAGTCAACTAATTCATGTTTTTTTGTTTTTTATTCAAAGGAGTAACAGTAATGTCAGATCGAGTAAATGGAGTTGTGAAGTGGTTTAACGCCGGTAAAGGTTATGGTTTTATATCAAACCCCAAAGGCGAAGATCTATTCGTTCATTTTAGTTCTATTCGCGAGAATGGCGGTTATCGTTCTTTAGAAGAAGGACAGGAAGTTGAGTTCACGATCGGAGAAGGCAAAAAAGGCCTCCAGGCGCAAGACGTGGTTGTATTGTAGCGATGTGAACTGTAAGTAGATCAAAAAAGCTGAGTAAACCATAAGCGATTTGAAACAAAAAAGGCGACGCTCACAAGCGTCGCTTTTTTGTTGGACTCTAAACATTTATGAAAGGATAACCAGATGAATATTTACGTCGGCAATCTATCCCGGCAAGCGAATGAAGAAGATTTGCGTGAAGCCTTCGGGGCATTCGGAACCGTGAAGTCTGTCAATATCATTAAGGATAAGTTCAGCGGGGTATCCAAAGGGTTTGGCTTTGTAGAGATCGAGGCCAAATCGGAAGCCCAGGCAGCAATCCAAGAGTTAAATGGCCGTGAACTGAAAGGAACCCGCATTGTTGTAAACGAAGCCCGCCCCAAATCCGATAGCCGGAGAAGCGGGGGCGGCGGGCGCTGGTAAGCGGCGCAGATAAAACAACTTCCCCGCCTGCTGTGGCTCTGCGGGACCCCTTTTCCCGCCGCATAAGCCGTGGTTTATTCCTTCGAGGCATCGCGGGGGGATTGGGGAACCCTGCTGTTGCAATTGGTGGGCAGTCCAGGAACGTATCCGTTTGTCCCGGCCAGGCCGGGATGAAATCAGTAAATAATTAAATGAGGGGTGTGCATGAAGCTGATCGCAGACCAAGGGCCCACCCCTAACCTTCGCTGCCATTAAGTTAAGAACATTAGGCTGATTGAATGTCGAATGTCGAACACTGAATGATGAATTTTGAAGGTTTTCCCTTCGATAATCGAAATTCCCGGTTCGATATTCGTCATTCATTTTCCTTAACTGGATGGCAGGGACCCTAACCTTCCGGGAAGCGGGAGGTGGGTTATTTGCCTGCCCTCAGGTTCACGCACCCCCCTCAATTAAACCAACGTCACTAAATAGCGAGTCTAAGCCCAAATGATGAATCAGATGAACCCTATAAAATCGTTTAATAATTGGCTATTTGATCAATCCAAACAAAAACCGGCGACAATTGAAGCGCTGGTTACAGAAGAAACAGTAAAAACAATTCAGGTACATTATAAAAGCCAGACGGCGTGGCTGCAAAAATCGTTGGTAAATCTTTATCAGCATGAAGAGAATAGAGTTACCATCACAATTCCTCTCTGGTTATTTACTCGCAAATTCCCCGGCCTAACCAATAGATCAAAGATGGTAAATGATATATTTCATAGAATATTCCTCATTGTCAAGAGGAGAAAAAATGAAAGAATTCATAGCGCATAGGGAGATTGAAACAGAATGGCCAGAAGCCTTGAAAGTCGAGAAAATCAATCTATAGACCAGTATCTTCAAGAAATTTCAGAGGTTCCCCTATTGACGCCGGATGAAGAAGTTAAACTGGCACGGCGGATCAAGCAGGGTGACCAGCGCGCATTGGAAAAATTGACCCGGGCGAACCTTCGCTTTGTGGTAAGCATCGCAAAACTGTATCAAAACAAGGGACTTTCGTTGGGAGATCTAATTAATGAAGGGAACTTAGGGCTGATTAAAGCGGCAACCCGGTTCGACGAAACCCGGGGATTCAAATTTATTTCTTATGCGGTTTGGTGGATTCGCCAGGGAATTATGCAGGCTTTGGCCGATCAGTCTCGAATTGTACGCCTTCCGCTTAACCGCGTCAGTACACTTATTAAAATTGGGAAAATTTATTCTTCACTGGAACAGGAGTTTGAACGCGAACCAAGCCCCGGCGAAATCGCGGAAAAACTGGAGTTGAAAGATATTGAAGTTACGGACACGCTAAAAGTTTCCGGGCGGCATTTGTCTATGGATACCCCATTCAGAAACAGTGAAAACAATTGTTTGCTGGACGTCATTGAAAATGTTCATCAACCGCCTCCCGATTCCGATTTGGTAAGCGATTCCTTAAAAATTGAAATAGATCATATCCTGGCAACGTTGACGAAACGTGAGGCAGAGATAGTACGATTGTATTTTGGGCTTGGCCATGAGCATCCCCTGACGTTGGAGGAAATTGGCGAGCGCTTTAACTTGACCCGGGAACGGATACGGCAAATCAAAGAGAAAGCGCTTCGACGGTTACGCCATGCTTCGCGGAGCAAGGGGTTGCGCCCATTTTTAGATTGATTTGCAGTAGTTGAGGAATATCTTGCTGCGATTTTTGTGGGAAAAGTACCCATAAATGGTTAAACGCACTCTTACCCTAAACGAAAGGAACCATAAAATGGGCGATAAAGGCAAGAAAGATCGGGAAAAGAGCCAAAAGCAAAAAACCAAAAGGAAGGATGACAAAGCTAAACAAGCTAAAAAGAAACAGGAAAAGGATCAGGAAGAACATTAGAACACCGGGTAGCATCCTCCTGCATCCTGACACTAAAACCGGCTTTCGATGCAGGGTATAATACGACCTCAGACTGTGCGGGGCGTACAATATTTGGAAAATCTCCTTTCCTAACCGGATGCCTTAGTAGGGTAGTGGTCTGCCTGAACTGGGAGACGAATTTTCCAATACCCTGATCGGGAATAACAAAATTCTACCGGGAGCGGCGTCAGCGATAAAAGGCGGGATGTGAATGCTCGCCAGGTAGCGGCCGTCCGTAACCGCCTCGGGAACATAAATCATTTCCGTAACGGTTCGATCCGGGCGGGAATCGGCGCTAAGGGCGCGGCTGCCGGGGGGGATGTTCCAGAAAATCCGGTGCGCGTTCATTTGCCCCTCGTCGAACATGCGGTCCAGCGAGGGAATGTCCACCAAAAGGTGTTTCAGGGGCAAACCGGAGAGGAAGCGCATCGCTTCGAGGGAGAAAAAGGGCGGGGGCGCTTCCGTGTAGCGGCGGGATTTCTTGGAAGCATCATTGGGCAGGGTGCGGAGGATCAGCCCCTCTAAAAATTCGCCGGATGCGTTTTGCAGCGCGGTTTCCAGGGCATCCCGGGTGATCAGCTCATCGCCGGGTTGTTTGGCGGGTTGGTAGGTGTCGGAGGTCTGCGCCGCTTTCAAAGGCTGCACCGTCGCCAGGGTGGCGGGAAAGAGACATTCGCGCAGCACTTCATTCACGGAAAGGCGCTCCCCGGTGATGTGCCCGGCGCACTCGGTGTGAGTGCCGTTGCAGTGGGGAATGAGGCGGTAAATTTCCACGTTACAGCTTCCGCCCCGGCGGGTATCGCCGATGAAACCGCCCATTTCCAGCGGCTGCGCCGCGGCCGGCTCCGCCCCAAAGTGGTTGGGCTGCCCGCCGTTGAAATTCAGGGGAATAGAAATGTCGATGGGATGGGCGGCGTCGATTTCATACCTTGCGGAAGCGCCGGAAAATTGCAGTTTCATCGCGCCCCCGGGGCGGTTTTGAAAAACTGCTCTACTTCCGCAATCCCGGCCTGCAGCGCATCCTGAAGCCCTCCTTCAAAAGCTACCCGCCCTTCATGCAGGAAAATGATCCGGTCTGCCAGTCGAAAGATGCTGGGAATCTCGTGGGTCACCAACACGATGGTCATGCCCAGCTGGCTTTTCAATTTGAGAATCAGGTTATCCAGCGCCGCCAGGGTAACCGGGTCTAATCCCGCGGCCGGCTCGTCGCAGAACAGCAGGGGCGGGTCCAGGGCCAGGGAGCGGGCCAGGGCGGCGCGTTTGCGCATTCCCCCGGAAAGCTCCGCGGGGAACAGGTCCACCGCGTGGCCAAGCTCCACCAATTCCAATTTCAGGCGCACCAATTGCCGCACCAGCGCCCCGGGCAAGCGGGTGTGCTGCTCTAAGGCGATGGCGACGTTTTCCCCCACGGTGAGGGAATTCAGCAGCGCCCCGTTCTGAAAGAGCACTCCCATTTTCAAAGAGAGCCGGGCTTGCTGGCGCTCTTCCAAACGTCCCAGCGCCGCCTCCATAATGGTGATTTCTCCCTGCTGGATGGGGTGCAGGCCGATCAAGTGTTTCAGCACCGTGGTCTTCCCGCACCCGCTCTTTCCCAGGATTACGGTGACCTGGTTGCGGTACACGCTGAAGGAAACGTCCTTCAGAACCGGGCGCTGGCCGAAGGCGGCGGAGAGATGGCTGACTTCGATGATTTTTTCAGGCATGGGGCTGTTTTCGAAGATTATGTGGCAAATTTTTCGATTTTTTACGCGCCCTCTAAAGGAGCGAGCCTGCCTCCACCCGCTTCGCCAGGGTCCAGACGGCGCGGAAGAGGGCGCGGTCGCGCTCCGTAAAAGGCGCATTTCGCCGCGAGAAGACGATTTCCGCTAATTCCACCGCTTTGTCAAAATCAAACACCTCCATCCCTTCCGCCCCCCCCCAGGAAAACGAGGGCACGAATTTGGGGGGCATTCCCGCCCCGAAAATATTGCAACTGGCGCCCACCACCGTGCCGGTATTGAACATGGTGTTGATGGCGCACTTGGAATGGTCGCCCATCATCAACCCCACAAAGCGCTTGCCGGTGTTCACCGGTTTCCCGTTCAGCAGCACCTGAATGACCCCGTAGTTATTCTTCAAATCGGAGTTGTTGGTATCCGCGCCCAAGTTTACCCAGGCGCCTAAGTAGGCGTGGCCTAAGAAGCCGTCGTGCTGCTTGTTGGAATATCCCTGCACGATACACTCCTCGACCTCCCCGCCGATTTTGCACACCGGCCCGATGCTGGTATTTTCATAAATCTTCGCCCCGATTTTGATGCGCGACTGCTTGCCGACATACAGCGGCCCCTCCAACACCGCGTTGGGCATCACCAGCGCTCCCGCATCGATCCACACCGGCCCTCTTTCGGCGTCGATCACTACCCCCGGCTTGATCACCGCCCCGGTTTCGATGGTCACGTTATCCCGGCCGAGAACGTGCGCGCCCTGGTGCACCGTCCCGGCAATCTTCCCCGGATCGGCCAGGCGGCGATAATCTTGCACAATTTCTTCCCCGTTCCGGGAAAGCGCATCCCAGGGGTATTCGATCAACCGGGCGTTGGGGAATTCCCGGCGGCTTTCCGGAGAAATCGAATCTGTTTCCACGATTGCCCGGCTGTCCAATCCCTCCTCACTTATGAAATGTTTTACTGCGCCGGCGCCGGTGCGCCAGGCCAGCAGGGTTGCGCCGGATAACAGCGCAGCGCCCGGGTCCAGGCGTTGCAACGCCGCGGTTTCTTCCGTGCCCGCCAGCCAGCGCCCATTGACCAGGAGGATATCTTCCTCTGCCGGGAGGGCGTCGAAACAGCGCGAATTCTCCAGGTAAAAGTCGCAGAGATATTTTCGCGCCAGAAAGTAGCACCTTTCCTGCAACTGCGCTTCGAATTTTTCTTGCAGGGTTCGCGCCCCGCAGCGCAACTCCCACACCGGCCGGAAATAAGCCAGGGGGAGCAAGTCGAGGTAGTGGCGATCCTCGAACAGGACGATTTTCATGTTCATTTTCCCCAAATAAAAAAGCAGTGCTGCAACTCAACACTGCTTTTTTAACATCGCTGGTAAAACCGGGCGGGTAAGTTATTTCAGCTTAAAGTTGAAGGGAATGCTCACCCACACCTTTACAAACTTATCCCGCTGCTTGCCGGGCTTGAATTTGAACTGTTTGGCGGCGGCGATGGCGGCGTCATCCAACAGGGGATGGGATTTCAAGATTTCCACTTTTTCCACGTCTCCCTGGGTAGTCACCAGCACCTTTACCACCACGGTGCCCTCGATTTGCGCTTTGCGCGCCAGTTCCGGGTAAACCGGCTCCACCCGCTTAACTTCTACCGGCTTTTCGGAAAGCGCATAGAAGGGCACAATCGGCTCTTCCTCTTCTTCCGGCGGCGGAGGAGGAAGCTCCTCGGCTGGTTTATCGAATTCGAACATCTGTTCGTCGATGGTCAAATCCTCGGGCAGCTCCTCATCTTCCGATTGCAAAGGAATTTTAGGCCGCGCCGGGGGAGGCGGTTTTTGAATTTGCTGGGTGGGCGGGATCTCGATCGTTTCGATGTTCTGGTCGATCACCTTCTCCAGCTTTACGGAAGACTCGAACTTTTTGAAGGCGTAAAAGATTCCGATGGTGAAAATCAGGGCGATAATTAACGCCAATTCGAACCACTTCGGATACCTTTTTCGCAGGTCCGCTTCCGGTTCTTTATACATTAATTGACGGTGCGCCATTCAGACCTCCTTACCCTACCTTCTGGAGGGCGGAATAATTAACTCTCAGGGTATTTGCTTTCCGAAGCTCTTGCTGAACGTCGATGACAATCCCCATATCAGCCCCCTCGTCAACCCTCAGGGAGATTACCAGGCGGGGATTCTCAACCAGTTTTTGATAAGCAATCGTCCGCAGTTCACTTACGTTTTTAATGGTAACATCATCGATGACCACCCGGTTCTTGCGGTCGATCCATATCGTGGAGACATTTCGTTTACTTTCCAGCTTTTGAATCTTGGCAGCTTCCGGCAGTTTTACCTGGAGCCCGGTATATTCCCGCAATACCGTGCTGACCATAAAAAAGATCAGCAACTGGAAGATAATATCCGGCATGGACGCGGTAGGAATACCGATCTTCATCTCGGATTTTCTCTGGATTTTTACTGCCATGAATTCTCCTTGCCCATAACGAGCGAATAATTTTAGGAGTTAGATTGCCGGAAATTATACCTCTTCCGGCTCTGCGATGGAAATCCGCGTGGCATCGGCTCTTTTTAGCTGATCGAGAAGTTCGATATAGACTTTGTACTTGGTAAGGCGGGTGGTTTTCACGGAGATGATCAGCTTGTCATTCTCGATCAGCTTGTCGCGCACAATGCGTTCCACGTCGCGCACGTTCACAATCTCGTTATCCAACAGAACCTCGCCCGCATCATTGATCAGGATATTCAGGATATTTTTCTTGGGAATTTTTTCCTCGGTAACATCCGGGGGCGGCAATACCAGGCGCAACCCCTTATCCACGTCGATGGTGGTGCAGACCAGGAAAAAGATCAACAAGAGAAAGGCAATGTCGGCAAGCGATGCGGAAGGGATTTCGACATCTTCTTTTTGGCGTTTTTTTAGGGGCATACGTTCGACCTCTCTAAAATCGGTGATTAGCGGGCGCCTTGCATATCGATCAAGGTGTCCACCAGTTCTGCAGAGGCTTCTTCCATGTCGATAATCAATTTATCGATTTTGGTCGTGGCCAGGTTATAAAAAAGCTGGATGGTCATTGCCACAATCAGCCCGAACAAAGTGGTCAACAAAGCCTGGGAAATACCCCCGGCAACGATGGCGGGAGAAATATCGTTGGCTTCCTTGATCGCATCGAAGGCCACGATCATTCCCCACACGGTGCCGGTAAACCCTAACAGGGGGGCAACAACAATGATAAAGCCAAGCCAGATCATGCCTCTTTCCAAAAACGCCATTTCGATGGAGCCGGCATTGGTAATGGCTTTTTCCGCACTCTCAATACCGTCTTTTGCCCGGCTTAATCCGGCGTGCATAATGGAAGCTACCGGGCCATGGGTCTTTTCACAAAGTTCTAATGCGCCAGTAATTCCTTCTTCTTTGAGTTTTACACGGGTTTGGGCCATAAATTTCCGGGTGTTTACACCCGCGCGGAACAACAGGATCAACTTGGCAATGCCAATCGCCAAACCGAGAATCCACAGAATCAGAATGGGATGCATGAATGCACCGCCCTGAATATACAAATCGACCATAAGTTCGAGCCTCCTCGCTTCGATTAACTTGTTGTTTCCTAATGTTTGGCAAATATTAAGGATTCATTCCCAAAAAGTCAATATCTTTTTATGTGTCGCGGCCTGCCGGGGAATTCCAAGTCAAACTTTAATTTGGGTTTAGGGAAGCAGAGGGAGGATGAAATTGCCAATTGGCAATTGGCAATTAGCAATTGGCAATTAGCAATTGGCAATTAGCAATTGGCAATTATTAGGGGCAGGAGGCAGGAGTGCAGAACTTCAGTTTTGCAGGGATAGCAGCACCAACCGCCGGAAGCGGGGGTGAAAATGGTGAACAGTGCAAATTAAAATTTGCACTCCTGCCCCCTCCTCCTGTTCCCGCCGCCCGGATTATTGCAACGAGGCGATCCGCCGGGCTTCTCCGAACAGTCTGAGCGCCTTTTGATACTGGGGATCGCTGCCGAGAGTGATGTAATAGTAGCCGTTGGCATCCCAAAACCGGCGGGCAATCTCCGCTTTCAAACGAAGTTTGAGGTATTCGGCGTCCTGGTCGAATTCCCGGTCGGCGAAATCCACTTTTTTCTCCCGGCAGAGCTTTTTGAACTCTTCCAACTGCTGGGAGGTGATTTGAACGTTGTCGCGGAAGTTAACCAGCGAGGATTTCCATTCCGGGTGCTTTGCGGCGAAATGATTGGCATAGTCAAAGAAGAGCCGTTTCTGGGAGAGTTTATTGATCAATTCCGGCGACTTGGAGAGCTGGCCGGCGGGCACGTAAACATCCGGTTGAATGCCCCCGCCGCCATATACCGGGCGGCCTTTTTGGGTATAGAATAAGGGGCGGTTCTTCAGGCTGTCCTCGCTGGTCCAACTGGAATCGGGGATTTCTTCGTAATACTCGTCCACGTCTTTGCCTTTGTAATCCCGCTGAATGCAGCGCCCCGAAGGAGTGTAATACTTGGCGGTGGTAATCCGCACCGCGGAGCCGTCCTGCAAGGGAAATTCCTTTTGCACCAGCCCCTTACCAAAGCTGTTTTCCCCGACGATCAATCCCCGGTCATAGTCCTGGATCGCCCCGGCCACGATCTCGGAAGCGGAGGCGGAGCCGCGGTTGATCAGCACGATCAGGGGGTAATTTCGCACCCCTCCCCGCCCGAATTGATCCGCGAAGTATTCCTCATCCACTTTCTGGGAGCGGTCGCGGGTATAAACGATCAGCCGGTGGCCGTCGATGAATTTCCCGGCCAGCTTCACCGCTTCGTGGAGGTAGCCGCCGGAGTTCCAGCGTAGATCCAGCACCAGGCGCTTCATCTTCTGCGCTTCTAACTTCCGCAGCTCTTCTTCCACTTCTTTGACGGTAATGGCGGCAAAGCGGTTGACGGCCAGGTAGCCGGTGCTGTCATCGACCATAAAACCGGCGGTGATGGTCGAAATAGGAATCACGTCGCGGGTGATGGCGAACTCCAGGGGCTGCTCCATTCCTTCGCGCAGGATGGTGACGTTGACCGTGGTTCCCTTGGGACCCTTCAGCTTCCTGGGAACCTCCTCGCGGGAAATACCGACGACCGATTCCCCGTTAATTTTGACGATCCGGTCCCCCGCGCTCAATCCCAATTGCTCCGAAGGCGATCCCGGGATCGGCGCAATGACGGTTAAATAGCCGTCTAACACGTCGAACTGGATCCCGATCCCCTCGTATTCCCCGCTGAAATTCTCTTTATTCTCCTCCACGCGCTCTGCCGGGATATAAACCGAGTGCGGATCCATCTTTTCCAACATGCCGTTAATGGCGCCTTCCACCGCTTCATTCCAGTTCACATCTTCCACGTAATACACCTGCGCCAGCCGGGCCACGCTGATCAGCTTTTTGAGCTGCGTGTCGATTCCCTGCTGGATATCGGCAAATACCTTATGGGTCAACAAAAACCCGGTAACGCTCAACAGGATCACGGCGATGATCAACAGAGTGGGATTCCGTCGGGTTTTAAACATGCCGGTTTACCTCCGTTATTTTAGGAAGAATCCTTGGGTTGTGCAATTTGGTAGTCCCCTTGTTGAATGTTGCTGCGGTCTAATCTGTTTATTTCAACCGCAGGGAAATGTATTTTTGAAGAACTGTTTTATCTTCTCTGCGACCTTTGCGATTTCTCTGCGGTTAAAAAATCATAGCAACACCATAGAGGGGGACTACCTGCAATTTTGCGGTTAATAAAACTGCTCCCCTCTCCTCTCTTGCGCCTCCCAGCGGCGCAACCTTTTTTTGTTCCGCCTGCGAATTAAATAAATCGCCAGGATGAAAACAACTCCTAAAATCAACCAGAGCAGGGTGTCGATATTCAATAAAAACAGCCAGCGATAATTTTTTTCCAGCGCCCGCAACCATGCCTCCTCGAACGCGAATTCATCCATACCGGTGCTTTGCTGTAGCGCCGCCTCCCACCCGGCCTGCGATACCAGTTCATGGAAATCTCCCCACTCCACCCCTTCCCGTCTGAGCGTCTCCTTGAGCAGTAGAACCGCGGAGAGGCTTTGCAGGTAGGCCAATTCCGCCTTCGCCGGCGGGAAATAGAGCAAGCTGTCGATGCGGTCGAGGGGGATGGTCTTCCCGGAAAATACCGCGGTGGAGAGCTTGATCTCATCCGCCATTTCCAGGCGCCGGCCGCCTAAGTATTCCGCCAATCCTTCATTATACCATAGCGGCAGATAGAGCGCGGCGAATTTTTGATGAAAGTAAAGGTGGGAAAGCTCGTGCAGAAAATCCCGCTCTAATTGCGGCAGCGAGCCGGCCCAGGCGGGGCTTTTGACCAGGATCAGGTTTTCCGGGAGGATGTACGCCGCGGAGCTCCACTCCGGCAGGCGGGCGGAGCCGTAGTCCCGGAACTCCACCGGCGAAGCGGCGATAATGATGCTCGCGGTTTCCGCAATTTGCAGCCCGTAGAACCCTTCCAGCCGGGCTTGATGGAATTCTACCATCCGGGCGACCGCGGCGGCGGTTTTTTCATTTTGCGGGGAATAGAGAATCCGAAAATTGCCCTGCTGCAAGGCTAATTTATCCGATTCCTGCGCGAGACCCGGAAGCGCCGCCAGCAACAGGAGCAGCAGGAGAAGCAGGATACGGCGAAGATCCAACAAGGAGGGGCCGGCTGCGGGAAGGAAAATAAAAGCCCCGGAAGCGCGCTGCCCCGGGGGCTCAGGAAAGTAGATTTGCCGGGAATTTTCCAAGTTTTCAAATACCAGGTGAAAAAATCCGGTTAGCAATTCTCGATTGGCAAGGCCGCGCCTTGACCACCGCGCGGAGTTACAATTGCCTTTGAACGTGCTGAACCACTAAGTTGATGATCGACTTCAAGGTATCGAACACCCCGGTGCCTTTGATAGCGACGCTTTCGAAATAGGGCACGTTGAAAAAATTCAGCTTCTTTTGCAGAATATCAATCGACTCGGTATTGGGTAAATCCCGTTTGTTGTATTGAATGACCCAGGGATAGTTCTCCAGAGAATACCCCATGGTCATCAAATTATTTTCCAGGTCCAGGAGGGTTTCGATGTTCCCCTCCATGCGGTCTTTCTGGGAATCCGCCACGAAAACCACCCCATCCACCCCGTTCAAAATGATTTTGCGGCTGGAAGCGTAATATACCTGGCCAGGCACGGTATAAAGGTTGAATTTCGGTTTTTTCCCCTTGATCCGCCCCACCTCGATCTGCATGAAGTCGAAAAAGATGGTGCGATCTTCTTTGGTTTTGAGAGTGACCAACTCTCCGGTCAGCGAAGGATCCAACTTAGAGTGAATATATTCTAAATTCGTCGTCTTGCCGCTCATTCCGGGTCCGTAATACACAATTTTCAGGTTGATTTCCTGTAACGCCCAATTGATAAACATATACCACTCGCCTCGCTTTAGATTTCCGCTTCAACTATATAAAAGACCACCGCTCTAAATCAAGCGTTTATTTAAAAGACTCGTCCAGCATATCTCCTAACATACTGCTGAAATCCTGGTCCAAAATGGCGCTGGCATCCTCGCCGGCCTCGGATTCCTCGAAAACGGTCAGCAGGTTTTCAATCGCCTTTTTGGTATAAATGCGCACCAGTCCCAGGGTTACGCTGACGTCGAACACGACCACTAAGAAGAAATTATCCCCCACGTTGGAGAGATAAACGTTGCGTTTTTCGCCTTCATGGAACAGCAGCTTGAACTTGGCGTCTTCACCCACCAATTTTGCCATTTCCGAAGTCGCGGCAAAGTCGCTGGCGGCGAGGGCGGAGAGGATGGCGGTATTTATATCGTCGGTGTTGCCGCGCTGGGTAATGAGCTGCCCGCTGATATCCGCCAACAAAATGGTGGAGGCTTTGGTTTTGGCAGCCAGTTCGGATAGCACCTTGGTGATCTCATCAAATTGCTTGGCAGTCAAAATGATCTGGCGGCTTCCGTCCTTCAGTTTTTTCACTTGTACCATGCTATGTTCTCCCTGAGTAATGTATTAAAAGGAAAAAGTGAAAAGGCAAAAGTAAAAATATTCCGCTTCTTCCTCACATCCTTTATCCTTTTTCCTTTTTCCTTAAAACCGCCCGATGGTGGAGCGGGTTTTTAGCTTTTCCAGGCTGGTTTTTAAGCTCTCTTTCATGCGTTCGATGGCCGCGGCTAAAATTTGCAGCTCGTTTTTGACTTTGATATTCACCGGGGTGTTGAAATTCCCCAGGCTGATCTCCTGGGCGGCCTTGGCCAGGTCGATGACCGGGCGGGTAACCTGAACGGTAATGATCATCAACGCCACCGCTATTGCGGCCAGGGTTCCGATGGCAATGATAATGGCAATATAGATAAGGGTGGTGCGAATTTGCTCGTCCACGAACGATTTCCGCAGCCCCACCCTCACCAGCCCCAGCCGGCCCTCTTTGATGGGAAGCTGAATATCATAGACCGCCGTGCCGGCAACGCTCAGCGGCGCCATCCGGTAAGCGCTGCCGCCGGTATAATCGAAGCCGGCGTAAAGAGTCTTATCCAACAATTCCGCAGGCACGTTGCCGTTATAAGTATCGGTCACAACGTTCAAACTGTCGTTTACGATAATGATGTACTCGTTGCTCAGCATCAGGCGGTAGTTGTCCAAAATCCGCTTCATTCCCACTTCATCGTTTTCGATCAGCCGTTCCGCGGCCAATTCCGCAATGCTGCTGCCCACAATCCGGCCCTGCTTTATCAAAGAATCGGTCAGGGTGCGGTTCAAATAGTAAGAGGTGACAAAAATGATCACGCCGCTGAACACCAGCGCCCCGATCAGGATGTAAATCGCAATTTTGACCCGCAGGTTATTGAAAAAACTCTTAGACTCAGCCATTAAACGATTCCCTTGATTTTTCCGAAGACTTGCTTTTGAAATTGATATTTTTTCTCTTCCGAGGAGATCTCCAGGCTCAGGAACTCGATCAGCAGCGGAAGCTGCCGGCGCTCCAGGTTCTCCCGGTTGCGCTTTAATTCCGCCAGGGTATCCTCCAAAATGATGGAGGCGACCGGCCCCATCGCATAAGTGAATTGATATTCCAGCTCTTCGAACACTTCCGTGGGCACGTAGGGATCGTGTTCCGGGGCGTACACCAGTTCCAGCAACCCCTCTTCCATCAGCCGGGCGAACATGGCCCGGGTTTCCTCGGGGTTGAGGGCTAAAATTTCCCCGATCTGCGCCACGCTCTTTTCACCGTTCAACTGGGTTACAATCGCCCATTCCAGGGCGCGCAATTTCACCTCCGAGGGAGAGCGCTTGTTGCTGAGCTTGAAGATCATGTTTTCGTAGATGCGCGACCGTTCACTTGGCGCCATTGCTCTCCTCGAGGATGTTTTCTAACATGATTTTTTCGGTGTCGTCCAGGGTGATCGATTTGATCTGGAAAAATTTATTGTCGGATAGTTTTTTGAGCAGCTTCTTGACCTTGCGATCCTCCTCGAACTCCTTTAAACAGACGTTCATGGCCAGGCGCACCAGCGGCACTTCCACGGAGAGCTTGGCCAGCACCACCATGTAAAACTTGGGGTGGGTGCGGGCGTATAACAGCCCTTTATCAAAGGGAACCACCAACTCGTTCATGTCATACTTCAGGTATTCCAGAAGCCCGAAAATGTGCAGCAGCGATTCCCCCATTTCGGTAAATACCCCGGGATTATATTTCGAACCGCTCCAGGACTCGATCACTCCGTTCTGGTTGTTGAACAGAACAATCGCATCTACCCCGGAAATCTCGGTGACGTCTTTAAAGAACTCTGCGATCATCAAATAAATCCCTTGAAGATTTGAAATACTAATTTTTGAGGGTCCAACTGCGCCGGGGGAACGTCATTTTTCCGCGCCAGCTCGTACACTTCGTTGATTACCGTCTCGATATCCAGCTTGCGGAACCGGCGCTGGGGGATTTGCTGAAGCATTTTATTGAGCGCAAAACTCATCCCCTGCAAAAACACCGGGTGCGCCAGAAGGGTTCCCACGCTGAAAGCGTTTTCCGAGGCGCGAACTTCCCCTTTTTCCGGATGCAAGAAGGGATAATGGTCGGAAATTTCCGCGCACACTTTTCTGAAATTCTCAAAGAACCGGTCTTTTTTGAGCTGCTCGCTCATCAACCTGCTGAAGTACTGCATAAAGCTCTTCCAAAAGGCCAGGTACTTTTGATGCTGCCAGGGGATCACGAACGCCCGCTCTTCCGAAATCGCCTGGGGATCTTTCACCCGGCTGACCACCACGTGGGGCTGAACCACCTCCCCGATTTCCAGAAAGCGGTTGAATACCTGCGGCCCGCTGACGATCTTTCCGCTGGTGGACATCAACGCCGCTTCCACCGGGGTGCCTTCCAGATAGTAAACCGTTCCCTGCCCCCTTTTATTGCTGAACTGCAAATCCACGTAGCCGGTAACCGACTCCCGCTCCAGAAAATCGAATACCTGTCCCAGGGAATAATTCCCCAACTCATCCTCATCGTAACGGGAGGCCTGGAAGGCGTAACCTAACGCCAGGGCTACTTCGCTGGAGAGGGAATACACCTCGATGCCGCCGTCCTTCCCGACCGATTTCGCCAGGAGGCGCAGCACCGCCTGCTCCCCGGTCAGGTAAACCTCATCTTCCGAAGAATACGCTTCGATAATGCGCCCGGTATCTAAGACCACCACTCCCTCGTACCCCCAAAAGCTCACCCGGATATACCCGCTAAAGCGATTTTCGGCCAAATCCTTTAAAAGTTGATCAAATCTTGTAAAAGAGGTACTTAAATTTTTATGCTTTTCGATGCCCTTGGGTAACAACACGTTTCCGGCCCTATTTAGGAGAATTGATTTGCTTGAGTAATTTCTTGACCATGATGGAAAATTCCGGGGCGATCACCTTCAGGTCGGTCTCCACCACCACGATCAGGTTCGGTCGAAACTCGAAGATGAAAAAACAGTCGTCCTTCCTGCGCAGCAGGATGTATTGGAAGATATCCGCGTAGAATAAACTCAGCAACTTTTTGACTTTATACCACACAAAGGTCAAAGTGAGCGGATGGGTAGGCCCCTTGAGCTTTCCTTCAATTACCTGGCCGTTGAAATTCAACACGAACACGTTGCGCACGTGCTTCAGCCCGGAGAGCATTCCGAAAAGCTGGCGGGGAATGGGCGCGCTGGTAACTTTTTTTTCATCGATCAGGCGCAGCCCTTCCAGCACTATGGAATTCCAGGGCTGGGTAACGGTGCGGGTGGAAGATTCCAACCCCCCTTCCACCTTGAATTCCCCGTCGGTAAGCGCCAGCATTTCGTGAACCGCCCGCTCGCCCACATAGGGACCGAATTCCGCGTGGGTGATGGCGCCGTGGGTGAAATAAATGGCCCCCTTTTGATCGGCGCTGCTGACCGTCACCCGGGCCACATTGCGCTCGATGCAATTGATCTGGATAATATTCGCCAATTTCAAATCTTTTAGACTTCCGACAAGCGCCATGTTGGTTGACCAGCTAAATTGTTATTGGAATCTATATGATCAAACAGAAAACTTTGAGGTATTCAAGAGGGCGCTCCCCTCTCCCCCACCGTCACTTTTCATCCCCGCATTCGCGGGGACAAGCTTTTCACTTTTCATTTTTCACTTTGCACTTCTCACTTTTCACTTTCCCCCCCTACTCCAGCATTTTGATCACTAAACTTTTCAATTCCCGGATATCGAAGGGTTTTTCGATATAAAAATCGGCGCCCCGTTGGTACGCTTCCTCTTCGCGCTCATCGGACCCGTAGGCGGTAATAATAATTACCTGGGTGTCGGCGTTCCTGGTTTTGACGGCGGAGAGCAAATCCAAACCGCTGATCCCCGGCATGGCCAGGTCGGTAATCACCAGGTCGAACAGCGACTTTTCTAACCGCTGTAGAGCCTCTTCGCCGGAAGCGGCGGTCACCACTTCACACTCGATGGGCGCGGTGATAAAGGTTTGATATAAGCTGAAGGTGAGAGTTTCTTCATCGTCAACTATCAACAATCGCTTCATGTGATCCATGTACGACTCCTGGCGCTTGGATGGCCCGGCGAACGGGCGGGTTAGCGGTGCGTAAAGGTCGGCAGGGCCACGACAATGGTCGTTCCTGCCCCGGCCTGGCTGGCCACATCGATTTTACCATTGTTTTCCTGGATCAAACGGCTGCAAATCGCCAGCCCCAACCCTAACCCCTCGCTCTTCGTCGTAAAAAACGGGTTAAAAATCTTATCCAGGTTCTCCGGCGCGATGCCTGTACCGGTATCGGCTATTTCCAGCAAAACATAATCCATATTTTGATCCGGCAGCGCTTTTGCGGTTTTGCCGGGGTCCAGAATGGTCAGGCTCTTTTTGGAAGCGGACACTTTCAACGCCCCGCCGGCGGGCATGGCCTCTATGGCGTTGAGGAACAGGTTGAGGATCACCTGCTCTACCTGGGTTTCATCCGCGTAAATTTGCGGCAGCCGGGATGGAAAATGCTCCTCAAAGCTAATGCCGCTTTTTTTCAGGCGCGGGGCCAGCAGCAGGTAAACGCTATCGACAATTTTCTCGATGTGGATGAAACCCGGCCGGGGGCGGGTGGGGCGGGCAAATTTGAAAAATTCTTTGAGCAGGCGGTTGGCCTTGTCCACCTCCCGAACAATCCGCTGCACCACCTGTTTTTGCAGCTCCGAGGCGGCAAAATTTTCTTCTAACAACTGGGTCGCCGCTTTGATCCCGGCCAGGGGATTGCGCACCTCGTGGGCAATGCCGGCGGAAAGCTCTCCCAACAGCGCCAGCCGCTCCATCCGTTCCACCTGGTTGCGCAACTGCTGCACTTCGGTCAAATCGCGCAGCAGCAACACCACTCCCTCGAACCCGTTAGCGGCGTCTTCCAGGTAGGAAGAATTGATGCCCACGATCAGTTTCTGATCGCTTTTATGAAGAAATTCCGACTCCCAATTGTCGATTTTCTTCCCCGGCAGGGTGCAAAGGCTCAGGAATTTATCCGCCTCTTCCGGAGACTTGAAAAAACGCTTGAAATCCTGGCCTAACAACTCTTCCACCTCGTACCCTAACAACCAGGCGGCGATTTTGTTGGCAAAGGTAATTTCCCCATCCAGATCCAGGGTGATCAAACCGGCGTTGATGTTCTGAATAATACTTTTGTGAAATTGGTAAATTTGGTTTGCCAGGCGGCGGCGAGGCAGTTCATCTGCTGCAGGGCGGATTTCCGGCGGCAACAGGTCGGATTCCCGCCCCGGTTGAGGGATCGATCTTGAGTTGAGCAACGAAAGAATGTGTTTTTGCCGTTCTAACTTAGAAGTCATCCACTACAATCCTGAATTTAAGAAAGAGTGCGTAAATATAGGGCATAATTCCCCTAAAATAAACTGTTTTTTCGGGCAGGACTGCCTCCCGCGCGGGGAATTCGATCAACCTGAGGTGATAAAATTGCTTTTCAAAGAGCCCTTCGGTTGGGCCGCAGGGTATAGTAGCCAGAAAGCCATTTAACCATGTTACCATCCCTCCATAGCTCCATCGGGAGATTTCTATGGCGCGGCAACTCGGCATTTGCCGCCTCATCTAAATTTTTTGCCGATTTTAAGCCATTATACTGGAATTTAGTGAGTCTCTATTTAACCCTGATTCTCAAACCGGGCGTTGAAAAAGATCACACGGCGATTAACCGGATTTTTCATCCCGCCCCAATATCCCGACTGCGCCGCTGCCCGCCATGTAATTCACCTTGCTTTCATCGCAATTTGAAAGTACTATGATGTTGCATATCAGCCGCGATAAGAGAGAAGGAAAACTATTTGCCCGATACCGAATCAGAAAGGTCCTGATTGTGAGCAAACGCATCGAAACAAGGTATGATTTTATTAATATTAAGGCGTTTATCTTTGACAAACTTTGCTTCCGCGCCAGATAAGCGTTTTGGAAGTTCAACCTTGAGGGGAGAAGCGTAGCTTTATGAAAAACGAACCTTTTTTATCATCAAACCTTTTGCTGGACAACATCGAGGGCGCCAATCTGCTGTTAGAATATTTTGCCTCCTTCAGCAAACGCATCTTTGCCGCTAATGATTTCAAAACTATTTTAAAAAGTCTTTACGAAGAATTGCGCAAGCTCTATGTAAACCAGCGCATCGAGGTGGTTTTCTGGCAAAACAGTCAACACCTGGTCAAATTTTCCTATAACGAAACCACCGGCCAGGTCACCCCCGACGAAACGCTTGGCGAGCCCAATACCCTCTACCATTACGTGCTGGCCAAACGCCAGCCGGTTTTAACCAACAATTACCAGACCTTTTGTGAGAATTCCGGGATAAACCCCGGGGACATTCCCGCCAGTTCCTGGCTGGGAATTCCCATGCAGGTGCGCGACAAGGTGCTGGGCGCGCTGGTGGTATGGGACAATAACCCCGAACACTACCTGCGGGTTCAGGACAAACAATTTCTGGCCACCATGGCCAACATGGCCGGTTTTGCGGTGGAAAATTTATACCTGGTCGATTACATCGTCGAAAAAAACGGCGCTTTCCTCGAAGGGAAGCTTCGTCGCGAGGGTTCGGGGGATGGAAATTCGCCTATGCCGGTGGGGAACCTCTTTAGCGGGGGCCAAACCCGCAATTCCGTGAAGAGCGGGATTTCCCGGCTGCTTCAATCCGCGCTGCAACAGCCCGCCGCGCGCTATACCGCTTTGTACCTGGGAACCCGCCAGCGTGATAAGTGGCGGCTGGTAGAGGAAAGCTTCCGGGAGCGGGAATTTTCCACCCTGGGGAACGCGCTGCTGCCCGGCCTGGCCAAAGCCGCCCCGGAACTGTTCAAAGACGGCGAAGAGATGTTCTGGCGGCGCGGGGATGAAGCCCATCCCCTGACCGCGCTGTTTGCCCAATCTATCAGGAAATATCCCGCCGATTCCGCCCTGTTCATCCCCTTTGCGGTGAATGAAATCTATTTAGGGGCCTGGATCGTGGTTTTATCCGGGAACGCCGAATCGCCCGGGCGGGAGGAACTGCAATTCTACCGCTTCATCTTTTACCTGATCACCCAGTTGATCGAGAAGCGGGCCTTGTTGGAACGGAACCGCAAATACGAAAGCTACCTGCGCCACTTAGAGCGCATGAAAAACATGGGCGAGCTGGCCAGCAGTACGGTGCACAGCCTCAACAACCTGCTCAGCGTGGTAATCGGCAAGGGGCAGGTGCTGCAAAAGAAGCTCCATGACACCCCTTACCAGCGGGATTTGAAATTGATGTTGCAGGCGGCGCTGGACGGGGCCAACACCATTCGCAGGATGCAGGATTATTCCGCCGGCAAATCCCTTGCAGAGCCGGAAACCCTGGATCTGAACCTGTTGATCCAGGAAGTGGTGGACATCGCCCGCCCGCGCATCGAAGCAGAAGCGCTTTCCCGCAATATCCATTACGACGTGGACGTAACCCTGGGCGACATCAAGCCGGTGAACGGCGACGCCGCGGCGCTGCGGGAGGTGATCCTGAACCTCATTACCAACGCTGCGGAAGCCATGCCCCGGGGCGGCAAGCTGGCCATTCAAACCACCTTGAAGGACGAGACTGTCATTATCTTCATCAGCGATACCGGGGTGGGCATCCCGCCGGAAATTTGCGACAAAATCTTCGAACCATTCTACACCACCAAGGGAAAGCAGGGCAACGGGCTGGGGCTGAGCATCGCCGCGGACATCGTGAAGAAGCACAACGGCAAGATTTACGTGGATTCCATCCCCTACAAAGGCTCTATTTTTATGATCGAGCTGCCCACCGCCGGAGACGCGCTGCTGCCCAAACCCTCCCATCCGCAGTTTCTCCAACCGCTCTCCCTGCGGGTGCTGTTGGTGGAAAACAAAGGCATCGTGCTGGAAACCCTCGCGGAGATGTTAGAAGACGAAGGCTGCCGGGTAATTACCGCGGCCAACGCCCACGAGGCGCTGCTGAAGTTCCAGCGATTTCGCTGCGACGTGGTGTTTGCGGACTTAGGCATGCCCGGCATCAACGGGGTGGAGCTGGCCCGCCGGCTCAAGAAATTGAACAACGCCGTGCCGGTGTTCATCGTAACCGGCTGGAACAAGTTAGACGATTCCCTCCTGCAGGCCAACGGGGTCATCGACGGAATCATCAAAAAACCCTTCACCATGGAACGGGTGCGCCACGAAATGCTGCGGGTGGTGGCAAAATACCGGCATTTCAAGAAAAATGGGGTGAAGGCGTAAGGCAGTGCGATAGTGTTTGGGTGATAGGACAGCGCTAGTGCTCCCCAGCGGAGAAAGTCCGTCGATCCTCGTGCCGAAGTTCAACTTCGGCAGGCAATTGGGTTGCGAAGTTGAACTTTGCAACCAGTAAGCTTAACGGCGGATTAACTCTGCCGCAATGCCCTCGGGGTGTAGTATTGCGTGTTGAAATTCCAAATTCTCAAATGATTTGAAAAATATCAAGGATACAAAATGACAACGATTTCATACACAGAACTGCGCGATAATATTGAGGCCATCTTAAAGAAATTATCCGAGAGCGATGAGCCTATAAAGATAACCCGGAAAGGAAGTACGCCATTTGTGCTGATGTCGCTCAAAGATTATGAATCCCTAAAAGAAACGCTGCATTTGTTGCGCAGCCCCGAAAATGCAGAACGGCTTCGCAGGGCAGAAGAAGATTTTCAGGCCGGAAAGAGGAACTACCAGGAACGCGAGCTGATCGAGGAATGAAAGTTGCATTTCACGATAGCGCGTGGGAGGATTATCTTTACTGGCAGCAAACCGACAAAAAAATTCTGAAACGCATCAATACGCTCATCAAAGATATCCAACGCCATCCATTTGAAGGCATCGGAAAACCTGAGCCGTTGAAACATGAACTGTCCGGCAGATGGTCACGCCGGATCAATGATGAACACCGCCTGGTATATCGAGTGGAAGGCGATACCATTTATATCCAACAATGCCGGGCGCACTACTGAGCGCCTGACCGAACGTCAGCCCGTGAAAAAGCTCATCCGCAATCCTTTCTTAACCCCCTTTACCCTCCCAAATACTTTTCCATATTCATTACCGCCGTCCCCTGCTTATATTCCCCCGGTTTTATTTGAATTCTCCCTAGAGGGGCGGCGATACCGCTCCCCGGGAATTGAATGATTCGGTGAGCAAGCGATTGGGGATCTGTTGGAATAGTAACCCGGCCAGTCACTCAATCACCGGAACACAAGAACACAAGAACACTGTAATACTACTATCGGAGGCGCCATGAAAGCGGAAATTTTAAGCGATCTGATTGCGAAAAACGGCAGCAAAATCATCTTTTTGATCATGGACGGGCTGGGCGGGATGCCCCTGCCCGGGGGCGATAAAACCGAGTTGGAAACCGCCCGCACTCCCAATTTAGACCGCTTCGCCGCGGAGGGCATCAGCGGGTTGCTGGACCCGGTCTCCCCCGGCATCACGCCCGGCAGCGGGCCGGGGCACCTGGCCCTCTTCGGCTACGACCCCCTGGAATACCTCATTGGCCGGGGGGTGCTCTCCGCCCTGGGAGTGGATTTCGAGCTGACCGGGCGCGACGTGGCCGCCCGCCTGAACTTCTGCACCTTAGACAAGAAAGGGCTGGTTTCCGACCGCCGCGCCGGGCGGATTCCCACGGAAGTGAATGAAAAACTGTGCAAAAAAATTCGCGATAAGGTGCGGCTCAGCGAGGGAATGGAGTATTTTCTGATTACCGAATCCGAGCACCGGGCGGTGCTGGTGCTGCGGGGAGAGGGCTTAGGCGGCGAGGTCAACGACACCGATCCTCAGCAGACCGGCCTGCCTCCCCGGGAAGTAAAGGGAGCGGACAAAGCGTCCCAGCGCACCGCTAAATACGTAAAGGAATTTCTGAGCCAGGTGCAGGAAGTGCTGAAAAACGAGCATCCCGCCAACATGTTCCTGGCGCGCGGATTTGCCAAATTCGACCCCCTGCCCACCATGGAGCAGCGCTACGGCCTGCGATCCGCGGCGATTGCCCAGTATCCCATGTACCGGGGGCTGGCGCGGCTGGTGGGAATGCGGGTGCTCCCCAAACCGCACGATTACGAAGCGATGTGGGAGCAGCTTAGCGATTATTATGATGATTACGACTTCTTCTTCATTCACTTCAAAAAGACCGACAGCACCGGGGAAGACGGAAATTTCGAGGCAAAAGTGAAGGTGATCGAGCAGATCGACGCCTGGGCGGGGCAAATCCGCAAGCTGAATCCGGAAGTGCTGGTGGTCACCGGCGACCATTCCACCCCCTCGTTCCTGAAAAATCACAGTTGGCACCCGGTGCCAGCGCTGCTGTGGTCGCCCAATTGCCGCCCGGACGAAGTTACCCAATTCGGGGAGCGCTATTGCGCCCGGGGTTACCTCGGACGCATGGAGACGAAGCATTTGATCATGCTGGCCCTGGCCAACGCGCTGCGCTTGAATAAATTCGGGGCGTAAGTGACCATTAATTTCACGAATTGAACAGATTTCAGCGATACTGAACAACCGCGGGAAAATGGTTGGGCTTACTCCTGGCAGAGTTTATTTTATATCGGATTTAGCATAGCCCCGGCGGCAGTAAGCGGAAAAACCGGTGAAAAAGTAATGATGAGGTAGCACTATGGCATTGTACGATTTTTTAATGGATATACACGCGCGGAAGAAGAACTTTTAAACTTTGAACGCAAATATGGGGTTCGTTCAGAGATCTTTTATGCTGCGTATATAAGCGGTGAGGAGCCCGAAGATGACCGATGGACATTGGATTTTGGCGAATGGGCAAGCGTTTATCGTACCTGGTTAACCCGCCAGGCGGAGTACCGAAATGAAATTCAGAGGATTCAAGGGGAAAAAAACTCTTTGGCAGGATTAGTAAATGTCGTCTCAGAGTAACCCGCTGCGCACACCGGAAGATTACGAATTATTTATGCCAATTACCAGTTGGGGATGACATTGAAGAAAGTTTGCCGCCAAGATTTTAGCGTTTATATCCTTAAATTTCTTCTATTTCTTTGTGCTTCCTTAACGTCTTGGTGTCTTCGTGGCCATAATTTTTCAACTGGTAATTCGCATTATTTCTTTACGCCCTGGCTGACCAATTCTCTTCTATCCGCCGTTCCACCGTGGTATTTATCCGGATTGGAGCGGCTTTGGCCCGCACCAGCGGGGAATTGCATTTTGATCGTGACATCCGATTGGTGATCCGTGAGCGTCTTGTATATAATCGTTTACCGATGAGGATCGATTGGTATGGATATGAAGTATGGCAAGGAGAAAACAAATTGTATTGGTATGATTCCCAACCCCATCCTGACGCTTTACTTCTCGCCAGCACTCATCCCCATCACAAACACATTCATCCAAATATCAAGCACCATCGAATTCCGGCCCCGGAAATGAGCTTCACAAAACCCAACCTGACTGTGTTGATTAAGGAAACACAGAACTGGTTCATAAGCTGGATAAGAAAAATCGACCTAAGAAGCTGTTTTAGAAGTTGCCACGAAGGCTCAAAGACACAAAGGAATCACAAAAGACATCAAAAATCTTAGTGAAATCTTGGTGTTTTTGTGTCTTAGTGGCTAAAATTTAGGCTTTTAAAACAGCTTCTAAGGCAAAAAAATGATGAGCGGAGCATGAAGGAGAAAATAACGCGCCGCCGTTGTCTTCTTTTCCTACTTCCGGGGTGTATGAATAACTTCAAGACGCCTCCCCGCCCACGGTAACGTGCCGGAGAGTGTTCTTCCCCGCTTTTTTCGCCTCATACATCAACTGGTCGGATTGGGTGATCATCTCTTCCAGGGAATGATCCAGGTCATAATAAGTTACCGCCCCAATGCTAAAGGTTACCGGCCAGGAGCCGGCCCGCATCCGGGTTCGCAGGTGATTGAGGAAACGGTCGAGCACCATCCGAACCCGCTCCGCTTCCAGTTCCGGAAACATAACCACGAATTCATCTCCGCCTAACCGGGCGGCGATGTCCAGAGAACGAACGTTTTCCGTGATGGTCCGGGCAATCTCCTTTAGCAGCGCGTCCCCGGCCTGGTGCCCCCGGGTATCGTTCACGGTTTTGAAGTTGTCCACGTCCAGGTACGCGATGGTAAGGGGTTTTTGATGCCGCCGGCACCAGTCCTGCTCGATTTTGGTGAGTTCCAGGAAGAAGCGCCGGTTCGCCAGGCCGGTCAGGGGATCGATGCGGGAGAGCTGCCGTTCCCGTTCGTAGGAACTTTTCAGCTTCAAAAGCAGCGCCATGGAGACTAAAAAAAGCAAGAATTCGGCGGCGGCGCTCAAATAAATCCCCCGGGGATTGACGGAGGCGTGCCCGGCCAGGATGTCCACCTCCGCCCAGAGCAATATTCCGATGACGGTGAGGGAAATGCCCGCAAATTTACCCCCGATCCAGGTGAACACCAGAATGGGCAGCAGGTAAAACACCGAGAAGCCGAATTCAAAGCCGGTTTTGTAGTCGATAACCGCCACCACCACAAGGATAAGCGTGCCGGATAAAATCAATTGAAGATTCGATTCCCTTCGAAAAAATACCATGGTTTCATTTCCCTCTCAATTCACTATTCCCCATTCACTATTCCCAATTATCGAACTACTATGATAACTTGCGAAATAATAACAATTGTGAAACTTGCCCTGAGCTTGTCGAAGGGTGGTGAACGGTGAACTCAGAATAGTGAATTTTAGTCTCGTAAACGACATTGACTGCCCACTGCCCCTGGTCCTGCTCCTGCTCCTGCTCCTGCCCCTGCTCCTACCCACTGCCCCTGCTCCTGCCTACTCCCCCTCCCCCCCGCTGGCCAGGGTATGCTTTTCCGGATCATAGCGGTTCCGCAACTCGTCGATGTGAGTGCCTTTCCACATGGGCAGGTTGAGAAAATAGGCCGCCCGCCCCAACATGTGCGAAGCGATGGGCGCGGTCAGGTAGATGAACGCGATCACCAACAGCGATTCGAAGATAATCCAGGGATCGGCGAAGTGCAGCGCAATCGCCAGGAGCATCAACAACGCTCCAAAAGAAGTGGCCTTGGCGGCGGCGTGAGAACGGGTGAAAAAATCCGGCAGGCGCACGATTCCCAGCGCCCCGATGAACATGAAGAGCGCGCCGAAGATCAGCAGCGCCGCGCTAATCCATTCCGTCATTCGGACATCCTCCTCTCGATATATTTTGCGAACGCCACCGTCCCCAGGAAAGCAATGAGCGCCAGGATGACCGCGGCGTTCAAGAAAACCGGCTGGCCGGTCAGGATGGCGTAAGCGACGATCATCCCCAGCGCCAGGGTGGCGATCAGGTCCAGGGCGATGACCCGGTCCGGCAGGTTGGGACCGCGCACCAGCCGGTAGAGCGCCAGGAACATGGCCGCCATGAGGATTAACAGCGCTACCCGCGCTGCGTGGTGGATCAAGGTGAGTTCAACAGGCATTTTTCAGGAACCCTCTTTTAAGTAGGCAGTGGGCAAGTAGGCAGTAGGCAAGTAGGCAGTAGGCAAGTAGGCAGTAAGCAGTAAGCAGTAGGCAATGTTCATACGGGCACTTCCATTCGTACAATTCGTGTAATTCGTGTAATTCGTGGTTCAAAATACCTCCAGGATTTTTTTCTCGAATCCCACTTTGATCTCCCGCCGGAGCTGCTCCGCATCCTCTACATACATGGCATGGATGTACAAAACCTTGCGATCATCGGAAACATCTAAGCAGAGGGTTCCGGGGGTCATGGAAACCAGGTTTGTAAGGATGAGGAGCTGCGGGTCGGTGAGATTTTCCAGGGGAACGGCGATCACCCCCGGCTTCATGCGATGGCGAGGAGTCAAAATATCCGCGGCAATCCGGATGTTGGAGAGCAGCACTTCCTTCAAATAGAAGAACAAAAACCCGATCAGTTGCAAGATTTTGCGAAATACCCGGCTCATGGTTTCCCTCCTAACACCGCTCGAATATATTCTTCGGGATGAATCAGTTGCTCCGCGGCCCGGGTCGCCAGGGCGAAGAACGGTTCACTGGCCGCCCCGATCAGCACGGTAATGGCGGCCAGCAAGATGACCGGCAGCAGCAACCGGAAAGCCCCCCCGGTGACGGTCGCCGCAGCGGGGTTATCGAGCGCCGGGCCGGCCGGCTGCGCTTTCCAAAACGCTTCGTTCCAGATTTTGGTCATGGAGAACAGGGTTAAAATACCGACCGCCAGCGCCGTGAGAACAATCAGGTAGCTGTCGATCTTCAACCCGGCAATGATCAAGGTCAGTTTGGCGAAGAAACCGGAGAGCGGGGGAATCCCCGCCAGGGAAAAGGCCGGAATGGCAAACAGCAGCGCCAGCAGGGGGTGAGCTTTATAAAGCCCGCCGATCTTTTTCAGATCGTCGCTCCCTTTCAAAGTTTGCACCACCCCGCCGATCAAAAAGAGGTTGGTTTTTACGATAATGTGATGGATCAGGTAAAAAACCGAGCCGGCCAGCGCCAGGGGGGTCATCAATCCCAATCCCATCAGCATGTAACCGATCTGGCTGATAATGTGGAAGGATAAAATCCGCCGGATTTCGTTCTGCGCGGCCGCCCCCAAAACCCCGGTGACCATGGTCAACCCGGCCAGCGCCAGAATCAAAGTATGGGTAAACTGCACGTCCTGCACAAAGAAAAGGGTGAAACAGCGAATCAGGGCATACACGCCCACTTTGGTGAGCAGCCCCGCAAATACCGCGGATACTGCAACCGGCGGGGTATGGTAAGAGGCGGGCAGCCAGAAAAAGAACGGAAACGCCCCCGCTTTGATCCCGAAGGCGATCAAAAACAGCATCGAGGTGCTGTTGACCAGGTCGGACTGCGGTTCCAGGCGCAGTTTCTGGGCCAGGTCGGCCATGTTGAGGGTGCCGGTTTTGCCGTAGAGAATCCCGATACCGGCCAGGAACAGCGCCGAGGAGACCAGGTTCAGGGTGACGTATTTGACCGCCCCCTCCATTTGCCCGCGCTCCCCGCCTAACGCCATCAATACGAAGGAGGCGATCAGCAGCACCTCGAACCAGACGTAGAGGTTGAAGAGATCCCCAGTCAGGAAGGCCCCGCAGACTCCCATCAGCAGCACCTGAAAGAGGGGGAAGTAGCCGAAGGATTGCCGCCGCTCGTCGATGCTCCCCAGGGAATAGAGCAGCACCGCGAAGCCGGTCAGGGCGGCCAGCGCCACCATGATTGCGCCGAACAGGTCGGCCACAAGAGTAATTCCGAAGGGGGCCGGCCAGCTTCCCATCTGCACGCTTTGGATGCCGCCCCGCCAGACATTCATCAGCAGCGCCAGCGCGGCGGCCAGCAAACCGGCGCTTCCCAGAACTCCCAGCGCGCGTTGAACTTTCAGAGAGCGCCAGGCCAATGCCGAGAGAATCGCGGTAAGCAGCGGTATGGTGATGGGGAAAATGAGCAGCAGGTTCACCGGTCGGTTCCTCTCATATCATCCAGATCCTCGGTTCCCACGGTTTTGTAGGCGCGTTTCACCAGCACTAAGGTAAAGGCGACGACTCCGAAGCTGATCACAATGGCGGTAAGAATGAGCGCCTGGGGAAGCGGATCGGCATAGGGCGGGGTCAGTGCGAGCGCGCCCTCCGCGACGATGGGCGGCCTGGCCCGGGTCAGTCCCCCGGCGGTAAAAATCAGCAGGTTGGTGGCGTGGCCGAGCAAAATCAGCCCGATCACTAATTTGACGATGCTGCGGCGCAGCAGGGAATAAATTGCCGCGGCGTATAATCCGCCGATCACAATTGCCAGCAGTAATTCCATTAAAGTTTCTCGCTCCGAAAATTAGCAAATGGCAAAATTGTTATACTCTACGCGGTTACAAATGAGACTTTTTTGAGAAGGCGTACTTACACTCATTCGTTTTTCACACGCTGAAGCGTGGCAATCAAAGATCACCTCACTTTAGTGAGGAATACCTGTCTCATTTAATCCCGCGTGAAGTATAAATGGCTAAATTGCTAAATGGTTGGATTGATGGGGATAACCATTCAACCATTTAACCATTCAACCATTTAACCATTCAACCATTTAACCATTCAACCATTTAACCATTTAACCATATTGCCATCCATCAATCCAATACTCCATACCCGCATCCAGGCGCCTAATCCTCCTCCATCAGGGCGAAGAGCATGATCAGGGTAATCCCGATCACCACCAGGTACACCCCCAGGTCGAACAGCAAGGGAGTTCCCAGGGGAAGTTCTCCCAGGAAGGGCAGGTGCAGCATCACCCAGCGGCCGGTCAGGAAAGAATTGCCGGAAAACAGGGCAAGCGCCCCGCTGAGCAGCGCCGTGAGCAGCCCCGCGGCCACCAGGATGCGGGGATCGATTCTCAGCTTCGCGCGGGCGGCATCCACGCCGCAGGCCATGGCGTAGAGGATCAGCGCCGCGGCGGCCAGCAACCCCCCGATGAACCCGCCTCCCGGGGCGTTATGCCCGCGATAGAGGATCAACAGGGAAAAAAACAGGAACACCGGGGTCAAATACCGGCTGGCGATTCTTAAAATAGTCGATGTCATAACAGTTTTCTGTTGATTGCGTGTTCAGGTGTTCGTGTGCTCAGGTGTTTCCAAAAGGGATGCCTTACGGCACAGGTGTTAAGGTTCCTTTAACACCGTGACATTTGAACACACGAGCACACGAACACCTGAACACCATACCACTACTTCAGCTTCAACTTCAATAAGGCAAAAACGCCCACCGCAGCCACCGCCAATACGGTGATTTCCCCCAGGGTATCCAGGGCGCGGAAATCCACTAAGATCACGTTTACCACGTTTCGCCCGTGCGCCAGGGAAAGGCTGTTTTCGGCAAAATAGCCGGAAATGGTGGGATGAAGCTGCAAATTGGTTGCTTTGAGCACCAGGGCGCTCATCATTCCCCCGAACAGCAGCGCTACCAGGGCGTCGCGCAGCCGGGAGCGGCTTCCGGAAAGCCTGTTAAAAGCGGGCAGGTGATACACCACTAACACGAAAAGGATCACCGAAAGGGTTTCGATGAGAATCTGGGTGATGGCCAGGTCCGGCGCGCCGTAGAAAACGAAAATTACCGCCACGCCGTAGCCGATCACCCCCAGGGCAATCGCGGCGGTCAGGCGGGAGCGGGAGAACAAGGCGACCAGCGCCGCC
The DNA here is from genome assembly GCA_013360445.1 of Calditrichaceae bacterium. Classification (GTDB taxonomy): domain Bacteria; phylum Calditrichota; class Calditrichia; order RBG-13-44-9; family J075; genus JABWBP01. The sequence goes on along the minus strand of JABWBP010000018.1, from coordinate 74,050 downwards.
AGCAGCATGGCGACCCCCAGGCCGATCTCGTAATAGCGCGCGACGGCGAATTTTTCCAGGCTTTGCCACCCCGGCGGCAAAACCAGCTTGAAAAATACCAACAGCATGGTGGCCAGGAAAATCGTCAGCAGGTAATAACGCAGGTAACCGTTTTGCAGCAGGCGGGTCTGGGCGCGGGCAAAACCCATTAAACCATCCAGCCCCTTTTGGTACCATACCGAAGGGGTGAGGAAGGATAAGCCTTGTGCTCGCCCGGCCAGGCGGCGGAAGAAATTCCGGGCAAAGAACAGGGCGATGCCGGCCAGCACGGTGAAAACGCTTAGTAACAGGACGAAATTCAGGCCGTGCCACAACTTCAATTTGAGGACAATTTCCTCCGCCCGGATCGCCTGGATTGCCGGGGAGACCAGCGAATTGGCAATCAACCCCGGAAACAGGCCCAGGAGCAAGCCCGCGGCGGCCATGGTTAAGGGACCCAGCCAGAGGGAAAGGGGCGCTTCGTGAGGTTTGCGGGGGGTGGCGCGTTTATCGCCCACAAAAGGGCGAATGCCCACGATGGCGGCCACGGTGACGTTAATGATATTGGCAATCACCCCGATCCCCAAAATCAACGGGGCGGCGGTGGGCGCTTGCAGCTTGGCTTCGTAGATCAATTCCTTGCCGATGAAACCCAACAGGGGCGGGAAACCGGTCATGGACAGCGCCGCCAGCCCGGCCGCCAGGGCGGTTACCGGCATGATTTTAACGAGGCCGCCGAGGGACTGCACGTCGCGGGTGCCGGTTTCGTGATCCACCGCCCCGGCCATCATGAACAGTGATCCTTTATAGAGGGAGTGAACCACCAGGAACACCATGGCCGCCTTGGCGGCTTCGGCGGTGCCGATGCCCAGCAGCAGCACTAAAATTCCCAGCGCGCTGACCGTGGAATATGCCAAAAGCCGTTTCAGATCGGTTTGGGGCAGGGCTAACAGGGCGCCGATCAGCATGGTGGCGGCGCCCGCCAGGGTTACCAGGTAGTGCCACTCAGCGCTGCCGCCCAGGATGGGATTCATGCGCGCCAGCAGGTACACCCCGGCTTTGACCATGGTAGCAGAGTGCAGGTAGGCGCTGACCGGGGTGGGAGCGGCCATGGCCCCGGGCAGCCAGAAATGAAACGGCGCCTGGGCGGATTTGGTAAACGCGCCAAGCAGGAAGAGCAACAGCGCCGGCAGGTAGAGGGGATGCTCCCGGATGACCCCGTCGGCGTTTGCCAGGGCAGAAATTTCGTAACTCCCCCCCACGCTGCCCAGGAGGATGATCCCCGCTAACAGCGCCAGCCCCCCGCCCCCGGTAATGAGCAGGGCTTGCAGCGCGGCGCTGCGGGAATCCTCTTTTTCATGGTTGAACCCGATCAACAGGTAGGAGGAGAGGCTGGTCAGCTCCCAAAAAATGAACAGCGCCAGGAGGTTATCCGCTAACACCACCCCTAACATGGAGGCCATGAACATCAGGATATAGGAATAAAACCGCCCCAATTGGGCGTGCCCGTGCAGGTACCCCCCGGCGTAAATGAGCACCAGCGCCCCGATGCCGCTGATCAGCAAAGCGAAGAGCAGGCTCAGCCCGTCCAAATAAAAGGAGAGGCGGATGCCCAGGGTGGGAACCCATTCATACGCCGCGCGCAGCGCTTCCCCGGCGCGTACCTCGCGGTGGAAGCCGGCCAGGTAAATAGCGATGGCCAGGGGCAGCAGGGCGAAGACCCAGCCGGTTTTACCCCGCAACAGCCGGTGGAGAAAGGGGGCAAGGATTGCTAAGAGAAATCCTGAAAATATTGTCGCGGCCAGGCCCATTCTAAATACCGGTTATTTTTCCCAAGAACACTTTTTTCCCTTCTATCCGTTTTTCGGCGGGGATGATAACGAAATCGCTGCGCGTTTGCAAGAGGCTTTGATAATTTCAATAGAAGCGCCCTCATAAGAGCGTGTTTGAAAATTCGATTTAGTACTTCTAATACGCTCAATTGGAACGCGGATGTTAGGGAGCCAGAAAAAAATAATGTACCCAACTGAGCGCACAGAGTTATTGAAACACATTAGCGTTCAGTGGTACAATAAAAAGGGCGAAAGCCCTTATCCGTGAAAATCCGTTGTTTCAGCGTCATCAGCGTTCCAATTTTTTGCCTCGGCCCATTGCCGGAGATTTTTCAAACATCCTCTAATGGTGTTGCGCTCCCCGGCTCAATCGAAATCGAACAGTTCTTCCAAAAAAGATTTGCGCTTTTTATGCTTTCCATGATAGGGTTGGCCGGAATGGGAGGAGTACTCCGGCCCCCCGCCCCCGGTCGGTTGCGGCCCCACGGTTTGCAGGGAACGCTCGATAATTTTATCCAGTTCGCCGCGATCCAGCCACACCCCGCGGCATTTCGGGCAGTAGTCGATCTCCACCCCCTGGCGTTCGGTAACTTTCAACTCTTCCAAACAGTGCGGACAGTGCATAACATTTCTCCTTTGCGTTATTCTCTCTAACCTTAGCCACTTTAGCTCACTTTAGCTCACTTTTTCTCACTTTAACCCACTCCCCACCTCTGCCTGGCGCTGCCAGAACTTTTCCCGGATTTGCCGGGCCATTTGGGCGTTCTTTTGCGCGGTTTCTTCGTGCCCCAGGCGCTGATGAGCTTTAGCCATCCCGTCCCAGGCCGGGGCGAAAAACAGGTCTTTTTCGACGCAGTATTCGAACTCCTCTAACGCCTCCCTGGGAAAACCGTTTTCTAACAGTTTGCGCCCCCGGGCCAGGTGGTTTTCGATGTCGGAGATTTCCTGCTCCAGGCGCAGGCGAATGGCATTCTCGGACTTGACGGTCACCAGGGAACAGGGCATCTCCCGAACCACTTTTTCGGCCACTGCGCCTAACATCGCCCGGGGCTGGCTGCTGTTACCCACCGCGCCCATCACTAAGAGGTCGAAGGAGGAATAGCGGATTTCGTTGAGGATTTCCCGTTCCGTCTTGCCGAACAATACCATCCGCTTCCAGGCGACATTGTGAAAATCAAATTCTTCCAGGAAAAGATCGAATTGCCCCTGGCGCTTGGCCTCCAGGGCTTTCTGGGATTCCAGCGCCGCAGGGTTGAGATTATAATAAAACCCGAACAGCGGCTGGATGACGTGCAGCACGGTTAACTCCGCCCGGAAATGCCGCGCCAGGTGCACGGCGTTGTTCAGGGCGCGTTTGGAGGGTTCCGAGAAATCCACCGGGCAGAGAATTTTCCGGATCGCGGGGAAAAATCCTGCCCGGGCCACCCACACCGGTTTCCCGGCTCTGCGAATCACCTTCTCCGCGGTGGTGCCCAGGGGATAGTGGTCGCCGGCAGACTTGTCCCCCGCCCCCATCACGATCAGGTTCACGTCGTCCACCTCCGCCTGATGGATGATCCGGGCGAAGGGATTGCCTTCCTCGAGGATGGTTTGCACCTTCGTAACGCCCTCCCGGATCAAGGTATCCGCAGTCTTTTGCATCTCCCGGGTGGCGGCTTTTTTGATCCGATCCGGATCGTACGCTTCTCCTTCCGGAAGCACGTGCAGCAGCAAAATTTCGGAATTGAAATTTTTCGCCAAACAGGCTGCGGTTCGCAGCGCATCCCCAGAGGCGCCGCTGAAATCGGTGGCGAACAAGATTTTTTCCAGCAGTTTCATGGCCATGTCCTTGTATTACGGATTCAACAGGGCATCGAGCAGTCCCACGCCGGCGCCTTTGGGTTTGGCGTCTAACATCGGGACGGGAGTCGAGGAGACCAAATCTTCGGTGACGCTGCCCAGGAGCACTGCGGCGCTGGCGCTTTTCCCCCGGGAACCCACTACGATCAAATCTGTCGCGTTCCGGGCCGCGGCCTCGCGGATGGCTTTGGCGACGTCGTTTTCCAGCACGTATTCTTCCCGGACGTTTAGCCCCTTGAGGTCAAACCGGCGGATGAATCGCTGAAAGCTTTCCCGGGCGTTATTCAGCATGATTCCGGCAAATTCCTCCTGGTTCTTACCGGTTTTGAAATACCCCAGGGGAACCTGGTAAACGTGCAGGCACAGGATTTCCGGGATGCCGGCTGCGCAGGCAAAGGCGATTCCCATTTCCATTGCCGGGGCGGAATATTCGGAAAAGTCCGTCGCTACCAGCAATTTGTTGAGTTGCACCGCGCTATTTCCCGGCACGATGAGCACCGGGCAGGGGGCCTTACGGGCAATTCTCTTTGCGAGCCGCCCGCGGGAATTTTCCCGGGAACCGCGTCCCAGGATCACCAGGTCGATGTCTTTCATGCGGATTGCCCGCAGAAGTTCATCCGGGATTTTTCCCTCGACCACTTCGCAGAAGGTTTCCGTTTCGGAAAAGCCGCGGAAACTCTCCCGCACCGTGTCTTCCAGGTGCTCCCGGATCATGCGATCCGGCGGATCGCGCAGTTCCGGGTATTGGGTATAAATCTCCCCCAGAACGTCCAGCCCCACGGCCACGTGAAGGAAATAGATTGTTTCCGTATGGGCCATTTGCGAAACCATTCCGGCGTAACGGATGATGGTTTCATCCTGCCCGTCAAGCCCCAATCCCAGTAAAATTTTTTTGTAGCGGCGCATCTGTTGCTCCTTTCAGGATTCGGGTTATCGTTCGGGAACCCGGGGATTTGGTTTTTGAACTGCGGTAACCCTCCATGGTTCACACACCCTGTTCGTTAGTTGAGAGCGGTTGTCTTTGCCGGATTCCCTCACAGCCCGCAGCGGCGGCGCTCAGCCTACCGCCACGCCGGTGCGCTCCAGGCTTTCCAGGCGCTCGATGCGCTTTTCCATGGGCGGATGGGTGCTGAAAAGGCTCATCAATCCGCCCCCGCGCAAGGGGTTGACGATGAACATGTGCGCGGTGGCGGGGGTGGCGTGCGAGGGAATGCTCTCGACCCCGCGGTGCAATTTTCGCAGGGCGCTGGCCAGGTAGAGGGGTTTTCCAACGATGCGCGCGCCGGTTTCATCAGCGATGTATTCCCGGGAGCGGGAAACCGCAAATTGGATGAGCATCGCGGCGATTGGCGCGACGATGATCATCAGCAGCGAACCAAGAATACCCGGCCCGCCCTCTTCGTCGTTTTGGCTGCCCCCGCCGAAGATCATGCTCCACTGGGCGATGTTGGCGATCATACTGATGGCCCCGGCCAGGGTCGCGGTGATGGTGCCGATCAGAATATCGCGGTTTTTGATGTGCGCCAGCTCGTGGGCGGCCACTCCCATCAACTCCTCGCGGCTCAGGTTGCGCAGGATTCCCTCCGTGAAGGCCACCGCGGCATTCTGGGGATTGCGCCCGGTAGCGAAGGCGTTGGGCTGCTGCTCCGGGATGACGTACACCCGGGGCATGGGCAGGCCGGCCCGCTCGGAAAGGGTTTGTATCATATTGTAGAGCGGGGGCGCGGTCTGGGCGTTCACTTCCTGCGCGCCGTACATGCGCAGCACCAGCTTGTCGCTGTACCAGTAACTAAAGAAGTTCATAACCGCGGCCAGCAGGAAGGCGATCACCATGCCCGATTGCCCGCCCAATGCCCCGCCCAGGGCCACGAACAACGCCGTCAAACCGGCCATCAGAACGAATGTTTTAATGCTGTTCATCGAAAATCCTCCTCAGGTTTTGGTTGTTTGTCTGTAACTATTCAGGCGTTTTGCCACAGAGGCCACAGAGAGCACAGAGACATAAAAAAATTCCTAATCAAATCACAAACACAGGGATATAAGGCTCTAAATGCTCTCCACGAAGTGGTGGATACCCCCAAATCTTCCTCTGTGACCTCTGTGGTCTCTGTGGCTGAATAGTAACGTTTGTCTTTACTTTTATGGATTCCTTTAGATAAACAAAAAGGCCGGAACTCGCCCCTTGACGGGGATGGATGAGTTCCGGCCTGCAATATAGCGAACCTTCTCTGCAACGAGACTGTTATCTATCCTGTCGGCCCGAAGGTCGGATAATTTTCTACCGCTTCTTTTAGCGCTTCTTTCGATTCCCTCTAAATTTGTCGCCCTTTCGCTTTCAGTCCTTTCGCGGATCCGAAAAGGAAAATCTTCTACGCCGAAAGTAGGAACGGGTTTCATGGCCGGCAAATCATTTTATTAATACTGCTTCCAGATTGAGATCCAGCCCCAGGAGGATGATCCGCTCCCCGGTTTTGGAGCTAATGTCGGTATGCAGGGTGCGCACCTTCGCCAGGGTAATATCCTCGATGATCTTTTCGATGAGGGGGCGGGAATTTTCGATCAGCCTCATGCGGATTTCTTTGATCAGCCTGGCGCCGTCTTTGTCCGCGGCCAGTTTCTCTTCCGCCGGGGTCAGCACCCCTTTGAGGCGCACCAGGATCATATCCTCGATAATGTAGGCGCGCACCTCTTTCGGCCCCCGCCCTAAGTGCTCTTTTTCGAAGCGGGTCATCGCCACGCTAATTTCGGCTTCCAACTGTCCCCTGGTTTTTTCGACCATCGAACCCACCGTTTGGTAGTGCGTATTTCGTATTGCGTAAGAAAACGGAATACGCACTACGCAATACAAGTTACGCATTACGTTTTATGCTTTACGAAATACGGAATACCCACTATTCCCCCCGTTTCCCATTCAAACCGTTAATTTTGCGGCACGGGAACTTTGCCAGCCGCTTTCTTCAGGGCGGAATGGATCATCATAAATTCACCGATGTTCTCCATGTTGAGCAGGCCGACCAGTTGATCGTTCTTGATCACCGGCATAATCCGGCACTCGCAGCCCTGCAAGCGGGCGAAGGCGTTTTGCAGCATTTCCGCGGCGTCGGCCAGCAAAAAATCCGTGCGCATGGCCTGCGCCACCGGGTAGGAAGGCCCGTGTTGCGCCAGCGCCTTCATCAAGCCTTCGCGGGTAAGCACCCCTACCACCCGGCCGTTTTCCACCACCGGAAAATCCTGCTGGGAACCGGCCAGGATCAATTGCACCGCCCGGTCGAGCGTGTCATAAGCGGTCAGGGTATAAAAATCGGTCAACATGGTATGGCTGACCGGGATGCCGTCGAATACGGTTTTGGCCGCGGCCATGCTGGCCTCCTGCGCCGCCCCGATCCAGACGAAGAGGGCGATGAAAATCAGGAATGGATTATAGAAGAATCCAAAAAAACCGAACAACAGCGCCATTCCCTGCCCCAGATTTGCCGCGATCTGGGTCGCCCGGGCGTAGTCCATGCGCATGGCTAAGAGGGCGCGCACCACCCGCCCGCCGTCCATGGGGAAGGCCGGGAGCATGTTGAAGAGCACTAAAACAATGTTCACGACCATCAATCGTTCGATAATTGAACCTTCGGTAACGGTCAAGGTGGAGAGCGGCTCCAGGGTGGAAGTGAACACCATCCAGGCAAAAATCGCCGCCGCGATGACCACGTTTACCGCCGGGCCGGCCAGCGCCACCCACAACTCCTGTTTGGGATCGTCGGGCATGCGCTCTAACCGCGCCACCCCGCCGATAGGGTAAAGGGTAATATCGCGGGTCTTGATGTTGTATTTGCGGGCGGTAAGGGCGTGGCCGAATTCGTGCAGCACCACGCAAGCGAAAATCGCCAGCACGAACAGAATGCCCTCCAGGGTTTGCGGGATGCTTTTGCTGGCGAACCAGTGGCTCAAGGCCACCCATAGAATGATCAGCAAAAAGGTCGCGTGAATATACACGCCGATGCCTTTGTATTCCCCGATTTTCCAGGACCACTTCATTTCTGCCTCCTCGAAATTGTTCCGAGGGAATTATATACAGTATCCCGGCGCTTTGTCAATGGATTATTTTTGGAATAGCTTTATTTTGCCGCAGATTTACACGGATGGACACAGATAAAACAGGGAAAAGGAATATTCAGAAACCTTGTGAAAATTTCGTGTCTTCGAGCCTTAGTGTCATTAAATATGATTTTTCAAACACACTCTCAACCCTTTGCAATAAATCCGTTGCAAGATTGTCTAATTGAATGGTAAACTGAATCCAGCGGAGACGACGGCGGCGCCGAAAACCGAATGGCAGGAAATCAGCGTGGAGAATGGACCGGCTACTTTAACCTTTGAGGATATCTACCGGGAATTCGGGGGGAAAATTTTGAACCTGGCCTACCGCATGACCGGAACGGAGGAAACCGCCCGCGACCTCACCCAGGAGGTGTTCATCAAGGTGTACGAGAACATGGAAGCCTTCCGGGGGGAGTCGCAGGTGTACACCTGGATTTACCGCATCGCCGCCAACCATATCCTGAACCACCTGAAAAGCGCGCAGCGGCGGCGCTGGCTGAGCCTGATGGATAAACCCCTCGGCGAGGTTCTAAAAGAGGAAGAGATCGAGCCGGGCTTCCGGGAGCGCGCTTCCACGCCCGGCCCGGATCGCCATTTGGAAAAAAGCGAGCGGGAGAGGATCGTCTGGAGCGCGGTGCAATCGCTGCCCCCCAAGTACCGCATCCCCTTCGTGCTGCACCGCTACGAGGAAATGAGCTACCGCGAGATTGCCGAAGTAACGGAACTGAGCCTGAGCGCCGTGGAAGCGCGCATTCACCGCGCCAAAAAGATGGTGATCAAACAATTGGAGCCGTTTTGGGAAGAATTATGAACGTAGAGGCGTTGCACTGCAACCTCTCTACCGAATTTTCTGGAAAATGCAATTTTTGAGAAAACAGGTTGTCTAAAAAAATGTAAAGCGAATGAGAACGGCGATGAAACGGAAACATGTGCGCAAATTTTATCTGGAATGGGCCGAGGGCCGGCTGGACGCAAAACAGCGCCGGGCGGTAGAAGAACATTTGCAGAATTGCCCGGGCTGCCGGGAGTATTTCCGGAAAATGTCCGCGATCTTCTCTGATAAGGCCGATCTTTCCGCTTTGCCAACCCTGCAACCGGATCCCTACCTGCCGGCCCGCATCAAAGCGCTGGCCGGCGCAGCAGCGCGGCGCTCCCGGCAGCAAGGGCGGCAATGGGCCGGCGCTTTCAGGTGGGCGTTTTCTGCCCTGGCGCTCTCCCTGGCCGTGCTGGCCGGCATTTACCTCGGAAAAGGATTGGCCACGAACGCCGCGCAACCCTATTCGGAAACCCAACTGCTCAGCGACTATTACCAGGCTTTCGCCCGGCAGAGTTATTCGGATGCCTGGGAATCGCTATTGAGCGAGGAAAACGCAACCGGCCAGCAATGGGACGAGGAGCGGCAATGAAGCTCAAGATATTGATCGGGATTCTCATTTTTCTCATCGCCCTCAACCTGGCGACTATCGGCAGTTATCTCTACGTTCAGTGGCGCGCGCCGCGTTTTCCCGCTGCGCCGCCGGAAGCGCTGCCCCCGGGACCGGAGCTTCGCCTGGACCGCGCTCAACAGCAGCAGTTGCGAATGCTGCTGCGGGATTTCAAGCAAGAGATTCAGCCGCTGGAGCGCCGGGCGCAGGAATTAGAGGAACGAATTTTCGAGTTGCTGCAAAAAGAACCGGTGAGCCGGGAAGAAATCGAGCAACATCTGCAAGAAATCAGCCGGTTGCGATTTGAAATCAGCAAACGGATGCTGGCCAAATTCGAGGAAACCCGGGAGTTTCTATCCCCGGTTCAACAAAAACGGTTTTACGATTTGTTAATGCGGGCGCGACCCGCCCCGCCAGAAGGACGGCGACCCGCTTTCCGCCGGGGACCAGCAGCGCCCCCGCACCTGGCCCCCTTCCCCGATGGAGAGGCCGTTGATAGCAATGAGATCGATCCGTAATAAAATAACGTCATTCATTAACTAACACCAAAAAACAAAGGAGAACTTACTATGAACCCCAAACCCCTTCTTCTCAGCTTTCTAACCGTACTGGGGTTATCCCTCGCGCTGATGGCCCAGCCCGGCCCCGGGCGGGGAGACCGCGGCGCGGGACCCGCTCCCGGATTGGACCGCATGTTAGACCTCAGCGAAGAGCAGGAAGCCAAAATTCAGGATTTGCGCTTGCAGCACCAAAAAGAAATGCTGCCCCTGCGATCCAAATTGGAATCCTTGCGGGATGATCTGAAATTAGCGATGACTGCGGATAAATTCGACAAGGCCAAAGCGGAGAAAATCATTACCGAGATGGAAAAAATCCGCACCCAGTTGGAAGTCGCCCGGGTGTTGCATCATCAGGCCATACGGGATATCCTGACCCCGGAACAGCGCAAGACCTTCGACATGCACCTGCTCTCCGATAGAGGATTTCGCGGCCCGAAGGCTCCCCGCGCAGACAGGCCGGGAAGGTCCTTTGACCCGGATTATCCCAACTGGCGGCAGCGCGGCGGCTGGGACGCCCCGGAAGATTAGAAGTTGCAATACAGAAATACTTAATTGGCAATTGTCAATTACCAATTGGCAATTGCCAATTAAAAGGGGGGGGGATGGTGTTTTAGTGGAATCGCGTCTGCGCACTAAAACACTACATCCACTCATCGCTCATCCTGCCTGAAATTTCAGTTCGAGGCCACCGAAAAATTCAATATCTCGTCGATGCTCTTCACCGCAATGGGATGATAGTTCGCCCGGGCGACGGTATAGATCTCCCGGGCGCGCTGCAAGCCCTGCGGGGTTTTGGCCAACTCCTGGTAGAGCGGGCGCAGGAATTTTCTCCGCCCGATGGTTTTCAGGAAATTCTCCAGCGCCGGGTAAGCCGGTTCGTAGCCATTGGAGATTCCCCGCACCAGCCAGGCGCAGAGGATTTCCGAGTTCCCGCTGGCGGTGAATCCGAAAGCGGCGTCCAATTCCGCCATTTGCTCCGGCGACATCGGTTGGGGGAGGCGGCTGATAAATTCCAGCCAGTGGGGAGTGCCCCAATTCCCGGTTTGCAAAGCACTCGCCGGGGTTCCCGCCAGCCAGGCGGCCGCCTGCGCTTGCACCTGTTCGAACGCCGCCGGGTTGGGGATGGGGCAATTATCCGGCAGCCCCGGCCCGTACACCCAGGCGTCGATTTGCAACCTGGATTCTAACGCCGCGTCGTTGCCGGTCAGCTTCTCCCGCAAATAGGTTAAGAAACCCGCGGTGGTCATGGATTTAAAAGCGTGCTGATCGAAATAGGACTTCAAAAACACGTCCCATTTTCCCCTGCCGAAGTTTTTTTCTAACATCCGCAGAAATAAAGCGCCCTTCTCGTAGGCCACGTCGCTCATGCCCGCGTCCGGATCCCGCCCCACTAAATTCAGGAAAAGATGGGTATCGGGGCTGTTTTCACCCAATTTGCGGAATGTTTTCAGCAAATCCTGGTAGCCTAAATAGGCTAACATTTCCGCGGTTTCCTCTCCGTACAACTCCTCCATAATGCGGTTCTCAAAATAGGTCGTGAACCCCTCGTTCAGCCAGAAATCGTTCCAGGCGGCGTTGGTCACCAGGTTGCCGGACCAGGAGTGCGCCAGTTCATGGGCGATCAGGGCTACCAGAGAGCGGTCCCCGGCCAGCACCGTGGGAGTGGCGAAGGTGAGGCGGGGATTTTCCATTCCGCCAAAGGGAAAACTGGGCGGCAGCACCAAAACGTCATACTGCTCCCAGCGATAGGGACCGTACAGGCGCTCGGCAGCAGCGATCATTTTTTCGGCGTCGGCGAATTCGTAAGCGGCTTTTTCAACCACCGGCGGCTCGGCAAAAATGCCGCTGCGCGGCCCCAGGGCGCGGTATTCCAGGTCTCCCACGGCCAGCGCTAACAAGTAAGACGGGATCGGCTGGTTCATTACAAAGGTGTAAATTCCCGCGGGGTTTTTGGCAGGAGTGTTTTGCGCGCTCATCACCGCTAACAGCGCTGGATCGGTTTTGACCCGGGCGGTGTAGGTAATGCGGATGCCGGGGCTGTCCTGGCAGGGAATCCAGGTGCGCGCCAGGATGGCCTGCGACTGGGTGAACAGGAAAGGATGCTTGCCCCCGACGGTTTGCCCCGGCTCCAGCCATTGCAGGGCGGCGGCGCCGGGACGGGTGTGGTAATAAACGGTTACTACTTCGGTCTCCGGGTGAATTTCTATCTCCAGCGGCTGGCCTAAGAATTTCACGGAATTCCCCGGGAAAAAGCCGGTCTCCTTTTCCTCCTCTCCCAGGGTCGCCCGCTCGATGGCCAGGTCGCGGGTGTCCAGGTATAATCGGGCGGCTCCGGCAGGGTTTTGGATGCGCCAGCGGGCTTTTCCGGCGATTTGTTTCTTTTGAAAATCCACCTCGATGTCCAGGTCAAGATGGGTGACCACCGCCTCCGCCGGCCGGGCAAAGGAGTGAATATCCGCTGCGCCGGCGGCGGAGTCGCCGGAGCGATCCCCGGCAAAAGCCCCGCCCGGCCAGGCAAGCAGCGCCAGCAGAATCGCGGAGTATTTTCCGGTTTTATACAAACTTCTTCTCATGGCCTCTCCTTCATGTTTTGCACAAAAAATTTGCGGAATGTAGCAAAAAAACGTTTCGGAGCGAATAGAAAATTTTTACCCGGCCAAACGCTGTCGAATTTTCCCTGGAAAAAATTGCGAATGCCAATTACCAGTTAGGGATGACATGGATGAAATTTTACCACCAAGACACCAAGACAGGAAGTTTCACAAAGGTTTTAGCGTTTATATCCTAAAATTTCTTCTATTTCTTTGTGCTTACTTAGTGTCTTGGTGTCTTAGTGGCTATAATTTTTCAACCGGTAATTCGCATATAAAGCCGCAAGTATCGGGTGGAATTCGCGCGCAGATCCGCTTATAATGGGAGTGTGTTTGGGCGATTGCAGCAATGGAAACGGAAACAAAACTTTTCAACCCCTAACTGATGTTACGCATATTGCCACAGAGGTCACATTGACCCCGCCTTTTCGGGGTAAACTCTTCCGAAAGATGAAAACTCTGTGTTCTCTGTGGCCTCTGTGGCAAAATTTTTCTTGTCCGCGTAACATCAGCCCCTAAAATTTCCGGCGATAAAAGTTCAACCACAGAGGCACAGAGATGCTCTATTTTTCTAACCTCTGCGTCTCTGTGGCTCTGTGGTTAATCAAAACGATCGCAGAATATTTTAGAAACTTTTTCAATCAGCCGAAGAATATTCGCAACTTTATTGAATTATCCGAAGTATATTCGCTCGTTTCAAAATATTCAGACGATTATTCTGTATTTTAGGGAAAAGGGTGAATGTTTTAGCAGCGGCAGATCCGGCGTTATGATATTCCGCAATTCATAAGCCGGGAATTGCGAAATCCCGCAGCTCGAAACTCAAAACTTAACACCAATTTTTTTGCCGGAGAGACCGTATGATCGACGCCATCGATGCCCAAATTCTGGCGATTGTGCAGGAAAACGCCCGCACCCCCAACGCCGAGATCGCCCGGCAGGTGGGCATGGCGGCCTCGGCCGTTCTGGAGCGTATTCGCAAATTAGAGGAACGCGGGGTCATCAAGGGATACCAGGTGAGCCTGGAACCTAAATACCTCGACCTGGATTTGCTGGCGTTCATTTTCGTGCGCACCCGCGATCCCTACGGCAGCCTGGAAACCGCCCGCTACCTGGCCACCCTGCCGGAAGTGCAGGAGGTTCATCACATTGCCGGAGAAGATTGCTACCTCATTAAGGTGCGCGCCCGCGACCCGGAAGCCCTGGGCCTGTTTTTACGGGAAAAGATCGCAGCGAATAAAAACGTCACCTACACTCGCACTACCATCGTGCTGGAAACGCTCAAAGAAACATTTCATCTTCCGCTGAACACCCAATCCGGAGAAAATAGCCATGGAAAATAAAAACTGGTCGCGCTTAGCGCTGCAGATTGCCCTGGCCTTAGGGGCAATTTATCTCATCTGGGGATCCACGTACCTCGCCATACGCTTTGCCATCGGTACCATCCCGCCCTTTTTGATGGCCGGCTCGCGGAATTTAGCCGCCGGGTTGATCATGTATGCCTGGGCGCGCTATCGCGGCGCGCCGTCTCCCTCGCGCGGGCATTGGGTAGGCGCGGGCATCGTCGGGGCGCTGCTGCTGCTCGGCGGCAACGGAACCCTGGTGTGGGCGCAACAGCGCGTTCCCTCCGGCGTCGCCGCCCTGCTGATTGCCACGGTTCCCTTCTGGATCGTTCTTTTAGACTGGCTATGGCAAAAAGGAAAACGCCCCGGCAGCCGGGTGGTGGGGGGACTTTCCCTGGGGTTTGCCGGAATCATCCTGTTGCTGGGACAGGGAAAACTAACCGGCCCCGGGCATATCGATACTATCGGGGCGGCAGCGGTGCTCTTCGCCGCGCTTTCCTGGGCAATCGGCTCGTTATATTCCCGCCGCGCAAAGTTGCCGGATTCTCCTTTCCTGATTACCGGCATGCAGATGCTCAGCGGCGGCGTGCTGACCCTGCTGGTCGCTTTCGCCAACGGCGAGGGAGCCCGGCTGGAGTGGGGCGCAATTTCCCTGCTCTCTTTTTCTTCCTGGGCCTACCTGGTAATTTTCGGCTCCATGGTGGGATTTACCTGCTACATCTGGCTGCTGCGGGTGGCCCCGGCGGAGCGGGTGGCTACCTATGCGTATGTGAATCCGGTGGTAGCGGTGTTTCTCGGCTGGGCTTTCGCCGGGGAATCTTTAACCCCCCAAACCATTCTGGCCAGCGGGGTAATCATCACCGCGGTGGTGTTGATTACCACTCGCCGCCGCCCCGCGCCAGTGAAGGTTCAAGAAGAAGTGAAGCCGCCGCTAATGGCCGCCGAGCCGGAAAAATGCCTGTAGATCCATCTGCGGCGGAGAATCAGGCCTGATGAGAGAGGTCGGGTTGCGGAGAAGCCGGCGTGAACAGTATGAACAGCAGCGCCGCCAGCCAGGCCAGCGCAGCGCCGAAATAAAAGGGCGCGGGAATTCCCAGGTAACTCCACAGCAGCCCGGCGATGAAACTGGCCAGGAAGGTGATTCCCCCAGTGACGGTATGGAAGAGCCCTAACAGGCTGCCGCGCAGGTTTGCCGGGGTGTTCTCCACAATGTAGGCTTTGCCGACCCCGTCGCTCATGGCCATATAGACGCCGTAGAGCGGAAACAGTATCCATAAATACGCCGCGGCCGGCGCAATGGCAAATCCGCTGTAAATCATTCCGAAAATTATAAAAGCAGCAATTAAAATCGGTTTGGCGCCAAAACGGTCGGAGAGCTTGCCGAACGGGTAAGAAAAAATCGAGTAGGCAAGATTGAAGGCCACATACAGAAGCACGGTTTGCACAGCGTTATAACCAAACGATTGGGCGCGAAGGATCAGGAAGGCGTCGGAGCTGTTGCCCAACGCGAATATACCGCTGGCCAGGAGGAAGGTTTTGAAGCGGGGATTCAACTGCCGGAAGGAGAGCCGGATCGGCTCCCGGGCCACGGATTGGCGCCGGGGTTCGCGCACGAATGCCAGCAGAATTCCCACCCCGGTAAAAGCCGGCAGGGCGGCGATCCAGAAAATCAGGCGGTAGTTTTCCGAATAGAGGTGCAGCAGAAGCAGCGCCAGCAAGGGTCCCACGACCGCCCCGGCGCTGTCCAGCGCCCGGTGCAGACCGAAAGAAGCGCCGCGCCGGTTTTCACTCACGGAGTCGGCGATCAGGGCATCCCGGGCGGAGGTTCGCACCCCTTTGCCGAGGCGGTCGATAAATCGCGCTCCTAACACCGTGAACCAGGCCCCCGCGGCGGCCAGGAATATCTTTGCGAGCGCCGAAAACAGGTAACCGGAGGCCACGAAGCGCTTGCGATTGCCAACCCGGTCAGAGAGCCAGCCGGAAAACACTTTCAGGATGCTGGCGGTAGCCTCGGCGACGCCTTCGATGATTCCCACGACGGCCACCGGAGCGCGCAGCACCGTGGTGAGAAAAACAGGGATGAGGGGGTACACCATCTCCGAGGCCACGTCGTTGAACATGCTGACCAGGCCCAGGGAAAGCACGTTGCGCCGCCCCGGAAGCTCCTCCGGCTTTCTCTCTGTGCGTCGGATTGATTTTGCAGGCATTTTCGTTTATGAAGGGGCCTGAGTGTACAGCGCTGGCGGGTTATCAAAAATGAGAGGATTTGTAGAGCGCAATGCCCTTCTCTCGCGCATAATCGCTCACGTCGGGACTGGTAATCATATGGGTAACGATAACCGGAAAAATATGGGCATAAAGCCCTTCCAGCCTTCTTAATTTTTTGCGGATAAACGTGTCCACGTCATTTTTCGATAGTTGGCTCTTTCCTTCCCCCACAATGAGGAATTCTTTACCGTTCTCTTCGCCCTTGCCGATGATGTTGACCTCGATTTGCTGGCCTTTTTTGTCGCGTATGTAATCCCGGTCTAAACGTCCTTTTATCTTAATGCCGAAATCTTGCAGAAGCAGTTTCGGCAAGGCTTTGTAAGCCTCGTTTTCGAGCGTGTACCCGACGGTTGCGGAAAGCCCGCCCAATTGCCGGCGGGTTTCGGCATGGTCGCTTTTGGTCTTGCGCACCTCCCGGGTAAGAGCTTGCAATTCAAGCTCGGTGCGCTTTTGAGCCCGGGCAAGCTCCTCGAGGCGCTCTTCGGTGCGCTTCTGCGCCTGGGCAAGCTCCTTGACGCGCTCTTCGGTGCGCTTCTGCGCTTCGGCTAATTCCCGGACGACCTCTTTGAGCTCGTTAAACTCTATCTTGGTAACGGTATTCTGCAACTCTCGATATACATAGCCGAGAATTTCGGCGATTTTCTGCGCTGCTTCCGCGTCTAATTTCTCTTTTAGCTCATTGTAAATTTTCAGAGTGTCGATCATCGCTGCGCCAATACATCTAAATTTTTCGCTTGAATATAATTCCGCCCTTACCGAAAAACAAGCGACGATCCGGTTCCCCATTCCTCTGGCGGATATATTTCGGACGCCTCTTTTTATTTCCGGCGATTTTCCCTAAATTTGCATCGACGAATGGCAATGAAAGGTCAGCTATGCCCTATATCTATGGTCGAAACCCGGTGATGGAGGCGCTGTTGCACGGGCAGGCCATCCAGAAGATTTATATCCAGCACGGGGTTCAGGGGGATAAAGTCCGCCAGATTTACCGCCTGGCCCGCCGGCAGCATTTGGCGGTTGCGAACGCGGATCAGAAAAAGTTGCAGCAAATGGTCGGCGACGTGGCGCACCAGGGGGTGGTGGCGCTCATCTCCGCGGTGAGAATTTTGCCGTTTGAGGAGCTGCCGGAGGCTCCGAAAGAGACCGCGCCCCCGGCCTGCATCGTCATTGCAGAGCGCATTCAGGATCCCCACAACATGGGCGCGATCATCCGCAGCGCGGAGATTTTCGGGGCGGCGGGGGTGGTGTTTTCCGACCGGGAGAACGTGCCCATTACCGACACGGTGATCAAAGCTTCCGCCGGGGCGGCGCTTCATTGCCCCCTCTACAAAGCCGAAAACCTGGCCCGCGCCGCGGAAATCTTGAAAGAAAAAGGCTTCTGGATTTACGGCGCTGCGCCGGCCGCGCCGCTCTCGCTCTGGGAAACGGATTTCCGGCGCAACTGCGCGGTGATCATCGGGGGGGAAGAGAAGGGCATTCGCCCGTTATTGCAAAAGAAATGCGATTTGCTGTTCCGCATCCCCCAGTTGGGGCAAACCCAGTCGCTCAACGCTTCCGTCGCCGCCGGGGTAATTTTGGCGGAGGCGCTGCGGCAGCGGTTGGGGTGAAGTGCTTCAGGTTCGGAATGTTGGAGTGTTGGATTAATGGATGGTTAGATGGTTAAATGGCTGAATGGTTAAATTGGGGCGCAGCACAAATTGCACAAATGGTCTATGTCAACCCTGAAAGGGCATCAAGATTATAGCCCAGGGCAAAGGGCTTTAAACATTTTTTGATTCCCGCCCCCAGGGCGTTGCCCTGGGCTATGGTATTTTTCCCCTTCGGGGAAATGAAGTGCAATTTGTGCTGCGCCCGTTAAATTGCTATTCAACCATTTAACAATTTAGCCATTTAACCATTCCCCCGGGCCGGATTCCCCCGGCGCAGCTTCTCTTTGAACGATTCCCAGAACTTCCGCCCTTTATCCATGATAAACTCTTCGAAATTCACCGTTTCCACGTGGGGCAGGCTGCGCTCTAAAAAACGCTCCCCGATCTCCTGGAATTTGTAGGGCAGGTCGCTGAGGTAAAACTGGTGTTCCACCGCGGTATTGGGGGGAGCGAAGAGACGGTTTTCCGCCAGCATCTCCTGCACCCGCGCGGCGGTTTCCACCCCGGAGTCGATCAGCGCCACCTCCTCGCCGACAATACGCCGGATGACGTTTTTCAGCAAGGGATAGTGCGTGCAGCCCAGGATCAGGGCGTCGATGTGGTTCTCGATCAGAGGCTGAAGGTAGCGGCGGGCGATCAAGTAAGTGGCTTCGTCTTCGATCCAGCCCTCTTCCACCAGGGGAACCAGCAGCGGGCAGGCGCGGGAAATAACCTGGAAACGGGGATTGATCCCTAACAACTCCCGGTAATAGGCGCTGCTGCGCACCGTGGCCGTGGTGCCAATGACCCCGATCTTCCCTTTCCGGCTCCGGCGCGCCGCCGCCCGCACCCCCGGCTGGATCACCCCGGTAATCGGCGCCGGCAAAACCTCCTTCAAAAAACCCACGGCAATCGCGGAGGCAGTATTGCAGGCCACCACGATCATCTTGACGTTCTTTTCCAGCAGAAAAAATGAGTCTTCCAGGGCAAAGCGTTTGACCACTTCCACGGATTTGCTGCCGTAGGGAATGCGGGCGGTATCGCCGAAATAGACGATGCTCTCCCCCGGCATCAGGCTCATCAACTGCTTCACCACGGTCAGCCCCCCGATGCCGGAATCGAATACCCCGATGGGGCGGGGGTCGCTTTGGGGCACGGCGCTGGGCGGGGTTTTCGACATAAGCGGGATTTTTTTTATCGTTTTCAGCCTACGGTTGTTTCGCCCGGGTCAAACACTGCTCAAGAAGCTATCAGTATCTTTCCAGGAATTGGCGTGGGGCAAGAATGGTAATTTCTTTCAACTCCCTGGCAATGGAGAGCAAATCTTTATCCCCGGTTACCAAAATATTCGCACCCGAGGCTATGGCGGAAGCCAGCACCCAGGCATCATCCGGATCCGCTATCGCTATGGCTGAAAGAACTTTTTGGGGTTTGGGTTCGATTTGAAACTGGGAGAGGAATGAAAGAACCTCACTGATTTCTGCTTGATCTAACTTGATCTTCTTGCCGAGTATCTTCTTCATTTCCTTCAGAACCACTTCACCGATCACCAACTCGTATTCTTCAATGGTCTTCTGGAGAACCTCAAAGCATACCTTTTTAGAGGCAAATGCACTAATCAATACGTTCGTATCGAGGAAGACCTTCATGAGATTTCTTGAAGGATTCGATCTTCGTCATAACCGGCAGCCTTGAAACGGGGTTCCAATTTTTCCTGGAGATACTTCAATTCCGCAATCGCCAACTGGCGGCGAACCGCGTCTTCAATAATCTGTAAACGGGTTCTGCCGCTTCGCTGGCATTCGCGGCGTATTTTTTTCTCCAAATCGGAAGCTAAGCGGATGGTATCGGAAATGTTACTCATATTGTCAGGTCACCTGTATAATTTTCAGAAACATAATATTGAACCGGCGAAGGCAAAACAAGTTTTTTTTGGCAATCGAAGTAACGGAGAACTGCTAAAAGGCCTGGCAAACCTGTCCCCCGATACTTGAACACCATGACACCCAAACACCTTCTTAAATCGCGCTTTCGTAATCCTCTTTGAAGCGCAGCAAACCCTGGAAAATCCCTTCGGCGATTTTGTGCTGGTGGCTGGCGGTTTGCAATAGTTTCACATCATAAGAATTGGTCAAAAAACCAATCTCCACTAAAATCGCCGGCATGGAAGCGCCGACCATCACCCAGAAATGGGCCTGTTTCACCCCGCGATCTTTCATGTTCAAACTGCGCAGCCGTTTTCCCATTTCATTCTGCACCTGCTCCGCCAACCGCTCGCTCTGGCGCATAAAGGCGCTGTGCGCCATGCCCACTAAGATGCGGTTGATCCCCTCGTAATGCCGCTGGCTGGCGGGAGATTCGAATTGGATCACCGCATTTTCTTTCTGGGCCACTTCCTGGGCCAGTTCCCCCTTTTCCGGTCCCAGCAAGTAAGTTTCGAAGCCGCTGGCGTTCTTATTGCGGTTGGAATTGGCGTGAATGCTGATAAATACTTTCCCGTTGTTCTCATTGGCGATCTGGGTGCGCCGGCGCAGCTCGATGAATTCATCCCCGCTGCGGGTGTACACTGCCTTTACGCCCGGCAGCTTGCGCTCCACCAGCTCGCCCAACTTCAAGGCCACCGCCAGCACGATATCTTTCTCCCGCACCCGGTTCAGCCCGATCGCCCCGGTATCCTGTCCCCCATGCCCGGCGTCGATGACCACGGTGTCGATCAGCCAGCGTTTGCGTTCTTTTTCCAATTGTTTTTGAACTTCTTCATCCACCGGCACTTCCTGCTCCGCCTGGTCGATGTCCGCCTCCGCCAACTCTTCCCGGTAGCGCAAAATCACCACCACGTCGTTGCTGCTCTCTTCCTGGTAGATTTCTTTGGAGAGCGGTTCGCTGCGCAGCCGGAAAGCGACCGAGAGAAGGTCCTTGAATTGAAATCCCTTCACTTCCCGCACGTGCCCGCTGACCGGGGTTTTGGCCAGCAACGCCACCTCCGCAGTAGCGCCGTAGAGATCCACGTGCAGCCAGCCGTAACGCATATCCATGCTCATTTCCCCCTCCTTAAACTTGCGGGAAGAGCGGATGCGAATCACCACCCCGTTCTTTTTGGCGTCCACGTCCACCCCGGCTACGTTGAACCGTTTCTCTCCCACCCGCAGCTCCTGGCGGGCGGGATCGTATTGGAGGGCGAGGTTGGAATAAGCGGTAATAAGAGAAACCAGGTAGGGCACGGGAACCTGAATCTCGTCGCGTTCCCAGCGGGCGGCGACGGGCATTTGCAGGGTTTTGCTGTCGATGATGACGAAGGGGTTGTCCGCGCTGAGCACCACCCGGTTGTTGGGCAGGTAAATGACTAATTTTTTCTTATCCGGGTTGAAGTAGGTCTGGCAATCCAGCGCCCCGGCCAGATCGAGGGCGCTGACGTAGGCGATATCCTGTTTCCAGCGAATGGGAATGTTCTGGGGGCGGGAATTGCCGGGGCGATAGACGCTCAATTCATCCGGGCGGTCTCCCGATACCGGAGGTAATAGCCGTGCAAATATCTGCCGGAAATCCAACAGCAAAAAACCTAAGCCCGCTAAACTCTTCAGAAAATGGCGTCTTTCCATACCGCTGCCAAATACCCCTCAAAAATGTGCAGCGAAAATAACACAAATAGCGCGGTATTTCAAGGCATAAATCATTGCGCGCGGGTGCGCGGGTGTTTTCGTGTTATAGTGTTCAGGTGTTTTGGTGATTGGGAGCGCCGGTTTTTGATCACTAAAACACTAGTACTCCCCGGCAGAGAAAGTCCGTCGATCCTCGTGCCGAAGTTCAACTTCGGCACGCAATTGGGTTGCGAAGTTGAACTTCGCAACCAGTAAGCCTGGCAGCGGACTAACTCTGCCGCGATGTACTAGCCAAAAAAGAGAGCACAGAGGAATTGAGAAATTATGCCAGCCAGAAAGTGGAGCTATGCCGAAACTCTGTGATCTCTGTGGCTAAAAAAGTTAGGGACAAACTCTCAGATTTCGGCAGGAAGAGTCTATGACACCCAAACACCATAACGCTGGTACATTGGCTACGAAACAAAAAACCCGCACCCGGGGAAACCGGGTGCGGGTGAGAGGTAAAAGAATTTCTTGAAAGCACATCCCTATTCATCGGCAAAAACTGCGCGGGGATTAGAGAAATTCTATTGCGGATTTTTTTTGAGAGCGAATTTTAAATTCGTCAAACCCGCCATGCGAAATCACCGCCTCCCCGCCCCGCTCGACCGGCCCAGAATTGTGTCCATGATATTCGTGAACCGCCGGTTGCTGATGGGGTGATCGGCAATGATCTCCCCATCGAAAATAATGCAGAAAGTCCCGAAGGCGCAGGGGGCGTTCTGGGCTTCGGCGCAGTTTTGCAGATCGATGACCTCGGGCTTTATGCCGTACAGCCTCTCCGCGCTGTCACGGATTTCGCTGACATTTTTGACCGTGTAAGGGCATTGGTCGGCGCGGATGATCGTCAAACCTTTTCCATACCGGCTCAGCTTGTTATCCCAATTGCCGGTGAATTTTGGCGCCGGGGCGGTTTCAGCGAACTTCTTCACCAGCAGCTCGAAATCGGGGGGCGCGTGATCGACCACTTCAAAGCCGCGCTTCAAAAATATCCCCTTGCCCACCATAAACGCGCTTTCCCGGGTTACCACCGCCACCCCGTGGCGATTTTCACTGCGGGCGTCTCGTTCGCATTCGTCCAGTAAAAGCGAGGCATACCCCTTGCTTTTATGAACCCGCTTGAACCCCACGAACAAACAGTGAATGAACAGGTACCCTTGGGCTTGCACCGGTCTCCAGCAGTATTCGCCGGGGAGATATTCGATCATTCCCTGGGCGCCGTCGCGCTCGTGGTAGAGGGTTTTGATTTTCATACCTTCCCGGAAGCGTTCTTTCAGCCAGGCAACTTTTTCGGGAAATCCGGGGGTTTTCATGCTTTTATACCCGCAAATCCCGAAGTCGAGGATATTTTCTGATGCGGTGTCGATGATCTTTATTGCTTCCATTGCCCCTTCGCCGGTTGTTTGTCCGCGTTGATTGCGATACTTCACACGGTCATAAAGTGCCTATTTCACTGATGCTGGATGCTCGATAAACTAATTAATCCAGCATCCAATATCGAGCATCCAGCATCATTCAAAAAAACGCAATTTATACCCGCATGCAGTATAAATATATCCAATAAGCCTTTTTATCTCAACCGGCAAATTTTACCGGTTTTTTAGCGCACCAGCGCCATCTTCTTCATCGCGCTGTGCTTCCCCGCTTTCACGCGGTAGAAATAAATCCCGCTGCCCACTTTTTGACCGGCGTCGTTGGCAGCGTCCCAGGCGACGGTGTAATACCCCGCTTCCTGGTGCTGCGATACCAGGGTTTTCACCTTTTGCCCCAGGGCGTTGTAAATCACGATCTCCACCTTTTCCGGCTGCGGCAGGGCGTATTGGATCTCCGTAACCGGGTTGAAGGGGTTGGGATAGTTCTGCGAGACCGCAAACACCGTGGGCAGCCCGCCGGCTTTGCCTAAGCGCAGGAAGTTCACCTGCGGATTGGCGATCACGATTGGGGAATCTTCCGATACGAGGTGTTCCGTTAGCGGCTGATCTCCGGCCATCTCCGTAAGCGTATAGCGATATTCCTCTGCGCCGGGGACATTCGGCGCGGATTTCAGATTCGAAAAGCGCAGGGTGAGCGGGTAAAAAGAAGATTGCGCCCGGATCAGCCCCTCGTCGCTTTCGATCAGCCGGTAGTCATCGGCTTGCGGGGTTGCCGTAAAACGGGCGTCGAAACCGCCCGCGGGGGGAACCGGGGGCAGGCTGTAGCTCAGGATGGAAACGCCGTTTTCTAACTTCGCCCCAAAATAGAGCTTCTGCGCCGCACCGGAAGCGTCGCTGATTTCGATAAGGCTGAAGCGGCTCAAATCCGCCGGTTTGGGCAGGGGAGACCCCGGCGCCCCGTTACGGATGGGGATAATTTCGCCGGAATTGCTGGCGCGCAGCCAGTAGCCCTCTCCCGGCTGCAGGAAATCCACCGGGTAATAAGCGCCGTTGTAGGCGTGCAGGGTTCCCGGGATAATAATTCCCTCCGGATCATACACTTCCGTTAGCGCCACCGGGTAGGAAGGCCCGCCGATCATATTCCAGCCGGCCGCCAGGGTGGCTTTGCACTCCTGCCAGGGGACAATGTATATGATCGCCTCGCCGGCCTGGGGGAATTTCAGCCAATAGCCGCTGCCCATTTCCATATAATCCAGGCGACGGTAACTCCCGGAAAAGTTGAACAGGGTTTGCGGCTGGGCATTGGGGAATACCGCGAGGTAAAACCCGTCCGCTACTTCCCCGGGCAGGCTGACCAAATTCCAACCCTCCGCCACGGTTTTGGCGAAGGGCCGGGGCGTTACATCATAGAGGATTTGCAAATGGCCTAACCCGGCGTTATCGGTATAGTTGCCGGAATCCCACATATCCAGGTACACCAGGCTCCCGCCGGTTTGAGGATCGCGCAGGTGGAAAGTTCCTCTCCGGGGAAAATCCGTAAAGGAATTCCAGTTCAGGGTAACCGGTTCCCCGCCAAAGGAGGGCTGGTAGTGCGCGTTCCAAATGATGGTATCGGTGTTGATGGCGCGATAATCATTGATGAAATCCTCCCCGTTGACCCGGAAGCGGGCGTCGAACGCGCCGGTGGGCGGCAGGGGCGGGGCCAGCAGATCCCAGTCCGGATCGAACCCATCGCTGGCGTAGCTGGCGGCGCCAAACCAGAGATCCTGGATATTAGCGGCGTTATCGGAGACATGGAGGAGCGCGCCAAAATCTTTCCAGGGGAAGGGCTGCGCTTCATAGATGATGTCGGTCCAAACGTCGCCGATCCAGTAATTCCCGTTCAGGGGATTGAACGCCACCCCCCGCACCGAGGAATAGAAATCGCCGTTGCCGGGGTCGTATTCCCTGCCGAACTCAAACTCCCGGCCGGTAAGCGTAAAGTCGGTAGCCGTCACTTCATAAATCTTGCTGTGATTGTTGCCCTCGTAGGTAACCCCGACCATAAACGCGCCCCGGTTGGGCAGGTACGCCAACCCGCGCGGGGTTAATCCCTGGAATTCCGGGGGAAAAGGAAGGGTTTGCAACAGCATCCCGCTGGCGGCGTCGAAGGTATGAACGATGCGATCACCTAATTCCATGGTCCACACGCGCCCGTTTTCGCAGGCCGCCCCGACCACCCTTTTGGGATTATTCCCCTGGGGCACATCGATGAATTGCAGGATGTTGCCGGACAGGTCGATTTGATACAAGCCGGTAAAGATGCACGCCGCCCACAAGGAAGCGCCGTCCCAGCCCAGCCCGTAGTTCGTGCCGCCCTCGGGCGCGGGGATGCTGCCCTGCGGCTGCCAGGTAACCGGGTCGTAACGGACAATCTCGTTGTGGTAGTAGTTGCACATCCACACGCTGCTGCCGTCAAAGGCGATGCCGTAGGGGCGACCGCCCGGTTTGGCGTGGGAAACCGCTTTCCCGGAGGCATTCGGGGTACCCAGGGGATACCCGCTGGCCATATTCGAAGGCAAGCCTTCCCCGAGGTCGTACACGCCGGTGAGGTAATAGTAATAGAGTTGGCCGTTGGAAACGCCCTCGTCCTGGAAACTATGCTGATCCGGGGGCAGGCTGGCGATCTGGTCAAACGGTCCCGTATCGGTTTCGCCGCGGTAAAGATTATACCCTAACAGAACCGCCTCCGGGGCGTTCAGCGGCGCACGGTTCGCAACCCGGGGTATTTCACCCGGTTCGGGGGCCGTCATGCTCGCTTCCGGGGAGAAGAAGCCGGCCGGGGGATCCCAGTACAGCGGCACTTTGCCGTCAAATTTATCCAGCGCAATCACATTATTCGGGGGGTAGAACGGGAATGGCGGCTGGATGATTCCCCAGACGTCTTCCGCCAGGGCGATCAGGCTGTCGGTATGGGTTTGCAGCTCCGCCAGCCCGTTTCCCATCACCAGCGCGAAGGCCACGGTGTAGGAATCGCCTGCGGCCAGGTAGAAAGCCGGGGCAGTGAGCAGGATGCGCCAATCCGAGGAGTAATTGGCGTTGGGCAAAATCCCCGCGGTCATAAACTGGAAGCGCTGCGCATCGTCATTCGGATCGCCGCCGGTATAAAGATTCGCGGTATGGGGATTAGCGCCCAATAGCTTGATGCCCAAGTAACCGGCGGGGTTCTGCCCGGGGTCGTAGAGGTACGCCAGCCCGCGCTGGGAATCGTAGCCCCCCATGTCATCCCCTGCGTTGGTCTGGCTGCTGATATCGGGGTCCAACCAGACCGCGGCATAGACGTTGTTCAAATCCCCGTTCAGCCCGGTATTTTTGATGGTGTAGCGGAAAGTGATGAAATCGTCGCGGGTGGAGCCGGACCACTGGTAGCTCTCCTGGCGCACCTGCAAGCCCAGGGGAGCGGGTTGGGCGAGCTGGTCGTCGTAGCGCAGGGAAATATCCTGGTCGGAAACGCCCGGCGCGACGGTAATGGGCGTTCCGGCAGTGTGGGTCCAGTCTATCCCTCCCAAGTTGGAATAGTGCACATTCATCACCCGCTGCTCCCCGGAAACTTCCGCCCCCACCCATAAACCGCCCATGTAGAGGTAATCATGCCCGCCGGAAGCCGGCCAGTACGCCGACCGCCCTGTGACAGTGGTTTCATCCGCTAATTTGGCGTTCTCATACACGGAGAGAATCACGTTGCCGGCGGTGTGCACCGCGGGCATCTCGAAGGAACCCGCGCTGATCTGCACGGTGTTGGCGGAAATATCGTTGATGGAAAAGGAATAGGCGATGGTATCCCCGATTTGGAAGGGGCCGATATTCGTTCCCCAGACGTTATCGCCGGGATTATCGTCATTGTGCATCCCGTCGTCGTACATCGGGAAGGGGCCGGCGGGAACGCCGTTCACGCTGTAGGAGATAGTCACATCAGAAATCCCGCTTTCATCATCCACAAAAGCGCGCGCCGCCACCGGCTGGCCGGGCAGCGGGGTAAGAATCTGGCGGTTGAGGAGCGCCGGGGGCGGGTTGCCGTCCGCGGTAAAACCGATAATCCCGTACCACACCTGGTTTTGATTCAAGTTCGCAGTCCAACGGGAGGAGATGAAGGTTACAAAAGGCTGATCGTTGAGCAGGGCGGCGCCAGGGCTGCCGTCGTTGCCGGCGTATTGGGTAAACCTTTGCGGCAGGCTCCAGGAACTTCCCCCGTCGCCGCTGCTGATCGAATAAACGTCACTTTGCAGGGTGTTCGGCAGCACCGGCGCGGGGGTGTTCGCCACGTATATCAGTTGCAGGGTTCCGTTGGAGCGGCGCAGGGGCCGGGGACGGTTTTCATCCTGGTAAACCTCGCCGATAGCCGTGGGAGGCGACCAGGTCTGCCCCCCGTCGCCGCTGCTCACCTGGTAAATGCTGTAATTGCCCGCGGAATTATCGCTGTAAAAGGCCAGCAGGGTGGAAGGGTCGGCGGAAATGACCGCGGCAAACTGTTCGTCTGCGGCGCTGGCGAGGAAGGTCTGTTCCGCGCTCCAGGTGTCCCCGTTATCGCTGCTGGTGCAGTAGAAAATATCCCGGGCGTTGCCAACATAGTCCGAGTAGAACAGCCAGAGCGTGCCGTCGAGGGTCTGGCAAAGGCTGGTCCAGCGCTCGTTCCTGCCGTAAGAGGTGATTTGGGCGGGGCTGGACCAGGAAACCCCGTGGTCATCGGAATAGCTCCGCATCAACTCCCGGGTCTGGGTGTCCGACCAGGTAATGATCGCCCGTCCGGTGAGGGTGCAGATTCCCTCCGGAAAGTTCGGGGCAAAGCCCGGGGTGGAGG
Source organism: Calditrichaceae bacterium (assembly GCA_013360445.1). Taxonomy (GTDB): domain Bacteria; phylum Calditrichota; class Calditrichia; order RBG-13-44-9; family J075; genus JABWBP01. Next base: position 46,610 of record JABWBP010000018.1, on the reverse strand, counting down.
CGATCACCCCCGGCGATTCCCAGGTCTGGCCGCCGTCGGTGCTGCGGGAAAAAGCCAGGTCGCCGAACGCGCTCCAGAACAGCAACACGTCGCCGTTGCTCAGCGCCAGCGGGCAGGCCCAGTTGTTGGAGGCATCGGGATGCTGGAGGGGAAAGCGTACCGGTTCGGTTAGCGATTGCGGCGGGGGCGGAACGTCATCGAAAAAGCGCAGCGGGATGAGCAAATCCGGTATCCCGTTGCTGTTGAGATCCGTTTCCGCGCCGGTGGCCGAGAATTGCCGGTTGTCGCCCGATTCCCACACCTCTCCTGAGAATACGCTGGCGTACATGTATTTGTAAGGAACCACATCGACCACCGGGGTCAGGTCCATAAACAGGGTGGCTTCATAGATGGAATCGATGGCGGCGCCCTCGAACATTTCATCGGCGGTGGTCCAACTGTTGAACGAGCCGCGCACGTAGAGATGGTCGTTGGGGGAAGCGGGGTCGAAGTTGCCGAACAGGATTTGCGCTTCCATGTCGCAGCTAAAATGTACTTCATAAGTGATAGAGAGCAACTCCCCCGCGGGTTTGAGCTGCTCCTGCGCCAGCGCGGCGAAAAACGCCCCTAACGCCAGCAAGGTAATGGTAATTTTGCGTGAAAGGTTCATGGGAAGTTCTCCCGTTTGGGTTTTACAGTCCTTAGAAAATGTATTGGGAATGGCTATCGGAGTGATGGAGCTGGAGTAATAGAGTTGGAGTAATGGAGGAATGTATGAATGGAGTATTACAAACCTTCTTAATTCATCGATCCGACAATCCATTAATCCATCACTCCAATAATCCATCATCCACCAATCCAATAGAAAACGCCATCACAGCGGAATATTTTTCGCGCAGGCGATCCCGAATGGCCGGAACCGCCAATCATGGGCGGAAAGCGAATAACCCGAACAATTCGGAAAGGTATGGAGGGAGGGATGTGGCAGTCAGGGAACTGTCGGTTAGAAAGGAGGATTTACATCGAGCAGTGGCGAGCATCCGCAGCATGGTCGCCTTCGGGATTTGCGTTTTCCGGTCCCGGTGTGAAGAAAAGCTCTATCGCAATCTGAGTGAATCCATTTAGATCATGCGGATCAATTTAAAATTGCAATCCCGTTATTCGGGCGCTCTTACCGGGATCGGACGGCGATAATTTAAAGAAGCAATATTTTAAAAACCACTTTTAAGTTGAAATTGCCCGGAAAGAAGATAAGCAACCGTTTCGCCAAATAGAAAAGGGCAGGAAGTACATACCTGCCCTTAGGGAGCCAGAAAAAAATAATGTACCCAACTGAGCGCACAGAGTGATTGAAACACATTAGCGTTCAGTGGTACAATAAAAAGGGCGAAAGCCCTAAAGTTCCTTCCAATCATCACCTCACCAGTAACATCTTCTTCACCTTCTGAAATCTCTGCCCTGCCTGCCCCTGCGGGGAGCCTGCCGAAGGGTCTCCTGCTTCAATGCGGTAGTAGTACATTCCGCTGGCCAACTGGCCGGCGTCGAATTTCACCACGTGATAGCCGGCGGGCTTATGCTCGTTCACCAATGTGATGACCCGCTGACCCAGTATGTTGAATACCTCGATCTTCACTTTCGCGGGAACCGGCAAAGCGTAGCGGATGTGCGCCACGGGATTGAAGGGGTTGGGGAAGTTTTCCACCCCGAACGTTTCCGGCAGTTCCTGCACGGCCAGGGGCTGATCCTGCGCAACGATTTCCAGGTAAGGCAGCAGGTCGGCAAAGCTGCCGGCCGCGCCTGCTTCTTTGAATCTCAAGGCCAGGCGACTGTCAGCGCCGTTTTTCCCCGCCACCTTGAATTTCGGGTTGAGAATGTTCACCAGACCGCCCGCGCCGTAGGGATTGGCGTTTCCGAAGACCAGCCGGCCATTCTGCGCTTCCAGATCGTTTACCACCGGGTTTTCGAATCCGGCGGCGCTTCCCCCGGCATATCCCGCAAATTGCAGCACCGCGGGATCCCATTCCAGAATCGCGGTAAAGCAGCCCAATTTTTCCTGCGAGGCGGCCATATCAACCACAACCGGAACGTCAACCACCTGCCCGGCGACCATCTGGCCGCTCGCCGGCAGGGCGGAGGCGCTCACACGTTCTGCGTCTCCAGGCGGCCGGGGCGAGAATGCCGTTAGAGCGGGGGCAAAACCCGCCGGGGGGCAGAAGGGCTGGGCCACCGGGTAGGGTACCGGAAGGCCCACGGAGTAGGAGATGATCAGCAAAGCGTCGGTAGAATTGTTCAGGGTATCCGCGTTCACGTCCCCAAAACCGGCGTTGATGCGATCTAGAATGGGAGCGGGAAGGGGCAGTAGCACGTCGTAGGTCATCACCGCCATGGCGTCCATGGAATTGACCAGGGTATCGCCGGTGACGTCTCCCAGTACCTGCGGCGCGGTGATGCTGACGTTCCGGTCGTTCACGGTCATATTCGGGAGGAGATCGGTAAATGTAAAAGCGGAGACCAGCACGGAAAATTCCAGATCCAGGGTGGCCTGGCTGTTTTCGGGGCCGACCGCATCCAGGTAAATGTCGAGCAGGTCCACCAGGCCCCCCTCGCCGGCGGCTTTGGCGCCGTTAAAAATGATAACCCCGCTGCCGGCGTTGAGGTCGTTGATGGCCCCGATAAAACCGGATAAAAGCCCGGAATTCCCGGTGTAGGTCAGCAGGGCGGGGTCCCAGGTAAGGGTAGCGGAGAAAGCGCCGAGGAGATGGTCCGGCGGGAGCACGTTGCTCATGTCCACCTTAACTTCGGCGGCGATGGAGCAGCCCTGGGGAGTTGCCGCGGGGCAAATTACCGCGCCGATGGCGGCGCCCAACTCATATACCGTCAGCGTCGCCGGAACAATGACCCGGCTCTCATCGGGATCGTTGCTGTCGATGTTGATGTTGGCGCTGTAATTGCCCCCCTCCAGCCCGGCAGCATCGAAGGTGACAGTAATATCCGCGGAGCCATTTGCCGGAACGGTTCCGGAGGCGGGTTCCGCCGTAATCCAGGCGGTGGGAGAGTGCACGTAATACAAGGCGTTGGCAAACATCAGCGCGGTTTCGGCGTTCCCAAGCGCGAGGTTACTGGGGAAAATCACCATACCGACCACTTTGCCGGTGGGATTTTCCGCAACCACCCGGTTTCCGTCGGTGTCGCTCGCCAATAACGTTGCGCCGGTATTCAGCGGGGGATTGGAATAGTTGGAATTCGTCCAGTAAGTTGGCGCAACGTTAATGTTGTCGAAAATCGGGTGGTTCGGGTTTGGCAGATTCGCCAGGTCGATGGCGCCGGATACGGATTGCTCGAACGCCGGGATAAACGGGGAGTAATTCCCGTCTAAAATGCCCCCCTGGATCGCCCAGTTCGTGGAGTAGGCGTACGTAGAGATGATCACCCCTCCGCCGGCGTCCACGTATTCCTTCAACACGTTGCCAATGTTTTGCGGGTCGGCAAAATTAAAGTTCGACCATACCAGCACCGCATCGTAGGGCATCAAATCCGCCACGGTGATGAAAACCGGGTGGCTGAGCAGATCAATATCCGGGTCGGTGAATAAACCGGTGGCTATCAACTGCGCTTCCGCGTCTTCCAGAAAAATCAGATCCTCCGAAGCCATCAAAAGGACTTTCGGGGCCGCCTGCCGCGGTTTTGCCGGGGGCCCGAATTTGGAAACCGGCCGGGAGGCGGCGGGAGCGGCAGCGCCGGATCTTACTCCCGCGGCGGGTTGCGCGCTCTTGGACCAGCCGCTCATATCCAGGTTGTTGGGAACGGATTCCAAAGTGGTATTCTGGCTGATCGAAATTTGCCACTCCAGATCGCTGCCGCCGGAATTCGCAATGGTCAGGGTGTGGGTGGAGGTTGCCCCGGCTGCCAGGGTATCGGCCAGGGACGCGGGCGTTACGCCGATATCCGGGGGAATCACCCCCTGGCCCTGCATCGCCACCGTTAGAACCGGTTCATCGGGGTCGTTGCTGGTAATAGTGAGAGCGCCGCTGCTGACCACGGGATTGACCGGGGTGAAGGTGACCTGCACGATCTGCTCACCACCGGGATCGAGGCTGAAATTGCTGATATCCACGGTGAACTCCGGGTTATCGGAAACGATGCTGCTGACCGTCAGCAGATCCGTGCCCTCGTTGCTGATCAACAGGGGAAGAGTTTTGGAAGCGGTGATGAACACCTGCCCGAAATCCAGCGCCGCGGGCGATGCGGCAATGTCCGGCGCCCCGGTCACGTGCAGGTGCGCGGGAACCCGCACTTCCGGGTCGGTGGGATCATTGCTGGAAATAACGATATCGGCGTTATAATCCCCGCCGTTCACCCCCGCGGCGTCGAAGGTCACGGTAATATCCAGCGAAGCCCCCGCGGGAATGCTGCCGGAGGTGGGATCGGCGCTCACAAAACCGGCCGCCCCGCTGCTCCACAAAGCGGAATTGTGCAGGATCAGGGGAATATCCCCGCTCCAGAATCCCGTCTCGGCCACAAAAATATTCACCCCCGCCACGGTTCCCTTGGTAGCCACGAAGGGCGCGCCGGTGTTCCAGGCGGCGATTTCCTCCGCGCCGGCGGCGATGGTCAGGTCGGAGACGATCAAAAATCCCTCCGCGCTTTGCACCCCCTGCATAATCGGGTGGGTGGGGTCGAAGCTGCCTAACACGCCGTCGCCGCTGACGAATCCCAGGTTGAAGGGAACGTACCCCTCGTCAGCCAGCCTGCCCATGATTTGCCAGCCGCCCACGAAGGTTGCAATGGTAACGGTAAGCCCGCCCCCGGCATCCACGTAATCGGCCAGGACGTTGCCTAATCCCACCGGGTCAACAAAAGAGCAGTTGTCTCCTAAAATAACCGCCTCATAGGCCATCAAATCGTTCAGGGAGGGCACGATATTCGCGTCCCAGACATCTACTGCCTCGACGTCGGGAAACGCGGCGAGCAGCGCCTGAATTTCGCTGACGTTGCTACAGCTTCCCTCAAAAAGCAGCAAAATGCTGATTCCCTGGGAGGAGAGCGCCTCCGCGGGAACGCGTGAGTGGCTCAATGCCGGGCGGTGGGGAAAATGCCCGGCGCTGAAGCGCGTTCCCGGGATTGCAGTAGAACCCGGCGTTGGAAACGCAGGTCCCGAGAGCGGGTTTTTGAAATAGCTGCGCGTCTTAATGGACGCGGCAGCGGTACTCTCGATGTTGATCTGAAAATCCAGGTTGCTGCCGCCGGAATTCGTGATGGTTAAGATGTGCGTGGAGGTCTGACCGCTCAGCAGGCTGTCGCTGAGGGAATCGGGCGCGACCCCGATTTCCGGGGCGATCAACCCCTCTCCTTGCAGCGCAACGGTTATCGTCGGTTCATCGGGATCATCGCTGCTAACGGTGAGGGTTCCGGTACTGACCACCGGGTTAACCGGGGTGAAAGTGACCTGCACGATCTGCTCGTCCCCGGGATCAAGGCTGAAATTGGTGGGATCAACCGTGAACAGTGGGTTATCGGAAGCAATGTCGCTTACGGTCAGCAGGTCGGTGCCCTCGTTGCTCACCAGCAGCGGCAGGGTTTTGGAGGCGGTAATGAACACCGGCCCGAAATCCAGCGCCGCGGGCGATACCGCGATATCCGGCGCACCGGTCACGTGCAGGTGCGCGGGAACGGTTACAACCGGGTCGGTGGGGTCGTTGCTGTTGACCAGGATAAGGGCGTCGTAATCCCCGCCGTTCAGGCCCGCGGCGTCAAAGGTAACGGTGACGTCCATGCTGCTGCCCGCGGGTATCACGCCGGAGGCCGGGTCTGTGGAAATCCATTGCGCCCCAATGGAGGAGAGCGAATAGGCCACGGCATTGTAGAGCATGGGACCGGCGTTGTATCCGTTGATGTAGAGAAATTCCCAGGTCATGCCGGTGGCGATCACTTTTCCGTTTCCGTAAGGATATTCCACCGTGGTGGGAACCGCGGAAAGGGAGGTTACGGTAATGATGGAAGCATTGGGCGGCAGGTTGGCCAGATAACAGTGATTGGCGTAATTCCCCTCTAAAACCGGGGGCAGGCCGGCAACGATGGGGTGGTCCGGGAGCACCACCTGGTTGAAATTCTCCTGGTTGCCGTGTAACACGTTTACCCCGTTGACGATATTCACGTTGTCGCCCTGGGTGGCTAATTGGTACTGCACCACCCCGCCGCTCGCGGCAAAGTCCTCGAACTTCCCGACGTTGGCGGAAATGGCGCTATAATAATCAAACGACTGATCCCCCACGGTAATAACCACGTCGAATGCGGAGAAATCCGTGGCAGCGATCTGGCTGGAATTGATCACCGTGGGGCTAACGCCGAAGTTGTCAAAAATGAAGGCGGCCATGTCCACCCCCCAGGCGAAAAAGTCCTGGATGACCAAAATGGCGCTGTCGCTGACGCTTTCGCGGTGCGGTAGCGGAACCACCGGCTCCCGGGGGTGGGGGGCGGCGGAATTGATCAGGCGCAAAGGAGCAGCGGCAGGGTTCGGGCGGGCAAATTTCCGCAAGGGGCCGGCGTTTTTGCGGTACGGGGCGGAAAACGCGACTTGCACCGCGTCCGCGCTGATATTCTGGGTTACGATCTCGAAAATCAGGTCGCTGCCCCCGGAATTGCTGATGGTTAAGGTGTGGGTGGAAGTCTGGCCGGTCAGCAGGCTGTCGCCCAGGGAATCCGGCGCGACCGCGATTTCCGGGGGAATCAGCCCCTCGCCTTGCAGGGGGACCGTCACCACCGGCTCATCGGGATCGTCGCTGGTAACGGTGAGGGTTCCGGCGCTGACCCCCGGATTCACCGGCCCGAATACCACATCGACCGGCTGGGTTTGCCCGGGATTCAGGCTGAAGGCGGTCATATTGACCCAGTAGTCGGGATTGTCGGAGACAATGTTACTGACGGTCAAGATATCCGTGCCCTCGTTCTTCACCAGCAGCATTAGGGTATCGAACGCGGTGATAAACACCTGCCCGAAGTCCAGCGCCGCGGGCGATACCGCGATATCCGGCGCCCCGGTTACCTGCAGGTGGGCGGGAACGAAAAGCTGGGATTCATCCGGATCGTTGCTGAGGATTTCGATCTCCGCATCGTAATCGCCCCCGAACAGCCCCGCGGCGTCGAAGGTCACCGCCAGGTCGATGCTCTGCCCGTTCGGCACGCTTCCCTGGGCGGGGCTTACGGATAGAAAAGAGAAGCCTGCGGAGGTTACCATCACGTCATCGAAAAACCAGCCCGGGAAGTCATTCGCCGCCCCGTCCCCGGTATCGAAATAGAAGCGAATCTGGATAACTTCCCCGGCGAAGGCGGAGAGGTCTAAAACGGTCATCAGCCAGCCCCCGCTGCTGCCGGAGGGGGCCTGGCCGTAGGGCCCTCGCAGGGGAATCCAGCTCGCGCCGCCGTCCGCGCTCACGTCCACCATGCAGAAGTCCCAGCCGAATTCGGTCTCGTAGCTCTCGAAAAACTCCAGGGTAACGGGCGCGGCGACGACGGAGAGATCGATGGGCGGGCTGACGGCCGCGGTATTGATCTGGTTGCCAGTCGCGTAAGTCCCCTGGGCCTCGATGCCGCACCACCAACTGGTAACCGGGCTGTTAAAGGCAAGATTGGTCTGGTGCCAGAGGTCATCGGGAGCGCCGCCGTACAACTGGGTGGTCCAACCGTTGATCCCGCTCTCCATATCATCATAAAAAACCACGTTCTCGGGGGTCACGGTAGAGAGAATGCGATTCAGCAGGGGGTAAGTGTTGGCCGCTCCCCTGGCCAGGGGGCGGTTTTTACCGCTCTGCCGCTCCCGGGGACGCGGCGCGGCGTTTTTCTGCTCCCTCAATAGCACCTGGAAGCTGAGGCGGTCGGCGGTCGCTTCCTTCAAGCGCAGGGAAGCCTGGCCGCCAAACTGGGGCAGGAAGAAGTCCAGCGTGGAGGTAACCGCGCTCACGTTGCTGATGGTGAGGGTCTGGGTTTCCGTTTCCCCGGTCAGCAGATCCGCGCTGAGGGAGTCCGGGCTGATGGCGATATCCGGAACGCCTAAGGTGGTTGCCGAGGGAGAGTTGGAGACCCCGGAAGCGTTGCCGAATTCATCCAGCACCTTCAGGGCGAACCAGTAGGTGGTGTTGAAATCCAGCCCGGCGACGGTAAATGTCTCCGTTGAACCCGCGGGAGCGGGAAAAGGCGGGCCGGGAACCGCGCTTGCCTGCCCGAAATTGCCCTCGTTGATGGGGCCGGCGGAAGAATAGCGAATATCGTAACCGGAGGCCCGCCCGGCGATGCTGTCGTCCCCGCTGGCGGTCCAGGTCAGGGTGACGGAGTTGGAAGCCTGGTCCAGCGCGGCCAGGTCCGTCACCGGGGCGGGGGGAATGGAATCCTCTTCCAGGAAGTAGGGTGAAGTGTAGGCCAGGGCGACGCCGGAGCGGTTATCGGTCCATACCGGGTAAACCTTTCCGGAGCGGGCGGAGATGCCCAAATAATCGCCGAAATAACCGCCCGCCAGGCCGGGTATGGCGGAGGGGCTGAAGGCCACGTCGCTAACCTGGAGTTCGAACCAGTTATTGCCGCCGTCCGCGGAGTTGGCTACCCAGGTCTCCGCCTGGGAGGCGGAGACGTTACGGTCATCGTAAAAAATGATGCTCAGCGCCCCGGTGGCGGGGTCGCAGGTGGCCCAGGGGAAATAGTGCTGCTTTCCCAGGCCGGAAGGATCCTGGTTTACCCGCGCGGGGGCGGACCAGCTATTCCCGCCGTCCGTGGATTTGATCATATAAATGTCGATGTCCGGCCCGGCGTTGATCCCCGGGACGCCGATGTTGGTCCAGGCAATGTAAATCGCGCCGTTGCGCGGCCCGCCGCTGATATCCACGGCCATGGCCGGGAAGGAGTTCACGCGGTGGGCTTTGGAAGTTTCGCTGATGCGAATTCCGCGAATATTGCTGATAATCCGGGCGGCCGGTTGAAAGGTCGCGCCGCCGTCGGTGGATTTGGCGAACCCGATGGCGGTCTCGTCCGAGGGCCAACTGTCATAAATCGACCAGGCAGCATACACTTCCCCATTCGGCCCGGTTTGTATGTTCACCCCCTGGTTGTGGCTGCCCGCGGCCACCGCCGCGCTGATGTTGAGGGGAGATGACCAGGAGAGGCCCCCGCTGGTAGAGCGGGAAAGCTCGATATTATTATTATTCGGCCCCCCAAAAGCGGTCCAGGCGCTGTAGAGATTCCCCTCGTGGGGGCTGGAGGGCTGGTTATCCACCCACAAATGGTTTTTGTCCAGCAGGTCGAACGGGGAAAAGGGATCGGCCACCTGAACGTGGGTCCAGTTCACCCCGCCGTCGGTGGAATGCGCCACCCCCTGCCCGAAATTATTGGCAATATAGCCGACATAGTAGCGGCTGCCCAGGTCGATAGCGGCAGCCGGATCGCCGCTGTTCAACCCCCCGGCGCCCTGTATCGAGCCGTTCCAGGTCGCGCCGCCGTCGCCGGTAATCCAATAGTCCGCCCCAAACAGGGTCGCCACCGGGTTATCGGTGGAATTGTTGGAATTCAGGGCGATATTCACGTTCAGGGGGTGCACGAATACCGAATTTTCGCTCTGGGTGGTATTGGAAGCGCCGGTGATCGGCACGTCCGTGGTATTCTCGAAGCGCGCGCCCGGGATGCCGGTTTTCCGGCCGGTCTGCACGGCCGGGTCAACCGGAACCTCCGGCGCTACTTCCACGAGTCCCTGGCCGGCTAACTTTTGCCAGTAGGAAATGCTCCATACCCGGGTATCGATTTTTTGTTCCTGGGCATTGAGCAGGCTTGCTAACACGAACACTGCTATATGGGCAACTATCCACAATCTTAGAGTTGACATAACCCCTCCGGGTGGTTAGAGTTTAGTGAGATACGCATCACCATTCTATTAAAAGGGACCGGTGATGTAAGAGAATACTTTAATAACGAGATCAGGAGGAACGGCAATCCCTCAGTCGATTTTTTGGGTTATGCGGGTCAAATTGGCGAAGCCTGGGACAACCCGGGCGAAATTATGGATATATATCGCGACATCCCGGAAAAACTCGCTCCGGCCCCGCAGATTCTGCCCGCCCGGCGCGTCAAATAATAGGAGGCGTCCCAGAAAATCGCCAAACCGGGAGCATAAAATTCACGCAAATTGATTTCCGGAGATGCTATTACCTAAACAAACCCACAGGGGGTTTCAAGCTAATGCCAACTCAATTTTACGCTATCGCACTCTCACTGGTGCGAGTGAAATGTATGAATTCAGTAATTCGTAAGCGTAAAAAAAGTAAAAACAAAAAGGGAAAGTTGCAATAGCTAAAATTTTTCGGCAACTCTTGAATATTGCGCGGATTGCGGATCTCTCCGATCCACAATCCGCACTGCTGTGATGAATTCCGGCATTACCTGATCCGAAAGCTACTTCACCAGCAGCATTTTGTTTACCTGCTGGAACCTCTGCCCTAAACCAGCCGAAGGGTCGCCGGCCTGAAAGCGGTAATAGTACATCCCGCTGGCCAGCTGGCTGGCGTCGAAATCCACCACGTGGTAGCCGGCCGGTTTCGGCTCGTTCACCAGGGTGATTACCCGCTGGCCGAGCAGGTTGAATACCTCGATCTTCACCTTCGCGGGAACCGGCAGGGCGTAGCGGATGTGGGTCACCGGGTTGAAGGGATTGGGATAGTTCTCGATCCCGAACGCTTCCGGCAGCGCTTCCACCATGAGCGGCGCATTTTGATCGGCGATTTGCAGGCCGGGCAGCAAATCGGCAAAGCTCTCCGCCGCGGCCAGGGCGCTGAAGCTCAGCGATACCCGGATATCCGAACCGGCTTTTCCGATCACCGTGAATTGCAGGTTGAGAATATTCACCGCGCCCCCTGCGCCGTAGGGATAAGCGTGGGCCAGGCGCAGTTTTCCGTTGCCGGCCCCGGCGTCATTCACCACCGGGTCGGAAAAGCCAGCGGTAGTTCCGCCGGTATATTTTTCCAGTTGCAGGATGGCAGGATCCCATTCCAGCGTGGCGGTGTAGCTGCCCAATTTATAGGGAGAATCCGCAAGGTTTACAATTACCGGCACTTCTAACTTTTGCCCGCTGAAAATCTGCCCGGCAGCCGGGGCCGCGGATACGGAAATTCTTGATCCTTCTTTAGCCAACCGGGCGCCAGGGGCAGGAGCAGGGGCAGCAGGCAGGCATACTTGAGTTCCCACCGGGTAGGGTACCGGGAAACCAATCTCCCAGGTCAGTACTACCAGTGCGTCGGTGGAGTTGGTGAGATCGTCTATGGTCACGTCTCCGAAACCGATGGCAATGCGATCTAAGAAGGGCTGCGGCAAGGGCAATCCGGCGTCGTAGGAAAGAATTATCAGGGCGTCGGTGGAGTTGACCGATTCATCGCCGTTCACGTCGCCTAACAGGCCGGGGGTGCAGGTTTTTACGGTGTACCAGAACCCGATCCCGCCGTGGTAATCGGCGCTCCCGATCATGCCGATGGCCGGCTGCCCCACGGTGCCGATCACTTTGTAATCGGCGCTGCTCATTTCCCCGCCGCCGCTGGCGATCACGCTGCGGGGAATTTCATATTGCCCTGCGGTTTGCTGGGTAAAGAGCAAACCGCTGGCCAGGGAACATACAGACAGGATAATTTTAAGCCGTTTCATAATTTGCTCCTTATTTCTGTTTTTTCTGCATCGTTTCTTGACGGGTATAGTCGATTCCCAGCGATTCCGGGAGGCCATGGGCTTCCGGGTGCAAATACTTGCCGCGATCTTCGGGGGATTTCAGCTCTTCCACGGGGATGCGGTTCTTCTGGGCAAAAGCATCCTGGCGAACGCCGGTTACCTGCCAGGAGACTTTCACGCCGGGAGCGCCCCCGGCAATCTTAAAGCGATTGCCGGAAATTTCCTCGGCGATATACAAATTCGGCCCCGGCGCCCCGATGGAGGTTAACTGGTAGCGGAAATCCATGTTCAGCGCCTCGAACCACTCCGGCAGCTCCACCCAGGCTTCGCCGCTGGCGTCGAGGATCACGTTGCCGTTATACACGTTCAGCATCTCCGGGCTTTCCACAAAGGAGTGGTAGAGGTATTTGTTGGCCGGATCCAGGGGATGGTCAATTTTGAAGGAGCCGCCGCCTTTGCTGAGGGTGCCGGTCACGTGTGCGTTGCCGGCGAAATACCCGGCCCAATTAGTGCCAGTACCGCCGACATACCCATAAACTCCATAATTCGTCCCCGAACCACTGGCATATCCTTTTACCCCATAATTATTTCCCGAACCACCCGAAGCCCAAGCTTCAACGCCGTAATACTCACCGTTTCCCGTGGGAAGTACCCTGGCCTCTATTCCTTTCCACCCGCCGACAAAAAATCCGCCTAAACCCCAATTGTCCTGGGGTTTCGATCGGCCGTACACCGCAATGATATCGTCCGTGCCCGAAGGACCGGTGTATTCTGCATGGATAATCTCGCTCTCTTCCCCTAAATAATCGGAGGTAAAGTAGCCGGTATATTGTTCGCCATCCTGGTGAACGTGAAGTCGCGATTCCGGGTTTGGGCTTGCCGTTCCGATGCCCACGCTCCCGGAAGCACGAATGAGGAACTGGTTCGGGGCGCTGGAAGCAAATCCTTCCTGCGCCGAATCCGCCCAGACGAAGCAGCCGTCATGGTCAGCCCTGGCATAGTTTCCGGCGGCAAAACTATACTTTCCCAGCGCGGTATTGGAATGCCCGCCCGGCACCGTGGCGTAATCGCCCTGGGCGGAATTGCTGTAGCCCCCGCCCACGGCAGAATGGCTGCCCTCGGCGACGTTCGACTCACCTCCGGCAATGGCGGCGGCTCTGCCATCGGCGGCGTTGTCAAATCCTCCTCCCACCGCTGCATAATCGCCGTTGGCGCGGACGTCGGTTCCTCCGCCAACCGTGCCAAATTCGCCAGTGACGCGATTATCTTTGCCTCCCCCGATGGTGCCGAAATCAGCGCTCACTTCGTTCCAGGCGTCCTGGCCCCCTCCGCCGCCAATCGTGGCGCCCTTTATCCCGCTGGCAACGTTGTTAATGCTGCTGCCGCCGATCAGGTTGGGAGTATTCTCGCTCCCCGGCTCGAAGCGGAAAACCCGGCTGTTGTTGACCTTGATCTCGAACGGCTGAAGGTCGGTGGTGCCTAAAAAGTTGCTCGGGGGAGCGGCGCCGCTGTTGCCGCTAAGGCTCCAGGCGTTCCCGGCTGCGGCGGCCGGCTGCCAGGTTCCCTGGCCAAGAGCGTCCGAGGTCAACACGTACTGGTTGGCCGCCCCGGTGGGCATTTTGAACCCGGCCATCTCCACGCTGCTGTTGACGTAAACGCCGTAATCGATGTACATCGCAGGATCGTTATGGATGCGGATCGGCATATCATCGGTCTGGATGACCAACTCCCCGTCGCGATAGATCATGGCGTCATCGCTGATGCCGAAGAACAGGGTATCGAGCAGTTTGAGGTTGCCGCTCACCTCCAATTTTTCGGTCGGATCGGCGGTGCCGATGCCCACGCTGTCCGTTACGGTAGTCAGGCGCACCACCGTGCCGTCATCGCTCCATCCGCCCCCGCCTCCGCCAGGGCTTAAACTGTAGGGCGCTGCGGTAAGGGGGGTTCGGGGGGTTAATTCCGGCCCCGGAGGAGAGACTGTCACACCCAGCCAGTAGGCGGTGTTAAAGGGCAGGGTGAGAGGGTTGAGACTCCCCAGCGTAACGTTGAAAATCCCGTCGGTAACCGCCACGGTTTGATTTTCCATCCAGATCGGGCTTCCGCCGGTGGGAGATTGGTAAAACCTGAAGTGCAGGAGATAATTCCCATCCGGCACCGGCGCGCCGCTGGCGTCGGTTAAAACGCCCTGGTAGCTCATGGTTTTGGGGATTTGCCCCGGGGCGAATTGAATAAACACGAAAAGAAGCAATGTGCTGAGAAAGGTGATCTGTTTCATGGCTATTTACCTGCGTTATTTAGGTTTATGTTGTACTATCACCTGACATTTGAGAATTGTTGATAGCGCAGAATACTGCTCTAACTCAATGAAACGGAGAAGGGGAGAGCCGGAGATTCAGGTCTCCGTTTCTCGCGCTCGCCGGTTCCCCGATTCATTTTGAAATTCCCATATATGACCTGATAGTACAAGGCTCTGGTGATATAAAACCGGAAGGGCAGAAGCGCTCCCGGAAAACACCTGTTTGCCTTCGTGAATGAACGGATCAATGCTCAATATCCGCAACCGGAACGAATGCGATAGAATATGGGTGAATGATGTAATGGTCGCTTATGTGCAGGCGGTTCCGGCGGGCGCCGGAATCGCCTGCATAGGGATCAAGATTTGACAATAAAAGGGTTTTGGCAGGTATGATGGTAGGGGACTAACCGCTGTGGCGCTGTTAACAGGTAGGATTATTGCTGTAAAAAACATCCGGAGCATTGCTGCCCCCGGCAAAAATGCGAAACCCTGGGGTTATTTGCGAATGGATTTTGCCGCTCTTCCGAGAAATCCATTCTAAGTTCAAAGAACCATTCCGGAGCAAGATTTCCAGCAACTGTAGCGATTTTGAACCGACAATAATTTAAGGAGTCGAATCACCAAAAACCACAATTTTGTTTAAAACGGCAGATGGGCGCGTCATCGCGGATTCGAGAATATTTGCTCTAACCACGGTTAAACGCCCCCCTGCCCTATTACCCAAATTTCTTGATTCAGAGAAGAAGTTAGCGCGGGAAAGCTACAATAAGATTTCTCAGGCTTTCATCAATTTGGCTGGATTGACGACATGTATTTCGCCAAATACGGCAAAATCTTTTTCATTAATCGTCGCTATCCGGGGAATATGGTTATTGACCAGGGTAGCGACTAACCTGGTGTCAAATACCCGGTTGCTTCCTAGTTTATATTTTTCACACAGGGATTGAAAAATCTCTAAATCTCTTTCGGTTTCGTAAATGATCTCAAAGATTGATTGGTACTCTATAGCGTATCTTAGCGCGGCCTTCAAGGATAGCGGGTTAGGATTCCGGGGATAGGTAACGGCTCTCACGAATTCAAACAAGGTTTGATTCGCAATGACCAGGTTTTCCCGTTCTTTTGACAAATATGACCGACAGGAAGAATGTTATTGGGATGATCTATTTGAAGCATATACCAGTATATTGGCATCAATAGCAGTCTTCAAATATCGTTCCTCACTTTGTTTAGGGCTTTCGCCCTTTTTATTGTACCACTGAACGCTAATGTGTTTCAATAACTCTGTGCGCTCAGTTGGGTACATTATTTTTTTATGGCTCCCTTAATATGTGTTCATCATAGATTTCTTCCCGGGTCGGCATAAAATCTCCCCCCAGGTCAAAGGATGGCAACTCTTGACGAAGGTTAGATTTCTTCTTCCTCCCCCTTCGGAATTTTTCGAGAATTTTAGTATCGCCCTGTAAAAGGGTCTCCCAGGTTTCAATTGGCAAGTACACCCCCACCTTTTTACCGCTGTGGTCGAGCAAAAATTGAACCTTATCTTCCATAATGACTCCTTCAAATTTTCGGCGTTTCAACTTAATCAAATAGAGCCTTCAAGTCAAATTTCGGGTGAAGTAATTCTATCTTGATTTACCTGCCCAAACCCCCACCCCCGCTCCCGGCAAAAATCGATAAATCGCGGAAGCACTTCCAACAGCACCTTCTCGGTCTTGGGCGAGTCGTGAAACACGATAATGTCGCCGGGGCGGGCGGAATCGCAGAGATGCCTTAAAATTCGCCCCGCTTCCCATTTGAAATCGTAGGCCATCAGCGACCAGAGCACCATCTTCTTGCCCGCCTCTTGCAGCGTTGGAAAGTGCCGGGGATTGAATATCCCGTAGGGTGGGCGGAAGAAGCGCGTTTCGCGGCGCAGGTATCGGGAAATCAACCGGTCGGTGAGGCGGAGGCCTTTTTGGAGCTTCCGGGGACCGGTGAAAAACAGGGAGACGTGGCGGTAAAAATGGCTGCCCACCTGGTGGGGGGAATAATCCAGCTCCGGCAATTCCCGGCGGTAACGAAAGAGGCTCTCCCCGGAGAGAAAAAAGGTGGCCGGAACCCCAAGGGCGTTCAGCATTTCTAAAAGCGGTTTTGTGACCGGGGGGTAGGGGCCGTCGTCAAAGGTGAGGTAAACAACATTCTCGCTCGCGGAGTACTGCCAGGTGATTCCCGGAAAGGGTTTGTAAAAGATTCTGGCAAGAATGCGATGGGAGAGCATGGGGGAATCCGGGATTTTGATTTGATGAAACGTGGACCGTAATGCGTAAAACGTAATGCGTAAGGCGTAAAATGTGAGGTGTATTTCGTATTGCGTAATGCGTAACCAAAACGGAATACGCAATACGAGTTACGCATTACGTTTTACGTTTCACGCTTCCAGCGATACAATTTGAAAAACCCCCGCAACCCCGCCAGCACAATGTAGGGAGTATGAAAAATTTCGGCAACCGCAAACCAGCGCAGCAGCTCGCGCCGCTGCAGGACGTTCAGCGCCTGGGACAGAATCAAAAATTCCGGGATGAGCTTGAGCAGAAAACCGGCCAGCAATACCGCGCCGGAAAATCGCCCCGCCACGGTAAGAACCGGCAGGCTCAGCAGGGCAACGTAGTAAAAATAGATCAGCAGCAGGATGAGCAAGGTTTTGAAGCCGGGGTAATGGGTTCCTTTGGAGGCCCAGCGGGCGCGCTGGTTCAGAAAAGCGCGCAGGGAATCTACCGGGCGGGTGAAATTCACCGCCTTAAAATCCAGGTTATAGCGGATTTTCCAGCGAGTGTAATGATGCACGTTCTGCATGAACAGATCGTCGTCGCCGGAGGGAATGTGATCGTGCCCGGCAAACCCGCCTACTTCCTCGTAAACCGTCTTGCGGTAACTCAGATTGCTGCCGTTACAGATCAGGGGATAGTGGTTGCCCACCGCTCCCACCCCGGCAAATACCAGCCCGGCGAATTCCAGGGTTTGCAGTTTGTGGAACAGGGTTTTCTCATACGCCGGATCGAAAGCGGCCAATCCCGCTACCATACCGGTCTCCGCGTCGTAGCGACTCACCATCGAGGCCACCCAATCCGGCTGCACCCGGCAGTCTGCGTCCGTGGTCATAATGATCTCTCCCCGGGCGGATTGCAGGGCATAAGCAATGGCGGTTTTTTTATAAGTAGGCTGAACGCCGTCCACCCGGTGGCTTAGCAGTCGGAAGTGCGCCAGGCCATGGGCGGCAATGAACCCGCGCACCGTCTCCCCGGTGCAGTCGCTGGAATGGTCGTCGATGACAATGATCTCCAGGCGAGAGGCCGGGTAGGTCTGGCCGGCCAGGCTCTGCAGGGTGGAAACGATATGGGCGGCTTCGTTGCGGGCCGGCACCAGCACGGATACAAAAGGCTGCCAGTGGTTGGAAGCAGGCTTTCGCGCCCGCTCCCGGCGAATTCCGATATAAAAAAACAGGATCAAACCACCGTAAAAGAGGCTCAGGAATAGAAAAACCGTTTCAATCATCGCTCAATCTGCTTTCCGCCAGGGCCGGGTAAGGAGCGGGTGCTTGCGCCGGCGGCTCGGAAGGAGCGAAAACTTTGCCGTTGTACTTCTCCCGAACCTGGAAAAGATAATAAACCCCGCAAAGCGCGGGGACCAGGAAATTGATCAGAAAAACCAGCAAGGAAGCGTTGAACACCGCGGCGGAGGAGATTCCGAACCGGGAATAGAAATAAACGGCCACCCCTTCCCGCACTCCCAAATCCCCGAAGGTAAAAGGTAAAAAGGTTTTTACGAACAGAACCGCGCTCACCGCTTCCAGGGAATCCCATAGCGACACCGGGGTAAACGCCAGCACCAGGATGTGATATTGCACGGTAATCACCAGAATCCAGGTAAAGCTGAGCGCCAGCACCGCCAGGCTGTCTTTAAGGGTAACGTGGTCGAGGGCGGCAATGAAGGCATGAATTTTGGATCGAGGTGAAAAGCGGCGGCTGAAGCGCTGCAGCAGGGCGCGAATCCGCCGGGGGTTGAGCATTACCACCCAGAGGACGAGCAGAACCGCCAGGCTGCCCGCGAACAGGAGCCGCGCATGGCTGATCTCGCCGAGTTTGCGCTGGATCAGCATCAGTCCCAGCGCCGCGCCGCCTAAGGTGAAGACGATGATCTGGTTGGCGGCTTTGTCGAGCAGGTTCAGGCCGGTAACGGTGAGCTTGTTTTTATCGGTGAAGAACAGGCCCCGCCCCAATTCCCCGATCCGCCCGGGGGTGATGAGGCCGAGGGTGTAGCCGAACATCAGGGAGCCGAAGGCCTCGCGGTTGGAAACGTTGGCAAAACGGTTTTTCAGCAAGTAGCGCCATTTCAGGAAGGCCAATCCGATGTTGGGGATAAGCAAACCGATGCAGATGAGGATATTGCTCCAATCGGTTACCCGGAAGGCTTCCAGAATCGGTTCGCGGCGATTGATTTTTTGGTAGAGAATGAAGATCAGAATCATACCGGCTAACAGTTTGAGCCAGTAGATCCAGCGGTGGTTTTTCATAGGTTCCCTTCAGCTACAAATCCAGCAAATTCAGCCCGGTTTCTTCATCCCGGCGGCGGGCAATTTTGTCGCTGAAAACCGTGAGATAGATTTCCATCGTTACTGCCACGGCGCCGTCGAAGAAGTGCCCGGCAACGGTTTGAAAACCGGGGTCGCCGAGCACCGCGTGGGCATGCACCATGGGCTGGCCGTCAACGTAGCTGACGTTGCCGCTGAAGGCGACCAGCTCGTAAATTCCGTTCAATTTTTTGCGCAGGTATTGATGATCGGAAAGGCGAAAATAGCCTAATTCCACTTCTTCCACCGCGCCGATGGCCGAGAGAGCCCCGCCGTCGATGTTTTTCTCCCGGATAAAATCCAGCAGGGTTTCCATCACCCGCGCCCCGCGCGGCAGGCGCAGCAGGTAGCCGCCTTCTACCGCGCGGTAATCCAGACGAGGATCGGGGCTGGCATTGGTGATTTTCGATTGACGATTAGCGATTGGCGATTGACGATTAGCGATTGGCGATGGACGATTGGCGACCGGTGATTGGGAAGGATTTTTTTCCGCTTCGGCCATACCACGGTTGGCCAGTTGGTCGGCGCGTTCGTTCAATTCCACCCCGGCGTGGCCTTTTACTTTTTGAAAAGTAACCTGGTGTTGATCGGCCAGCGAAATCAACCGCTCCCACAAGTCGCGGTTCTCCACCGGCGCTTTTTTGGAAGTCATCCAGCCATTTCGCTGCCATTTCAGGTGCCAGCCCTGCCGGAAGCAGTTCACGATGTAGGCGCTGTCGCAGTATATCTCGATTTCGGCGTTTTTCAGCTTCACCTGCTCCAGGGCTTTGATGCAGGCGGTCAGTTCCATGCGGTTGTTGGTGGTGTTCTTCTCCCCGCCGTAAATCTCCTTCACCCGGTCTTTGTATTGCAGCACCGCGCCCCACCCGCCGACGTTTTGCTCAAACTGGTTGCCGGAACAGGCCCCGTCGCAGTAGATGATGATTTTTTCTGAAGGCATGATCAACAAATTAGTGTTTTAGGGTTCAAGTGTTATCGTGTTCAAGTGCTTTTGGTTTCTACCCGCAATCCCAGCAATAAGCGCCCTAACTTAACCACCTTAACACCAAAACACAATAACACTTTAACACCGCGTTTAGCTTTCCGAATAATACTTGATGTGCGGGTCCAACGCATCGCGGAGAGCGTCGCCGAGGAAGGAGAATCCTAACACCAGGATCATGATCGCCAGGCCGGGGAAAATGGTCATGTGGGGGGCTTCCCAGAAGTAGTTGGTTCCGTCGGAGAGCATCCCGCCCCAACTGGGCGTGGGCGGCTGGGTTCCTAATCCCAGGAATGAAAGCCCGGCCTCGGAGATGATCATGCCGGCGATGCCCAGGGTGGCCATGACGAACACCGGGTTGAGGGTGTTGGGCAGCAGGTGAAAAACGATGATCCGGGTTCGCGAGTATCCTAACGCCCGGGCCGCCTGCACGTATTCTTTCTCTTTTTCTTTGAGCACCTCGCCGCGCACCAGCCGGGCGTACCCTTTCCAGCCCACGATGCACAGGGCGATCAATACGTTGTTGAAGCTGGGCTCTAAAATCGCCATGATGGCAATCGCCAGCAAAATCCCCGGGAAGGCCAGCAGGATGTCGGTAAGGCGCATCAGGATTTCATCCACCCAGCCGCCGAAGTACCCGGCAATGGCCCCCACCAGCATTCCTGCCAGGGCGCTGATCGCGATGGTAATGAATCCCACCGCCAGGGAAACCCGGGTTCCGAAGAGCGCCCGGCTGAGAATATCCCGCCCCAGGTCATCCTGCCCCATGAGGTGGGCAGGGGAGGGCCCCCGCAAACGTTCTGCTAAAATCTGCTGATATGGGTCGTAGGGAGCAATTTGAGGAGCAAAGAGCGCCGCCAGAATCGCGAGCGCTACGATGGCCAGGCCGAAAATTCCCAGGGGATTGCGCAAAACCCGCCCCAGCACCGTTCGCCAGATCGAAGCGGCCGATTGCGGGATGGCTATGGCAGAGGTCGGATTTGCGGACATTGGAAATACTTGCGAGTTGAGAAGGCATGAATGGAAGAACCGGTGAAACGGAGATTTCTCTGTTTCGCCGATTCTCCGGTTCAATGGGACACGCTTCAATACTTTTTAAGCGCCTATTTACAGCGCCAGGTAAAGAGAAAAACGATGCCCGTCGCCCAGGTCATCCCGGAAGGGGCTGTAGCTGTAATCGAGGTGGATGAAGGATTTGTGAATTCCCAGCCCGGCGCTGAAGCTGCGGCTCTCGTAACCGGCCATGTATCCGAAACGCAGCATCAGTTGTTTCCACAGGGCGGCTTCGGCGCCGAAGTGGCCGCGCAGGTTTTCGTCAAAGGGTTTCACCAGGTCGGCGGCCAGCAACAATCCTGCCGGTCCGAAGGGCTGCGGGAATACGTACTGCGCGCCCAATCGGGCAATTTTCGGCAGGGTGGTGGCTTCATCTTTGAATTCGCCCATTTCCCCCAGGTTTTGGACGGTCCCGCCCAGGGTCAGGTTGGGGAGCAATCCCCGGTAAAGCAATCCCAGGTCCAGGGCAAGGCCCCCGGCGGACTCGAAGAAAATTTTCTCATAAAGATACTTGGCGGTGATCCCCGCGTCCAGCCGGCTGCCAAGCCGGCGGGCGTACGACACCCCGGCGGAGAGATAATTGGCCCCGGTGGTTTCCAGGGGAAGTTCGCTGGGGATGCTGCGCACTTCGATGTCGCCCACGTTAAAAGTGTAGAGGTGGAAGGCCAGGCTGGCTTTGCTGGAGCGGAATTGCAGCGCCCCAAACTCCCCATTGACGTCGAACAGCCATTCATTGTGCATGAATACCACGTTAGAACGGCCGGCGCCCATCAGCCCGGCGGGATTCCAGTAAGCGGCAAAGGCGTTATTGGCGGCGGCGGTGTAGGCTTCTCCCATGCCGGAGGCGCGGGCGTCCACTCCCACCTTCAAAAACGCCAGCCCGGTTTTACCCTCATTCTCCGCAGCCGCCAGCCCCGAACCACTAATGATTGTGATAATTGCCAGAAGTTTAATGTACCGTCTCATCATTTATTCCTTGATTGAATGTGAATCACGAATTACACGAATTTCACGAATTTTTTAGCTCCCCAAGAACATGGTTACATCCCTGAGTCTCAAAAGATGTATCTTTTCCAGAAAAGAGAAGGCTCACCCAAATTTATCAAAACGCCGACCCGTTGTTTGCTGGCTTTTAAAGCATTGAGGACCTGGGCTTCTTCAATTTCAGTGCATTTTTTTAAGGCTTTAATCTCCACGATGATTTTATCGTAGCAAAAAAAATCAGGTTTATAGTATGTTTCCATTTGTTGATCTTTATAAAACAGTTTTATCTGAGGCTGTTCCCGAAAAGGAATTTTTTGCATTTCAAATTCTATTGCCAACGCTTCTTGATAAACCGGCTCTAAAAAACCCGGGCCAAGTTCTCTATGCACTTCCATTGCTGCCCCCACAATTTTATAAACCTCCTCTTTGTATAATAATTCTACCATAAGCACTTTCCCCCTATGAATTACTTTATAAATCCGTACATAATTCGTGCAATTCGTGTAATTCGTGGTTCAAAAAAGGAACTGCCAGGAGAAGACGTGGCTGGCGCCTTCGTCCTCCACGTCATCCACGAATGCATAGTCGAGGGTCATGGAGAGTTTTTTGTAAGCGTGGAATTGCAGCCCCCCGCCGATGGTGAAATGGTCGTTGTCGTAACCGAATCGCCCGAAGGCGATCTTGCTGCTCAATTCCGCGCCTAAGTGGTGCTTCTCTTCCCCCTTGTTGCTCCACTCGAAATCGTAGGCCACGCTCAGCCAGCTTAAGGGCGTGTGGTAGAAAAGCCCCGCTTTTTGGGTGAGGGGAAAACTGTTGTCCAGATCCGAGCCGCGCTCGAAAATATCATTGGTATTCGAGCTTAAACTGCCATTGATATCTTTTACCTGGTAGCCAAGCGCCAGGCGGGGATGGGGCTTCAGCAAGATTCCCAAATCGACCCCGAAGCCCTTGCCGCTGTAATCGAAATCTTCATTGTCACCCAGGCTTTCGCGAAGATATTTGACGGCAATGCCCACGCTGACCAAATCGGCCGGCACGTTCAGCATTTTCTTTTCTTGCTGCGCCAGGGCAATAATTTTCAGGGCGAAGGCGGCGTAAATGGCGTTCAGGCCGTGATCGATCTCCCCCACGTCCTGCCCGGTGGAACTATAGGCCCGCAAGTCCCCCACCCCGCTGTTGATCCACCCGATCGACGCTCCCGCAACCGGCGCCAAGGGCAGGGAAAAGCCGATGTAGTTGAATTTACGATCCAGGGACATGTTGCTGTAGGAGAGCGAGAAATAGCGTTTTTCCAGGTTCGGCAGCGCCGCGGGATTGTAATACATGCCATAGCCGTGATCCGCAGTGGCGACCTGGGCGTTGCCCATGGCCATGGCCCGGGCGCCTAAACCGACGCGCAAAAAAGCGCCGGAGAAACCGCCGTTGCCTTCGGCGAACACAGCGAATGAAATAAACAACAGAAAATAGACCGGCAGCAGACGAGAATGCAACATGAGCGGGATTCCTATTCTTTCTTATCCGACAATAGTTTTTTTAGGGCATCTTGCGCTTCGGCAAGCGTGGCGGCATTTTTGAAAGCTAAGCGAATCTTGTTCAGCATTCCGATATCGGAAACCTGTTTCACTTCATCCATCAACGCCAGGCCGGGCACACCGAATTTGATTTCCAGAAGATCGGCAATAGCCGGATAAATGCCTTCGCGAATTCCTTGCTCCAAACCTTGCTCCAAACCTTGCTCCAAACCCTTTTTATGCCCTCTTTTTTCGGCGGTTGTCAATACCGACATGGTTTTTTCCTCCTCAGTTTCGTGAGTTTCATCTAATATTCTCTCTTCCAATTCCTCGGGCAATTCCATTACCCAGTCAATAAATTTGTAAACCCCTAATATGGTTTCCCGGTTCATCCCGCTACGGTATAATTCCATCAAGAAGCGCTTTTTCCAGGAAAATCGTTCCCGGTCGTTTCCAATGGTTTCGAGGGTCTTCAAATAACCTCTCAACACCATTGCAAAGGGATTTTTTTGGCTCCTGAGCGCCTCGAATTTATAACGATAATCGAGCAGCTTGATAGCCGGGAACCTGAACTTACATTCAAAACCCCACCGGGCAATGCGGAATTGATTTGGTCGATAATTTTCATCTGCGTCCGCCAACAGCGCCAGGCTGATCACCTCCCGGCGATAGCGGTCGTAAATCCGGTAATTGTAAATGAACATCCGCTCGGGAAAATTCTCGTCCCGGTAACTCTGCACTTCGATATGAATAAGCAGCCACTTTTCCTCGCCATTCTTCAGGTACACTTTTGCTAATTTATCGACAATCCGGCCGCCGACGCTGGCAGTTTTGATGATTTTCGCCAGCTCTTTGTCCAGAAATACGTAGCCCCGGGAGAAATCGACCTCACGATAAATCCGGGGAAAGAAAAACTGCAAAAACTCCCTGAACAAATGGGTCAGCACTTCTTTCCAGGCATTGTCCCAATTCATGTGGCTGCTCCCTCGAACAATGTCAGTTGATAATCGCCACTTTCCCCCAGGTCACTTTGCCGCCCACGTTGGTGCGGAAGAAATAGATTCCGTTGTCCACCAGCCGCCCGTTATTGTCCTTGCCGTCCCAGGTGAGGGAGCGGTCAGCGCCGCCGCTTTCCAGGGAGCCGGTTTGCCCGCGCAGGGTGGTCACTTTTTCCATGGCAAAATTGAAAATGTCGATGTTGACTTCCGCAGCGGCGGCGACGTGGAATTGAAAGCGGCAGGGGCGGTCGTCGTGCAGCGGGGAATAGGGATTGGGGTAGGCATAGACCGCCGGATCGGTGCGCTCCCGGGTGCTCACAAAGCTGCGGAAAACCGTCCAATCGTAGCCGTTGTTGGCGGTGGTTCCCAGCCCGTCTGCGGAACCCACCCACAAACGGTGAAACGGCGAAGTGGCCGGGGAAGCGGCCACGGAGTAAAAGGTGCTGGTGTAAAGACCTTCCCCGCTCTCGCGGTCGCGCACCGGGGGGAGCAGCAGCCAGGTCTGCCCCTCGTCGATGGATTTATAAATCCCTTTTTCCGTGGCGGCGTACACCGCGGAGTCGTAAAAGGCCACGTAGCGCACAAAAGTGCCGTCGGAAAGCTCATCTGTCAAGTGAAGAGACCAGCTCAGCCCGCCATTGGCGGTTTTGCTGAGCGCGTTGAACTCGGTTTCCCCGGTGGCGCGGATGGTAGTGGCCCAGATAGTGTTATCGTAAGGATTGTGGAACAACCCGATGACGAAATTACCGGAAATCGGCTGATTTTGATTGGTGTGGGTAAAGCGCTGCCAGGTTTGCCCGGCGTCGGTGGATTTGCTGATCCCCGCGGCCGTGCCGATCCAGATTACGCCGCCGGTGTCCACCAAAGCGGAAAATCCCCGGTGATTCAGGTAATCCAACGCGCTGAAGGGCAGGCCGTCGGTGGTGATCACCTCCCAGGTTCGCCCGCGATCCAGGGAGCGGCGCACCCCGCCGCCAAAGCTGGTAATCCACAGCTCGTCGCTGCCGCGCACCGCGATGTCGTAGGTGACGTTCTGCACCCGGGTGGTGGTGGGACGCTTGCCGTTGGCGGTATCGTCGCGGGCGTCTATCGGCTGGGGGAGGGATTTCCACATCATGCTGTCCGGCCTCCAGTAACGCAGGCCCCCGCCAATGGGCAAATTCTGGTCGCCTTCCACGGTGGTATCGTAGGCGACGGCGATCCAGAGGGTGCCGTCTTCCCCGACGGCTAACGCGGAGACACCGCCCGGGCCGCCGTACTGCTCGGGCGTGTAATTCGACCAGTTCTCGCCATTGTTGGAGGTGATACTCAACCCGAAACCGGTGCCAACGTGGAGCATCCCGTTTTTCCAGAGCAAATCGGTGATTCCGTTGCCCACCAGCCCGCCGCGGTCGGGTTCGGCGGAATTCAGCTTGAAGCTTTGGGCGACTTGCGCGTGGAGGGTGATGGTTAAGAATACAAAAGTCCGAAGAACCAATCGAAGGGCCATTATCCTGTTCCAGATCGTTTATGGGTAATCAACAATTTCTACTGAGCGCTTCATCGCCAGATTTTTGCGATGCCGTTTCAGGCGTTCAATTTCATGGAGAGTTTCCGCGGTGAGGTAACTTTCACCGCAATTGGGGCAACTAACCACTGGTATATTCTCAATTACAAACATTTCCTTTCCCTTGCCATACGTTCTGGCGACCCTGCGGATTCGCGCCCCTTGTTGCCCACAAATATCACATTTCATAGTTCTACTCCAATATTTTTAGAGCACATAAACTGTCATTATGACCAGTTTTCCAGTTGCTCCGAATTTTATTATTACCTCCAAGTTTTCTCTACCCATTGTTTCTCCATTGATACGATATTTCCATTCTCCTGTATTAAAATCTTTTTGGCGCTCCAGAATACTGCCACTCAGAATACAGTTTTCTATATCCAGAATACTTAATCCATCCTCGTTCATTTGCTCCTCTGCGTGAAGCGTCAAGATGTATGAACGATGGCGTATTGCTTCCCGTGCACGGTTTCGAATCCGATCATACATGAAAAGCACATTCCTTCAACTAACCGCCGCCCCTACTGATACACAATTATCGAATCAACCGGACCTACTGTAAAATTCCCAACTTTATCCCGGGAGAAGAAAGAAAAAACATACCTCCCGGTCAGCGCAGTGGGATTTAACAAAACGGTAAGGCTGAAAATTCCGTCATTCGCAACCAGGTCCCCGACTTCCACAGATGGATTCTGCGGATTGAAAGGCAACCCGTTATCTTGCAGTACCAGTGGGTTGCCATTATTCGCGAGAACGCTGTCAGGTCTCAATGAGTAGAAATAGACCGAATCTACATCTGTAAGCCCCTGCGGGTCAGAACACTGAATGGTTACAAAAGCCGATTCAAACCCAGAAGAAGGCAATTTCAGGGAATCCGGCATACTAATGTCGAACAGGAAAGCGGCTTTATTCTCCAAGAATATCGGTTTCATCAACACATTCGAGACATCATCGCTCAAATCCATCGCCTGAAACTCCAACGTATAATCTCCTAATCTCTCCGCCGCCAGGGTGGAATCGAAAAACGCCCCGAAGACGCCGCTGTCCGGCGCGGTTTTGTTTTGGAACTCCAGGTTAGCGGAAAAGATTTCGCTGCCCCCGCGCTTCAGGCGCATGGTCACGGCAGTAATATCCTCAATATCGTTGCTGTCCTGCACCGCCGCAGAGAAGAGCAGCGGCTGGCTGCCGGAGAAAAGGGTGTCCGGCGCGTTAACGGAAAACAGTTGCGGCGGGGCGTTGACCAGCGCCAGCGCCTCCACAAAAGCGCTTTGCACGCTTTGCTGCGCGTTATCGGTCGCGGTTGCCCGCATGAATACCGCGCCGAGGGGAAAGACCAGGGAGTCGGAAACGAAATGGTTGCTGAAAATCCCGTCTCCGGCGATTACATCGCGGTCGCCGGGGTGGAGAAACCCGCCGTCATCATACAGCGGCAATTCCCGCAGAAGGGTAGTTTGATCGCTGCCGAAAAATTGCAAGGTTACTTCCGCCAGCGCGGCCGCTCCCTGGGGGTGGGTAACCCGGAAGGCCACCTCGTAATCGCGAGGATTGCCCACGTTCAGGCGCCGGGGCGTTTTGAAGCTTTCAACGGCAAATTCCGGCGCCGCTTCCGGGGGCACGATCTCTTCATTACACGCCGCCAGCAGGAGCAGCAAGAGGAACGCAGTGGCAATTTTTACGAAAAGCTGCATGGATTGAACTCCTGTTTCACAATAGCTTTCTTCAGAATAAAGCGCCGTCCGGCCAATAACCTGTGGAATTGAGAATATAATGCCCGCCTACTCTTTTTCCACTCTCGAATTTTGAATTATCCCAATGCTTGCGCGCCTTTTGCTTTGGCACGCTGAAGCGTGGCAATCCAAAATATACTTTGCCGGGAGGCTTTCTCAGCGATTTTCCCAGAGCATGGCCGCCCACTCCTTCATGTAAAAGCGTTCCGCTTCCAGAAGCCCGGCGTGTTTGTAAAGGTACGAAAGCCGGGAAACTTCCTCTTTCAAAATCCCGGAGATCAGCAATTTCCCGCCCGGCGCCAAATTGTGGTAAAATTGCAGCGCCAAATCCGATAGTACACTGAACTGGATGTTAGCCAGGACCCCATCGAACAATTTGCCTTCGACCAGGGTAATGTCTCCCACTCGAAAGTCTATACTATCGACGTTGTTTAACGCCGCATTATGCTTCGCATTGATCATCGCTTCCGGGTCATTATCAATGGCGGCGACCTGCCGCGCGCCCAATTTAGCGGCATAGATAGCCAGGATTCCCGAGCCGGTCCCCAAATCCAGCACCGTTTTACCCTGCAAATTCAGTTGCGGCATCGATTGCAGCATCAAGCGGGTGGTTTCATGGTGCCCGGTGCCGAAAGCCATCTGCGGGTCGATGATAATCTCCACCCCGGCGGAACCTTCCGGCAGCGCCTGCCAGGGCGGGCGAATCCAGCAATTTTTAGCGGCTTCAAACGGTTCAAAGTGTTTGCGCCACTCCGCGTTCCAGTCGCGGTAGGGCAGTTTTTCGAACTGCGCCGCGTCCGGGTCGAACCCGGGGGCCAGGCGCTGCAATCCCCGGAGCAAATTGCGGATATGTTCCGAAGACCAGTTTCCCGGAAGATAAACGGTCCAACGTCCTTCTTCCGATTCCTGGATTCCCAGGCAGCCGGCCCGGTGCAAAAAACCGGATAACAGGTCCGCATCAAAACCGGCGAGGGGGAGAAGCAGTTCGTAATATGCTTTTGCGGCCATGGAGGCTGTTTTGGTTTCGGGTTTCGAGTTTCGAGTTTTGGGTTTCGAGTTGTGAGTTTCGGCAACTCGAAACTCGCAACTTACAACTCCCCACTACCGGATACTGATATTCACGCTGATCCCGAATTCTTTATAGGTCGTCGTGCCGGTTCGCTTGGTGGAGGATTTGCTCTGCTCGTAATACGCAGTACCGTTGACCTTCTGGCTGAACCGGTAGGTGATCGAGGGGCGCAGCTTCCAGTTGCTGGATTCATCCAGGGGAGTTTCCACCCCGTTTATATCTTTGGAAAAATTCTCATTGGCAGATTTATCGAACGCCAGGGAGAATTGAATTTCGTTGCGCAATTGTTTTTTATTCAGCAACGGCAGGGGAATGCGGAATCCCTTGGTAACGGAGTAGGAGGCGCTGAAATTAATGCCCGCCTGGATGCGGCGGTTGGTTGCCCCGGCGGTGCGGTAGTCCACGCTCTTGCTGTTGTTGGCGCGGATGCTCGCGGTAACTCCCCAAATGGTATTCACGGTAAGGCCGATAAGGGGCTGGAAGCTGTTGGAATAGCCCCACTGCTCGATCCTCCCCTGCCGTTCGTTCTCGGTATATTTTCCGTTCCGGGAATGCTCCAGGGAAGCGGTGCGGGCAACGAGGTTGATAAGCGGCAGTCTTTCTACCCCGGAAAGATTTAATCGCCAGTCCGGGATGAAATTTCGCAAATCGCTTTTACGATTGGTATCCGGGTAATCTTCGGTAAAAAAGATGGTATTGCTAAAGGTCGCCGTGACCTGTTCGTTGAGCTCGCTGTAGGTTTTTTGCAGGTTGTATTTCAAGCTGGTTTTCAGGCTGGGGAACAAATCCACCTGCATGGTGCCGTCCACGCCCCGGGTAATCCGGCTGTTGCGGGGCACTACCACCTTCCGGAAAGAGGTGTCCACGTATGCTAAATTGGGAACGGGGTTGCCCAGGCTGTCGAGCACCACATTGCCATCCAGATCCCGCTCATAAATATCGTACTCTAACTGCGGTTTATTATTCAAGCCGAATTGATGCTGCAGGAAAGGAACCTCCCGCAGGTTTGCGTAAGCGTAAGACTCGTCGGTTTTGAAATCCAGCGAAAGGGACTTAAAGGAGTAGAGCGCCTGCCAGGCGATGCGCAGCGGATTCAGGAAGGGTGGAATCAGGGGTTTACCCCCGCCTTTTTCTTTTTCTTCGCCGGGTTTTCCTTCTTCGGAAGTTCCGGGAGATTTCTGGCCCCCGGTTCCGCCGCGGCGGCCCGGCGGCGCAGCCGGGGTTTTAGGCCGGGGGCGATAGATTTTTTCCATCAAGGTCGCTAATTTAAAATCGAGCCGGAAGTTATAATTCAGGTTCAGGCTGGAGCTGAGAGAATTGATCTGGGGGCGATCCACCGAGTAAATAAAGTTGGAAGCGTACCGCGCGCTGGGAGTCAACCAGGAGAATAATTGGGGGGTATAATTCGCCCCGAAGCGTTGAGAAAGCCGGGTAGTTGCGCCAAAATCGCCTTTGTTGACAATCTTATTAAAAGCGCTGCGGGCGTCCCGTTCCGTGCTATCAACCTCGAACGCGAGCAGCTTTCCGGTGGAGTCATTTATCTGGGCCAGGCGGGGATCGTTTTGATAATCCCTCCCAAAATCCAGGGAGATACTTTCCGTCAATTTATAGGCCAGGGCAAATTTCAGGGTATTGTTGACCGTAATGGTTTCCGTGGGATCGGGCTGGAGACGGTTCTGGCGCTTGGTCTTACTGTCAGAAATCGTAAAATTGAAATTGAAAGAACTGGGCGTGTAGTATATTTTCTGATTGCTGAGCGGCCTGAGAAACCAGCTTTTTCTCAGCCAGCCAAAGGGGCTGATAAAGTTGTTCCTCCCGAAAGGAATTTGATAGCCTAACCGCCCGCTGAAATTTTTACTGAAATCTATCGAATCCGTGGGGCTGTGTCCCTCCCGTTCGGAGTAGTCCATATCCACGGAAACCTGGTTCACGGTCATGCGCAGCAACCAGGGATCGCGGGGGCGGTCTTGCCGTTTAACCGTGCCTCCGATGGATCGCGATTCCGTTTCCCAAAAATCTTTGTTCTTCAAGGCCACGGGACCATCGGGCGTCTGGCTGACCGGGGTTCCGCCGACGCCAAAAAATGCCTTGAGGCGGTCATCAATATTGCCGAGCTGGTAATTGGAACGCTGGTCGCTATTGTAGAAATACTTGGGGATGTCGCGGGTGTGGGTGTATTTCGCATCGATGGGGATATCCAATCCTAAGAATCCCGGCAGAAATTTGTTCAAGCGCAGGCTGCCGAAATAAGACTGCCGCTCGATGGTCTTATCCTGCCCGGTGGTGCTGGCGAACTGCTGCTCTAACTTGCGGAAGTTATCATCCACCAGCTCCCACTGGGCGCGCACCGTGGCGATGTCGGCAATGGTAAGATCGGTGAGCAAGCGCATGGCCGTGCCGCTTTCCCGTTCCACCCCGGTTACCCGCAGCTCATCCAGCCAGATTTCACTATCCAGGGGATACCTTCCCCGGTTGACCGCCCCGATAACGAGATAATTGATGTTGTGCAGGCCGGGATTGCCCACCACGATAAACTGTTTCCCGGGGAAGTTCGGGTCTTCGCGGCTATACACCGGGTTTCCGTTCAGGGAATCCGGGCGCGGGAACTCCTTGGTTCTGGCCAGCTCGGTAAAGTCGATCTCGAGATTGTTCTCCTCAGCCCAGCCGGGAAAAATCCGCTGGCGATATTCATAATACACTTTGTCGGTAGGGCCGAAGCGGATGTAAAACTCTAAATGGTCATTTTCCGGGTGCAAGAGGTTGTCCCCGTGAATGAACATCTTCAATTTTCGATAATTGATCAGGTTAATCTTTTCCCGGAACTGCTTGCGGGCCTGCACAACTGCCCCGGAAGGCAGTTTGTTCAGCTGCATGACCAGGGATTGCTCTTTGGATACTGCCTTGGTCACGCGATCCTCAATACCTTCCACGCCCGGGGGGCTGGTGTAAAACGTGGGAGCGCCGGCGTGTTCATCGGTGTTATAGACGGTGATGCCAAAAACCTGCTCATTGGGAACAAAGGGGCTGTTCTCGTCCCGGGCGACCCCCTCTTCTTCCCATTCATTCCCCACGAAGTCGAAGGTAGCGATCTGAAGCGAGTCGTACTTCCCCACAGTGGGCTTGAGATTATTCAGCCACAGGCGCACGTAAAATATTTGCTGAAAAGCGGTATCCGGATCCCCGATTTTGAAGGCGTAATCTTCGATGGGAATGCGGTAAAGCTTCCATCCCGTGGGCGCGCCATTGGAAAAATAGGTTTGCGTGACAAAATAAGAGGAGCCGGATGTGGTATCGTCGAGGCTGAAACTGTATGCAAAATAATCATTGAAGCGGTTCAGGGAGCCGTCGCTGTCGAGATCCTCGGTATCCGGAAAACGCGCCCCCTGGGCTTTTCCGTTCCCTTCGGTGCCGTTGATGCGCAAAAAACTCGGCTGGGTGGCGCGCGGCTCCGCCCAATCGTCATCCCCGGCGTCGCTGGGAACGTTGCCTCCGTCGCCGCCGGCAACGCCGTCAATGCCCACGTCTTCATCTTCATCCAGCAAGGTATTGAAATTCTTATCCTCAGTATTCAGGTTTCCATAGGATTCGAGAGAATCCCCGGGGACGTTGGGATTGGGGAATTTTTTCTTCACGTACCAATCTTCACTGAGGCGACCGATATCGATGTTGACCTGGCCGGTATTCCCTCTTACCCACAGCTCAATAAACTTGGTTTTCTTTTGATCCGCAAAGGAAATGGTGCTGCGCATGATTCCCGCCCAGGCGCTGTCCGCCGGCAAAGAGTCGTTGCGCCAGCGTAAGTTCAGCACCGTGGTGGTATTGCCGGATTGGGCGGTCACATCCCGGTCGGGCCAGATGCTTTGGGTGGCAATCTGCTCGAAGGGGTTGTACCAGTTGAAGGAGAGGGTTGCCGCAGGATTGTTCAGCGGGATGCGGTATTTATCCAGGGTCAGGATGTAATTTTTGACCGCTGCCGCGCCCACGCCCACCTCATAATCGATGCCGGGGTCGCCCTCCCGGGGCAGCCTGCGGAAACGCATGGGCGCCGAAGCCGGGGTCCAGGTGCGGTACTGAATGCCCAGGGAGGTAAACCGTTTGCTGCCCTCAAAATCGTCGAGATAGGCCACCCCGTCATTATCCCCGATCTTCTCTTCGTTAAAAGTGTTGGGATTGGGATTGACCTGGGCGTATTCGGCTTCGACCTTCAAATTCGACTCCGCGGAGGTTTCCACAATCGGCAGCAGATCAAACAGGCGGGTCAGAAAGTTAGGCTTGAGGTGAAAAGCGGCGTTGACGTCCCAAATGAAGTTGCGGATCGGTTCCTGCCCTAAGCGAATGCGCTGATCCAGGGTGGATTTGCTGTAATAGAGGGCGGTTACGCCGATGAAGTCGCGCTCCCCGAACTGGTATTCCAAACGGCCGCCTAAGAGGGTCTTCTTATCCAGTTGGAACAGCGCCCCGCGCTCGTATTCAATGTCCACCGAGGCGTCGGCGCGCCGGATTCCCGGGTCGGTAATGATCAACTGGCCGCTGAAATAGTCGATGGTGTAATCCTTGTCCTTGGTCAGGGGCCGGCCGTTCAGGATTACCCGCTCGGAACCATCCAGAACATTGAATCCCAGGTCGAAAGAGGATTTGACCGTTTTCGTGCTGATTTCGAATTCGAATTTACTCTCTTGAAGCTCAAAGGTGCGGTCGTTGGTATTATAAATGTTCACGTGGCGATCCGGATCGAAGCCGAATTTACCGGAGGGCTGAAAAGGCGTTAGAGATGGAAACACCAGGTAGCCGTTCGCCATATCGAAAATAAAGCGCTGGCCCAGGTCCAATTTCCGGTCCCCCCCGTCCACGATATTGCCCTGGTCGTTCAGGCGGTCCAACCCCGTCAAATAATTGTAGGTTTTGCCGCTGAGCTGGTCCACGTCCTGGTCTTCCCCGGTCACGGAATAGACGATCCGGGCGTCGAACCCTTCCGCGGAGACCGGGGGGCTTCCCAGGTTATAGACGTTGCGCATGGTGAGATTCCAGGTGGGATAACTGGGCAGGGGCGTGCTGGGGCGGATCAACTTTAACTTGATAACCGCAGACGTGTCGGTAACATCCTGAAACAACTGGCCGACCGTATCGATGTCGGTTTTATAGGCAATCCCGACGATATCATTGGTTTGCAACTGGCTTTTGAGCCAGAAATAGCCGCGCTGGTAATCGAAATCATAATCCACTCCCTCCACCAGTTGCTGGAAACGGCCTCCTTCGATTTGGCCCTGTATTTCATCCGTATCATCTTCCAGGGTATCGGGATTGATGCCGGCCAGCGCTTTCCGCGTTAAGCTTTGGGGGACATTGCCGGGGGCTTTTTTCCAGACATCTAATTGGCGAATAAAAAAGTTCGAGTTTACCCGCAAAATCATTTGCGTGGTATCAACGCTCTCCTCAAAAACGTTCCGGTAATCCTCATTCACAAAGAAAAAACGGTCGCGCACGTAGTCGATATCTTTGGAGCGGATGGTTTGCTCGCTGGCCCCCCCGGTAATGGAGAGTTTCTGGTTTTCGCCCCGCTCCAGGCTGGCAATCCCGGTGAAGCCGAAATTGCCCACCCGCATCTGGGTTTTAAGCCCGAACAATCCCTGGTGGTTGGCGCTGGTAGAGACGTAATTGGTGGCGGGCAGGGAGAGAGCCACGTTTCCGGCTTCGATGCTCTGCACAATTTCGTCTTCATCGCCTTCGTAGGTCAATTTAAGGGTGTTTTCGAAGTCGAAGGTCGCTTCGCTGTTCTGGTCCACCGAAACGGTTACCTTGTCCCCCACCCGGCCTTCCACCCGGAATTGCTGAGTTTGCTTGAACTTGGGCGCAAAATTCGCCTGTTGTTCCAGGGAGTTCACCGCCGCGCCTTCCCGTTTTTCGGTTCTGCCGGCCAGCTCAAAACTGATGTTCCCGGTAACCCGCAAACCCACCCGGTCGCCGCCGAAAATCCGTTTAAACGCTTTGCTTTTGATTTTGACGGGGATGTTCAGCTCGATTCCCCCTCCGCCGGCGGCCTCGGCAATCTGTTTGGTTTTATGCAAGCCTTCCAGCCACACCTGGCGGGTATCGTGCTGCAGGCGTTCCCGGATATAATACTCCAAATCGATAGTGATGGGGAGGCGATAGTGGGTGTCGTAATAACTTTCTTCAACAGTAATGAAGCTGCGGGTGCTATCCAGGGAAATTTCACGGGAAAACTTGGAATAGGAGACTTTTAACAGGGTGGAATCGGCAAAAAATTGTTGCAGCCCCGCGTATGACGGTTCAAACAAACGAACAATCCCCGCGGGAGACGGCTGGTATTTTAACCCCTGTCCCAGGAGAGATCCAGATAGGCAAACGGAGGCAAGCACCAGGAAACAGAGGCGAATCCTGCCTGCCAGGTCAAACAAATGCGCCATAAGAAAATAGTTTTTCTCGAAAACCTCTAAGTCGTATTAAGCCGTAGCCATCTTCTCGTAGGCATTCCTCCGTTTTAGCCGATGGAGAATATATTGAGCGGATGTTCCTTAAACAAGCCGATTGTTGATTTTCAGTGCTACTTTATTTGGTACAGGTTGCGCCGGAAGCGATCCCGGAGCGGCAGGCTAATTGGCATTCCGGGTGGGCGTTTAACGGGTGTTTGAAAAATCTCTGGCAATGCTCCGAGGCTAAGAAATGGAACGCGGATGACGCCAATGACACGGATTTTCGCGGATAAATTTAGAAAATTCTGTGCAAATCCGTCGGATCGGCGTCATCAGCGTTCCATTTTTTGTAGTAAACGGTTGTAAGAGATTTTTCGAACGCACTGTTAGTTCTTCTCCCGGATGATTTTCAGCGCGAGCCGGTAGATTTTCTCGACCTGCTCTTCGATGGAAAGCGCAGTTGTGTCGATCACCACTGCGCCAGGCGCCTGCTTCAGGGGGCCGTGCTCGCGGGTCAAATCGGCCCGGTCGCGCCGGATAATGTCTTCCAAAACCTCCTGGAAATTGGAGGCGATTCCCTTTTCTTCCAGCTCTTTTACCCGCCGGCGGGCGCGCTCCTCGGCGGAAGCCTGCATGTAAATTTTCAGCTCCGCGTCCGGGAACACCACCGTAGTAATATCGCGGCCATCCATCACCACCCCGCCGTTTCGGCCCAGGGATTGTTGTTTTTCCACCAAAATTTCCCGCACCCGGGGGTTGGCGGCCACCGGGCTGATGTTTTGCGCCACTTCGGGCAGGCGTATGGCGGCGGAGACGTCTTCGCCGTCCATATACACCTCGGTGCGGAGGTCGTTTTGTTTGAACTCGATGCGGGTCTGAAGGGACAGCTCGGCCACCCGCCCGGTATCCATGGTGGGTATTCCGCGGCGCAGGGCTTTGAGGGTGATCGCCCGGTACATAGCGCCGGAATCGATATACAGGTAATTCAAGCGCCGGGCTACCAGCCTCGCGGTGGTGCTCTTTCCGGAGGCGGCCGGCCCGTCAATCGCAATTTTGATGCGTTTTTCTGCCATCACTCTTTTTTGTCGAATCTTTCGATTACCCGGTACATAGAGCGGAAGCCATTTTTGTCCCGCGGCCGTTGCGCCCGTTACAGATGCTATTATAGAGCGCGGGGAATAAATTGTTCCCCCCGGCCGCGGGGAAGCATCCCCGCGGAGAGCGGATGAATAGCGGATCTCCCCGGTTGCAAGGGAAGCCGCCGGCAGGGTTTATCCGGGCAGAAATTTTTTCGGCAGGTGAATTCATTTTTCCGCGGCGCAGGCGGTTGCCGGGTAACAGGGCTATTGGTCGGCCTCTAACACTTCGTTTTTTTGGGCTTCGACCAGTTCCCGCAAACTTTCCACTTCTTCGCCGCTCAACTCGCGCCATTCCCCGGGATTCAAATCATTTACATGCAGGGCGGCGAAGCTGACCCGGTGCAATTGCTCGACGTGGTAGCCTAATTCTTCGAACATGCGCCGGATTTGGCGGTTGCGGCCTTCATGGATTTCGACTTCCAGAAAACTGCGATTTCCCACCCTCCGCAATTCCCGCGCCTTGCAGGGGGCGGTTTTACGCCCGTCCAGAATGATCCCGGCTTGAAAATGGTGCAAATCGATGGGCCGGATCATCCGGTTGAGCATCACCCGGTACACTTTTTTGACCTGAAAACGGGGGTGGATGAGATAGTAGGACAGTTCGCCGTCGTTGGTGATCAGCAGCGCGCCGGTGGTATTGTAATCGAGCCGCCCCACCGGAAAGAGGCGTTTGGGGGCGCCGATCAAATCGATGACGGTTCGCCGCTGCCGGTCATCCTTGGCGGTGGTGACGGTTCGGGCCGGTTTATTGAGCAGAATGTAGATCAATTCTTGCGGAAGCTCTACCGGTTTGCCGTCAAAAAGAACCGTATCTTTGTTAGCATCTACCCGGGTGCCCAACTTCTGTACCGGTTCATCGTTGACGGCTACCCGGCCTTCCAGGATATAGGTATCGCAGTTACGCCGGCTTCCGATGCCGGCCATTGCCAAAAAGCGGTTTAGACGAATCAGATGGTTGTCGTTATTCATCTGGATGGTGTTCCTGACTCTCTTCATTTCCTTCAGATATTCCATGTTCCTTCATCCCTAAAATTTCCGGAGCAATTTCCTTTAAGAAGGCATCGCCGAACTTTTCCCGAGCCTCGGAATCGGCTTCGACGATCTCGTCCAGTTCCTTTAATTTGGGCAATTCTTTAAGGCTTTTGAGGCCAAAGTACTCCAGGAATTGCCGGGTAGTCTTATAAATAAAGGGATTTCCCGGCGCGTCGGCTGTTCCGGCTATGGTGATTAAATTTCGCGAGAGAAGGGTTTTCAGCACACCATCCACACTTACGCCGCGAATTTCTTCAATATCGTGCCGGGTAACCGGCTGTTTGTAGGCAACGATTGCCAGGGTTTCCAAAGCCCTGGCGCTCAAACGCGCCTGTTGGCGTTTCGCGTGGAGTCTCTCCACATAAGGGGCATATTCCGGCAGGGTAAATAGTTGAAACCCTTCGGCAATTGTATCGATGCGGTAAGGCCGCCCACCTTGCCGATAGATTTCGTTCAATTCTTCTACCAACTTCCGGACCTCAAATCCCTTTAATTCCGGAACAACTTCTCGCACTCTTGTCGCTGTGAGAGGCTCATCACTGCTAAAGAGCAGCGCCTCAAAAATTGCCAGCGCGGAATAACTCTCAATCCCTGAGATATTCGGTTTATCTTCGAAATTTACCATACCGTTATCAAAGAAGCTTTTTTTCAACACCCGGCCAAAATAACCATGCCCTGTTTGCAGAGCAAGTGTTGAATTAATCCTTCAAAGGACGGGGATAATATCGGTTTAACCCTCAAAAATGTATTGACCGATATTACACCATCGGGGGGTTAAGAATTTAATAACGCAGCCGGGAAGATGGGAAAGAGCAGCAGGCGCAGGCGGCAGGGGCAGGTTTTTTCAACGCCTCCTGCCGCCTGTCCCTGCTTACTCTCCGTTCTTCACCGCGGCATCCACTTCCAGGCTTTCCCGGAGGCTGAGATAATGGGAAAAACTGAGATCCGCCAGGGGTACCAGGCGAATTTCCCCGAACGGCTCCTGCTGCCGGGCGGAAACCAGGTTCAGGCGCATCAAATCCAATATGGCCATGAACGTAACCACTAAATGGATTTTCTCCGGCAATTCGCGGGTCAATTCATGGAAAAAAAGAAAATTTTTCCCCTGGAAATGGTGAAATATGAAATTGACCTGCTCCTCAATCGTTACCCGGATGGGGTGCACGTGGTGTAGGGTGATCTTCGGCATGTTATCCAGGGCGCGTTTGAAGGCAGACAGCAAATCGAACAGGGTGGCGTCGATGATGAATTCTTCCTCCGCGGCGACTTTTTCCTGCAAAACCTGCTTCATATTCACCCGGCGGGGGAAATATTGCCGGCGCACGCTCTCCAGGTCTTCTAAATGTTCTGCGGACTCTTTGAAGCGGCGGTACTCCAGAAGCTGTAAGGTCAGTTTCAGGCGCGGGTCTTCGAATTCTTCCAGGGATTCTTCCGGGGGATTGGGCAGCAACATGCGGGTCTTGATGAGGATCAGGGTGGCCACCATTTCGATAAATTCCCCGGCAATTTCCAGGTCGAGCATTTTCATCAATTCGAGATATTCCAGGTATTCCCGGGTAATTTGGGCAATGGGAATATCATAAATGTCGATTTCGTTCTTGCGAATCAAGAACAGCAGCAAATCGAAGGGGCCTTCGAAGACCGGTAATTTGATTTGATACATATCACCCGATATTGAGCAGTCCCACCCGGTCGCGTACGCGTTCCAGCACCTGCCGGGCTTTTTCCCGGGCGGTTGACGCGCCCTGGCGCAGCACGTCTTTGACGTAATCCCGGTTATTTTCCAATTCTTCCCGCAGTTTGCGATGCGGTTCAAAGTAGATCCAGATCTTTTCCAGCAATTCTTTTTTGGCGTGGCCGTAGCCATACCCGCCGGCGAGGTATTTCCGGCGCATCTCTTCGATTTCCCCCGGGGCAGCAAAGAGCTTGTAAAGATCGAACACCGTGGATGTATCCGGATCCTTGGGCGCTTCCAGGGGGGTGGAATCGGTAACGATGTTCATCACTTTCGATTTCAGGGCTTTGTAATCGGCAAATATATCGATGGTGTTGCCGTAACTCTTGCTCATCTTCTGCCCGTCGGTTCCCGGCACCACGGCCACTTCCGGGAGGATCAATTCTTCCGGAACCACCAGGGTCTGGCCGTAGGCCAGGTTGAATTTCTCGGCGATATCGCGGGTTATTTCCAAGTGCTGTTTTTGATCTTTGCCCACCGGCACGTATTCGGAGTCATAGATCAAGATATCCGCGGCCATCAGCACCGGGTAAGCAAACAGCCCGTGGGTGGGCGAAAGCCCCCGGGCGATTTTATCTTTGTAAGAGTGCGCCCGCTCCAATAAGCCCATCGGGGTGACGGTAGAGAGA
This sequence comes from Calditrichaceae bacterium, assembly GCA_013360445.1. Classification (GTDB taxonomy): domain Bacteria; phylum Calditrichota; class Calditrichia; order RBG-13-44-9; family J075; genus JABWBP01. The sequence goes on along the minus strand of JABWBP010000018.1, from coordinate 7,205 downwards.
ATCCAGGCCAGCTCGGTCACTTCGGGAACGTCGGATTGGAGGAACAGGCGCGCTTTTTCCGGATCGAAACCCAGCGCCAGGTAATCCATCGCCACCATCAGGCTGTGCTCGTGCAATTTTTTCCGGTCGGAAATACTGGTCAGGGCGTGGTAATTGGCCACAAAATAGAGACACTCGTTTTCTTTTTGCAGAGCAATGTGCTGGCGGATCGCGCCGAAATAATTTCCGATGTGCAGCACCCCGGAGGGCTGGATGCCGCTAAGAATTTTTTTATTCCGAATATTCTGCATTTGCTCAATCCATGAACAGATAGGGTCTCCAGCGCTCGTCTTTCACCCCGATGAAATGTTGAAAATAGAAAAATTGGTTGGGCTTTTTAGGCCGATTCACCAATTTCATGGAAGCCTGTTCCGGGGTGCGGTTCCCCTTGCGATTGTTGCAGGGCAAGCAAGCGATGACCAGGTTTTCCCAGGTGTCTTTTCCGCCGAACTGCCTGGGGATGATGTGATCCACCGTTAGCGGCTGGGTACCCCTGCCGCAGTACTGGCAGGAATAATTATCCCGGATCAGCAGATTTTTGCGATTCAGGATAATACGTTTCTGCGGCGCGCGGGCGTACCGTTTCAGCCGAATGACAATGGGCAGGTGCATTTTGCTATTGATCGAACGGATCCACACCGTGTCGATCTCGATCGCTTCCGCTTTGCCCAAATAGAGCAAAATGATCGCCTTTTTGACGTTACAGACGGTCAGCGGTTCGTAATTCTGGTTCAATAGCAAAACGCTCTTGCTTAACATGGTGCACCTTTTTAAACCCCGAAAGATAACCGCCCGGCAGAAGATTTGTCAACCTTTTTTTGGCGATTTCCGGCGTAAAATTGCGGTTTCGATGTTGCCCCGGGAAGGTGGAAAAAGGGCGGTTCCGGCATAACTAATCGAAGCCAGGAAGCGGGAGCTAAAAAATAATGAATTTTTTATTAGATATTGGGTGATTCTTTATTTATCTTCCCCTGACTCAATGAACAAAAAGGTGTGAAAAAGCTATACAGTTAAGCAGATTCACACCGGGGAGGCAGTATCCTTGGGAACAATCATAAAGGCGGACTTACTCCAATTTTCAATATAGGTCAGTTGATTCAGCGCCTGTAATTCTGCTTTGGGAAAGCGTTTTCAGGCGCGTTATCTATGCCTTGCGTTTTGCAGGGCGGTGATTGCGTATGCCCTCGGCTGACTTCATCTCTAACGGTTTTGGCGCCTGGCATGAAAATTGATCTTGTTTTAACAATATTTTGGTCTTCGTCGATTGAATCTGGGATTTCCGCCAGGAAAATCATCATAGAAATCAGGCCTCAACAAGCCGCCGGGAGTTAGAAAAGCAATTGTGATATTCATCATTCAAAAATTGACTGTAATTTTGGTTACTTCTCAGGCTAATTGTTAATGTTGCATCCAAGAAATCCGGGATGTGGGTATGAATGAATTGATTGTATCTCTCGAAGGCAATTTTCGACGCTATTCCGAGATTTTATATAGGATCGGGGAAAATGCTAATGGAACCGATTATCCCCAGCAATCTTACCAGGTCAAAGATATGTTGTGCATCCTGGCCGATTTGCAAAGCGAGGTCATTAATTTTCGGCTGAAGAAGATTCTCAAAGAAGAGAATCCTTACCTTCCGCAAATTCGAGTGGAGCGGGTGCGTCAGCGCAATCCCCATCAAAAGGATTCCGTTGCCCAACTTGCGCAGGCCTTTTTAGCCCAGCGCAAAGAATTGCTGCAGCTGCTCCATACTCTGCCAATCGGTTCCTGGGAAAGAACCGGGGTTCATGAGGTGGAAGGCCATGTTTCCTTCAGGGAATTCGTGCGGCGAATGGTGGAAAAGGACAACCAGATGATTTCAGACCTGAGCCAGATGCTGGTGGTCGTGGAACACTCCTGAGAAATCCTCACTTGATTCCTCGCGCGGCGCACATTGCCGAGATTCGGAAAATTTGAGAGGCGTCAGCGGGAAGCCTGGTTGGTATCCGTGGGGTGGTAGGTATATATTTTCTTCACTGACTCGAGAATTTGCTGCCGGTTGAACGGTTTGCGGATAAACTCCAAAGCCCCCAATTTCAAAGCTTCCTGAATTGATTCATCCACATCAAAGCCGGAGGTCAACAGAATTTTGACCCCCGGGTTAAGGGATTGTAACTGGCGGAGCACATTCAGGCCGTTCGCATCCGGCAGATTAAAATCCAGCACCACCAGCTCGATCAACTCCTTGTCCGCCCGGTAAAGATCAATTCCTTCATGCGCCGTTTCCGCCAGGATAACTTTGTAAGAAGCGGAATTCAAGACGCTCTGGATGATCTGCCGCAACTGCTCCTCATCTTCGATGACTAAAATATAACGATTATCCAGCGCCATTGCCGCAGCCTGTTTGTCATCTTGAATTTCGATCATCTTCATACCCAGCGGCACGTCCTGAATTTTGGGAGAAGAGATTTCCCGCAATTTCCGCAGAATATTGGCAATTCGCAGGGAAGATTTATGCATCAATTGCAAATAATTGGTGAGGCGCTGATTGTGGATATTCAGCTTTTGCAGCTCCATTTTGATCATATCAATGGCGGAGATGATCACGGTGAGGGGTTGATTGATCTCGTGGTTGGTGGTAGCGATAGTCGCGTTATAGGTCAGTTTCCTTTCCGCTTCGTATAATCTTTTTTCCAGTTCTAAGCGCTCGAACGCCCGCTTAACCCGGATTTGCAGCTCTTCCAGGTTGATCGGTTTGAGCAGGTAATCGCTGGCGCCTAAGCGCACCGCCTGCACCGCGGTTTCGATGGAGGCGTGGCCGGTGAGCAAGATGGTGGCCATATCTTTATTCAATTCCCGCACTTTTTCCAGCAGGTCGATCCCGCTGATGCCCTGCATAATCAAATCCGTTAATACCAGGTCGAATTTTTGTTGCTGAAGCAGGGTGAGGGCATCGGTTCCACTACTGCACAGGGTCACCATATAATTATCGTGTTCGAGCGCTTTTTTCAACATCAAACGGCTGGCGTAATCATCATCCACAACTAATATGTAATACTGTTTCATTAAACACTCCGGGTCAATGCTTCAAAAAATAGTTTCCGCGCCAATTTAATGCAATATGATTTTTGTAAATAAAAACCAAATCACATTCGGCAAATCTCTTGAAAAATGCCCCCGGGGGGTTTTGTGTCCTAATTAGCCCCGCGGAAGGATTTGGATTTAACCAGGGTAATCGAATTCCCCTTTTCGTTGAAATACACTTCGTCGATGATGTGATGGATGAGCATAAACCCCCGCCCATACGGCCTGGCGCTGGCCTGGAAAATCTGGTTGGTATCGCTGACATAAGGTTTCCAGTTGAACCCGGCGCCTTCATCGGTGATGGTAAGGGAAAAGCAATTTTGATTATACAAAAAAGTAATCAAGACTTTGCGATTGGCGTAGTAAGGCTCGTTCAAGCGGGAAGCGCGAAGCTCTTCAAACGCCTTGATTTTCTCGAAATCCCCCTCTTTCAGGGAAGAGGAGAGTTCCAGGTTGCCGTGCTCCACGGCGTTGAGCAGGGTTTCGGTAAAGGCCACGTAAAACTGGTGGAATTCATCTTTTTCGCAAAAACCGGTATTCAAGAGAAACCCCGCCAGGTACTCCGCCACCACCCCGGCGTCCAACTGCCCGGTGGGAATGTCGAATTTGATACTCATGGCATCGGTAAAACGAAAAACCTGCTTGCGCTTTTGCGAGCCGGTACGATAGCGCAGCACCTTTTCCACCACTTTGCGAACCTCCCCCAGTTCGAAAGGTTTGGTCAGGTAATCATAAGCGCCGTTTTTGATGGCGGAGATCGCTGAATCCAGGGTTCGCAAACCGGTAATGATCACTACCGGCAGCTCCGGGCGGGTTTCGCGAATAATTTTCAATAATTCGATGCCGGAAATCCCCGGCAGATCGATGTCGGTAATGAGTAGGGAGATGCGCGGGTTGTCGTTGCAAATTCGTAACGCTTCTTCCGCATTCTTTGCGGTATGAACCGGGTATGTCAAAGAATCGAAGTAATCGGAGAGCATTAACAGGATCGAAGGCTCGTCATCGACGATCAGGATCGGGTTTTCCCTGGGATTCATTGGAGAACGCAGGATTATTTTTCAATCGGGAACAGTTGGTCTAATTTAATGGAGCGGAAAAGCTCGAATAGATTATCGTTGATGCCTTTAACGCGCATTCGCTTTCCTTTGGAGACGACGTTTTTGTAGAAGATCAGGAATTTACCGATTCCCGAACTGGTAATAAAAGGCACGTGGGTAAGGTCGAAAACCGCTTCATTGAAATCGCGCTGGAGTAACTCCTGGAATTGGCTCTTCAACTCCTCGGCATGTTCATTATCCACCGCGCCGATGATCGCTACCCAAATCGCCTCTTCTTTTTGATCCAATCTAAATTCCATTTTAGATTCTCCTGAATTTTATCTTTTTAACAACAGGTATGGCAATGTTGACGGCTCAAAGACCATGGGAACCCATTGTTAAGTTTCGACGCAAACTCCCCAATTATAAGAAAGGAAATCAAAAATCGTTGTGGAAAGTCACAGGTAAAAGCGGATCAGTTTTAAAATTCTCCATGCTGCAGGGCTTTCAAGCATCGGAATTTTGCAGTTTCTCCACAATCGGGTGGTCTGCGGCGGAAAAATCGTACTCCCCCAAGCTGTTTTTCTCGACCCAGCGGATTTGATCGTGGTCGGTTAAATTCCAGTTCCCGCCGGCAAAGCGGCAAACATAGCCGATCAGCAAAATGGATTTTTCAGGATAGCTGAAATTCACCAGGTGAAAAGGCTCCAGAACTTCGATCTCGATGCCCATCTCTTCCCGGATCTCCCGCGCTAAACATTGCTCCGGCGACTCCCCGGAAAACAACTTACCCCCGGGAAATTCCCATTTTCCCCCGTTGCTCAAGTGGGGCTTTCGCCGGGCCGCCAGAACCCGCCCGGCTTCATCGCGGATGATCGCGGCCAGCACCGGTATGATCGGCGTTCCTGGAGTTTCGGGATTCATTTGATTTTCTCTGTGTATTCTGTGGTCTCTGTGGCTGAATAGTTATCCTCGCCCTACAACTGCGCCCGGATTTCGGCAATGATCTTCTGCTTGATCTCCTCCGGGTGGCCGGTCACCCGGCAGCCGGCGGCATGGATATGCCCTCCCCCGCCGAACAACCGGGCGATTTTGTTCACGTCCACCCGGCCTTTGGAGCGAAAACTGACCTTGACAAACCCCGGCTCCGGCTGGCGGATGAACAATCCCACCTCCGCTCCCTTGACCGCGATGCTGTAGTTGGATAATTCATCAATATCCACTTGCTGCGCCTGTTCCATGATGGAGAGCGGCAGGCAAATAACGCACACTTTGCCGTCCAGGTAGGATTCCATGTTGGCCAGCCCGTAGCCTAAAATCTTCAGGGACTGGAAATTATGGTTGAAAAAGAGATGCGTGGCGATCTGGTTCGGCTGGCTCCCGAAAGAGACCAGGTGCGCGGCAATCTCGAAATCGCGGCGGTTGGTGTTGGAAAAAGAGAATCGCCCGGTATCATACATGATTCCGCTCAGGAGCAAATCCGCGAGCACCCGGTCGAATTCGATGCCGCTGCGAACCAGCATGTCATAAATCAATTGGCAGGTGGAGCTGGCGGAGGTGTCCACCAGGCTGTAGCGGGTAAATTCCTCTTCGATGGGGTGATGGTCGATCTTCACGCAGCGCTCCGGCGGGGGCAGCAGCGCCGCGGGATCTCCCATCCGGCTGCGGGAAGGGACGTCCACCACAATCGCCGCATCGAATGGCTGCGGCCAGTTCCGTTCGCCGGCGCGGATTTTATCCCATCCCCACAGGTAACTGTATTTTTCCTCTTTGTGCCGGTCGTGAAAAATGATTTCGTAGCGTTTGCCCCATTTTTCCAACAAATATGCCATCGCAAGAGCAGCGCCATAGGCGTCGCCGTCTGCGCTCAGGTGGGCAGTAACCAGGTAATTGTCCTGCCGGCGAAGGAAATCGAGAATTTCGTCGTGAATCGGAGCATTTTTTTCCATAATGGCGCGCAGTTTATGGTGACGTGATATTTTGACAGCCTCTCCGCCTTCTATAAAAGACCGGAATATAACCAAAAACAAGCAGAAAATTCAATTTATCTGAAAATTTTGTGGAAATTTTTGGGGGTATTTTTTGCCGGAATAAATTTAAAAATTGCTTTGAATGCCCGCGCCAGAACTATAAATTTACGCCGCGTTTCTGTAGAATTTAATTGCCGGACATGGTACAACTTTCGACAGATCGCAGTGGTATAACAGATTTCTAAGCGACGCGCCTGTAGTTCAACTGGATAGAACGCTTGACTACGGATCAAGAGGTTGGGGGTTCGAGTCCTCCCGGGCGCACTCATTAGCAAAGGGAGATTCTCCCTTTTTTTATGTTATGATCGATGCGCGAATACAACCCTGAATACTGGATGGAGCTGGCCTTCCGGGAAGCCCAAAAAGCTTATGAGGAAGGCGAGGTTCCGATTGGCGCCATCGTGGTCTTTGAAAACCGGGTCATCGGCAAAGGGTACAACCTGACCGAGAAATTGCAGGATCCCACCGCCCACGCGGAAATGATCGCCATTACCGCGGCGGCGGAAAGCTTAGGCTCGCGGCGACTCTTGGATACCACCCTGTACGTGACCCTGGAACCCTGCCCCATGTGCGCCGGGGCAATCGTGTTAGCCCGCATTCCGGCGCTGGTATTCGGCTGCAGCGATTCGAAAAACGGCGCTTGCGGAACGTTGTATAACATCGTGCAAGACCAGCGCCTGAATCACCGCGTAAACGTGGTTTCCGGGGTGTTGGAAAACCGCTGTTCCCTGATCTTGTCGGATTTCTTTCGCAAATTGCGGGAAACGAATTAAGAAACAAGAGCCAAGACCCAAGAACCAAAGACCTGGGATTCGAAGTTTGCTTCTTGGAATTTGGTTTTTATCAGGAGAGGTGGCCGAGTGGCTGAAGGCGCACGCTTGGAAAGCGTGTGTACCTGCAAAGGTACCGCGGGTTCGAATCCCGCCCTCTCCGCTTATATACTAAACGCACGTTGAAATTTCCATTTACCGGTAATGGAGCCACTTTGTAGCCAGGATTCTTTCCCGAACACCGGAGGTGTTCAACATTTGTAGAA